>NZ_SPQO01000025.1 GCF_004570325.1 Mycobacterium sp. PS03-16 | reverse complement strand
GGTGCTGTTCGACGCCTCGCAGGAGGACAACAGCGGCGAACAGCGCATCGACAAGGCGGTGGCCGACAACGTCACCAGCGCGATGCAGCCGATCGCCGCGTACTCCGACGGGCACCGTGGTCGGCGGGCCGAGCGGGATCGTGATGCCCGGCGCCACCTCGAGGCTCGGCTGGATCACCGTCGACGACGGCGTCGGCACCAGGGTCGACGTATAGGTCTGCCGCGGCGGCGCCTGCGGCACCCCGGCATAGCCGCCGATCTCCTCGGGCTTGGGGAACGACTCCTCTTCGGTGCCCTCCAGCGCGCCGTCCATCGTGGCCTTCCAGATGTCCGACGGCAGCCCCGACCCGTACACCGGCGAACCCCACTGGTTCTCCAGCGGCTGCGCCCCGTCGGTGGTGCCGACCCACACCGCCGTCGACAGCGACGGGGTGAAGCCGACCATCCAGGCGTCCCGGTTGTCCCCGGTGTCGCCGAGCTGGTTGGTGCCGGTCTTGGCCGCCGACGGCCGACCGCCGGCCAGCGCATGCCCGTTGGAGTACGCGGCGATCGGCTGCATCGCGCTGGTGACGTTGTCGGCCACCGCCTTGTCGATGCGCTGTTCGCCGCTGTTGTCCTCCTGCGAGGCGTCGAACAGCACCTCGCCCTGGGAGTTGACGACCTTCTGCACGAAGTGCGGCTTGTGGTAGACGCCCGACGCGGCCAGCGTCGCGTACGCCGACGCCATGTCGATCACCCGGGACTGGTACTGGCCGAGCACGATGCCGTTGTTCGGCGGTCCGCCCTTACCGTCCTCGGACAGCGTGTGCTCGACGCCGGGGAAGCTCTCCGGGATGCCGGCCTGATGCGCAGCGTCGGCGACGTCCTGCGGACCGTTCTTCAGGTCGAGCATCAGCCGGTAGTAACTGGTGTTCAGGGACCGCTTCAACGCCTCGGCGATGTTGCAGGTACCGCAGCTGTTGCCCTCGACGTTGCTGATCTCGATGCCGTTGACGTCCAGCGGCGAGCTGTCGACCTGGTAGCCCAGGCCGATGCCCTGCTGCAGCGCCGCGACGAGCGCGAACACCTTGAACGACGACCCGGTCGGCAGGCCGGCCTGCGCGAAGTCGAAGCCGTTGGCGTCCGAACCGCCGTAGTAGGCCTTCACCCCGCCGGTGCGCGGGTCGATCGACACCACCGCGGTGCGCATGTCGGGGTTCTGCCCCTCCATGTACTCGGCGACCGCCTCCTCGGCGGCGCGCTGGGCCTGCGGGTCGATGGTCGTGGTGATCTGCAGGCCCTCGGTGTTGAGCTGTTGCTCGCTGATGTTGAACAGCTCGAGCAACTCGCGCTGCACCTGGCGTTCGATCAGCCCGTTGGGCCCCGTGGTCTGGTTCTGGTCCTGCGCCAGGTCCGGCGGCACCGTCGGCGGGAACACCTGCGCCGTCCGATCGGCCTCCGACAGCGCACCGATCTCCACCATGCCGTCGAGCACCCAGTTCCAGCGCTCGGCGGCGCCCTGCGGATCGACGGCCGGGTCGAGCGCGGACGGGCGCTGGATCAGCGCGGCCAGCAGCGCGCCCTCGGCGACGGTCAGCTGTTCGACCGGCTTGTTGAAGTACGCCTTCGAGGCGGCGGCGACGCCGTAGGCGCCGCGGCCGAAGTAGATGATGTTGAGGTAGGACTGCAGCACCTGGTCCTTGGACCACTCACCGGCCATCTTCGTCGAGATGACCAGTTCCTTGGCCTTACGGGTGATGCCGCCGAGCCCGGAGCGCTCCGACCCGACCAGCGCATTCTTCACGTACTGCTGGGTGATCGTGGACCCGCCCTGCAGATCCTCACCGGACAGGTTGTTGGCGATCGCGCGGGCGAACCCGGTGAACGAGAAGCCCGGGTTGGAGTAGAAGTCACGGTCCTCGGCGGCCATCACCGCGTCACGGACGTGCACCGGGATCTGGTCGATGTTGACGTCGACGCGGTTGCCCTCGGGCGGCACGATCTTGGCGATCTCGCTGCCGTCGCTGGCCAGGATCGTCGACACCTGGTTGGTGCGGATGTCGCCGGGCTGCGGGACGTCGACGATCATGTACGCCATCCCGAACGTGAGCAACGGCAGCAGGATCAGCAGCGCCGCGGCGACCAGCGATCCGCGCTTGACCCACTTCCAGTTGATGCGCTGACGCCAGTTGCGGCCGTCGCCGTCGCCACCGTCCCTGCGTCCACCGCGCGGCGGCTTCTGCGGGGGCGTGCCGTCCAGCGCCGCCTTGACCACGTCGATCGGATCGCGCAGGTGCGCGGGCTGCTCGGCGCGCACCGGCGGGAGGATCGCGGTGCGACGGTCGTCGGGCGCCTGGGGTGGACGGGGTCGCCGCTCGGGCTGCTGCGGCGGGCGGTTGGGCCCGCCGGTGGGGCGCGGCGGTCCGTCGCCGGGCCGCGGTGCGCGGCCTCGGTCGGCGTGCCGGGGCCCGCGGTCGGCGTTCGGTCGTGGCGCGCCCGCACCGTCAGCCGGACGCCCCCTGGGAGCATCGCCGGCCGACCATCCGTGGCGCCCTTCGCTATTCACTGGCCGTGCGCGCGTTCTTGCGCGCCGGTCGGGTACCGCGCGGGGCCTTCGGGGGCCGCGCCGCGCCGAGCACGTAGGACTTGACCAGGTGATTCCATTCGCAGGTCCGGCATACCTCCACCACATGTACGGAGAACTCGTCGAACTTGGTGGCGAGCAGAACCAGCTCCTCCGCCGTCCGCGCCGACCCGGACACCGGGCCCAGGTGATCGCCGAACACCCACGACACGAGCGTGAGCTGTTCCTTACGGCAGATCGGGCACATCACCGAACTGGGCTTGCCGTGGAACTTCGCGGCGCGCAGCAGGTAGGGGTTGGCGTCGCAGACCTCCGAGACGCCGGTGCGTCCCGAGTAGACCTCGGCCAGCAGGGACCGGCGCCGAAGCGCGTAGTCCACCACCTGTCTCTGCAATCGCACGCTGACCAGAGTACGTCGGCCCCGTGGCGGTCGAGTGTCAGACGCCGCACAGGTGGGCAGTTTCCACATCTGGTCTGCGGTGTTAGGCCATCACCTCTTACGATCTGGCCGTGGCAGTGAGCAGCTCCGGGCGCCGGACGTCGGGAACCCGCGCCAAGGACAGCGATCGCAACGACGTCTGCAAGGTGCTCGACACCGCCCTGGCCGAAGGTCAGCTGTCGATGACCGAGCACGGCGAACGGGTCAAGGCCGCCACGCACGCCGCGACGCTGGGCGAGCTGCAGGCGCTGGTGTCGGACCTGCAGGTCGCCAACGCGCCCGTCCAGCTGCCCGAGCTGAGCAAGCCGCGGCCCGCCCGCACCGGCGCGCCCAACGGTTGGGGTCTGCGGGTGGCGGTGGCCGGGGTGCTGGTGGTGCTCGGCATCTGCATCGGCTGGGGCCTGTACGGCAACACGCCGTCGCCGCTGAACTTCCAGACCGACCCGGGCGCGAAGGCCGACAACATCCCGGCCCGCGTCCTCACCCCGCCGCGTGAGCTGCAGTCCCTCGGCGGCTTCAACGGGCTCTTCGAGCAGATGCGCAAAAAGTTCGGGGACACCACCGGCTACGAGATGCACATCCGCTCCGACTACGCGACCGTCTACCGGCCCGACCCCCAGGACGACCGGCGCAAGGTCATGTACGACTACCGCGGCGGCTGGGGCGACCCGAACTCGACCAGCACACTCGACGACGATGACCGCATCGTCGACCTGTCGAGGTTCGACTTCGAGGCCATCCTCGGCATCCTGCGCGGCGCTCCCGAGACGCTGAACATCAACCGCGCCGACGTCGACGACACCTGGGTGGACATCAGCCCGTCGCAGGATCCGCTCACCCCCGACGCGGTCAACATCATGATCTACGTGACCAGCGAGTTCGGCAGCGGCTACATCGACCTGGCGCCGGACGGCGCGGTCAAGCGCATCAACTACCCGGGCTGACCCCTCGACATCTTCCGCCCGCTGGGCCGGGCGCGAGCGTGCGCGGAGTGCGCGCATTGTGCGGCGTGTCGGGGTACAGACATGCACCGTCGCGGAAACGGAGGGTGAACAGGTGTAGCGCCGAATATATCGGCGCGATACAGTGAGCCGAGGTGTCGCGACGTCGTAGCGGCCGCGCAGAGTCGACAAGAGGAGGTGAGCCCGGTGCTGGAACTCGCCGTGCTGGGACTCCTGCTCGAATCGCCGATGCACGGCTACGAACTGCGCAAGCGCCTGACCGGTCTGCTCGGTGCTTTCCGGGCGTTCTCCTACGGTTCGCTCTACCCGGCCCTGCGGCGGATGCAGGCCGACGGGCTGATCGTCGAAGACGCCGCCCCGGCGGGCACGCCGACCCGTCGCCGCGCGCGGCGGGTCTACCAGCTCACCGACGCCGGTAAACAGCGGTTCGCCGAGTTGGTGGCCGACACCGGTCCGCAGAACTACTCCGACGACGGGTTCGGTGTGCACCTCGCGTTCTTCAACCGCACACCGGCCGAGGCCAGGATGCGGATCCTGGAGGGCCGCCGTCGTCAGGTGGAGGAACGTCGCGAAGGTCTGCGTGAAGCAGTGGCGCGGGCCAGCAGTTCGTTCGACCGATACACCCGGCAACTGCACCAGCTGGGGTTGGAGTCCAGCGAACGAGAAGTGAAATGGCTCAACGAGCTGATCGCTGCCGAACGTCTGGGCCAGAGCCCGGACAACACGTGAAGACAGCCTCGACCGAAGCGACCAAGGCCGAGCACGAGGGAATTCCAGTAGGAGAGGGAGATCGTCCATGACTGAGCACGCAGGAGAGATCCGGGTCGCCATTGTCGGCGTCGGCAACTGCGCGTCCTCGCTTGTACAGGGCGTGCAGTACTACAAGGACGCCGATGAGAACGCGACCGTGCCCGGTCTGATGCATGTGCGCTTCGGGCCGTACCACGTCCGCGACGTCAAGTTCGTCGCCGCGTTCGACGTCGACGCCAAGAAGGTCGGCTTCGACCTGTCCGAGGCGATCTTCGCGTCGGAGAACAACACCATCAAGATCGCCGACGTGCCGCCCAGCGATGTGATCGTGCAGCGCGGCCCGACCCTCGACGGCATCGGCAAGTACTACGCCGACACCATCGAGGTGTCCGACGTCGACGCCGTCGACGTGGTCAAGGCGCTCAAGGACGCGAACGTCGACGTGCTGGTGTCCTACCTGCCGGTGGGCTCCGAGGAGGCCGACAAGTTCTACGCCCAGTGCGCGATCGACGCGGGCGTGGCGTTCGTCAACGCGCTGCCGGTGTTCATCGCCAGCGACCCGGTGTGGGCCAAGAAGTTCACCGACGCGGGTGTGCCGATCGTCGGCGACGACATCAAGAGCCAGGTCGGCGCCACCATCACCCACCGCGTGATGGCCAAGCTGTTCGAGGACCGCGGCGTGCAGCTCGACCGCACCATGCAGCTCAACGTGGGCGGCAACATGGACTTCCTCAACATGCTCGAGCGGTCGCGCCTGGAGTCGAAGAAGATCTCCAAGACCCAGGCCGTCACGTCGAACCTGCAGCGCGAGTTCAACACCAAGGACGTCCACATCGGCCCGTCCGACCACGTCGGCTGGCTCGACGACCGCAAGTGGGCCTACGTGCGCCTGGAAGGCCGCGCCTTCGGCGACGTGCCGCTGAACCTGGAGTACAAGCTCGAGGTGTGGGATTCGCCCAACTCGGCCGGTGTGATCATCGACGCGGTCCGCGCGGCGAAGATCGCCAAGGACCGCGGCATCGGGGGCCCCGTCGTCGCCGCGTCGGCCTACCTGATGAAGAGCCCGCCGCAGCAGCTGCCCGACGACGTCGCGCGCACGCAGCTCGAGACCTTCATCGAGGGCTGACCCCCAGTTCGTCGAGACTGCGGTGAGATCGCGATTCACCACGAATCCGCGATCTCACCGCAGTCTCGTCGTATAAAGAGGTCGTGATCTCCGACGACGAGTTGCTCGGCCTCGACGAGTTCGCGCTGCTGGGTGAGAACGCCGACCAGATCGGGGTCACCGACATCCCGCCGGTCACCCGCATCGACGCGGGGCCGGTCAGCGCGCTGAAGTGGGGGCACGAGGCGCCGCAGGTCGTGTTCCTGCACGGCGGCGGGCAGAACGCCCACACGTGGGACACCGTGATTCTCGGGCTCGGCCTGCCCGCGCTGGCGGTCGACCTGCCCGGCCACGGCCGGTCGGCGTGGCGCGAGGACGGTGACTACGGACCCAAGCTGAACGCCGAGACGCTGCGCCCGGTGCTGCGCGAGTGGGCGCCGGCGCCCCGGCTGATGGTCGGGATGTCGCTGGGCGGGCTCACCGCGCTGCGGATCGCGGCCACCGAACCGGCGCTGGTGCCCGAGCTGGTGCTCGTCGACGTGACGCCGTCGGCGCCCGAACGCCACGAGGAGATGACCAAGGCACAACTCGGCGCGGTGGCGCTGGTGCGCGGCGACCGGTCGTTCCCGTCGTTCGAGGCGATGCTCGACGTGACCGTCGCCGCCTCACCGCACCGCGACCGGGCGTCGTTGCGGCGCGGCGTGTTCCACAATTCCAAGCGGCTCGACGACGGGACGTGGACCTGGCGCTACGACTCGTTCCGCAAGGGTGACGGCTTCGAGGGGCTGTGGGACGACGTCGCCGCGATCACGATGCCGACCACGCTGGTGCGGGGCGCGAAGTCGTTCTTCGTCAACGACGAGGACGCGGCGGAATTCGCCAACGGCGCACCGGGTTTCCGTGCGACGCACGTCGTTCCGGACGCCGGGCATTCCGTGCAGGGCGACCAGCCGCAGGCGCTCGTCGACATCCTGCGCGGGGTGCTCACGACGCGCTAACGCCGCCGGGCCCGCACCACCGCCGACCGCAGCGTCACGCCGGCGCCGCCGTGCCCGGCCAGCCACAACGCGTCGATCAGCGTCCGGTTCGCCGCCCATGGTGGCACCTCCTCGCCACGACGATGCCGACACCGCCACCGAGGCAGCAATGACTGTTGCCAAAAAGGCAAACACGCGACCGCCGGAACTACGCCCGCCGGTCGACCACCAGGTCGCGGGCCCGCAGTGCCATCCACAGTTCGGCGATGTGCCCGGTGGCGGTGAGATCCCGCCCGGTGATCTGTTCCACGCGGCGGATCCGGTAGACCACGGTCTGCCGGTGGATTCCGACCAGCGCCGCCGCCTGCTGCCACGATCGGCCGCAGCGCAGGAACACGTCGAGTGTGTCGACCAGGTCGGTGCCGTGTTCGGCGTCGTAGCGCAGCAGCGGGCCGAGAAGTCGATCGACGAGCAATTGCGCCTCGTCGGCGTCGCGCAACACCGAGAACACCTTGGCGTTCGCGTAGTCGCTCATCCCGTCCGGCGCGTTCACCGCATCGCGCACCGCCCACACGGCTTCGCGCAGCGCGGCGGGCGCACGGTCGGGCGACTGCAGGGCATCGCTGATGCCGATCACTGCTCCGGGACCCAGACGGCGCTGGATGACACCGGCCGCGTCGCCGTCGGCGGGGACGAGCGCATACAACAGGCCGGCCCGCCGCAGCAGCAGGTTGGGAATGTGGCGCCGGTCCAGGCTCAGGTGCACGTACCGCTCCCCCGGTGGGCTCCCACCCTCGGCCGCCAGCAGGACACAGCGCTGCGGCAGCAGACCACGCTCCGCCAACTGCCGGTGAGCGTCGGCGTCGTCGAGTCGGTGATCGATCAGGTGCGCCAGCAGTTCGGCGCCGACGCGGCGCTGGTGTTCGCGCCGGATTCCCTGGTGGGCCAGCAGCACCGCGGCCGCGGTGGCGATGTGCTGGATCAGCACGATGTCCGGCGGGGCGGCCCGGAACCCGTAGGTCACCAGGACCGTCGGCTCCTCATCGGGCACCTCGACGACCTGCGCGCGGTCGCCCGACACCTCGAGGTGGATCACGCCGGGCAGGGCGCCGCCGCGGCGTTTCACCTCGTCCGCCACCGCCGCATGGAGATCGGCAGGCAGCGGGTCCGCCCCGTCGAGCACCGGGTCACCCGACTCGGCGTCCACGACCGCGAGGCGACACGCCAGGTCGCGGCCGAGCTGACGCATCACATCACCGCGCGCGGGCTTGGCCACCGAGCGGCGGATCGTCGTGTACACCCGCTCCATCAGGGCCAGCCGCCGGCCCTCCTCGGCCTTGCTGGCGTCGGCGACGGCCCGGCCGATCGCGGCGAACGGAATCGAGTACGGCGCCGAGAGCACCGGCAGGGGAAGCGCATCGGCGACCGCGATGGTGTCCCGGTGCAGCGTCGGGGTCTCGGGATCCATCCCGATGACCAGCCCGGCGATGCCGTGCTCGGCCAGCCCCCGCAACAGCGCGACCTGACCGGCGGCGGTGGGCGGCAGCGTTCGCCCGTTCTTCATGAGCAGCTCACCGCCGGTCGTCCACTCCCACGGTTGAGCGAGATCGGACGCCTGCGCCCAGGTGACCACCTCCCGCAGGCCGAGTGCCCCGGCGTGCACCCGCAGCCGCAGGTGCGCCACGTCGACCAGCTCGTCGATGGTCAGTGCCACCCGGCGTGCTCCCCTCGGTTACGACGATCGTCTAACTCATCGCTATGTGTTCATACGAATCCAGTATTCCGGTGGTCGCGGTCACACCGCCATAGTGAGCCTCACACCAGCTGTGCACGAGGAGCGCCCGATGGACCTTCACCCCGCCGCGAGCGCCGCGCATGACGGCGGCCCGCTGCCGCGCCTGAACCGCGGCTTCAGCTTCCGGTCCGCCCTGTCCCTTGCCTTCGCCGACGTGTCGCCGATCGTCGCGCTGTACACGATCTTCACCCTGGGGCTGTTCGCGGCCGGCCCGCGGTTCTTCTGGGCGTTCCCGATCGTGCTGATCGGCCAGCTCGCGGTCGCCGCGGTGTTCGGCGAGCTGTCCTCGCGCTGGCCGTACGCGGGCAGCGTCTACCAGTGGGCCCGCCACGTGCGCAGTACGACGTGGGGCTGGACCGCCGCGTGGGCGTACATGTGGGGCCTGACGATCGCGCTGTCGACCCTGGCCTATGCCGCGGCCGGATTCCTGCTCGAGGTCTTCGGCGTCGACGACGCCGGCCGGTGGACCACCGCGGCGCTGGCGCTGGGCATCATCGCGGTCGGTACCGCCACCAACATGATCGGCAGGCAGTTCCTCAAGATCATGATCGTCGCCAGCATCACCTGCGAGATCGTCGGGTCCGTCGGACTGGGCATCGTGCTGCTGCTCTTCTACCGGGAGAATCCGTTCTCGACGCTGTTCGAAGGGCTGCCCGACGCCAGCACCTGGGCCGCCGGGCCGATGCTGCTCGCGATCGCCTACACCGGATGGGCGTTCGTCGGCTTCGAGTCGGCCGGCTCCATCGCCGAGGAGGTCGAGGAGCCGGAACGCAATGTGCCCAAGGCGATCATCCTCGGGCTGCTGAGCGTCGGCCTGATCGTCATGTTCTCCAGCGCGGCGCTGATCCTCGCCATCCCGAACATCGACGAGGTGCTCACCACGCAGAGCGACGACCCGGTGGCCGGCACGCTGCTCACCCATTTCGGCGCGGGCATCGCCAAACCGCTGCTGATCATGTTCGTGATCGGCTTCATCTCCAGCTTCCTGGCGGTGCAGGCCGCGGTATCCCGGTGCATCTGGGGCGCGGCGCGCGACCACGGACTGCCCGCGGCCGGCTTCCTCGGCCGGCTCGCCGGACGCGAGCGCATGCCGATCAACGCCGTCGGCCTGACCGCCGTGGTCGCCGGGGCGCTGGTCCTGATCGCCGGATCCAGTCTGTTCGCGATCCTGGTGAACTTCACGACGATCGGCTTCTACATCGCGTTCGGCATCCCGGTGGTGGGCGCCGCGATCGCGCGCCTCACCGGCCGGTGGACGCCCGGCCCCTTCACCCTCGGGCGCTGGGGTGCGCCGGTCACCTACTTCGCGGCGGTGTGGATCATCGCCCAGACGGTCAACGTGGCGTGGCCGCGGACCCAACCGGACCAGCCGTGGTACATCAACTGGAGCATGGTCCTGACCACGGTGGCGCTCGGCCTGCTCGGCGTGGTGCTCTATCTGCGGCAGCGCAACCGGATCACCGAGCCTGTGGGCGAACGGCTTTCGTCCGGCCTCGGGAAGGACGCCGGGTGAGCGGAGTCGTCCTGGTCACCGGCGCCGCGTCGGGTATCGGTGCGGCGATCGCCGCGGCCCTGTCCGACGACGGCTGGACCGTGGCGGGTCTCGACCTGAATCCGGCCACCGATTCCAGGCGCCACCTCACCTCCTGTGTCACCGCCGACGTCTCCGACTCCGCCGCCATCGCGCAGGCGGTGCATACCGTGCAGCGCGAGGTCGGCCCGATCGACGCGCTGGTGACCGCCGCCGGGCACTACGCCCAGGCCGCCGTCTCGGACATCACCGGCGACGCCTGGCAGCGGATGCTGCGGGTGCACCTCGGCGGACTGCGCAACTGCGCGCACGCCGTGCTGCCCGGAATGCGCGAACGCCGCTCCGGCAGCATCGTGGCCATCGCCTCGGAGCTCGGCGTCGGCGGCGGGGACTGCGAGGCGCACTACGCCGCCGCCAAGGGCTGCATCATCGGATTCGTGCGGAGCCTCGCCGCCGAGGTGGCCGGCGACGGCGTACGGGTCAACGCGGTGGCGCCCGGACCCACCGACACCCCGCTGTTGAGCCCGGACTCCCCGTGGCGCGAGCCCGAGTACCTCGCCACGCTGCCCGCCGGGCGGTTGTGCCGGCCCGACGAGATCGCGCGCACCGTGGCCTTCCTGCTCGACGACGGCGGCTTCTGCATCGGAGAAGTGCTGTCCCCCAACAGTGGAGCGGTGATCTGATGGGACACCAGCAGGGCCGCCTCGCGCTGGTGACCGGCGCCACTCAGGGCATCGGCCGGGCCATCGCCGAACGCCTGGCCGCCGACGGCGCACGCGTCGGGATCAACGGTCGCGCCGAGACTGCGGCCATGCGTGAGGTGGTCGACGCCACCGACGGATTCCCCGCCCCCGCCGACATGGCCGACCCGTCGGCGATCACCGCCGCCGTCACCCGGATCGCCGAGACCGAAGGCGATCTCGATGTGCTGGTGTGCAACGCCGCCTACATGAGCATGGGGGCGTTGACGGAGCACGCCGAGGACGACTGGTGGCGGATCGTCGACACCAACCTCACCGGGACCTTCGCCACGATCCAGGCGGCGCTGCCCGGCATGCGCCGCCGCGGCGGCGGCAACATCGTGATCATCACCTCCGAGTGGGGCGTCATCGGCTGGCCGCGCGCCACCGCCTATGCCAGTTCGAAGGCGGGGCTGATCGCGCTGACCAAATCGCTGGGCCGCGAACTCGCGTCCGAGAACATCACCGTCAACGCCGTGGCGCCGGGCGTCATCGACACCCCGCAGCTCGAGGTGGACGCCGCCGATGCGGGAATCGCCCTGCCCGACATGCACAGTCGGTACGCCGCGGACATCCCCGCCGGGCGCATCGGTCGGCCGGAGGAGATCGCCGCGGCGGTGGCGCTGCTCGCCCGCACCGACGTCGGGGCGTTCGTCGGCCAGACCATCCAGATCAACGGAGGATCCACCCGATGCCGAGTCTGAACCACCACACCGGCGGCGACGGAGCGCCGGTCGGGCAGGTCGACGGCCTGGTCGTGCCCCGCTTCGCCGGCCACACCACCTTCGCCCGCCTGCCGCGCCTCGAGGACGTCCCCTCCTACGACGTCGCCGTGGTCGGCGTCCCCTTCGACAGCGGCGTCACCTACCGGCCGGGCGCCCGATTCGGCCCGTCCCACATCAGGCAGTCCTCCCGGCTGCTGCGGCCCTACAACCCCGCACTCGACGTCGCACCGTTCGCCGACCGGCAGGTGGTCGATGCGGGCGATCTCGCGGTCAACCCGTTCGACATCGCCGCCGCGGTGGCGGCCATCGACCGGGACGCCCACGCGTTGATCAGCGACGGCGCGAGAATCGTTGCCCTTGGCGGGGATCACACGATCGCCTATCCGATGCTCAAGGCGATGAACCGCGTACACGGCCCGGTCGCGCTGGTGCACTTCGACGCCCACCTCGACACCTGGGACACCTACTTCGACGCACCGCTGACCCACGGCACACCGTTCCGCCGCGCGGCCGAGGAGGGGTTGTTCATCCACGGCCACAGCGCCCACGTCGGGATCCGCGGTTCGCTGTACTCGCGGGACGACCTGTCGTCGGACGCGGACCTCGGCTTCCACATCGTGCACTGCCGCGAGTTCGTGCGGCGTCCGATCGACGACGTCGTCGACGCGCTGCGCCGCACCATCGGGGACGCGCCGCTGTACGTGTCGATCGACGTCGACGTCCTCGATCCCGCCCACGCGCCGGCCACCGGAACACCCGAGGCGGGCGGTATGACCAGCCGCGAACTGCTCGAGATCCTCCGGGGTTTCGACGGTCTCAACCTGGTCGGCGCCGACATCGTGGAGGTGTCCCCGGCCTACGACCACGCCGAGATCACCGGCGTCGCCGCGGCGAACCTGGCGTATGAATTCGTCTCGCTGTTCGCCAGGCAGAGCGCGCGGTGACGACGCCGGCCGCACCCGTGCGATGGCCCGACGGTAAGCGGGCGGCGGCATCGTTCACGTTCGACGTGGACGCCGAATCAGCCGTACTGGGTGTCGACATCGCCCACGCCGACCGCATGTCGGTCATGTCGCACCAGGCCTACGGCCCCCTGACCGGAGTACCGCGCATCCTCGACGTGTTGCGCCGCAACGACGTCCGGTCGACGTTTTTCGTACCCGGCTACACCGCCCACCGCTATCCGGACGTGGTCCGCGCGATCGTCGACGGCGGGCACGAGGTGGCCCACCACGGGTACCTGCACGAGGTGATGACCGGAATGAGCGCGGCCGAGGAGGCCGCCATCCTGGATCGCGCGGGCGACGTCCTCGAGCGGGTCACCGGTTTCCGGCCGGTCGGCTACCGGGCGCCGATGTGGGAGCTGAACTGGCACTCCCCCGGCCTGCTGGCCGACCGCGGCTTCCTCTTCGACAGCAGCCTGATGGACGCCGACCATCCCTACGAGCTGGCCGTCGACGGCGACCGCCGACTGGTCGAGATCCCGGTGCAGTGGGCGCTCGACGACTGGGAGCAGTACTGCTACATCCCCGACTTCTCCGGCTCCGGTCTGATCGAGAGCCCGCGCAAGGTGGCCGAGTTGTGGCGGCTGGAGTTCGAGGGATTACGGGCGGTCGGCGGGTGTTTCGTGCTCACCAACCACCCCTTCCTCTCCGGCCGCCCCTCCCGCGCCGCGGTGCTCGAGGAATTGATCGCGCACGTCGTGTCCTGTGCGGACGTGTGGGTGGCGCCGATGGGTGACATCGCCCGACACGTCCGCAGCCTGGACCTCACGCCGAGGTCGATCGCGCGACCGGACCCCGGCGACCTCTGACGGTCAGTCCCGCGTGGAGGCCATCTTCTTGCGCAGGCGACCGACGAACAGGAACCCGATGAGGCCGAGCGCCAACGTCGCCGGCGCCGGGGCGTTCACCTGGTAGCCGAGGTCACGCAGGATGCCGATCTCCATGGGACTCAGCACCCGGATACCCAGGCCGGTGTCGGTCCGGGCGTTCATCATCAGCTGGTTGTCACCGGTGAAGGTGAAGTCGTCGAGGTGGCTGCCCGAGCTGCCTTCCGACCAGGGGTCAGGGGTGAAGATCGGCACCAGGGCGCCGTCGTAGCCGGCGACGGCCTTGCGCCCGGCGAAGTACAGGCCGCCGTCGGTGCCGATGAGGTTCGGGTCGTATCGCGTATCCCACTCGTAGCCGCCGTCGATCGGGCGACGACCGTCAGAGGTGCGGATGAAGCGGTCGTACAGCGCCCACGTGTCGCCGTCGTTCTCGCCGGGCGCGTCGAGGTAGGACAGGAAGCCGAACGAGTGCATGAGCTCGTGCATGGCCGTCGACTGGAAGTCGAACTCGTCGGGGCCGACGGTGTCGCCGAGCCCCCAGGCCGCACCGAAGTTCCACTCGATCTCCCCGTCGGCGGCCGCACCGTTCGCATCGATGCCGGTGATGACCTCATGCTGCACGACGGTCGGCCAGAACCCGGGATCCTGGCTGATCAGACCGCTGCCGGCCGACGCGAGGATGCTGGACTCCGGGTCGTCGATGGCGGTCACCTCGTAGGTGAGGATGACCGGGTTCTTCACCGTGAAGTACACCAGCAGCGCGTCGGCCGAATCCTGCAGCGCGTCCCGACGCTCGGGTGTCCAGTGTTCGGCACCGGTGGTGTAGTCGAAGTCGAATGTGATGGCGCGCTGATTGATCCACGAGGTGGAGCGAGTGCCCCACGGCCGGAACGGATCCAGCAGGTTGACGTGCAGGCCGTTGTCGACCGCGACGACGCGGAAGCTGTCGACGCCGTCGAAGGTCGCGCCGGGTGTGTAGGTGTAGGTGCCGTCGCGGTTGAGCTGCAGAGTGCCCTCACCAGGGCGTGCAACGATCACGTACGTCAGCCGGTCGCCCTCGGGGTCAACGGCGCCGATGCTGCCGGCGATCGGGCCGTCGAGCTTGCCGCTGGCCTGAATCGGCGCCACGGTGGGTGCCTGGTTGAACAGCGTCCGACGGGTGGCCAGCAGCGCACCCTCCAGGTGGTACCTGGCCGCGCCATCGACGGGCAGCGACCTGATCCACCCCTGCGACGACCGCGTCCAGTTCGTGATCGCCTCGCCCGCGAACTCGCTCCAGTTGTCAGGAGTCGCCCGTCGCGCAGCCACCGGCGCAGCGGCCGACGAGGTCGGTACCACAGCGTTGTTCGCGGTCGACGCCGCGGTCACGGCATCGGTGTCGGCCCGGTCGGCGGCCGGTGCGGCCTCGACCTCCGCGTCGTCCTCATCGTCGACGGTGGAGGTGTCCTCGTGCGCCACCTCCGACGAATCCTCGTCGGTATCGTCGGCGAGATCGTCGGCCTCGTCCTCGGCGTCAACACCCCCGGCGGCGTCGGTGTCGTCGCTGTCCTCGGCGTCGGTGCCGGGCTCGCCCACATCAGCCGATCCGGACTCTGCTGCGCCGGAGCCGCCCGTACCCGCACTGTCGGCGGAGCGCGCATCGTCGCCGGCCGCGCTCGACGACTGCGTGCTCTCCCCCGCGGTCTCCGCACCGGCCACAGCGGTCGGGCCCAGCAGCGCGAAGCCCATCAGTCCCACGCCGACCCCGGCCGACGCGGCACCCAACTGCAGCCACCGCCGCACCGGGAGCCCCTCCGAACGCCGAGCCTGCCGCCGCCGCGCGGACGCCCGCGTGCTGTCCCCCACCGCCATCATCGACCCTTCGTGTCATCGTGTTGTGGATACATGTGAGGCGCGCGCCCGCGGCGCACCCAAGGATGTTGCGGCCGAACGTGTCCCGGCCCTGGCGTCAGTTCGACGCGGCGGTCATCTTCTTGCGCAACCGGCCGATGAACAGAACGCCGATGAAGGCCAGCGCGAGGGTGCCCGGCGCCGGCGCGTCGACGCGGAACCCGAGATCACGCAGGATCCCCAGCTCCATCGGGCTCAGCACGCGGATGCCCAGGCCCTTGTCCGTCCTGGCGTTCATGATCTTCTGGTTGTCGCCGGTGAAGGTGAAATCGTCGAGGTGGTGCATGGAGCTGCCGGGCGCCCACGGATCCGGGGTGAACAGCGGCACCAGCGCACCGTGGGCGGTGACGGCGTTCTCCCCGGCGAAGTACAGACCGCCGTTGCGGCCCAGCAGGTTCGGGTCGTAGTCCGAATCCCACTCGAACGAGGCGGTGATCGGCCGGTCGCCGTCGGCGGTGCGCAGGAAGCTGTCGTAGATCGCCCGCGCGTCGCCCTGGTTCTCCCCGGGCTTGGTCACGCTGCTACCGAACCCGAACGAGTGCAGCAGTTCGTGGATCGCGGTCGAGGCGAAGTCGTACTCGTCGGCGGCGACGCTGTTGCCCAGACCCCACTTGTGACCGAAGTTGAACGCGATCTCGCCGTCGGCCGCCGCACCGTTCGCATCCACGCCGGACAGGATGTTGTCCTGCACGACCGTCCGCCAGAAGCCGGGGTTCTCGCTGACGTACTCGCTGTCAGCCCAGGCCAGCGTGTGCGACGCGGGGTCGTTCTCGCCCATCACGGTGTAGGTGATGGTGACCGGGCTGGTGACGGTGAAGTACACGAGCACCGCATCCGCGGCGTCCTGCAGTGCGGCACGCCGTTCGGGGGTCCAGTGCTCCGCGCCGGTGGTGTAGTTGAAGTGGAAGGTGATGGCGCGCTGGTTGACCACACCGGTGCTCACCGTGGCCCGCGCCCGGAACGGATCGAGCAGGTTGATGCCCCTGCTCGTGTCCACGGCGACCACGCGGAAGCTGTCGACACCGTCGAAGCTCGCACCCGGCGTGTAGGTGTACGTGCCGTCCGCGTTCAGTGCGACGGTGCCCTCCGTGGGTTTCCCGACGAGCCGGTAGATCAGCCGGTCGCCGTCCGGGTCGACCGCGCCGACCGTGCCGGCGATGGGCCCGTCGAGTTCGCCGGTGATCTGGATGGGCGCCACCGTGGGCGCCTGGTTGAAGAACGTGCGCCGCGTCGCCCACAGGGCGCCTTCGAGGTGGTACTTGGCCGCCCCGTTGATGGGAAGCGACCTGATCCAGCCCTCCGATGAGCGCGTCCAATTCGAGATCGACGCGCCGACGACCTCACTCCAGGTATCGGGCCCGGTGTGCCGCGCAGGCACCGGCGGGCGCGGCGGCTCTGGCGTCACCTCGTCGTCGATGTGCGACGCCCTTGTGGCGGCGGCCGCAACGGCGTCGGGGTCGTCGGCGGATTCGGGCTCGTCGATGGGTACTTCGTCGATCGCGTCGGTGTCGGTGGCCGCCGGAGGCTCGGCGTCACCGGAAGCGTCGGTCTCCTCCGCCGCTTCTTCGTCGTCGAGGTCCTCGGCGTCAGTGGCGATCTCGTCGACGTCGTCGGGGTCTGTGTCGTCCTCGGCGTCCTGCACCTCGTCGTCCGCGTCTGCAGCCTCGGTGGCCGATCCTGCCGAGGTCCCCGAGTCTGCTGAGGCGGTGTCGTCCGCGCCTGTGCTGTCGGCAGACCGCGCATCGTCACCGACCGCACTCGACGACTGCGCGCTCGGTTCCGCGGTCTCCGCGCCGGCCACACCGGTCGGGCCGAGCAACGCGAAACCCATCAATCCCGCTCCGACCCCGGCCGACGCCGCGCCCAGCTGCAGCCACCGCCGCACCGGCAGACCCTCCGACCGCCGAGCCCGCCGCCGCGCGCTGTCCCCCACCGCCACAATTGACCCCTCCGTTAGTTGCTCGGGGAAACATATACCGGGCGTGTCGGGGCGGCGAGCACATTCGCTGGAAACGCTGCGCTTATCGGACAGCCCGTCAACCGCTGTTCACCTTCTGATTGCCGACTGATAGCCCGGCTCCCGTAACTTTCCGCGCGTTCCGGCCGCTCAGCCCGCGGCCGTCTTCAGGGAAGGACCATGCCTGCTATGGCGCTTGTGCCGTTGAACCTCATCGTCAGCCATGACGGAAAGTCGAAGCGTCAGCATCTGACGTGCCTCTACAAGTGCGGTGACGCCTGCTCCAAGCCGGTGCCCAACAAGAGCGACAACGCGTACTTCGGGGACATCGTCAAGCAGGTGTCGCGGCGGTCGGTACTGCAGGCGACCGGCGTGACCGTGCTGGCCGTCGGCGCCGGATCCGTGCTGGCCGCCTGCGGCAGCAATGACCAACCTGCGGCCACCCCCACCTCGTCGGAGGCCCCGGCCGGTGAGACCCCGGCCGGTATGCAGTTCGCCTCGGTGGCCCCCAACAGCGAGGACGCCGTCGTCATCCCCGAGGGGTACGAGCAGGCCGTGGTGATCAGCTGGGGCGACCCGGTCATCGAGGGCGCCCCGGCATTCGACGTCACCAAGCAGACCGGCGCCGCCCAACGCGGTCAGTTCGGCTTCAACAACGACTTCGCCGGCCTCCTGCCGATCCCCGGACAGCAGAACCGCTTCCTGCTGGTGACCAACTTCGAGTACGTCGACCCGATCTTCATGTTCCCCGGCTACAACGCCGACGCCCCCACCCGCGAGCAGTTCGACGTCGAGATCGCCGCCGTCGGCATGGGCGTGCTCGAGGTGGAGCGCACCCCGCAGGGCCTCAAGCCGGTCATGGGCCGCTACAACCGGCGCATCACCGCCGACTCCCCGATGACGCTGACCGGCCCCGCCGCGGGCAGCGACTTCGTCAAGACCGCCGCCGACCCGGACGGTCGCACCGTCGCGGGCACCTTCGCCAACTGCGCCGGCGGCGTGACGCCCTGGGGCACGGTGCTTTCCGGCGAGGAGAACTTCCAGGACTACTTCGGGGCCGCCGAGGGTGCGCCCGCACCGAACCCGGTCGACGCCGACCGACTCGACCGCTACGGCGTCTCCCTCGAGCCGACCGCGCTCAAATGGGAGACGTTCGACCCGCGCTTCGACCTGGTGGCCACGCCCAACGAACCCAACCGGTTCGGCTACGTCGTCGAGCTCAACCCGTGGGACCCGAACTCGACGCCGGTCAAGCACAGCGCGATGGGCCGGCTCAAGCACGAGGGCGCCAACATCTACATCACCGACGACGGCACCGTGGTCTCCTACACCGGCGACGACGAACGCTTCGACTACATGTACAAGTTCGTCTCGAGCAAGAAGATGCGCCCCGGTACCGATCCGGCGGCGATGGCGCACAACATGACCCTGCTCGACGAGGGGACGCTGTACGTCGCAAAGCTGTCCAGCGACATCCCGGCCAACGAGATCGACGGTTCGGGCGACCTGCCGCCTCAGGGCAGGTTCGCCGGGACCGGCACGTGGCTGCCGCTGCTGCGGTCCGGCCCGAGCGGGCAGGCCGAGTCGCTGGTCGACGGCATCACCCCCCAGGAGGTCGCGGTCTTCACCCGGATGGCCGCCGACAAGGCCGGCGCCACCAAGATGGACCGCCCCGAGGACTTCGAGGCCAACCCCAAGACCGGCAAGGTCTACGTCGCGCTGACCAACAACACCAAGCGCGGTGCGGACGGCGAGCCCGCCCCCGACGCGGCCAACCCCCGCAACGACAACAAGAGCGGTCAGGTCCTGGAGATCACCGACAACCACGCCGGCACGGACTTCACCTGGGAGCTGCTGCTGGTGTGCGGTGACCCCGCGGCCGCCGACACCTACTTCGCCGGCTTCGACAAGACCAAGGTCAGCCCGATCTCCTGCCCGGACAACCTCGCGTTCGACAGCCACGGCAACCTGTGGATCTCCACCGACGGCAACGCGCTGGATTCCAACGACGGGCTGTTCGCCGTCGCGCTCGACGGCCCGAACCGCGGTGAGACCAAGCAGTTCCTCACCGTGCCGCTCGGCGCCGAAACCTGCGGGCCCGTCATCACCGACGATCTGGTCACGGTCTGTGTGCAGCATCCGGGTGAGAACGACGACAACAGCATCGACAACCCGCTGTCGCGCTGGCCCGAGGGCGGTAACGGCACCGCGCGCCCGTCGGTGGTCGCGGTGTGGAAGACCGACGGCAACATCGGCGTCTAGTCCAGTTCTCCGCGAGCAGACGCAGACTCGCCCGCACAGGGCGGAATCGGGGCGAGTTTGCGTCTGCTCGCGAGGGGATAAACGCACCCATGACCTCTGGGACCCACCCCATCCGCATCGGCGTCCAACTGCAGCCCCAGCACTCGCCGGAGTACCGCCACATCCGTGACGCGGTGCGCCGCTGCGAGGACATGGGCGTCGACATCGCGTTCAACTGGGATCACTTCTTCCCGCTCTACGGCGACCCCGACGGCGCGCACTACGAATGCTGGACGATGCTCGCCGCGTGGGCCGAGCAGACCTCGCGCATCGAGATCGGCGCGCTGGTGACGTGCAACTCCTACCGCAACCCCGAACTGCTCGCCGACATGGCGCGCACCGTCGACCACATCAGCGACGGCCGGCTGATCCTGGGCATCGGGTCGGGCTGGAAGCAGAAGGACTACGACGAGTACGGCTACGACTTCGGCACCGCCGGAAGCCGACTCGACGACCTGGCCCAGGCGCTGCCCCGCATCAAAACCCGGCTCGCCAAGCTGAACCCGGCGCCCACCCGCGAGATCCCGATCCTGATCGGCGGGCAGGGTGAGCGCAAAACCCTGCGCATGGTCGCCGAGTACGCCGACATCTGGCACGGCTTCACCGACCGCAGCACCTACCCGGGCAAAGCCGAGGTGCTCGACCGGCACTGCGCGGACGTCGGCCGGGACCCGTCCGCGGTCGAGCGCTCGTCCGGCGTACCGGAGAGCGGTGAGAAGGCCATGCTGGCCGAAGCCGATGCGCTCGTCGACCTCGGCGTCAGCTTGCTCACCATCGGCGTCAACGGCCCGGACTACGACCTGTCCGCGGCCGAGGCGCTGTGCCGCTGGCGCGACAGCAGATAGCCACCCGTACCCCGGGCCCACATGAGACACTGGCGCATCGCTCACCGGCCCGGGGGACGGAGTCAGCGGATGCCGAAGCACTACGGCGTCAAGGAGAAAGACCAGGTCGTCGCGCACGTGATCGGCCTCGTGCTGACCGGCAAGCTGCGCACCGGGGACCGCATCGACCGCAACGAGATCGCCGCGGCGCTGGGCATCAGCCGCGTTCCGGTCCAGGAAGCCATGGTCGATCTCGAGTACATCGGCATCGTGTCCACCCGCTACCACCGGGGCGCCTTCGTCGAGCGGTTCGACGAGGCCGCGCTGCGCGAACACCACGAGCTGTACGGCACGCTGACCGGGATGGCCGCGGCCCGCGCCGCCGCGGCGCCCACCCCCGGTCTGCTGACCGACCTCGACGCCGCCGTCCACACCATGCGCGCCGCCCGCGACGTCAAAGGGTTCCGAGAGGCGTGCTGGACGTTCCGCAACGCCGTCAACGACGGGCACGCCGGGCCCCGGCT
This sequence comes from Mycobacterium sp. PS03-16, assembly GCF_004570325.1. Lineage (GTDB taxonomy): Bacteria > Actinomycetota > Actinomycetes > Mycobacteriales > Mycobacteriaceae > Mycobacterium. The sequence goes on along the minus strand of NZ_SPQO01000025.1, from coordinate 53,223 downwards.
GCACGCCGCGATCCGCGCGTCGGAAACCGTGGTGGCCTCGGACTTCTGGTTGACCCAACCGCGGCTCAAAGCCCAGTTCGGACCCTCCTACCCGCAGGAACTCGCCGCCATCCGCGACGGCGACCCCGCGGCGGCCCGCGCCGCCTGCCTGGCCCGCTCCGAGCTGATGGCGACGCTCATGGTCGGTGAGCTGACCCGCCGCGGCGTGCTGGGCTCGCTGCGCTCCCCCTGACCCGAACGATTCACTCCGGTGGCGGCGGTGGTTAGGTTCGGAACCATGAATGTCGGACGCCTGGCCGCCCTGCTCGCGACGATCCTGATGGTCGCGGGCCTGGGGTGCGCCGCCCCGGCCGCCGCCCAGGTCGACCAGTGCGCCCCGCCGGGCGTGCAGAGCGCCAGCGCGCTGCCGACCAACCTCGGCGCCGCCGCGACCGGACCGGAGGCCGACCGCTACACCACCCCGACGGTGCGGCCGCTCGACAGCATCGACGTCAACACCCTGGGACTCGCGACCCCCGGGGTGCTGACCGTCGGCACGCTGTCGGACGCCCCGCCCAGCATCTGCATCGACTCCGCCGGCCAGTTCACCGGCTTCGACAACGAACTGCTGCGCGCGATCGCCGACAAGCTCGGGCTGCAGGTCAACTTCGTGGGCACGGAGTTCTCCGGGCTGCTCGCCCAGACCGCCGCGCGCCGCTTCGACGTCGGCTCCTCGTCGATCACCACCACCGACGCCCGCCGCCAGACCGTCGGGTTCACCAACGGCTACGACTTCGGGTACTTCTCGCTGGTCGTGCCCAGCGGGTCGCCGATCACCAGCTTCGACCAGCTCGCGCCCGGCCAGCGCATCGGCGTGGTTCAGGGCACCGTGCAGGAGGCCTACGTCGTCGACACCCTGCGGCTGCAGCCGGTGATCTTCCCCGACTACAACACCGTCTACGCCAGCCTCAAGACCCGCCAGATCGACGCCTGGGTCGCGCCGTCGGCGCAGGCCGAAGGCACCGTGCAGGCCGGCGACCCGGCGCAGATCATCGAGAACACGTTCAGCCTCGACAACTTCATCGCCTACGCCGTCGCCAAGGAGAACCAGCCGCTGATCGACGCGCTGAACTCCGGGCTGGACGCGGTGATCGCCGACGGCACCTGGGCCCGGCTGTACTCCGACTGGGTGCCGCGGGCGCTGCCCCCGGGCTGGAAGCCCGGCTCCAAAGCCGCGCCGATGCCCGAGCTGCCCGACTTCGACGCGATCGCCGCGCAGCGCGACGAACCCGCCGCGACCGCCGCCGCGCCGAAGTCGACGCTGTCGCAGCTCGCCGACTCGTTCCTGGACTGGGAGCTCTACAAGCAGGCGATTCCCGACCTGCTCAAGACCGGGCTGCCCAACACCCTGATCCTCACCGTCAGCGCCGCGGTGATCGGTCTGGTGCTCGGCATGGGCCTGGCCGTCGCCGGCATCTCCCGGTCGCGGCTGCTGCGCTGGCCCGCCCGGGTCTACACCGACATCTTCCGCGGCCTGCCCGAGGTGGTGATCATCCTGCTGATCGGGTTGGGGGTCGGACCCGTCGTGGGCGGCCTGACCGGCAACAACCCGTTCCCGCTGGGCATCGCGGCGCTGGGCCTGATGGCCGCGGCCTACGTCGGGGAGATCTTCCGCTCCGGCATCCAGAGCGTGGAGGCCGGTCAGCTGGAGGCGTCGCGGGCGCTGGGGTTCAGCTATTCCTCGTCGATGCGGCTGGTGGTGATCCCACAGGGGGTGCGGCGGGTGCTGCCCGCGCTGATGAACCAATTCATCTCGCTGTTGAAGGCCTCGTCGCTGGTGTACTTCCTGGGCCTGATCGCCGACCAGCGCGAGCTGTTCCAGGTGGGCCGCGATCTCAACGCGCAGACCGGCAACCTGTCCCCGCTGGTGGCGGCCGGGCTGTTCTACCTCGCGCTGACCATCCCGCTGACGCATCTGGTCAACTACGTCGACGCCCGGCTGCGCCGGGGCCGGCGCCCCACCGAAGAGGAACCACCCGTCACACCCGCCACGACGCAGGAGATGATCTGATGGCCGACCCGGTATCGCTGACCGGCCGCGACCTGCACCTGGCGTTCGGGCCCAACAAGGTGCTGCGCGGCGTCGACATCGACGTCCCCGCCGGAACCACCACCGCGGTGATCGGTCCGTCGGGCTCGGGCAAGTCGACGCTGCTGCGCACGCTCAACCGGCTCTACGAACCCGACCGCGGCGACATCCTGCTCGACGGCCGGTCGGTGCTCACCGACAACCCCGACACGCTGCGCCAGCGGATCGGCATGGTGTTCCAGCAGTTCAACCTGTTCCCGCACCGCAGCGTGCTCGACAACGTCACGCTGGCGCCGCGCAAACTCAAGCGGATGCCCGCCGAGCAGGCGCGCGAACTCGCGCTGGCGCAACTCGACAGGGTCGGGCTGCGCCACAAGGCCGAGGTCCGGCCCGGCACGCTGTCGGGCGGTCAACAGCAGCGCGTCGCGATCGCGCGGGCGCTGGCGATGGCGCCGCAGCTGATGTTCTTCGACGAGGCCACCTCGGCGCTGGACCCCGAACTGGTCAAGGGCATCCTCGCGCTGATGGCCGAGCTGGCCGGCGAGGGGATGACGATGGTGGTGGTCACCCACGAGATGGGGTTCGCCCGGTCCACCGCCGACTCGGTGGTGTTCATGGACCACGGTCAGGTCGTCGAGTCGGGTCCGCCGCAGCGGCTGTTCGACGCGGCCGAAACCGACCGTCTCCAGCGGTTCCTGTCCCAGGTGCTCTAGGAATTTAACGTCCATTCGCATATTGACAGGCTCCGACAGGTTAGACTGGCGAACTATGATGCAGACCGAGACACAGGTCGCTGAACTCGCGGGGGAGCTGCAGCGGGTTCTGTCGAAAGTGTTCTCCGTGCTGCGGCGGGGCGATGCCAACCGGGGCACCGAGGGTGGTGATCTGACGCTCGCCCAGCTGTCGATTCTGCTGACGCTGCTGGACAGCGGGCCGATGCGGATGACCGAGCTCGCCGCCCATGAACGGGTCCGCACACCCACCACCACCGTCGCGATCCGGCGGCTCGAGAAGCTCGGGCTGGTCAAGCGCTCGCGGGACCCCTCGGATCTGCGGGCCGTGCTGGTGGAGGTGACGCCGGAGGGGCTGGTGCAGCACCGGGAAGCGCTGGCCACCCGCCGCGCCCACCTGGGCGCGCTGCTGTCCAAGCTCACCGACGAGGAGCTCGACACGCTCGCCAAGGCGCTGGCGCCGCTCGAACGGCTCGCCGACCAGCACGAGGACTAGGCGTCAGCCGAGCCAGTCGAGCACCGCAGCCGCGGTCCACGACTGCTGCATGCTGCCCAGCGGTTCCCCGGTGAACGGCTCGTAGTATTCGGCGAAGGTGCCGTCGCTGGCCTGGCGCAGCCCCTCGTGGCGCAGCACCCGGGCGCGTTCGGCCCAGCCGCGGCGGGCGAAGCACCAGGCGAACAACCACGTCAGCACCGGCCACACCGGCCCCCGCCAGTACTCGCGCGCCCGGAAGTCCCGCGACACCGGCGACGTCGACGGGATGCAGGCGTACTTGAGGTCCGGGTGACCGCAGAACCGCGGACCCTCCAGCAGCCGCAGCAGCGCCCGCTCCCGGTCGTGGGAGAGGCCGCCGCACAGCAGCGGCGCGAACTGCGCCACCGTCTCGGTGGCCACCCACCGGTCCGCGCGAACGTCGAAATCCTTTGCCGCGCCGATGCGTTGGTCAGTGGTCTCGATGACGCCGGCCCGGAACCGCTCGGCCCAGCCGTACAGATCCCGCACGTCGGCGTGCGGGCGCTTGTAGTCCTCGCCGATCTCGGCGAGCACCTGACAGGCCACCGAGAAGACCGCCGAGACGAAGACGTCCTCCACCGCGAAGCTCATCACCTTCGGCAGCAGGTCGTCGTCGTAGCGGACCGACTTCATCTCCTCGAGCAGCCACAGGTACCGGTCGTACTCGTGGTCGGACGGGCGTTGGCTCGCGTCGGTGATGATCGCGTTGTCCTCGCGCTGGTACTCGGGCACCGCACCGGGAATCACGTTGGCGTAGGCGGCATCCCAGCGCGGTGAGTTGTCCATTCCGGACTCCCACCCGTGGTAGAGCGTGATCCGGCCGCGGCCCTGTTGATCGCGGCTCTCGGCGAGCCAGCGGTGCCAGCGCACCAGATCCGCCCAGCGGCGGTCCAGGAACGCCTCGGCCACCGCGCGCGTCGAGCGGCCCCGGGTGCGGGCGTGGTCGAGGATGCGCTGCACCGCGATCGCGTGCACCGGCGGCTGCGTGATGCCCGACGTGTGCCGGGTCCGGGGCGCCTGTTCGGCCAGCGCGGAACAGGCCCAGCGCGCCGGGCCGGGAAAGTATCCGTCGACCCCGTTGGCGAACACGATGTGCGGGATCATGCCGTTGCGCCACTGCGCCGACAGCAGCGTGTCGAGTTCCACGACCGCGCGTTCGACGCTCAGCGGCGCCAGCCCGATCGCCACGAACGCCGCGTCCCAGCTCCACATGTGCGGGTAGAGCAGCGGCGCCGCGGTGGTCATGGTGCCCAGATCGTTACCCCGCAGCAGATAGGCGGCGCGGGCCGCGAGCTGCGTGGGCGCGAAGCTGGGATCGACGGGCATCAGGTCCATCATGCGACCTCCGCGCGCCGCGCGCAGGTCGGTAGGGTGACGGGCATGCCGACCGCGATGATCACCGGGGCCAGCCGTGGGCTCGGCGCCGCCATCGCCACCGCCCTGGCGCCCACCCACACGGTGTTCCTCGCCGGCCGCCCGTCGGCCGCACTCGACGAGGTCGCGCAGCGGCTGGGCGCCACCACCTGGGAGATCGACTTCGACGACCCCGACGCGATCCCGGCCGCCGTCGAGCCGATCGTCGAACTCGACGTGCTCGTGCACAACGCCGGCGTCGCGTACCCCGGCCGGGTCGCCGAATCCAGCGTCGAGGAGTGGCGAGCGACCATGAACGTCAACGTGATCGGCGCCGTCGCCCTCACCCTGGCGCTGCTGCCCGCACTGCGCGCGGCCGGTGGTCAGGTGGTGTTCATCAACTCCGGCTCCGGCATCAAGGCCTCCCCCGGACTGGCGTCGTACTCGGCGAGCAAGTTCGCGCTGCGCGGCTTCGCCGACTCGCTGCGCAACGACGAGCCGGGCCTGCGGGTCACCTCTGTGCATCCCGGCCGGATCGCGACCGAGATGCAGCAGGACCTCGTCGCCTACGAGGGGCGCGACTACGACCCGGCGAACTTCCTGAGTGTCGAGACCGTCGCGAAGGTGACCGCCGACGCGGTCCACGCACCCGCGGACGCGCACGTGCACGAAGTCGTCGTCCGGCCGAGGTGACCGGTGGACGACTCCGCGCCTGAGATCCGCATCGGTGATCGTGAGCGGGCGGCCACCGACGCGCACCTGCGTCAGGCGCTCGACGACGGCGTGCTGACGCTCGCCGAGTACGACGAGCGGACCGCGTTGTGTTGGCAGGCGCGCACCCGGGCCGACCTCGACACGCTGACCCGCGACCTCCCGGCGCTGCGGCCCGCGGCCGATGTGGCGACCGTCCCGGACGAGGAGCGCAGACCGTGGAGCCGGCACCTCGGCGGCACGGTCGGCACGGTGCTGCTGATCGGCGGGCTGTACCTGGGCAGCCAGGTGCTGGGCGCCGACGACGGTGTCTCGGTGTTCGGCAATCGCACCGTCACGGTGTCCCCCGGTTCCGATCGCGTCGAGGTGGGCATGCTGTTCGGCTCGACCGAGGTGGTGGTGCCCGACGGCGTGCGGGTGCGCACCGAGGGCGCCGTGCTGTTCGGCTCGACGAACTGCGAGTCAGCCTGCCGGGCAAGCGGACCCGAGGTGGTGGTCGACGTCAACGGCGCGTTCGGCAGCGTCAACATCGTCACCGCCGCCGAGCGGTGACTTCGCCACTAGACGACCAGGTTGACCAGCTTGCCGGGCACCACGATGACCTTGCGCGGCGCCGTGCCGGCCAGAAACGCCTGCACCTTCTCGTCGGCCAGGGCGGCCGACTCGAGCGTGTCCTTGGCAGCGTCCGCCGCGACCGTGATGCGGCTGCGCACCTTGCCGTTGACCTGCACCGGGTACTCGACGGTGTCGGTCACCAGGTACTGCGGGTCGGCCACCGGGAACGGTCCGTGCGCCAGCGACGTCTCGTGTCCCAGCCGCCGCCATAGCTCCTCGGCCAGGTGCGGCGCCAGCGGTGCGAGCATCAGCACCAGCGGCTCGACCGCCGCGCGGGCGGTCACGCCCTCCTTGGTGAGGTGGTTGGTGTACTCGATCAGCTTGGCGGCCGCGGTATTGTTGCGCAGCGCCGCATAGTCTTCCGCCACGCCCGCGATGGTCCGGTGCAACACCCGCAGCGTCTCGGTCTCGAGCGCCTCGTGGTTGTTCAGCCGCACCGCGCCGGTCTGCTCGTCGACCACCAGCCGCCACACCCGCTGCAGGAACCGGTGCGCGCCGACGACGTCCTTGGTGGCCCAGGGCCGCGACGCCTCGAGCGGACCCATCGACATCTCGTACACCCGCAGCGTGTCGGCGCCGTAGTTGTCGCAGATCTCGTCGGGCGACACCGAGTTCTTCAGGCTCTTGCCGATCTTGCCGAACTCCTGGTTGACCTCCACCTCGCCGTCGGGCCCGGGCCAGTAGAACTTGCCCTCGCGCTCAACGACTTCCGCGGCGGGCACATAGCTCCCGCGCGCGTCGGTGTAGGCGAACGCCTGGATGTACCCCTGGTTGACCAGACGCCGGTACGGCTCACGGGAACTGACGTGGCCGAGGTCGTAGAGCACCTTGTGCCAGAACCGCGAGTACAGCAGGTGCAGCACCGCGTGCTCGACACCGCCGACGTAGAGGTCCACGCCACCCGGATCGTCCTGGCCGTGCTCGGCCGGGCGCGGACCCATCCAGTACGCCTCGTTCTCTTTGGCGCACAACGCCTCCTTGTTGTGCGGATCGGTGTAGCGCAGCTCATACCAGGAGCTACCCGCCCACTGCGGCATCACGTTGGTGTCGCGGGTGTAGGACTGCAGACCGTCGCCGAGATCCAGCTCGACGTGCACCCAGTCGGTCGCCTTGTTCAGCGGTGGGTTCGGCTCGCTGTCCGCGTCGTCCGGATCGAACAGGACCGGCGAATAGTCCGGCACGTCAGGCAATTCCACCGGCAGCGCCGACTCGGGCAGCGGGTGTGGCCTACCGTCGGCGTCGTACACGATCGGGAACGGCTCACCCCAGTAGCGCTGCCGGGCGAACAGCCAGTCACGCAGCTTGTACTCGACGCGGGCCCGGCCCCGGCCGTCGGTCACCAGCCGCTCGGTGATGGCCTCCTTCGCGGCGGCGACATCCAGGCCGTCGAGGAAACCGGAGTTCACCAGCGGGCCGTCCCCGGCGTAGGCCGCCTCCGCGACGTCGCCGCCGGCGATCACCTCCACGACCGGCAGCCCGAACTCACCGGCGAACTCCCAGTCGCGCTGATCGTGTCCGGGCACCGCCATGATCGCGCCGGTGCCGTAGCCGATCAGCACGTAGTCGGCGATGAACACCGGAATGCCCTGGCCGTTCACCGGGTTCGTCGCATGCGCGCCGAGGAAGACACCGGTCTTGGTCTTGTTCTCCTGGCGTTCGAGGTCCGACTTGGCGGCGATCGAGGCGCGGTACGCGGTGACCGCCTCGGCAGGGGTCGCCGCACCGAACGTCCACCGCGCATCGGTGCCCTCGGGCCACTGCGCCGCGGTCAACGCGTCGACCAGCGGATGCTCGGGCGCCAGCACCATGTAGGTGGCGCCGAACAGCGTGTCGGGCCGGGTGGTGAACACCTCGATGTCCCCGGCGGCCGTCCCGAACAACACGCTCGCGCCGGTGGAACGGCCGATCCAGTTGCGCTGCATGGACTTGACCTTGTCCGGCCAGTCCAGCACGTCGAGGTCCTCGAGCAGCCGGTCGGAGTAGGCCGTGATACGCATCATCCACTGCTGCAACCGTTTCCGGAACACCGGGAAGTTGCCGCGATCACTGCGCCCGTCGGCGGTGACCTCCTCGTTGGCCAGCACCGTGCCCAGACCCGGGCACCAGTTGACCACCGAGTCCGCGCGGTAGACCAGCCGGTGACCGTCGATGACATCGGCGCGTTCGCCGGCCGACAGCTGCGACCACTGCCTGCCGTCGTCGAGGGAGCGGGTGCCTGCCTCGAACTCGGCGACCAGTTCGCTGATCGGCCGGGCCCGATTGGCGTCCCGGTCGAACCAGGCGTTGTAGATCTGCAGGAAGATCCACTGCGTCCACTTGTAGAAGTCGACATCGGTGGTGGAGAAACTGCGCCGCGCGTCGTGTCCCAGCCCCAGCCGCCCGAGCTGGCGGCGGAAGTTGACGATGTTGGCCTCGGTCCTGGTGCGCGGATGCGTGCCGGTCTGGATCGCGTATTGCTCGGCGGGCAGACCGAAGGCGTCGAAACCCAACGCGTGCAGGACGTTCCGGCCCGTCATCCGGTAGTAGCGGGCGTAGACGTCGGTGGCGATGTACCCGAGCGGGTGCCCGACGTGCAGTCCCTCCCCCGACGGGTAGGGGAACATGTCCTGGACGAACATCTTGTCCGCGGGCACCGCGCCGTCCGCCGGCGCCAGCTCGCCGACCGGATTGGGCACGTTGAACGTGCCGTCGGCGGCCCAGGTCTGCTGCCAGGCGTGCTCGATCCGCCCGGCGAGTTCCGCGGTGTAGCGGTGCTGCGGGGCGTCGGCCTCGGCGGCCCGGTCGGGCTGCGTGGTCGGGGATTCGGTCACCTCACCAGGGTATAAGGAGGCCCTACGCACAGCTCGGGGCCCATGTCACCCCGCCGCCGGACACGTCTTGGTATCGGTTCCGTCGCGGGGACGTCAGAGGTTGGTCCCAAGTCGGTTCCGGCGCTGGTGGCTAACCGCCCGCCCCGGATACGTTCGGCGCGTGACTCGAGGGCGACCCGCCCCTCGAGCATTCGAGAAGGAAGGCGTCGATGATCGAGATCGCCCGCCGCCGGCGGGTTCTGGCACTGATGGTGGCCGCGGGGACGGCCGGTGTGATGGGCCTGTCGAGTGCGACCGCCGTTGCCCAGCCCGCGTTCCCGCAACCGCCGGTGCCGGTACCCAACCCGGTGACCCAGTCGGTGGCCGCCGTCCCGGAGTCGGCCGTCGTCCCGGGTAGCACCGGTGCGCTCACCCCCGGCGCGGTGGCCACCCCGGCCGCCGCCGCGGTGACCGCGCCACCCGCCCCCAGCATCCTGCCCGCGTCGTCGGGCACGCTGGCCGAGTTCTTCGCGGCGAAGAACGTGGCGATGCAACCGCAGGCGGCACGCGATTTCAAGGCGCTCAACATCACGCTCCCGATGCCGCCCGGCTGGGCCTACATCCCCGACCCGAACGTGCCCGAGGCGTTCGCGGTGATCGCCGACCGGGTCGGCGGCGACGGGCTCTACTCGTCCAACGCGCAGCTCAAGGTGTACAAACTGCTCGGCGACTTCAACCCTGACGAAGCCATCAGCCACGGCTTCATCGACAGTCAGATGCTGCCGGCGTGGCGGTCCACCGACGCGTCGCTGGCTCCCTACGACGGTATGCCGTCCTCGCTGATCGAAGGCACCTTCCGGGAGAACCAGCTGACGCTGAACACCTCCCGCCGGCACCTCATCGCCCAGTCCGGCGCCGACCGCTACCTGGTGTCGCTGGCGGTGACCACGACCGTCGACCAGGCCGTCGCGGCCGCCAACGCCACCGACGCGATCGTCACCGGCTTCAAGGTGAAGTCACCCACCGCGCAGGCGCCGGTGCCGCCACCGCCGCCCCCGGCTCCGCTGCCCGGGGTACCGCCGATGCCGAACCTCGCGCCGCTGCCGCAGCCACTCGGGCTGCCCTGATGACGACGTCCCCCGGGCGATGCCTGGCGCCCGGGGGGCGCCCCAGCTTTGGTCCACCGCGCGCGGCTCGTATCCTTGCATCCCATGGTTGTCGCTGCGGTGCTGTGCCTGTGTGCCGCCGTCGCGGTCGGCGTCGGCGGGTTGTGGCTGCTGACGCGGCCGCGCTCCGCTGATCCGCTGCGCCAGGTGTTGCGCGCGGTGGCCCCCACCCAGTTGGCGGCCGCGGTCATGCTGGCCGCCGGCGGGGTGGTCGCGCTGTCGGCGCCCCGGTCGACCGCGGTCCTCGCGGTGATCGCCTGCGCGGTCGGCGCCGTCGCCACCGTCGGCGCCGGATGCTGGCAGAGCGCGAAGGTGGTGGCTCAGGGTCAGGCCCGAACCGAGGCCGCCGAACCCGCGGCCGACGGCTGCGCGGGCAGCTGCGCCAGCTGCGTGCTGTCGTGCCGCTGACGTCAGTTGCGGCTGATGTCGATCGGGTGCGTCGCCAGCAGCGACAGCGGTAGGGGCTGACGGCGCAGCACCCGCGCCCACAGGTCGGTCCGCGATTCGACCATCACGTCGGATGGCAACGCCGACAACACGATCCAGTCGTCGCGCTCGATCTCGCCCTCGAGCTGACCGATCGTCCAGCCGGAGTAGCCGGCGTAGATCCGAACTCCTTCCAGCACGGGCGCGAGCTCGTCGGGATCGGCGTCGAGATCGACCATCACCATGCGGCCCTGCACATGGCGCAGGCCGGGCACCCCGGTGGCCTCGACACCGGTGCGCAGCGTGGCCAGGCACAGCGCCGCATCGCGTTTGACCGGACCGCCGATGAACATCGTCTTCGGTTTGGCGGCCAGCTTCGCCCACTGCGGCAGCACGTTGTACACAGCGGTGTCGCTGGGGCGGTTGAGGACCACGCCGAGCGTGCCGCCGTCGTTGTGCTCCACCACGTAGATGACGCTGCGCCGGAACGTCGGCTCCAGCAGGTCGGTGTTGGCGAGCAGCAGCGTTCCCGCGCGTACGCGCTGTGCTGCCGGGGCGATGAAGTCCTCCGGATCGTCTGACTGCGCCACGAGTCCATCATGGCACCGGGGTCCGGCCGATGTGGCGAACGGGCGGCGACCACCCCGATATTTGTACTGTGGACGGGGTGCCCGGCACCTCGCTCGCCTCGACGGCGACGCCGTTTCGACCCTCTCCCCGTGACAGGACGTGATCTTCCGTGGTTGACGCTCGCGCGCCACGCGCGGTGTGGCGGTCGACGCGCGCCCTTCCCGAGTTCCGGCGGCTGCTCGAATTGCGCGCCGTCAGCCAGTTCGGCGACGGGCTGTTCCAGGCGGGGCTGGCCGGCGCCATCCTGTTCAACCCCGAACGGGAAGTCGAGCCGTGGGCGATCGCCGGTTCGTTCGCGGTGCTGTTCCTGCCGTACTCGTTGCTCGGCCCGTTCGCCGGTGCCCTGCTCGACCGCTGGGACCGCCGACTCGTCTTGATCGCCGCCAACCTGGGCCGCCTGCTGCTGGTCCTCGGCGTCGCCGCGCTACTCGCCACCCGCACCGCCGACCTGCCGATCCTGTTCGGCGCGCTGATCGTCAACGGGTTCACCCGGTTCGTCTCGTCCGGCCTGTCCGCGGCGCTCCCCCACGTCGTCCCGCGCGAGCAGGTGGTGGCGATGAACTCGGTGGCCGCGGCGACCGGGGCGGTGGCGGCATTCGCCGGCGCGAACTTCATGCTGCTGCCCCGCTGGGCGTTCGGCGCCGACGACACCGGCGCCTCGGTGATCATCCTCCTCGCCGCGGTCCCGGTGGCGCTGGCGCTGTGGCTGTCGGTGCGCTTCGGCCGCCACGTGCTCGGCCCCGACGACAGCGTGCGGGCCATCCACGGATCGGTCGCCTATGCGGTCGCCACCGGGTGGGTGCACGGCGCCCGAACGGTGCTCGCCGTCCGGACCGTGGCCGCCACGCTGTCCGGGCTGGCCGCCCACCGGGTGGTGTTCGGCATCAACACGTTGATGGTGCTGGTGATGGTCCGCCACACCGAGACCGACACCGTGGCCGGCCTGGGTACCGCGGTGCTGTTCATCGCCTCCACCGGCTCGGGGTCGTTCCTGGCCACGGTCGCCACGCCGGCGCTGATCGCGCGCTGGGGCCGCTACCGCACCGCCAACGGCGCCCTCGCCGCCGCGGTGCTGATCCAGCTCGCCGGCGTGACCCTGCTGCTGCCAGTGATGGTGGTGTGCGGTTTCCTGCTCGGCGCGGCGGGGCAGATCGTGAAGCTGTGCGCCGACACCGCGATGCAGATCGACGTCGACGATGCGCTGCGCGGCCACGTCTTCACCGTGCAGGACGCGTTGTTCTGGATCGCGTTCGTCGGCGCCATCGCCGCGGCGGCGCTCGTCATCCCCGCCGGCGGCCATGCGCCCGGTCTGGCCGCCGCCGGGGTGGCCGTCTACCTCGTCGGATTGGCGCTGCACGCGTGGATCGGCAAGCAGGCGCGACCCGCGCCGCTAGGGTGACCGCTGTGGCAGCCGCCGACGCCCTCGTGGCCGACCTCCGCGCTGAAAGCGACGACCTGGACGCGCTGGTCGCCGACCTGCCCGCACCGCGGTGGTCGGCCGAGACACCCGCTGCGGGCTGGACGATCGCCCACCAGATCGCGCACCTACTGTGGACCGACCGCGTCGCGCTGCTGTCGGTGACCGACGAGGCGGGCTTCAACGAGGTGCTCGGCGCGGCCGCCACCGACCCGACCGGGTTCGTCGACAAAGGCGCCGCCGACGTGGCCACCATGGCGCCGGACGAGCTGCTGGCCGACTGGCGACGCACCCGCGGCCGGTTGCACGATGCGCTGCTGACAGTGACGGACGGCCGCAAGCTGCCCTGGTTCGGTCCGCCGATGAGCGCCGCGTCGATGGCCACCGCACGACTGATGGAGACGTGGGCGCACGGGCTCGACGTCGCCGACACGCTGGGGGTGCGCCGAGCGCCGACCGACCGGCTGCGCGCCATCGCCCACATCGGGGTCCGCACCCGCGACTTCGCGTTCGCCGTGCACGACCGGCCTGCGCCGACGGAACCGTTTCACGTGGAACTGACCGCACCCGACGGGTCGACGTGGACGTGGGGGCCGGCAGAGGCCGCGCAACGTGTGACCGGGTCGGCCGAACACTTCTGCTTCCTGGTGACCCAGCGCCGGGCCCTGGCCGACCTCGACGTCACCGCGGTGGGTCCGCAGGCCCAGGAGTGGCTGACCATCGCGCAGGCGTTCGCGGGGCCGCCCGGTCAGGGACGAGGCTGACGGCTAGTCGCGTTTGCCGTTCCCGTTCCCGTTGCCCTTGTTGCCGTTGCCGTTGCCCTTGTTGCCGTTGCCCCTGCCCTCGTCGCCCTTCTTCTCCTCGCCCCAGTCCTGCTGCGGGACCAGTTGCGCCGGCTGCTCCACCGGCGGCGGCGGCGGTGGCGGCGGGGGCGGGGGTGGTGGCGCCACCGGGGTACTGGTGCTGACCGGCTGCGGCGCGGGTGTGGTGGAGAACGGGTCCATCGCGAGTGCGAGCGCGGCGATCGCGAACGCCGCCAGGACCGCCGCCGCTCCGGCCACCTTGGGCCTGCGGCCGGAGAATCGCCGCGGTGGGGGCGGCGGCAGGTAGGTCATCGCGGGCGGCAGCGGGGCGGCGAGCACCCGGGTGGCCGGCCGCGGTGTGGGCGCGCTACCGGACAGCGCGCCCGGATCGCCGGACAGCGCCGCGCGCATCTGCCTCGCACTGGCGAACCGCACCCCGGGGTCGCGGGCCATGGCCCGGGCGACGACCTCGGCCAGGACCGGATCGACGTCGTTGCGGTACGCGGTGACCGGCGGCGGTGGCTGGTCCATGATCGCCCGCGCCAGCGCGGCCGGATTGTCCTGCGGGAAGGCGCGACGCGCGAGCAGCGCCTCATAGGCCATCAGACCGACAGCGTAGAGATCGTCGGCCACCGAGGCGGGCGCCCCGGCCACCCGCTCCGGGCTCATGTACGCCATCGTGCCGATGATCTGCCCGGTCGTCGTGTGCGCGGCGCCGCCGGTCTTGGCGATGCCGAAGTCGGCGACCTTGAGGCTGTCGCCGCTCGTCGAGAGCAGGATGTTGCCCGGTTTGATGTCGCGGTGCAGAACCCCGGCGGCGTGCGCGGCCTCCAGTGCGCCCAGGACGTCCCCGAGCATGGCGCGCACCTGCGCCGGGGCCATCGGACCCTCGGCGATGATGTCGCCGAGCGTGCGGCCCGGCAGGCGTTCCATCACGATGAACGGCGTGCCGTCGTGTTCGCCGTAATCGTGCACGGACACGATGTTGGGGTGCGACAGCGCCGCCGCCGACCGGGCCTCGTCCTCGAAGCGGCGCCGGACGTCCGGTTGCGCCTGCAGCGCCGGGTGCAGCAGTTTGATCGCGACCGCACGGTCCAGGCGCGTGTCCCACCCGTCGCGGACCTCGGCCATCCCGCCGCAGCCCAACAGGTCACGCACCTCGTAGCGGCCGGCGAGCACCTCGTGGCCGGTCATAGGCGTTGCGTAGCCCCGTTCCCGTCGGCGTAAACCCGACGGCGGCACCTCCTAGAGGTCGGCGGCGGCGTCGGCGCGGCCGTCGCCGTCGGCGTCGGTGAGCCGGACGTCCCACCGGCCGTCCCCGTCGGTGTCGACGTACGCGGCGTCACCGCCGAGCGCGCGGTCGGCGAGCCCGTCGCCGTCGGCGTCGACCAGCGTGTCGTCGACCTGACCGTCGGCGTCGAGGTCGACCAGCGGCCCGCCGGTCTGCTCGACACCGTCGAGCCCGAACCACCGCACCTGCCCGGCCCGGTCGACCGTGAGCAGCCACGTGCCCGATCCGTCATCGGTGAACCGCGCCTCGGCCCGGTCGTCGTCGTCCAGATCGCGGGCCGCCACATCGGCGATGCCGTCGCCGTCGGTGTCGGCCAGCGCGTCGTCGATCCGCCCGTCGGCGTCGAGGTCCAGCCCGACCGCGTCGAAGACCCCGTCACCGTCGGTGTCGACATCCGGTTCGGCGGTCCACATCGTCGCCGCACCCGTCGTATCCCCGAGGCAGTAGTCCACACCGGTTCAGACGCCGGGCTGCGTCCGTGCGTTCCACCACCTCAGCAGTTCCTCCTTCGCCTCGTCGTGCGAGAGCGGGCCGCGGTCGAGCCGCAGCTCCTTGAGGTGGCGCCAGGCCTGCCCCACCTCGGGGCCCGCCGGGATGCCGAGGATCGCCATGATCTCGTTGCCGTCGAGATCGGGGCGGACCCGTTGCAGATCCTCCTGCGCGGCCAGTTCGGCGATGCGGTGCTCGAGGTCGTCGTAGTTGGCCTGCAGCCGCGCGGCGCGGCGCTTGTTGCGGGTCGTGCAGTCGGCGCGGACGAGCTTGTGCAACCGGGTCAGCAGCGGACCGGCGTCGGTGACGTAGCGGCGCACCGCCGAATCGGTCCACCGGCCGTCCCCGTACCCGTGGAACCGTAGGTGCAGATAGACCAGCTGCGAGACGTCGTCGACCATCTGCTTGGAGTATTTGAGCGCCCGCATGCGTTTGCGGGTCATCTTCGCGCCGACCACCTCGTGGTGGTGGAAACTCACGCCGCCGTCGGGTTCATGGCGACGGGTGGCGGGCTTGCCGATGTCGTGCAGCAGCGCCGCCCACCGCAGCACCAGGTCCGGGCCCTCGTTCTCCAGGTCGATCGCCTGGCGCAGCACCGTGAGCGAGTGCTGGTAGACGTCCTTGTGCTGGTGGTGTTCGTCGATGGCCATCCGCATACCGCCGACCTCCGGCAGCACGACATCGCCCAGGCCGGTGTGCACCATCAGGTCGATCCCGGCCACCGGATCGGCGCCCAGCAGCAGCTTGTCCAGTTCCGCGGCGATCCGCTCGGCGGTGATGCGCGACAGCTGCGGCGCCATCTCGACCATCGCCTCGAGCACCCGCGGCGCCACGGTGAACCGCAGCTGACTCACGAAGCGCGCGGCCCGCAGCATCCGCAGCGGATCGTCGCCGAACGACACCTGCGGCGCCGACGGGGTGTCGAGCACGCCCGCACGCAGCGCGGCCAGGCCGCCCAGCGGGTCGTGGAATTCGCCCGGACCGTCCGCGCCGATTGCGACGGCCATGGCGTTCACCGTGAAGTCGCGGCGGACCAGGTCGTCTTCGAGCCGGTCACCGAACCGCACCTGCGGATTGCGTGACACCTGGTCGTAGCTGTCGGCCCGGAACGTGGTGATCTCCAGCCGGTGCCCCGCCTTGCCGACCCCGACCGTCCCGAACTCGATGCCGGTGTCCCACAGCGCATCCGCCCACGGCCGCAGGAACGCCTGCATCTGCTCGGGCCGCGCGTCGGTGGTGAAGTCGAGGTCGCTGCCGAGCCGCCCCAGCAGGGCGTCGCGCACGCTGCCGCCGACCAGGTACAGCTGATGGCCGGCGGCCGCGAACACCGCCCCGATTCCGCGCAGGACGTCGCCGTCGCGGTTGAGCGCCACCGCGGCGCGCGCGAGCAGCTCGGCGTCGGCCGCGGCGTCGTGGTGGGTGTCGGGCACGTTCGTCGAGCTTAGATGGTCACGGTACGGCCGCGACCGGCGAGTGTGGCGGGGACCGATACCAGCTGGCAGCTACTATCGCTTGGGTGTCGGAAGGCGAACAGCCCAAATCACGACGCCGCCGCGGGCGACGTCGTGGCCGACGCGCGGCCGGTCCACCGCAGGCCCTCACCGACGCGCAGGGCGACGCCACCGCACCCGCCGACCAGTCTCCGGCGCCCACCGCCAAACCCACCGACCAGGCGCGCAAGACCCGGCCCCGGCGGCCACCCGAACGCCTGCGCACCGTGCACGAGACCTCCGCGGGCGGTCTGGTCATCGACGGGATCGACGGGCCCAAGGACAGTCAGGTCGCGGCGCTGATCGGCCGCGTCGACCGGCGCGGCCGCATGCTGTGGTCGCTGCCCAAGGGCCACATCGAGATGGGTGAGACCGCCGAGCAGACCGCGATCCGCGAGGTCGCCGAGGAGACCGGCATCCAGGGCAGCGTGCTCGCCGCGCTCGGCAGCATCGACTACTGGTTCGTCACCGAGGGCCGCCGGGTGCACAAGACCGTGCACCACTACCTGATGCGCTTCTCGGGCGGGGAACTGTCCGACGAGGATGTCGAGGTCACCGAGGTGGCCTGGGTGCCGCTGCGCGAACTGCCCAAACGGCTGGCCTACGCCGACGAGCGCCGGCTCGCCGAGGTCGCCGACGAACTCATCGACCGGCTGCACGCCGACGGTCCCACCGCGCTGCCGCCGCTGCCGCACTCGGCGCCGCGGCGCCGTCCCCAGACCCATTCGCACACCCGCAACCGTCGTCGGGACGAGTCCAGCCAAACCCCACCCGGCCGGCGGACGAACGGATGCGGACAGGGCACGTGAGAACCGTGGCGGTGCCCCGCCTGCTGGCCGCACTCGTGCTGGTGCTGTTGACCATCGTCCCGACCGCGCTGCCGCAGGCCGCCGCGGCCGAGACCGGCGAGACCCAGTTCCTGGCGCTGCGCATCGACCGGGTGACCCCCGAGGTCGTCACCACCACCAGTGAACCCGTCGTCACCGTCGCCGGCGTCGTCCGCAACGTCGGCGACCGCACCGTGCGCGACGTCGTGGTGCGCCTGGAACACGCCGCCGCCGTCGACAGCTCCTCGGGTCTGCGCACCAACCTCACCGGCAACCTCGACCAGTACGACCCGGTCGCGAACTTCGTCACCGTCGCCCCCGAGCTGCCGCGCGGCCGCGACGTGCCGTTCACGCTGACCTATCCGATGCGCTCGGCCGACCAGCCGTCGATGAACATCCGGCAGCCCGGCGTGTACCCGGTGCTGGTCAACGTCAACGGCACCCCCGACTACGGGGCACCGGCCCGCCTCGACGACGCCCGGTTCCTGCTGCCGGTGCTGGGCGTCCCGCCCGAGGGCGCCGCCGACTCGGTGGCCGAGACGCTGACGTCCGTGGTGCCGCCGGACACCTCGCGACCGGTGCAGATGACGATGTTCTGGCCGCTGGCCGACCGGCCTCGCCTGGCCGCGGGCGTGCCCGGCGGCCCGGGTCCGGTGCGACTGATCGACGACGAGTTGGCGGTGGCCCTGGCTCCCGGCGGCCGGCTCGACACCCTGCTCGGCGCGGTCGACTTCGCGACCAGCCCGCCCGTCGACCCGGGCGGGGACGTCGGCCGGGCACTGTGTCTGGCGGTCGATCCGGACCTGCTGGTGACGGTGAACGCGATGACCGCCGGCTACGTCGTCACCGCCGGCCCCGACGCCGGGCCGATGACCCCGACCCGCCCTGGCGCCGGTCGGGATGCCGCGATCGCGTGGCTCAACCGGCTCAAGGGGCTCGCGCAGCGGATGTGCGTGGTGCCGACCACCTACGCCCAGGCCGACCTGGACGCGCTGCAGCGGGTGGGCGACTCCGGGCTGGCCGCGATCGCCACCCGCGGGGCCGGCGACATCGTCGACCGGGTCCTGGGCATCACCTCCACCCGCGGGGTCACGGTGCTCGGCGACGGCCCGCTGACCGGCCCGGCCGCCCAGTTGCTCACCGCGCAGGGCCGCACCGTGGTGATCGGCGCGGCGCCACTGGCCGCCGACGACACCAGCACCGGCCTGGGCTCGACACCCGACCTGGCGCCGGTCCGCTACTCCCCCGACCTGGTCGCGGTGCCGTTCGACCCGACCGTGGGGGCGGCACTGGCCGGCGCGGGCACCGATCCCGGGTCGCCGACCTATCTGGACCCGTCGCTGGACATCCCGCTGCACCACGACTCCGAGGTGGCGCGCCGCCAGGACGCACTCGGTGCGCTGCTGTGGCGCGGCCTGCGACCGGACCTCACCCCGCGCAGCCAGGTGCTCGTCCCGCCGCTGGCGTGGAACGTGCAGGACGACGACGCCCGCGCCGTGCTCACCGCGGTGGGCACCGCGATCCGGGCCGGGCTGGCCGTACCGCGGCCGGTCGCCGAGATCGTCACGCAGGCCGAGGCGGTGGCCCCGCGGCCCGATGCCGGCTGGCCGACCGGCACGACCGGCGATCCGCGCGGGCGCATCGACGACGACGTCACCTCGAGCATCGCCGCCACGACCGGCCGCCTGTGGGGTCTGACCGCCGCGCTCGGCGTCGACGAGCGCACCGGACTGACCGGCACCTCCTACACCGCGCCGCTGCGCGAGGACATGCTGCGCGCGCTGAGCCAGTCGGTGCCGCCCAACGCCCGAAACGGCCTGGCCAAACAACGCGTGGCGGTGGTGACCGACACGGTGCGGGACATGTTCGGCGCCGTCACGATCGTCAACCCCGGGGGCGCCTACACGCTGGCCACCGAGCGCAGCCCGCTGCCGCTGGCCCTGCGCAACGACCTGCCGGTGCCGATCCGGGTGCGGCTGGCCGTCGACGCGCCGCCCGGGATGACCGTCGACGACATGGGTGAGATCTCCCTGCCGCCGGGCTTCCTACCGCTGCGGGTGCCGATCGAGGTGCACTTCACCCAGCGCGTCGCGGTCGACGTCGCGCTGCGCACCGCCGACGGGTTGCCGCTGGGCGAACCGGTCCGCCTGTCGGTGCACTCCAACGCCTACGGCAAGGTGCTGTTCATCATCACCATGACCGGCGCCGTGGTGCTCGCGCTTCTGGTCGGCCGACGGCTGTGGCACCGCTTCCGCGGCCAGCCCGACCGTGCCGATCTGGACCGGCCCAAACGGGCCTACGCCGAGGCCCGGTACCACTCCGACCCGCTCGAGACCGCGCTGCGGCACGCCCCCGGTGACGAGCGCGCCGGCACCGGGGCGCGCCGCGACCACCCCGCCGGCGAGCGCAAGTGAATCCCACCGGGCGGGGACAGTTCGGTCCCCCACCGAATTCCGTACCGAATCCACCACCGGGTCCGCAGCCGCCGTATCCCCCGCCGTATCCGCCGCCCCGCCGCATTCCGCCCCGGCCCCCGTACGCCGCACCCGGACCGCCGCCGCGCCGCACCCCGCCCCCACCGCCGCGCCAGCGCATCCCGCGCGGCCCGGCCCCGCGCCGCCGCGCCGGGCGCCCGGAACTGTCCGATGCGGCCGTGGTATCGCGGTCCTGGGGGATGGCGCTGGCCACGCTGGTCAGCCGGATCACCGGGTTCCTGCGCATCGTGCTGCTCGCGGCGATTCTCGGCGCGGCGCTGTCGAGTTCGTTCACGGTCGCCAACCAGCTGCCCAACCTGGTGGCGGCGCTGGTGCTCGAGGCCACGTTCACCGCGATCTTCGTGCCGGTGCTCGCCCGCGCCGAACGCGACGACGCCGACGGCGGCACCGCGTTCGTCCGCCGGCTGGTGACGCTCGCGACCACGCTGCTGCTCGTCGCGACCGTGCTGTCGGTGGCGGCCGCACCGCTGCTGGTGCGTCTGATGCTCGGCGACGACCCTCAGGTCAACAACCCGCTCACCACCGCGTTCGCCTACCTGCTGTTACCGCAGGTGATCTTCTACGGCCTGACGTCGGTGTTCATGGCGATCCTCAACACCCGCAACGTGTTCGGCCCGCCCGCGTGGGCGCCCGTGGTGAACAACGTGGTCGCGATCGCGACGCTCGGGCTGTACGTGCTCGTGCCCGGCGAACTGTCGATCGATCCGGTCGAGATGGGCAATGCCAAGCTGCTGGTGCTGGGCATCGGCACCACGCTGGGCGTCGTCGCCCAGGCCATGGTGCTCCTGGTCGCGATCCGCCGCGAGCGGATCAGCCTGCGGCCGCTGTGGGGCATCGACGACCGGCTCAAGAAGTTCGGCGCGATGGCCGCCGCGATGGTGCTCTACGTCCTGGTCAGTCAGGTCGGCCTGGTGGTCACCAACCAGATCGCCAGCTCCGCGGCCGCGTCCGGCCCGGCGATCTACAACTACACGTGGCTGGTGTTGCAGCTGCCGTTCGGCATCATCGGCGTCACGGTGCTCACCGTCGTCATGCCGCGCCTGTCGCGCAACGCCGCCGCCGACGACATCCCGGCCGTACTCGGCGACCTGTCGCTGGCGACCCGGCTGACCATGGTGACGCTGATCCCGATCGTCGCCGTGATGACCGTCGGCGGCCCGGCCATCGGTAGTGCGCTGTTCGCCTACGGCAACTTCGGCGAGACCGACGCCGGCTACCTCGGCATCGCGATCACCCTGTCGGCGTTCACGCTGATCCCCTATGCGCTGGTGCTGCTGCAGCTGCGCGTGTTCTACGCCCGCGAACAGCCGTGGACGCCGATCATCATCATCATCGTCGTCACCACGGTGAAGGTGATCGCCTCGCTGGCCGCGCCCGCCCTGACCGACGACCCCGAGTTGGTGGCCGGGCTGCTCGGCACCGCGAACGGCATCGGGTTCGTGGCGGGCGCGGTGGTCGGGGCGATCCTGCTGCGCTCGAGCCTGCACCCGCCGGGTGGCCGGATGCTCGACATCGCGGTGTTGCGCACCATCCTGGTGACCACGGCCGCCTCCCTGGCCGCCGGTCTGCTGGCCCACGTGGCCGACCAACTGCTCGGCCTGGCGGCGCTGACCGAACGCCTGGGTGCGGGCGGCTCGCTGCTGCGGCTGACCGTGCTCGGGATCATCATGGCGCCGGTGATCGCCGGGGTGCTGCTGGCGGCGAAGGTTCCCGAGGCCGACGCCGCGGCTGCGTTCGTGCGCCGCCGGCTCGGCGGACGCCGGTCGGTGTCCGCGCCGTCAATATCCGGGCGTGACGCACCGCGTCCCGCCGGTGCCTTCCCGTACGCTGACCACAGAAGTGCACACCCGGTACGGCGGAGTCGGGGCCCGTCGGCCGGGGTGGAACAGCCCTGGGTGCACGGCGCCGGGGCGGGGACGGGGAAAGGACCAGCGGTGAGCGACGACTCCGCGGGCGATTCCGCTGCGCCACCCGACGGCGCGGCCACCACCAAGATCTCGCGGGACGCCCTGTCGCGTCCCGGCGAGACGCGGCCCGCCGCCGACGACTTCCAGCCCGACGTCGCGTCCGAGGATCTCGGCGGCGCCACCACCGAGATGCCCCGGTCCGGCCGCCCGCCCGCCGACTACGGCGGCGACCCGACCCGCGAGACACTGCCGTTCGCGCCGCCCAGCGAACCCCCGATCGAGGCGGCCACGTCCGACGAGGACGTCACCCTGATCCCCGGCGCCACCATCGCCGGCGGCCGCTACCGGCTGCTGGTGTTCCACGGCGGCCCCCCGACGCTGCAGTTCTGGCAGGCCCTCGACACCGCGCTGGACCGGCAGGTCGCGCTGACGTTCGTGGACCCCGAGGCGACGCTGCCCGACGAGCGGCTGCAGGAGATCCTGTCCCGCACGCTCAAGCTGAGCCGGCTCGACATGCCGGGCGTGGCACGGGTGCTCGACGTCGCGAACACCGGATCGGGCGGGCTCATCGTGTCGGAGTGGATCCGCGGCGGATCGCTGGCCGAGGTGGCCGAGACGTCGCCCTCCCCGATCGGCGGGGCCAGGGCGATGCAGTCGCTGGCCGCGGCCGCCGAGGCCGCCCACCGCTCCGGTGTCGCGCTGTCGATCGACCATCCGAGCCGTGTGCGGGTGAGCATCGAGGGCGATGTGGCGCTGGCCTTCCCGGCGACCATGCCCGACGCCACCCCCGAGGACGACATCCGCGGCATCGGCGCCGCGCTGTACGCGCTGCTGGTCAACCGGTGGCCGCTGCCGGAGACCGGCGTGCCCAGCGGCCTGGCGCCCGCCGATCGTGACCCCGCAGGCGAAGCCGTCGAACCGCGCTCCGTCGACCGCGACATCCCGTTCCAGATTTCGGCGGCCGCCGCCCACGCCGTCCAGCGCGACGGTGGGATCCGCAGCGCCCCAACGTTGCTCAACCTCCTCCAGCAGGCCACCGCGATCGCCGACCGCACCGACCTGATCTCACCGGTCGACCAGCCCGACGGATCGTCGTCGCGCCTGCGCGGGGGAGCCGACGACGATCCGGAAGCACAGGCCCGGCGCAAACGCGGTCTCGTGGTGGGCATCACCGTCGGCGCCGTGATCATCGTCGTCGCGCTGGTGGTGCTGGCCACGGTGCTCAGCCGTATCTTCGGTGACGTGGGCGGCGGATTCGACGGCGACGAGCTCGGCCTCAACGCACCGACCACGTCGGCCGAATCCGGCTCCGGGCCAGGCACTCCCGGTAATGTCATCCGCCCGGTGCGGGCCACCGTCTTCTCCCCCGCCGGCGGCGCCGACAACCCCGACCAGGCCGGTAACGCCATCGACGGCAACGCCTCGACCGTGTGGCCGACCGACATCTACTCCGACCCGACACCGTTCCCGAACTTCAAGAACGGGGTCGGGCTGATGCTGGAGCTGTCGCAGCCGACCACGTTGGACTCGGTCGACATCACGGTCAACAGCACCGGCACCACGGTGCAGATCCGCTCGGCGGACTCCCCGAGCCCCTCCTCACTCGAGGGCACCACCGAGTTGACCCCGTCGACCCCGCTGCAGCCCGGCAGCAACACCATCGACGTCACCGACGCCCAGCCCACGTCCAACGTGCTGGTGTGGATCGACACCCTCGGCACCGTCAACGGGGAGAGCCGCAGCGACATCTCCGAGATCACGCTCAAGGGCACCACGTGAGCGCTCGTCGCTAGCGCGTCACCGCCCGTCCGGTCAGCGGACAGTCGCCACAGCAGAAACTGTGGGTGGTGCGGTAGAACAGGCAGCAGCTGCGCCGCAGCGCCGCGCCGTCACCCCCGCGTACCACGTGTCCCGCCAACGGTTCTCGCGTCAGCATCGCCGACGCCACCGCGTCGAGCCGCGCGTCGGGGCGGCCGGCCGCGACGGTGCGAGCGGCGGTGTACAGCGCCGATGCGGCGTTACCCCACAGCAGCCCGTCGGCGACCGGTGCAACCGTGCGCAGCGCCGCGTGCAGTCCGGTCAGCTGACCGGAAAGCACGGCGCCGATGAGGCTTTCGGCCACGTCGCCGGCGGACAGGGTCGTGGCGTCCCGCCCGCGCGGCTCGTCGAGGGTCACCGACACCGACCCCGCGCCGGTGACCGTGTACCGCAGCCCGGCCAGGTCGAGGATCACACCGCCGCAGCGCCACACCCCCAGTGCCAACGACCAGTACCGGGCCGCGAGCCCGAACTGCAGCGTGGAGATCGCCACCCGGGCCTCCGACGAGCCGATCTGCCGGCCGACGGCATCGACGACGGCGCGCAGCCGGTCGGGCGCGCAGAACTGCTCCGCGGACAACGACACCCCCGCGGTGTCGCGCGGCGCGGTGAAGTACATCCCGAACCCGGCGGCCTCGGCCAGCGCCGACCGGACCCGGGCGCGTTCCACGGCGGCGGGCGGCGCCTCCATGCGCGATCTCCGTCCCGGGGTGTCCCGCCCCGTTCGACCGGCCCGCGGCGGCGCAATGTCCTGACTCCCGGATCGGCGCTCGCCCCGACCTTCCGGCCCGGCGGCCGTGGTCACGCGTGGGGTTCGCTCCCCGGTCACAGTGGCGGGACCGTGCCGGATTCACACCGGCTTCCTGCGACCCGTCGCGGCTGACGCGGTCGAGCGTAGCTGGGTTGTCCACAGCGCGGCGAATTCGTGCCGGCCACCCGCCGCGACACCGCTTAGTGTTCGGCTGTGGGGAGCTTCGAGGCCATCGGCCGGTCGGATGCACAGCTGCTGGCCGCGCACGTGGCCGGCGACCGGTACGCGTTCGAGGAGCTGTTCGTCCGCCACCACCGCCGGCTCACCCGGCTGGCGCAGATGACCAGCCGCAACCCCGAGGACGCCCGCGACGCCCTGCAGGACGCGATGCTCTCGGCGCACCGCAAGGCGGCGTCGTTCCGGAACGACTGCGCGGTCAGCAGCTGGCTGTACCGCATCGTGGTCAACGCCTGCCTCGACCGGATGCGCCGCAGCCGCACCCAGGCCACGAGCACACTGCTCGACGACGACCACCCGGTCGGCGATCCGACGGCACGGGTGGACACCGCGATCGTCGTGCAGCGGGCGCTGCTGAGCCTGCCGGTCGAACAGCGCGCCGCGGTGGTGGCGGTCGACATGCAGGGCTACTCGGTCGCCGAGACCGCCCGAATGCTCGGCGTGGCCGAGGGCACCGTGAAGTCCCGCTGCAGCCGCGCCCGGGCGAAACTGGCCGACGTGCTCGCCACGATCGACGCCGGCGAGGAGACCACCGCGCCGACCGCCGCCGGCACGCCGCGTGCGCTGCGGCACGGCACGCTCACCCGCGCCGGCGCCCCACGCCGGCGACACCGCGGCCCCGGCGCCCACGTGTCGGCGCGCCGGCACACACCGCGGACGTGACCTGGCGCTCGGTATCGGCCCGCCACGCGTGACCCTGCCGACGCCCGGGAACACCCAGACCTAGGCTGGTGTTGCTACCCGTGCCGAGTGAGACGGCAGAAAGGCTCATATGACCACCTCAGACAAGGTCCACGAACTCATCATCATCGGTTCCGGCCCGGCCGGTTACACGGCGGCCGTGTACGCGGCGCGCGCACAGCTCGAACCGCTGGTGTTCGAGGGCAGCCAGTTCGGCGGTGCGCTCATGACCACCACCGAGGTGGAGAACTACCCCGGCTTCCGCAACGGCATCACCGGCCCCGAGCTGATGGACGAGATGCGCGAACAGGCGCTGCGCTTCGGCGCCGACCTGCGCATGGAGGACGTCGATGCGGTGTCGCTCGACGGCCCCGTCAAGACGGTGACGGTGGGCGACGAGACGCACCGGGCCCGCGCGGTGATCCTCGCCATGGGGGCCGCCGCACGCCATCTCGGCGTTCCCGGCGAGGAGACGCTGCTCGGCATGGGGGTGAGCACCTGTGCGACGTGTGACGGCTTCTTCTTCCGTGACCAGGACATCGCGGTCATCGGTGGCGGCGACTCGGCCATGGAGGAGGCGACGTTCCTCACCCGCTTCGCCCGCAGCGTCACCGTCATCCACCGCCGCGAGGAGTTCCGCGCATCGCGGATCATGCTGGAACGCGGCCGGGCCAACGAGAAGATCACGTTCATGACCAACACCGCGGTCACCGAGGTCGAAGGCGATCCGAAGGTGACCGGGCTGCGCCTGCGCGACACCGTCACCGGTGAGGAATCCAAGCTCGCCGTGACCGGTGTGTTCGTCGCGATCGGCCACGTGCCGCGGTCGGATATCGTGCGCGGTCAGGTCGACCTCGACGAGGACGGGTACGTGCTCGTCGAGGGTCGCACCACCAGCACGTCGGTCGAGGGCGTCTTCGCGGCCGGCGACCTGGTGGACCGCACCTACCGCCAGGCCATCACCGCCGCGGGCAGCGGCTGTTCGGCGGCCATCGACGCCGAGCGCTGGCTCGCCGAAATCGGCGTCGCGCCAACGGATCAAGAGATCTCCGCCCCGATCTGAGCAGTCACTCCCCCGAGAGGAACACATCCCATGGCTGACAACAGCGCCACCGTCGCGGTCACCGACGACTCGTTCTCCACCGACGTGCTGTCGAGCAGCACCCCGGTGCTGGTGGACTTCTGGGCCACCTGGTGCGGGCCGTGCAAGATGGTCGCCCCGGTGCTCGAGGAGATCGCTTCGGAGAAGGCGGGTGCGCTCACCGTCGCGAAGCTCGACGTGGACGCGAACCCCACCACCGCGCGGGACTTCCAGGTGGTGTCGATCCCGACGATGATCCTGTTCAAGGGCGGGGAACCGGTCAAGCGCATCGTCGGTGCGAAGGGTAAGGCCGCACTGCTGCGCGAGCTCGCCGACCTGATCTGACGGCATCGGGACCGCATCGGACCGCGACGCGGTCCGGGGGTTGTCCGCCTGGCGTTTTCCGGAATGCCGTGAAGTTCTGAGACAATGCCTACCGGGCCGTGGGGCATAAGTCGGTGCGGCATGGGTACTGACAGTCGGAGCCGGGGGCCGGCCGAAGGGGCGAGAATGTCGAGTCTGCGTCACGGGGATCGCGGAGCAGCGGTCACCGAGATACGGGCAGCGCTCGGGGCGCTCGGCCTGCTGGAGAGTCCCGACGACGATCTGACCACCGGTAGGCACGTCGCGGTCGACGTGTTCGACGACGATCTGGACCAGGCGGTGCGCGCGTTTCAGCAGCACCGCGGCCTGCTGGTGGACGGCATCGTCGGCGAGGCCACCTATCGCGCGCTCAAGGAGGCGTCCTACCGCCTGGGCGCCCGCACCCTCATGCACCAGTTCGGCGCGCCGATGTACGGCGACGACGTGGCGACCCTGCAGGCCCGGTTGCAGGACCTCGGTTTCTACACCGGTCTGGTCGACGGGCACTTCGGCCTGCAGACCCATCACGGCCTGTCGTCGTACCAGCGCGAGTACGGCCTGTACCCGGACGGCATCTGCGGTCCGGAGACGTTGCGCTCGCTGTACTTCCTCGGCTCCCGGGTGACCGGCGGATCGCCGCATGCCATTCGCGAGGAGGAGCTGGTCCGCCGGTCCGGTCCCCGGCTCTCCGGTAAGCGGGTCATCATCGATCCGGGCCGCGGCGGCGGCGATCACGGGCTGATCATGCCGGGCCCGGACGGCCCGATCAGCGAGGCCGACATCCTGTGGGACCTCGCCAGCCGTCTCGAGGGCCGGATGACCGCGATCGGCATGGAGACGTTCCTGTCCCGGTCGGCAAGCCGTAGCCCGTCGGACGCCGAACGTGCCGCCACCGCCAACACCGTCGGCGCCGATCTGATGATCAGCCTGCGCTGCGCCACTGCGCCCACGCCCGCCGCCAACGGCGTCGCCTCGTTCCACTTCGGGAACTCGCACGGTTCGGTGTCGACCATCGGCCGCAACCTCGCCGACTTCATCCAGCGGGAAGTGGTGGCGCGCACCGGCTTACAGGACTGCCGCACCCACGGCCGCACCTGGTCGCTGCTGCGGCTGACCCGGATGCCCACCGTGCAGGTCGATGTCGGCTACGTGACCAACCCCGGCGACCGGGACCTGTTGGTGTCCAGTCAGAATCGGGACGCGATCGCCGAGGGCATCCTCGCCGCCGTCAAACGGCTGTACCTGCTCGGCAAGAACGACCGGCCCACCGGTACGTTCACCTTCGCCGAACTGCTCGCCCACGAGTTGTCCGTGGAGCAGGCCGGCCGGCTCTCGTCGGGCTAGTCCGCCACCCGATCACACACAGCGGGCACTGCCCGCCCCCACCGGCTGCTGAAGCTGGGCGGACTCCAGCAGGCGCTCGAGCGCGGCTTCCACGTCGGCCTTCCAGCCGAGGCCCTGTTCGAGTTCCAGGCGCAGCCGCGGGAAGTACCGATGCGGCGCCACGACGGTGAATCCGACCTGCTCGAGGAAGTCGGTGTCCACCATGCACTGGTGCACCGAACAGTCGCCGAGCACCTCGACCACCGCGGTCAGATCGTCGGGCACCGTTCGCGGGTCGAGAAGTTCGTCGGCAGCCTCGGTGCGGCCGAACGCCTCCAGAGCGCGCACCCCGCGTCGCACCAGGTCGCCGACCACGGAGGTGAGCAGATCGTGGGCGAGCCCGGCGGTGCCGTCGCCCTGCTCCACCCCCACCGTGGTCAGAAGCACGGCGTCCGCGCTGACCGGACCGGTGGGGAACAGCCCGGCTCGCGGCACGGCGCGGGGCGGGGCGTAGAACGCATATCCCAGGCACGGGTCCTCGGCCGGTTCGAGCGAGGGTTCCCCATCGGAGGTCTCCGCGCACTGCACGGCCACCTGTCCACATGAACCCCACTCGAGCATGACCATCGACAGCCACGCTTCCTTCTCGAATTCGGGGTCGGTGAGGTGGTCGTCCCGCCCGAGCGTGGACGGATCGACCTCCCAGAAGACGCAGCGCCGTGCGTGCTTGGGAAGCTGCTCGAATCCCTCGAGTCGCAAGGGCGTGATGCGTGCCGACACTAGGCTCCCCGGTTCTCGTACGCCGCCGACCGACGCAGCGCAGTCTCCAGCATAGGAGAGCGCGCCGCGTTGTGCCCGTGCCGGCCGGACGTGGCGGCCGCGGCGTCGCCCCAGGGCGAACGCCGTTGCCGCACAGGCGCTTTACCGGCTTCAGGCACGAGCGGAAGGCTGGCCGGCCGCGGTGGTGTCACAGTGACGGAATGCCCGCATGTCCTTGGTCAGGGCTTCGTCGAGTTCATCAGGTCCACAATGCGCTGCAGATCGTCGACGGAGCCGAACTCCACGACGATCTTGCCCTTGCGTTTGCCGAGGCTAACCGTGACGCGGGTGTCGAATGCCGTCGACAGCTGTTCAGCAACGTCCTGCAGGCCGGGCATGTGGATCGGCTTGCGGCGCGGAGCCGACGGCGTACCCGGTTCGGCCCGGTTGGCGAGCGTGACCGCCTCCTCGGTGGCACGCACCGACAGGCCCTCCGCGATGATCCGGGCGGCCAACTCCTCCTGGCGTTCCGGACCGCCTTCGAGCGCGAGCAGCGCCCGCGCGTGGCCGGCCGAGAGTACGCCCGCGGCCACCCGGCGCTGCACGGCGATCGGCAGCCGCAGCAATCGGATCATGTTCGTGATCAGCGGACGCGACCGTCCGATCCGCGACGCCAATTCATCGTGGGTGACCCCGAACTCGTCGAGCAGCTGTTGGTAGGCGGCCGCCTCCTCCAGCGGGTTGAGCTGGACGCGGTGGATGTTCTCGAGCAGCGCATCGCGGAGCATGCTGTCGTCGGCGGTCTCACGCACGATCGCCGGGATCGCGGTGAGCCCCGCCTCCTGGGCGGCGCGCCACCGCCGCTCCCCCATCACCAACTGGTAGCGGACACCGCTTCCGCCGGTCTCGTCCGCGCGCAACGCGCGGACGACGATCGGCTGCATGAGCCCGAACTCCTTGATGGAGTGGATCAGTTCGGACAGCGCCTCGTCGTCGAACACCTGACGCGGCTGCCGGGGGTTCGGTTCGATCTCACCCGGGGGGATCTCGCGGTACACCGCGCCGACCTCGTCGTCGGCCGGCGCCGGGGCCGGGCTGGGCGCGGACGCGCCACCGCCGAGCACGACGTCGGCGGCCGCCGCCCCCATCCGCGGTCCGTCGAGGGCGGGTTTACCGTCCTCGGCGGGGCCGGTGGGGATGAGTGAGGCGAGGCCGCGGCCGAGGCCGCTGCGCTTACGGGTGGGCTGCGTCATGTCCTTCTTTCCTCTACACGCACTCGGTCAGCGACGGGCGCCGTCGCGGGGGCCGTCCTGGTTGCCCTCCTGGGGCGATCCCCGCAGCGCCAGCTCACGGCTGGCGTCCAGGTAGCTCATCGCGCCGCGCGAGCCGGGGTCGTAATCCAGGATCGTCATGCCGTAGCCCGGCGCCTCGGAGACCTTCACGCTGCGTGGGATCACGGTGCGCAGCACCTTGTCTCCGAAGTGCGCGCGGACGTCGACCGCCACCTGATCGGCGAGCTTGGTCCGGCCGTCATACATCGTCAGCACCACCGTGGACACGGTGAGTTCCGGATTGAGGTGCGCCTTGACCATCTCGATGTTGCGCAGCAGCTGGCCCACACCTTCGAGGGCGTAGTACTCACACTGGATCGGGATGAGCACCTCCGGCGCGGCGACCAGAGCGTTGATGGTGAGCAGGCCCAGTGACGGCGGGCAATCGATGAAGACGTAGTCGAAGTCGTAGTGCTTCAGCTCGGCCAGCGCGGTGCGCAGCCGCCCTTCCCGGGCCACCATGCTGACGAGTTCGATCTCGGCACCCGCCAGATCGATCGTCGCGGGCACGCAATAGAGCCGCTCGCTGTGCGGGCTACGCTGCAGCGCCTCCTGCACCGGGATCTCCCCGATGAGCACCTCGTAGGACGAGGCGGTCCCCGGCCGATGCTCGATGCCGAGCGCGGTGCTCGCGTTGCCCTGGGGGTCGAGGTCGATCACGAGGACCTTCAGCCCCTGCAGCGCGAGCGCCGCCGCGATGTTCACCGCGGTGGTCGTCTTGCCGACGCCGCCCTTCTGATTGGCGATCGTGAACACGCGCTGCTTCGCCGGGCGAGGCAGCTGACCCTGCGTGGCCGAGTGCAGAAGCCGGACGGCCCGCTCGGCCTCCGCACCGATCGGGGTGTCGATCCCCGCGTCGTTCTGCCAGTCCGTTGTGGGCGCCGCCGGCGCCGGCGCCGCCGACGCGGGCCATGTTTCACGTGAAACGCTCGCCGCCGCGGAGCCACCGGCCGACGAGCCGCCGCCGGTGTCCGGTCCTCGACTCATGCTCATCTCCTGCCCGTTCGACCCGACTTCCCCGCGTTCCGCACCGGGGTCCCCCGCCGGGCGACGACGACCGTCACCGGCGGATCCAAATAGTCCGCGCCACACCTCATCACCCTGACATCGGCAGCGCCGGACCGGGCGAGCACACGCCGGTGTTCCTCGATCTCGGCTTCGGCGCGAGCGCCCTTCAGCGCGAGCATCCGTCCGTCGTGCCGCAACAGCGGCATACTCCAGCCCACCAGCTTGTCGAGCGAGGCGACGGCCCGCGACGTCACGGCGTCCAGCTCGCCCACCTCCCCCACCACCTCGCGCTCCTCGGCGCGTCCGCGGACCACCGCGACATCCAGTGACAGTTCTGCCACCACCTCGCGGAGGAACTCCGATCGCCGGAGCATCGGCTCGATCAGCGTGACGTGGACGTCCGGCCGGGCCAACGCCAACGGTATCCCAGGCAGCCCGGCACCGCTCCCGATGTCGGCGACCCGCTCCCCCGCGACCATCAATTCCCCGAGTGCGGCGCTGTTGAGGACATGGCGGTCCCACAGCCGCTCCGTCTCGCGCGGCCCGATGAGCCCGCGCTCGACGCCGGCGGTCGCGAGCAGATCGACATACTGCTGCGCGAGCGCAAGTCGGTCGCCGAAAACCGCGGCCGCCGCGGCGGGCGCCTCGTGTTTCACGTGAAACAACCCTCCACACTCACGCCCGCTCGGCCGCGGAAACTACACCCGTGTAACTCGCTCAGTCGATCAGCACGACGACACGGCGAGCGGGTTCCACACCCTCGCTCTCGCTGTGCACGCCCGACACGGCCGCGACCGCATCGTGGACGATCTTGCGCTCGAACGGCGTCATCGGCGCGAGTTCCTCGCGCTCGCCGCTCTCGAGCACCCGGCGGGCCACCTTGTCGCCCAGGGCCGCCAGTTCGTCGCGCCGCCGCCGGCGCCACCGCGCGATGTCGAGCATCAGCCGGCTGCGCTCGCCCGTCTTCTGGTGGACGGCCAACCGGGTCAGCTCCTGCAACGCGTCGAGCACCTCGCCCTTGCGGCCGACGAGCTTGTTGAGGTCGTTGCCGCCGTCGATGCTCACCACCGCGCGGTCGCCCTCGACGTCCAGGTCGATGTCGCCGTCGAAGTCGAGCAGGTCGAGCAGCTCCTCCAGGTAGTCACCGGCGATCTCGCCCTCGGCCACCAGACGGTCTTCCAGATCGTCCTCCAGGGGCGCGTCGGCCGCCTCGGACCGCTCGTCGATGTCCTCGCTGCGCTCGGTCGTCTCAGCGTCGGTCATATGTGTCTCTCCCTCTTCCGCCAGTCCCAGACTGGTCAACGCTTGCGCTTCTTGGGTTTGGCCCCGGGCCGTGGCGTTCTGCCGGCCGCCGGCCGTGCGCCGTTCGAGCCCGTTGACTGTCCCCCGCCGGTCTTGCCCGGCGATGCTCCGCCCGCCTTCGTCGCGCCGGCTCCGGCATCGGTCTCGGCTCCGCCCGGAGCCTCGTCGGCGGTCGCCGCCGTCTCCCCGTTGTCCGCCCCCGCGGCTGCCTTCCCCGCTCGCTTCGGCTTGGCACCCGGCGCCGGCGCATTGTGCGAGCGGCGCTCCTGAGCCTCGAGCTTCTTGGCTTCTTCTTCCTTCTCGATCTTGCCGAACACGTAGTGCTGCTGGCCGTAGGTCCAGATGTTGTTGGCGAGCCAGTACATGATCACGGCCAGCGGCAGGAACGGTCCGCCGACCACGACGCCGAGGGGAAAGACGTAGAGCGCGAGCTTGTTCATCATCGCGGTCTGCGGATTGGCCGCGGCCTCCACGCTCTGGCGCGCGACCGAAGCCCGGCTGTTGAAGTGGGTCGCGATCCCGGCCAGGATCATGATCGGCACACCGACCGCGATCACCGCCAGCCGGTTGAACTCGGTGAACGCATCCAGGCCGTGCTGCTGAATCATCGTGGCACCCAGCGGCGCGCCGAACAGGTTGGCGTCGAGGAAGTGCTGGACGTCGGTCGCGCTGAACAGGTAGTTGGGCAGGCTGCGGTTCTCCTCCACCGACAGCCCCAGCCGGCCGATGCCGGTCTGCGTCCGGTTGAAGGACATCAGCACGTGGTAGAGCCCGAGGAACACCGGGATCTGCGCGAGCATCGGCAGACAGCCGAGGATCGGGTTGAACCCGTGCTCGCGCTGCAGCTTCTGCATCTCCAGCGCCATTCGCTGGCGGTCCTTGCCGTACTTCTTCTGCAGCGCCTTGATCTGGGGCTGGAGCTCCTGCATCTGGCGCGTGGTGCGGATCTGCCGGACGAACGGCTTGTACAGGATCGCGCGCAGGGTGAAGACCAGGAACATCACCGACAGCGCCCAGGCGAAGAAGTTGGTGGGTCCCAGGAGGAACGCGAAGGCCTTGTACCAGACCCACATGATCGCCGACACCGGATAGTAGATGATGTCGAGGCTGAACCAGTTAAACACGCGAGTTGCTCCTGACAGGGTCGGCGGCGCAGGGTGCATCGCCTAGATCTATGGGCGGGTCTCCGGCCGGACCGTCGGGATCGTCCGTGACGTCCGGCCGCTCGGGTATCGGGTCCCATCCTCCCCGATGCCACGGCCCGCATTTCGCCAACCGGGCCACCGACAGCCACGCCCCACGGACCACGCCGTACTCGGTGAGCGCATCCACGGCGTACTGACTGCACGTCGGCATGAAGCGGCACGACGCCGGGCGCAGCGGGGACACCATGTGCCGGTACAGCTGGATGACGTAGATGAGCGCACGGGCCACCGCGCCGCCCATCCGGCGCATCGCGGTCACGCGCGAGCTCCGACGCGTGGCATCGCCCGACGCACCGCTTCGGACAGCTGGCGGTGCAGACGCGCCGAGGATGCCTCGCCGGCGCCGGGCAGGGCGCGGATCACCATGCGATGGCCGGGATCGAGGTCATCGAGGACCGGATAGGCGATATGCCGCAGGCGCCGCGACACCCGGTGGCGGACCACGGCGTTGCCGACGGCCTTCGAGACCACCAGGCCGATCCGCGGACCGGACGGGTCGGCGGCGATGTGGGCCAGGTGCACGACGAGGTCGGGCTGCGCCGCGCGCACCCCACGACTGACGGTGCTACTGAACTCCGTCGACCGGGTCATCCGGTACCGAGCCGGAAGCACGGCGCAAGAACCCGCGCCGGCTCACGCAGTGAGAGAGCGACGGCCCTTGCTACGGCGGCTGGACACGATGGCGCGACCGGCACGGGTCCGCATGCGCAGCCGGAACCCGTGAACGCGTGCGCGACGCCGGTTGTTCGGCTGGAACGTCCGCTTGCCCTTGGCCACGGCAATCTCTCCTCGTTACGTGTGGCAACCTCGTTCCACCCGCGCGTCGAACGTGGATGGACGCGGTCGCCGTTGTTAAGCTTTCGCATCTTGCTAGCCGGCGCGCACTCCGCGGTTGTCGGATCGCAGCCGTATCGCCTCGTACGGGCGACTGTTCGAGGGTACTGACGAGATTTGCGTGGGTCAAACCTCGCCGGTGACCGGCCCCGATGTTGACATCCGTCACATTCTTCACCGATCTCTCGCGGGTGCAAAGAAGAGGCCCGGGAATGTTGTGGAACGGTTGGCACTCCGAGAGAAAACTGTTAGCTTCTGGCAATGCCGTTTCGCACTGGGACGGCCACCGACAACGAAAAGAGGACGCCTCCGCGGCCGCGAGCCCACAGCCCACGCCGACTGTGCTGAGCCCCGTCCCGTAGCGTCCCCGCCGGTAGACAACTTAAGCGACGACACCTGTCTTCTCTCCACAGACTGTGGATAACTTTGTGGACAGATTGTCGTCGTTCCATTGGTCGTCTTCTGGGACTGGCCTCGAGGGGGTATGCGTCGTTGACAGCTGA
The DNA here is from genome assembly GCF_004570325.1 of Mycobacterium sp. PS03-16. Classification (GTDB taxonomy): domain Bacteria; phylum Actinomycetota; class Actinomycetes; order Mycobacteriales; family Mycobacteriaceae; genus Mycobacterium. Next base: position 18,305 of record NZ_SPQO01000025.1, on the reverse strand, counting down.
CCCCGATCCACCCTTCGTTTCGGTCTGGAACACCGTCGTCGCCGAGCTCAACGGCGACCCGGCCGGCCTCCGCAACGGCGATCCCGCCCTGCCGAGCCTGACCCCGCAGCAAAGGGCCTGGTTGAAGCTGGTCAAACCGCTGGTGATCACCGAGGGGTTTGCGCTGCTCTCGGTGCCGACCCCGTTCGTCCAGAACGAGATCGAACGCCACCTGCGCGAGCCCATCATCACCGCCCTCAGCCGCCACCTCGGCCAGCGGGTCGAACTCGGTGTGCGCATCGCCACCCCGGTCGACGACGAGGAAGAGCCCCCGCCACCGATCCCGGCCGATCACGACGAAGTCGACGAGGACACCGAGGCCCGGGTCAGCGCGGAGGAGAGTTGGCCGCGGTACTTCAGCCGGCCGCCGCAGCCCGTGGCCGCCGACGACCCGGACGCCGTCAGCCTCAACCGGCGCTACACCTTCGACACCTTCGTCATCGGCGCGTCCAACCGCTTCGCCCATGCGGCCACGCTGGCGATCGCCGAGGCGCCGGCCCGGGCCTACAATCCGCTGTTCATCTGGGGTGAGTCCGGGCTGGGGAAGACACACCTGCTGCACGCCGCGGGCAACTACGCCCAGCGGCTGTTCCCCGGCATGCGGGTGAAGTACGTCTCGACCGAGGAATTCACCAACGACTTCATCAACTCGCTGCGCGACGACCGCAAAGCGTCGTTCAAGCGCAGTTACCGCGACATCGACGTGCTGCTGGTCGATGACATCCAGTTCATCGAGGGCAAGGAAGGCATCCAGGAGGAGTTCTTCCACACGTTCAACACCCTGCACAACGCGAACAAGCAGATCGTCATCTCCTCCGACCGGCCGCCCAAACAGCTGGCCACGCTGGAGGACCGGCTGCGGACCCGGTTCGAGTGGGGGCTGATCACCGACGTCCAGCCGCCGGAACTCGAGACTCGCATCGCGATCCTGCGCAAGAAGGCGCAGATGGACCGTCTCGATGTCCCCGACGACGTCCTGGAGCTGATCGCCGGCAGCATCGAGCGCAATATCCGCGAGCTCGAGGGTGCGTTGATCCGGGTGACCGCGTTCGCCTCGCTGAACAAGACACCGATCGACAAATCGCTCGCCGAGATCGTGCTGCGTGATCTGATCTCCGATGCCGGCACCATGCAGATCTCGACGGCGGCGATCATGGCGGCCACCGCCGAGTACTTCGAGACCACGGTCGAGGAGTTGCGTGGCCCCGGCAAGACCCGCGCGCTCGCGCAGTCCCGCCAGATCGCCATGTACCTGTGCCGCGAGCTCACCGACCTGTCGCTGCCCAAGATCGGGCAGGCGTTCGGCCGCGACCACACCACGGTCATGTACGCGGAGAAGAAGATCCGCGGGGAGATGGCCGAGCGACGTGAGGTGTTCGATCACGTCAAGGAACTCACCACGCGCATCCGCCAGCGCTCCAAGCGCTGACTTTTCGCCGATTTCACCGCCCCGGGGTGCTCCCCCGGGGTTTTGTCACGTGTCAAAAAGCGTCGCGGGCCGAAAAACTCTGGTCTCGGCTGTCACACCGGTCACGCTCCCCCGTTGTGGATATCGCTGTGGATGATCTGGTGGCCGATGCGTGAACAACAGCCGTCTTGTTACACAACGCATCCGGCGTCCACAGAACGCACCCCGCCTGCGGCCGACGCTCCACAGCCGACTCACATCGCGACACGCCTGCCACGCTGGGCCGCAGCGTAATCATCCCCAGTCTCCACAGTCCCTAATACTGTTACTTCGATATCTCTCTAGTTCTTCTCTCAGAAGACAGGCGTTGGGGAATCAGCGCTCGGCACCGGCCGCGGTCGCGGTCGCACCGCGGATGTCGGCCCGATCGATTAGCTTTCAAGTTCGGATGGAAAGCTCTACGGTGGAGCATCGACAGCCGTTACGGTCGTCGAGACGCGTCTGGCCGAGGCGTCCCGAGACACCGGTAAACACGCTGGTAGAGCTCATTGTGGTGTTATTCGAAGGGACGCTATGGACGTGGCGACGACGACGGCGGGTCTGTCTGACCTGAAGTTCCGCCTGGTGCGTGAGGACTTCGCCGACGCGGTGGCCTGGGTGGCTCGCAACCTGCCGACCCGCCCGACCGTGCCCGTGCTGGCCGGGGTGCTGCTCACCGGCGACGACGACGGTCTGACCATCTCGGGATTCGACTACGAGGTCTCGGCCGAGGTGCGCGTCTCGGCCGAAATCGCCTCTCCGGGAAGCGTTCTGGTCTCCGGGCGGCTGTTGTCCGACATCACCAAGGCCTTGCCCGCCAAACCCGTCGACGTCAGCGTCGAAGGCACCCGCGTGTCGCTGACCTGCGGCAGCGCCAGGTTCTCGCTGCCGACCATGGCGGTCGAGGACTACCCGGCCCTGCCCGCGCTGCCCGACGAGACCGGGGTCATCGGCGCCGACCTGTTCGCCGAGGCCATCGGCCAGGTGGCGGTCGCCGCCGGCCGCGACGACACGCTGCCGATGCTGACCGGCATCCGCGTCGAGATCACCGGCGACAGCGTGGTTTTGGCGGCCACCGACCGGTTCCGGCTGGCCGTGCGGGAACTCACCTGGTCCACCCGCACCCCGGATGTCGAGGCCGCGGTGCTGGTGCCGGCCAAGACGCTGGCCGAGGCCGCGAAGGCCGGTACCGACGGCACCGAGGTCCAGCTCGCGCTGGGCGCCGGCGCCTCGGTCGGCAAAGAGGGTCTGCTCGGTATCCGCAGTCAGGGAAAGCGCAGCACCACCCGACTGCTGGACGCCGAGTTCCCGAAGTTCCGCCAGCTGCTGCCCGCCGAGCACACCGCGATGGCGACCATCGGGGTCGCCGAACTCACCGAGGCCATCAAGCGGGTGGCGCTGGTCGCCGACCGCGGCGCCCAGGTGCGCATGGAGTTCGCCGACGATGTGCTGCGGCTGTCCGCCGGCGCCGACGACGTGGGCCGCGCCGAGGAAGACCTGCAGGTGTCCTTCTCCGGGGACCCGCTCACCATCGCCTTCAACCCGACGTACCTCACCGACGGCCTCGGTTCGTTGCATTCCGAACGCGTGACGTTCGGCTTCACCACGCCCAGTAGACCCGCGGTGTTACGGCCGGCCAGCGACGATGACGCCGTGGCCGGCGCGACCGGGCCGTTCCCGGCCCTGCAGACCGACTACGTCTATCTGTTGATGCCGGTGCGGCTCCCGGGCTGACCGGTCCGAACCGCACGACGAAGAGGGGCGCACATGCAACTGGGTTTGATCGGCCTGGGCAAGATGGGTTTCAACATGCGTGAGCGGCTGCGGGAGGGCGGCCACGAGGTGGTCGGTTACGACCCGCGCCCGGAGGTCACCGACGTCCCGACCCTTGCCGCGCTGGCCGACGCCCTGCCGTCGCCGCGCGTCGTGTGGGTGATGGTGCCGTCGGGTCCGGTCACCCACGACACGATCGTCGCGCTGGCCGATGTGCTCGGTGCGGGCGATCTGGTCATCGATGGCGGGAATTCCCGCTACACCGAAGACATCCCGCACGCAAACCTGTTGCGCGAGAGGGGAATCGGTTTCATCGACGCCGGCGTGTCCGGTGGCGTCTGGGGCCTGCGCGAAGGCTACGGCCTGATGGTCGGCGGTGCCGACGCCGACATCGAGCGGGTCATGCCGATCTTCGACACGCTGCGCCCACCCGGTGACCGCGCGGACGGCTTCGTCCATGCCGGCCCGGTCGGTGCGGGGCATTTCGCCAAGATGGTGCACAACGGCGTGGAGTACGCATTGATGACCGCCTACGGCGAGGGCTACGAGATGCTGGCCGCCGAGGACCTGATCCGCGATCCGCAGGCGGTGTACCAGGCGTGGACCAACGGCACGGTGGTGCGGTCCTGGCTGCAACAGTTGCTCGCCAAGGCGTTGCGCGAAGACCCCGACCTCGCCCAGATCTCCGGTTACACAGAGGATTCCGGCGAGGGTAGATGGACCGTCGAGGAGGCGATCCGGCTGCGGGTGCCCGTCCCGGGCATCGCGGCGTCGCTGTTCGCCCGGTTCCTGTCACGTCAGGACGACTCCCCCACCATGAAGGCCGTGTCGGCGTTGCGCAACCAGTTCGGCGGCCACGCCGTGCAGCGCATCAGCAAGTCCGGGTAGGCGACCGCACACCCGAGGAGCGAGTGAGTTGTTCGTTCGGCATCTGTCGTTGACCGACTTCCGGTCATGGGCCCGCGCGGACCTCGAACTGGCGCCGGGCCGGACCGTCTTCGTCGGCCCCAATGGTTTCGGTAAGACGAATCTCGTTGAGGCCCTGTGGTATTCGGCGACGCTCGGCTCGCACCGGGTAGGGTCGGACGCACCGCTGGTGCGCGACGGCGCCGCCCGGTCGGTGGTGTCGACGATCGTGGTCAACGACGGTCGCGAACTCGCGGTCGACCTCGAGATCACCGCAGGCAAGGCGAACAAGGCGCGGCTCAACCGCTCGCCGGTGCGCAGCCCGCGGGAGGTGCTCGGTGTGCTGCGCGCCGTGCTGTTCGCGCCCGAGGATCTGGCGCTGGTCCGCGGCGACCCCGGGGAGCGCCGCCGTTACCTCGACGATCTGGCCACCACGCGGCGGCCCAGCATCGCCGGGGTGCGCGCCGACTACGACAAGGTGGTGCGTCAGCGCACGGCGCTGCTCAAGACCGCCTCGGCGGCGCGCTACCGCGGGGACCGCAGCGTGCTCGACACCCTCGACGTATGGGACGGACACCTGGCCGCCCACGGCGCCCGGCTGATGGCCGCCCGCAACGATCTGGTGGATCATCTGTCGCCGGAGGTCGAGAAGGCCTACCAGCTTCTCGCCCCGGCGTCGCGGCCGGCGGCGATCCGCTACCGGCCCAGCGTGGAGGCCACCGACGACGACAGCGTCGAGTACTACGAGGCGGCGCTGCTGGATGCGATGGCCCGCAGGCGCGACGCCGAACTCGAGCGCGGGGTGTGCCTGGTCGGCCCGCACCGCGACGATCTGGAGTTGCGGCTCGGCGATCAGGCCGCGAAAGGCTATGCCAGCCACGGGGAATCGTGGTCGATGGCGCTGGCGTTGCGGTTGGCGGCCTATGAGCTGCTGCGGGCCGACGGCAGCGATCCGGTGCTGCTGCTCGACGACGTGTTCGCCGAACTCGACACCGCGCGGCGGCGGGCGCTGGCCGGCGTCGCCGCCGCGGCCGAGCAGGTGCTGGTGACCGCGGCGGTCCCGGAGGACATCCCGGCGGACTGGGACGCGCGACGGGTGCAGATCCGGATGCGCGACGACGACGGCGGCCGGGTTTCGGTGGTGGAGCCGTGACGGCCGACGACGGCGCACCGGTCGACGAGGAACCGGACCTCGGCCCGCCCGAGCACCTCGCGGGGCTCAAGGGCATGGACCTGGTGCGGCGCGCGCTCGAGGAGGCCAGGGGTGCGGCGCGCAGCCAGGGTAAGGACGTCGGCCGCGGCCGCAGCTCCCCGGCTCGGCGGGTGGCCGGCCCGCCGCGGCGGCGCACCTGGTCGGGGCCGGGACCGGATTCCCGGGACCCGCAACCGCTGGGCGCGGCCACCCGGGATCTGGCCCGCAGCCGGGGCTGGTCGCCGCGGGTGGCCGAGGGCGCGGTGTTCGGCCAGTGGCAGGCCGTGGTCGGTGAGCAGATCGCCGAACACGCGACACCGACGGTGCTGCGCGACGGGGTGCTCACGGTGTCGGCCGAGTCGACGGCCTGGGCCACCCAGCTGCGGATGGTGCAGCCCCAGCTGATCGCGAAAATCGCCGCCGCGGTCGGCGACGGAGTGGTGACGTCGCTGAAGATCGTCGGCCCGACGGCGCCGTCGTGGCGGAAGGGGCGGTACCACATCGCGGGCCGCGGACCCCGCGACACGTACGGCTGAGAGCCGCCCAGCGCCCGCGATCCGACTGCTCAAGCGTCTGGACGCACCGAGGAGCGAGAAATTCCGTGCACGGCGCGGTCAGGTATGCAGAAACGCCGTCACAGAATCGGTCCTGACGGCAGTAACGGGTAGACTGGCGTAGTTCCCGTGGGGGGCGGTTGGCCCCTGCGCCGGCAATCCCCAGCCAAGACCAAGGAGACCCGTCCAACGTGGCTGCCCAGAAGAAGAGTGCACCCCAGGAGTACGGCGCCGATGCCATCAAGGTCCTCGAAGGCCTTGAAGCGGTCCGGAAACGTCCGGGCATGTACATCGGTTCCACCGGTGAGCGTGGTCTGCACCATCTGATCTGGGAGGTCGTCGACAACGCCGTCGACGAGGCGATGGCCGGTTTCGCCTCGAAGGTCGACGTGCGCATCCTCGAGGACGGCGGCGTCCAGGTCACCGACGACGGCCGCGGTATCCCCGTCGCGATGCACGCCACCGGCGTCCCGACCGTCGACGTCGTGATGACCGTGCTGCATGCCGGCGGCAAGTTCGAAGAGGGCGCCTACCAGGTGTCCGGTGGTCTGCACGGCGTCGGCGTGTCGGTGGTCAACGCGCTGTCGACCCGCCTGGAGGCCGACATCCGCCGCGACGGGTACGAGTGGTTCCAGACCTATGACCGGTCGGTGCCCGGCACCCTCAAACAGGGTGAGAAGACCAAGCAGACCGGGTCGACCATCCGGTTCTGGGCGGATCCGGACATCTTCGAGACCACCGACTACGACTTCGAGACCATCGCCCGCCGGCTGCAGGAGATGGCGTTCCTCAACAAGGGCCTGACCATCGAGCTCACCGACGAGCGGGTGACCGCAGAAGAGGTGGTCGACGAGGTCGTCAGCGACACCGCCGAGGCGCCGAAGTCCGCCGAGGAGAAGGCCGCCGAGAAGACCGGCACGCACAAGGTCAAGCACCGCACGTTCCACTACCCGCATGGCCTGGTCGACTACATCAAGCACATCAACCGCACGAAGACCGCGATCCACCAGAGCATCATCGATTTCGGTGGTAAGGGCGACAGCCACGAGGTCGAGATCGCGATGCAGTGGAACGCCGGCTACAGCGAGTCCGTGCACACCTTCGCCAACACCATCAACACCCATGAGGGCGGCACCCACGAAGAAGGGTTCCGCGCCGCGCTCACGTCCGTGGTGAACAAGTACGCCAAGGACAAGAAGCTGCTCAAGGACAAGGACCCGAACCTCACCGGTGACGACATCCGCGAGGGTCTCGCCGCGGTGATCTCGGTGAAGGTGCGCCAGCCGCAGTTCGAGGGGCAGACCAAGACCAAACTCGGCAACACCGAGGTCAAGTCGTTCGTCCAGCGCGTCTGCAACGAGCAGCTCACCCACTGGTTCGAGGCGAACCCCGCCGAGGCCAAAACGGTGGTGAACAAGGCGGTTTCGTCGGCGCAGGCCCGTATCGCGGCACGCAAGGCGCGGGAACTGGTGCGGCGCAAGAGCGCCACCGACATCGGCGGCCTGCCCGGCAAGCTGGCCGACTGCCGCTCCACCGATCCCCGCAAGTCGGAACTGTATGTGGTAGAGGGTGATTCGGCCGGCGGCTCGGCCAAGAGCGGCCGGGACTCGATGTTCCAGGCGATCCTGCCGCTGCGCGGCAAGATCATCAACGTCGAGAAGGCGCGCATCGACCGGGTGCTCAAGAACACCGAGGTGCAGGCCATCATCACCGCGCTGGGCACCGGCATCCACGACGAATTCGACCTGGCCAAGCTGCGCTATCACAAGATCGTGCTGATGGCCGACGCCGACGTCGACGGCCAGCACATCTCGACGCTGCTGCTGACGCTGCTGTTCCGGTTCATGAAGCCGCTCATCGAGAACGGCCACGTGTTCCTGGCGCAGCCGCCGCTCTACAAGCTGAAGTGGCAGCGCAGCGAGCCGGAGTTCGCCTACTCCGACCGCGAGCGCGACGGCCTGCTCGAGGCGGGTCGCAAGGCCGGCAAGAAGATCAACACCGACGACGGCATCCAGCGCTACAAGGGTCTCGGTGAAATGGACGCCAAGGAACTGTGGGAGACCACCATGGATCCGTCGGTGCGGGTGCTGCGCCAGGTCACGCTCGACGACGCGGCGGCCGCCGACGAGTTGTTCTCGATCCTCATGGGCGAGGACGTCGAGGCCCGCCGCAGCTTCATCACCCGCAACGCCAAAGACGTTCGCTTCCTTGATGTCTGATCGACTCCCGAAGTCCAACCGTCACGAGGGACTGATACATGACTGACACCACGCTGCCCCCGGAAGGGGAAGCCGGCGACCGGATCGAACCGGTCGACATCCAGCAGGAGATGCAGCGGAGCTACATCGACTACGCGATGAGCGTGATCGTCGGGCGCGCGCTGCCCGAGGTGCGCGACGGCCTCAAGCCCGTGCACCGCCGCGTGCTGTACGCGATGTTCGACTCCGGCTTCCGGCCCGACCGCAGCCACGCCAAGTCGGCCCGCTCGGTCGCCGAGACCATGGGTAACTACCACCCGCACGGTGACGCGTCGATCTACGACACCCTGGTCCGGATGGCCCAGCCGTGGTCGCTGCGCTACCCGCTGGTCGACGGCCAGGGCAACTTCGGCTCGCCGGGCAACGACCCGCCGGCGGCGATGCGGTACACCGAGGCACGGCTGACTCCGCTGGCGATGGAGATGCTGCGTGAAATCGACGAGGAGACAGTCGATTTCATCCCGAACTACGACGGCCGGGTGCAGGAGCCGACGGTTCTGCCGAGCCGGTTCCCCAACCTGCTGGCCAACGGTTCGGGCGGTATCGCGGTCGGGATGGCGACCAACATCCCGCCGCACAACCTGCGCGAGCTCGCCGACGCCGTGTACTGGTGCCTGGAGAACCACGACGCCGACGAGGAAGCCACGCTGGCCGCGGTCTGCGAACGCGTCAAGGGTCCGGACTTCCCCACCCACGGCCTGATCGTCGGGACCTCGGGTATCGAGGACACCTACAAGACCGGTCGCGGGTCGATCCGCATGCGCGGCGTCGTCGAGATCGAAGAGGACAACCGCGGCCGCACCGGCATCGTCATCACCGAGCTGCCGTACCAGGTCAACCACGACAACTTCATCACCTCGATCGCCGAGCAGGTGCGCGACGGCAAGCTCGCCGGCATCTCCAACATCGAGGACCAGTCCAGTGACCGGGTCGGCCTGCGCATCGTCGTCGAGCTCAAACGCGACGCCGTGGCCAAGGTGGTGCTGAACAACCTCTACAAGCACACCCAGCTGCAGACCAGCTTCGGGGCGAACATGCTGTCGATCGTCGACGGGGTGCCGCGCACGCTGCGCCTCGACCAGCTGATCCGCTACTACGTGGAGCATCAGCTCGACGTCATCGTCCGGCGCACCCGCTACCGGCTGCGCAAGGCCAACGAGCGGGCCCACATCCTGCGCGGTCTGGTCAAGGCGCTCGACGCGCTCGACGAGGTGATCGCGCTGATCCGGGCGTCGGCCAACGCCGACGTCGCGCGCAGCGGCCTGATGGAGCTGCTCGACGTCGACGAGATCCAGGCCCAGGCGATCCTGGACATGCAGCTGCGGCGCCTGGCCGCCCTGGAACGTCAGCGCATCGTCGACGACCTGGCCAAGATCGAGGCCGAGATCGCCGACCTCGAGGACATCCTGGCCAAGCCGGAGCGGCAGCGCGCGATCGTGCGCGACGAGCTCAAGGAGATCGTCGACAAGCACGGCGACGACCGCCGGACCCGCATCGTGCCGGCCGACGGCGAGGTCAGCGACGAGGACCTCATCGCCCGCGAGGACGTCGTCGTCACGATCACCGAGACCGGGTACGCCAAGCGCACCAAGACCGACCTGTACCGCAGCCAGAAGCGCGGCGGGAAGGGTGTGCAGGGCGCCGGGCTCAAGCAGGACGACATCGTCAACCACTTCTTCGTCTGCTCCACCCATGACTGGATCCTGTTCTTCACCACGCAGGGCCGGGTGTACCGGGCGAAGGCCTACGAGCTGCCGGAGGCGTCGCGCACCGCGCGCGGTCAGCACGTCGCGAACCTGCTGGCCTTCCAGCCCGAGGAGCGCATCGCCCAGGTCATCCAGATCAAGGGTTACGAGGACGCGCCCTACCTGGTGCTGGCCACCCGCAACGGGCTGGTGAAGAAGTCCCGGCTGACCGACTTCGACTCCAACCGCTCGGGCGGCATCGTCGCGGTCAACCTGCGCGACGGCGACGAACTGGTCGGTGCGGTGCTGTGTTCGTCCGAGGACGACCTGCTGCTGGTGTCGGCGAAGGGCCAGTCGATCCGCTTCTCGGCCACCGACGAGGCGCTGCGGCCGATGGGTAGAGCCACCTCCGGTGTGCAGGGCATGCGGTTCAACGCCGACGACGAGTTGCTGTCGCTGAACGTCATCCGGCCCGACACCTATCTGCTGGTCGCCACCAGCGGCGGGTACGCCAAGCGGACCTCGATCGAGGAGTACACCGCCCAGGGTCGCGGTGGAAAGGGCATCCTGACCATCCAGTACGACCGCCGACGTGGCAATCTGGTCGGAGCGTTGATCGTCGACGACGACACGGAGTTGTACGCCATCACCTCGGGCGGCGGAGTCATCCGGACGGGTGCCCGGCAGGTCCGCAAGGCCGGCCGGCAGACCAAGGGCGTCCGGTTGATGAATCTGGGTGAGGGCGACACACTGATCGCCATCGCGCGCAACGCCGAGGCGGGCGACAGCACCGACGAGGTCAACACCGACCCCGAATCGGTCTGACCAGTGAGGAGCTGTAGGTGAGTGCACCGAACGAGCCGGGGTACCCCCGCGGGGGCGACGGCGCCGGGAGCGGTAACGGCGCTGCCGCGCCGCGGGCCGGCCGGGAGAACGGCTCGCCCGCCGGCTCTGCGGGCCACGCTCACGAGGGTGGCGGCGATGTGCCGCCGTGGCAGCGTGGCCGCAGCACCCGCCCGCCCCAGAGCGGGGCGCCGCGGACCGACGCGCCCCGCCAGGAGGCCCCGCGCCAGGACGCTCCGCGCAGCGGCGGGTCCCCCGCCCACGCGCCGGGCGCCGAGGCCAGGGCGACCAACCGGTTCCCGGTGAGCGGATCGGCGCCCACCGAGGAGACCAAGGCGCCGTCGCCGGTGCGCACCACCGAACGCCCCGACGCCCCGCGGCCGGAGGCCTACGCCAGCGAACTACCCGACCTGTCGGGCCCGGTGCCGCGCCCGCCGCAGCAGCGCAAGCCGGCCGCCGACCGTCCCGACCGGGACGCCGGCGCCCGCCCGGGTGCAGGACGTGTGCAGGTCGCCGGCCGGGGCCACCAGTCCCGCGGACCTGTTCGTGCCAGCATGCAGATCCGCCGTATCGACCCCTGGAGCACGCTCAAGGTGTCGCTGGTGCTGTCGGTGGCGCTGTTCTTCGTGTGGATGATCGCCGTGGCGTTCCTCTACCTCACGCTCGGCGGGATGGGCGTGTGGGACAAGCTCAACAGCAACGTCGGGGACCTGCTGACCAGCACCAGCGGCGCCAGCGGCGGCGAACTGGTGTCCAGCGGCACGATCTTCGGCGGCGCCGCGCTGATCGGGCTGGTCAACATCGTGATCCTCAGCGCGATGGCGACCGCGGCCGCGTTCATCTACAACCTCACCACCGACCTGGTCGGCGGCGTGGAAGTGACGTTGGCCGACCGCGACTAGTCGAATTTGGGGCGAGGGCCGCGGTTACGGTAATCTCGTCGCTCGTCGCAGGTGCACTCACCGGTGACGACACGGGCCTATAGCTCAGGCGGTTAGAGCGCTTCGCTGATAACGAAGAGGTCGGAGGTTCGAGTCCTCCTAGGCCCACTGGACAGGCTGGTTCGGCACCGGCCCGGCCCACCGAAAGGCGGCACCATGCGATGGATCCTGGTGCTGGCCGGGGTGGCGGTGTCGGTGCACGTATGGCGTTCGCGGCACGGCCCCGAGGTGTGGCACGCGCTCGACGAACGGACCGCCTGACCGTCGAGGGGCCTTAGCTCAGTTGGTAGAGCGCTGCCTTTGCAAGGCAGATGTCAGGAGTTCGAATCTCCTAGGCTCCACTCACACTGTGACCGTTATCGAGAAGAGGTGCGGCGCATGGCTTTCGAGCTGTCCGACGAGGCGTTGGTTTCCAGAGCCGACGAGATCGCCGAGAAGGCGCATCAGGGACAGCTCGACAAGATCGGCCGGCCCTACATCGACCATCCTCGCCGCGTCGCGGCCCGGCTGGACACCGCGGACGCCAAGGCCGCCGCGTTGTTGCACGACGTCATCGAGGACTCCGAGCTCACCGCCGCCGATCTGCGCGCCGAGGGTATCCCCCGACGGGTGGTCGACGCCGTGGTGCTGCTGACCCGGTGTGCCGATGTGCCCGACGCCGTCTATTACCGCCGCATCCTCGGCGACGAGCTGGCGCACGTCGTCAAACTCGCCGACCTCGCCGACAACACCGACCCGCGCCGGTTGGCGCAGATCGGCGAACCGCTGCGCACGGCACTGCGCGAGAAGTACCGCAACGCCTACGCGGCGCTCGGAGCGCCCGAACTGGCCCCCGCGCTGTAGCGATCAGGGCCGTGGCGTCACCTCGACGCTCGGCGGCAGCGGCGAGGGCTCCGGCTGCGTGGAGCGCCGCACGATGGAGAACGTCACCGCGCCGACGGCCAGCACGCCGGCCCCGACCCCCAGCAGCACCAGCGCACGACGGCGCCGCTTCGGCTGCCGCGCCTCCTGCAGCGCCTGCGGCAGCCCCGTGACGACTTCCTGGGCGATCGCCAACTGGCCGGCCAGCGCGCCCTGGGCGGCGGCCAGTTCCTTGCGCAGCTGCCCGCTGCGGTAACGCCGACGCAGGCTCGCCGCGGTGGCCGCGGCGGACTGCGCGCCGACACCGACCGCACCACGGGTGACGTCGACGGGGCCCAGCGCGCTGTAGCGCAGGCCGCGCGCCAGCCGCTGCTGCGGGGTCATCCGGGCTTCGAGCGTGCGTGTCATGGGCGTACCTCCCTGGCGGCGTCTTCGGCGTCTACAGCCTGCCATCATTCCCGTCGCGCGCGGACGGCATCGGCCGGGGCCGACGGGTGCCGTCGGGCGCCGGACCGGTAAGTGGCAGACTGACGTTCCGTGACGAGCCCCATTCAGACCGCGACGGCGACCCTGCACACCAATCGTGGCGACATCAAGATCGCTCTGTTCGGAAACCACGCCCCCAAGACCGTCTCGAACTTCGTCGGCCTGGCCCAGGGCACCAAGGACTACAAGACCGAGAACGCCTCGGGCAGCACGTCCGGCCCGTTCTACGACGGTGCGGTGTTCCACCGCGTCATCTCCGGCTTCATGATCCAGGGCGGCGACCCGACCGGCACCGGCCGTGGCGGCCCGGGCTACCAGTTCGCCGACGAGTTCCACCCCGAGCTGCAGTTCGACAAGCCCTACCTGCTGGCGATGGCCAACGCGGGCCCGGGCACCAACGGCTCGCAGTTCTTCATCACCGTGGGACCGACCCCCCACCTCAACCGCAGGCACACCATCTTCGGTGAGGTCGTCGACCCCGAGTCGCAGCAGGTCGTCGACGCGATCGCCACCACCCCCACCGACCGCAACGACCGGCCGTCCGATCCCGTGGTGATCGAGTCGGTCACGATCTCCTAGAGAGCTCCACTGACCGTTTCCGGTCAGCGCTGACCGGCGTAGCCGGCTGCAGTGAGGGCGTCGAGCACGGCGAGGGGATCCGCCCCGAGATCCCACCGTGTGAGCACCTGCAGCCGGTCGTCGGTCGTTTCTATCTCCAGCAGCCGCACCGTGCGCGCCAGCCGGCGGAACTCCGTGATGCGGATCAGCTTGATGTCCGGCGGCGTGAGCCGCTGCGTGCGCCACCACCCGCGGATTGCCAGCCCGCTGTCGGTGATAGCCAGCTTGGGCCGCGTCCGCCACGACATCGTTGCAAACGTGAGCAGCCCCACAGCAGCGACCCCGGTCAGAATTCGGCCCGGCGGATCTGTGACGACAGTCACAGCAGCAATAGCCATCAGAACGCCGAAGAGGCCGCAACCTGCAATTCCGAGCGCGGGTGGGCTCCACTCAGTTTGCTGCACGGGTTCTCCACACCTGTTTACCGCTGCTAATGAGGTTATCCACATGTGCTATCCCCAATGGGGATGAACTACACCGTTGTGATTGACCTGCTCCGTGGTTGCTGTGCCGACCGCTCACCTGTCGAAGAATGAATTCAATCCGGTGGCGTCGCCGGTCAGCGCCAGCGCATCGTGAGCAACAAACCCGTGATCATGAAAGCAAACGCGATGGCGTAGTTCCACGGACCGAGGTCGGCCATCCACTGCAGCATGCCCGGCGCGTCGATCGGGTTGGTCGCCGCGAGCTGGAACACCAGCAGCCAGATCAGGCCGATCAGCATCAGCCCGATGAACAGCGCGACGAACCACACACTCGACGGCCCGGCCTTGACCTTCACCGGAGTCCGGCTCACCGCGCTGGCGGTGAAGTCGTTCTTCTTGCGGACCTTCGACTTGGGCATGGCTACCTTTGCGGGCTGTCGGTCGCGTCCGACAGCGGTGCGAAGACCGCCGCCGGAGTGCGACGATGGTGCGGATGCCCCCTGAGCCTAACGTAGGACCGTCAGCGCCCACGGAGCCGACGGCGCAGCCCGGCCCCGCTGCGCCGCCGCGCGCCGCGGGTGCGCGCCGGTCCGGCTGGCGGTTCGGGGTGCCGGTGGTGTGCCTGGCCGCCGGTCTGCTGCTGGCCGCCACCCACGGGGTGTCCGGCGGTGACGAGATCCGCCGCAGCGACGCCCCGCGGCTGGTCGACCTGGTGCGGGAGGCCCAGCAGTCGACCGACCGCCTCAGCGCCGAACGAGATGCGCTGGCCGCGCAGATCGACGGTCATCACGGCGGCTCCCCCGGCGCCGATGCGGCGCTCGCGGCGATCACCGCCCGCTCGGATGCACTGGCGGCCGACGCGGGGATGAACCCCATGAAGGGTCCCGGCCTGGTGGTCACGCTCAACGATGCGCAGCGCGACGCGGACGGTAACTTCCCCCTCGACGCCTCCCCCGACGATCTCGTCGTGCATCAGCAGGACATCCAGGCCGTGCTCAACGCGCTGTGGAGCGCCGGCGCCGAGGGCATGCAGATGCAGGACCAGCGGATCATCGCCACTTCGGCGCCGCGCTGCGTCGGCAATACCCTGCTGCTCAACGGCCGCACCTACAGCCCGCCCTACGTCATCACCGCGGTCGGCGACGCGTCCGCCATGCAGGCCGCGCTGTCGGCGGCGCCGCTGGTGACGCTCTACAAGCAGTACGTGGTGCGGTTCGGGCTGGGCTACACCGAGGAGCCCAAGGCCGAGGTGACCCTGGTCGGGCACACCGAGCCGGTCCGGACAAAGTACGCCGAACCGGTCGGGCCGATCGGCTACTGAGCAACCCCGCCGGACCCAGTAACCTGGGCTGATGCAGATCCTGGTCGTCGACAACTACGACAGCTTCGTGTTCAACCTGGTGCAGTACCTCGGCCAGCTGGACGTCGAGGCGCAGGTGTGGCGCAACGACGACCCGCGGCTGAGCGGCGAAACGGCCATCGCCTCGGTCGTCGACCAGTTCGACGGTGTGCTGCTCAGCCCCGGCCCCGGCACCCCGGAGCGGGCGGGCGCCTCCATCCCGCTGGTCCGCGCGTGCGCGGCGGCCGCCACTCCCCTGCTCGGCGTGTGCCTGGGCCACCAGGCGATCGGGGTGGCGTTCGGCGCGACCGTCGACCGGGCACCGGAGCTGCTGCACGGCAAGACCAGCGTGGTCCAGCACGCCGACGCCGGCGTGCTGCGCGGGCTGCCGGACCCCTTCACCGCCACCCGCTACCACTCGCTGACGATCCTGCCCGACACGGTGCCCGACGAACTCGAGGTGACCGCCCGCACCCCCGGTGG
This sequence comes from Mycobacterium sp. PS03-16, assembly GCF_004570325.1. Taxonomy (GTDB): domain Bacteria; phylum Actinomycetota; class Actinomycetes; order Mycobacteriales; family Mycobacteriaceae; genus Mycobacterium. The sequence continues at coordinate 2,455 of NZ_SPQO01000025.1, read as the reverse complement.
GGTGATCATGGGCGTGCAGCACACCGAACTACCCGTCCACGGCGTGCAATTCCATCCGGAGTCGATCCTCACCGAGGGCGGGCACCGGATGCTGGCCAACTGGCTCGGCTACTGCGGCGCCGCCCCGGCCGAGGCGCTGGTCCGTCGCCTCGAGGACGAGGTGGCCACGGCCGTCTCCGCGGCTACGACGCGAAGTTCAGCGTGATCCGGCTGTCGAAGTTCACCCCGGAGCCCGGCGACGGGGTCTGACGCACGACCGCGTTGGGGCGTTGCCCGCTGTTGGGCACGTCGGCGCCCTTGTCGAGCACGCCGGTCCAGCCCAGCGCCCGCAGCCGCGGCTCGGCGTCGGTCCAGAACTGACCCGTGAGGTCCGGCATCACGAACTGGTTGCCGCGCGACACCTGCAGCTGGATCAGCGTGTCCACCGGCACGCTCTGCCCGGCCGTGGGCGTCGTGCCGAGCACCTGGCCGGCCGGTTCGGTGCTGTCCACCTCGGCGGGCACCGAATTGCCGAACCCGGACGCGGTGAGGATCTGCTGGGCCGACTCGACGGTCTGACCGACCACCTCGGGCACCGCCCGGGTCTGCGGCCCGGACCCGACGATGATCGTGATCTCGTTGGTGATCGCGGAGGTCTGGTTGGCCGGCGGATTGGTCGCCATGACCCGGTCCTTGAGTTCCGGGGTCGACGGTGAGGTCTGCTGGCGGAACCGGCCGAACCCGGCGTCGGTGAGCTGCTGCACCGCCTCGGCGTAGGTCAGCGACTTCACGTCGGGAACTTCCCGCTGTTCGGGGCCGGTGGAGACGTTGATCGTGATCTCGTCGCCCGCGTCGGCCTCGGTGTTGGCCTCGGGCGTCGTGCCGATCACGTGGTCGGGCGGCACCTCGGAGTTCGGCTCCTGCGCCGTGCGCACGGCGAACCCGGCGTTCTGCAGCTGCGCGATCGCCTCCGCGGAGACCTCGCCGCGCACGTCGGGCACCTGCACGGCGCGGGTGTCGCCACCGGACATGTTGATCGCCACCGTCACCACGACGGTGAGGATCGCCAGCACCGCGACCGCGGCCAGCCAGCGGCCCACCGACCCGCCCCGGCTGCGTTGCGCCAGGCGCGGTTCGGGGCGCGGCATGTGCCCGATGGGGTCGGTGCGGTCGTGGCCCGGCGCGCTCGACATGAAGGACGTGCGTTCGGCGTCGGTGAGGACCTTGGGCGCCTCGGGCGGTTCGCCGCTGTGCACCCGCACCAGGTCGCTGCGCAGTTCGGCGGCCGTCTGATACCGGTTGTCCGGGTTCTTGGCCAGCGCCTTGAGCACCACGGCGTCGAGTTCGGGGGTGATGTCGGGGTTGCGCCGCGACGGTGGCACCGGATCCTCGCGGACGTGCTGATAGGCCACCGCGACGGGGGAGTCGCCGACGAACGGCGGCTCGCCGGTGAGGATCTCGTAGAGCACGCAGCCCAGCGAGTACACGTCCGAGCGGGCGTCGACCTTCTCCCCCCGGGCCTGTTCGGGCGACAGGTACTGCGCGGTGCCGATGACCGCCGCCGTCTGGGTGACGCTGTTGGAGTCGGCCAGCGCGCGGGCGATGCCGAAATCCATCACCTTCACCGCGCCGGTCTTGCTGATCATGATGTTCGCGGGTTTGACGTCGCGGTGGATGATGCCGTGCTGGTGGCTGAAGTTCAGCGCCTGGCACGCGTCGGCGATGACCTCCAGCGCCCGCCGCGACGGCATCGGGCCCTCGGAGTGCACGATGTCGCGCAGCGTCACGCCGTCGACGTACTCCATGACGATGTAGGGCAGCGGGCCGGTCGGGGTCTCGGCCTCGCCGGTGTCGTACACCGCGACGATCGCGGGGTGGTTCAGCGCCGCAGCGTTCTGGGCCTCGCGCCGGAAACGCAGGTAGAAGCTCGGGTCGCGGGCCAGGTCGGCGCGCAGCACCTTGATCGCGACGTCGCGGTGCAGGCGCGTGTCGCGGGCGAGGTGGACCTCGGACATCCCGCCGAAACCGAGGATCTCCCCGAGTTCGTAGCGGTCGGACAAGTGCTGTGGGGTGGTCATGTCTGTGTGGGAAGCCATGTCTGTGCTGGGGCCGGAGGCAGCGCGCCGATGGGGGCGGGCGCGGCGGTCGCGCCGGGGTGGGTTACCCCGGAGTTGTCTCCACCATGACCGATGGTCCCGGAATCGGTCCAATCGGGCAGCTCGTCGGGCATGGCGGCCGGCGACTCGTACGGCGTGGTCTCGGTGATGGTGTTGGTCACCGTCGGCGGTGGCGGTGCGTTGTCCCTGCGGTCCTGGGCGTTGAGGACGATCAGGATCGCGATGACGATGGCGAGCGCGCCGAGCACGCCGGCCGCCCACAGCAGCGCCCGCTGCCCCGACGAGAACGTGCGCCGGGGCGGCGGCGGGCGGTGCACGGCGCCGGTGGTGCGGGCGCGCGCCGCGGTGGCCGGGGAGAT
>NZ_SPQO01000024.1 GCF_004570325.1 Mycobacterium sp. PS03-16 | reverse complement strand
GGCGGAGTCGCGGCGGCAGCCGGACTCGGTGCGGCCGGCCGGGGCTGCGGGGCCGGCGGCGGCGCCGCGGGCTTGGGGGCCGACGGTTTCGCGGTGGTCGGCGGTGCCGGCGTGGGGGCCGGTGCGGCCGCCGCCGGGGACGGTCCCGGAGTCGGCATCGGCCGAGGCGTCGGGGGTCCGGGCGTGGGAGCCGCGGGTGCGCCGTTACCGGCGCTCTTCACCTTGTCGGTGGGCTTGCCGCCGCCGCCGAACTTCTCGCGCAACCGGCGCGCAACGGGTGCCTCCACGGTCGAGGAGGCTGATTTGACGAACTCGCCCTGCTCTTTGAGCGTGGCGAGCAGTTCTTTGCTGGTGACACCGAGTTCCTTCGCCAACTCGTGTACGCGAGCCTTACCTGCCACTACATCTCCATCTCTAGAGGCGACAGCGGTGGTAGGCCGCGCCTCGGGTTAGCTATGACGCATGGTCATCGGGACTTCACGGTGTGCTCATGTTCTTCGCTACCTGTTCTCTTGCCGGGCGGCCGAGCCTGTCGAGAGTGCCTCGACGTACTCGTTCACCGCGGATAGGTCCGGTGAACCGGTGAGTCGCAGCGCTCGGACGAACGCTCGCCGCCGGATTGCTGCGCGTAGACACTGCTGGTCGGGGTGCAACCACGCACCCCGCCCGGGCAGACTACCCGTTGGATCAACGACCGCGGCGCAATCACCGTTCCCGTCGATCACAGCGGCCACTCGAAGCAGTTCGACAGCCAGCTCTCGCTTTCGGCAGCCCACGCAGGTCCGCACCGGTCCGTCCGGGCTTCGGTGCGGGGACACCGAGATCTCGCGCTGGATCACGGTTGAGTCTACCGCCCCGGCGTCGTCGAACCGAAACGGCCGTCCGGCTCAGCGGTCGCGCACCCCCGGGTGGGCGGCATCCGTGGCCGCCCCGGGGTGCTCGGCCGGTGCGGCGTCGCTGCGAATGTCGATCCGCCAGCCCGTCAGGCGCGCCGCGAGCCGGGCGTTCTGCCCCTCCTTGCCGATGGCCAGCGACAGCTGGAAGTCGGGCACCACCACGCGCGCCGCGCGCGCCTGCTCGTCGATCACACTCACCGAGACGACCTTCGCGGGCGACAGCGCGTTGGCGACGAACCGGGCCGGGTCCTCGTCGTGGTCGATGATGTCGATCTTCTCGCCGGACAGCTCGCTCATGACGTTGCGGACCCGCTGACCCATCGGGCCGATGCAGGCGCCCTTGGCGTTGAGCCCGGGCACCCGGGAGGCCACCGCGATCTTCGACCGATGGCCGGCCTCGCGGGCCACCGCGACGATGTCGACCGAACCGTCGTTGATCTCGGGCACCTCGAGGCTGAACAGTTTGCGCACCAGGTTCGGATGGGTGCGCGACAGCGTGATCAACGGCTCACGGGCGCCGCGGGTCACCCCGACGACGTAGCAGCGCAACCGGTCGCCGTGTTCGTAGCGTTCGCCGGGGACCTGCTCCGCCGCCGGGATCACGCCCTCGTTGCCCTTGGTCTCCGAGCCCATCCGCACCACGACGAGGCCGCGGGCATTGGCCCGGGCATCGCGCTGGATGACGCCGGCGACGATGTCACCCTCGCGGGCGGAGAACTCGCCGTAGTTCTTCTCGTTCTCGGCGTCGCGCAGCCGCTGCAGGATGACCTGCCGGGCGGTGGTCGCCGCGATCCGGCCGAAGCCCTCTGGCGTGTCGTCCCACTCGTGGATGACGTTGCCGTCGGCGTCGGTCTGGCGCGCCATCACCTTCACCACGCCGCTCTTGCGGTCGATGTCGATGCGCGCATCGGGTTCGTGGCCGTCGGTGTGGCGGTAGGCGGTCAGCAGCGCCGACTTGATGGTGTCGACGACGACATCGACCGAGATGCCCTTGTCCGCCTCGATGGCGTGTAGTGCCGCCATGTCGATGTTCATGCTCCGGCCTCCTCTCCCGGTTGGCCGGCCAACTCCATCTCGCGTTGGTTTGGCGGCGAGAATTCCACTTGCACAACTGCTTTGGTGATCGCACCGAGAGGGAGCTCGCGGACCGTGAAGTTGCCCCGGCCACCCTCGGGGACCACCACGGCCACCGCGCCGCCGGCGACGGCGCCCAATCGGCCGGTCAGCTGCGTCCCGTCGGAGAGCACGATCTCGGCCTTGCGCCCGCGGGCGCGCCGGAAGTGCTTCTCGGTGGTCAACGGACGGTCCACCCCCGGCGAGGTGACCTCGAGGACGTAGGGCACCGACCCGGGTTCGGTGTCGAGGCGGTCGAGCTGTTCGGAGGCCGCGCGGGACAGCGCCGCCACGGTGTCGAGGTCGAGCGGGCGATCACCGTCGGCGACCACCGTGATCCGGGGCGGGCGCGCGGCACCGTCGATGACGACGTCTTCGATCTCGTAACCAGCGCTCGTGAACTCGCCGTCGAGCAGTGCGATCACCTGCTCCTGGGACGGCAACCCCGCCGGCCACGGTCTGGGCTCAGGTGCCACGACGAGCTCCTCATCTTGAATTGTCCGGACGCGTTCTGCGGCGGTGTGACCACCTTGAATCGACCTCCCACGATACGCCAGCCCGGCGGGGGCGGGCAGCGAACGTGATCACCGCGGACGCGCGCGCTCGGCGCGGTGCGAACACCGACGACGGCAATGGCAGGATGTTGCTCGTGCCGAGCGCCCTGGACTCCGTCAGCAGGCGTCGTGTGCTCGCCGGTGCGGCGGCCCTGGCCCTGCTGGGCGTCTCCACCGCCGCCTGCGGATCGCCGCCGCCCCCGCCGGAGGTCGACGAGTTGGTCGCCCAGCTCGACCGGGCCCGCGCGGACAGCCGACTGGCCACCGACGCCGCCGCGGCGGCTCCCGCCCCGCTCAAGCTGACGTTGACCGCGGTGGCCACCGAACGCGATGCCCACGCCCAGGCGCTGGCCGACGAGCTGACCCGGCTGGCCGGCGAGCAGGCGCCGACCACCACCCCCTCGACCAGCACCGCTGCCCCGGCCCGCACACCGACACCCGGCGACGTCACCGCCGCCCTGCGCCAGTCCGCGGAGAGCGCCACCGAACTGGCCACCCAGCTGTCGGGGTACCGGGCCGGACTGCTCGGCTCCATCGCCGCGGCCTGCACCGCGGCCTGCGAGGTCGCGCTCGCGCAGCCGGAGCCGGTGCGGTGACCTCCCCCGAGCCCAGCGCCCCCAACCTGCCGTCGCGGCCGTCGGACGGCGCGGACGCCGCACTCTACGACGCGATCGCCACCGAACACGGCATCATCTACGGCTACGGCATGGTCTCCGCGCACTCCCTGCCCGAGCTCAACTGGCTGGTGTCGGCGTCGATCGCCGAGCACCGTGCCCGCCGTGAGGCCGCGATCGCCCGGCTGGAGGAGCGCGAGGTCGCACCGCCCCTGCCCGCCGCCGGGTATCAGCTGCCGATGCCGGTGAACAACCCCGAGGAGGCGGCGAAGCTCGCGGTCCGCATGGAGGAGGACGCCGCGGCGGCCTGGCGGGCGGTGATCGAGCAGGCCTCCGACACCGAGGACCGCGAATTCGCGGTCACCGCGTTGATCCAGTCCGCGGTCGCGGCGGCCCGTTGGACGCAGGTGCTCGGCAGCGGTCCGGTGACGGTGCCGTTCCCCGGCGGCAACGAGTAGCGCTCAGCGCACCGCGGCCAGCACGTCGGTGGCCGCATCGTCGACCGCGATCTCACGCTTCTCGCCGCTGAACCGGTTCCGCAGTTCGACCACGCCGTCGGCCCATCCGCGGCCCACCACGACGATCCACGGCACGCCGAGCAGTTCGGCGTCTTTGAACTTCACGCCCGGGGACGCCTGCCGGTCGTCGAGCAGCACCTCGACCCCCATCCGATCCAGCGCGGCGGCGAGCTCCCCGGCGCCCTCGCGGGCGGCGGCGTCCTTGTTCGCGATCACGATGTGCACGCCGAACGGCGCCACCGCGGCCGGCCAGCGCAGCCCGAGCTCGTCGTGCTGCTGCTCGGCGATCACCGCCACCAGACGGGACACGCCGATGCCGTACGAACCCATCGTGAGCCGCACCGGTTTGCCGTCCTCGCCGAGTACGTCGGCGGTGAACGCCTCGGTGTACTTGCGGCCCAGCTGGAAGATGTGGCCGATCTCGATGCCGCGGGCGCTGACCAGCGGACCCGCCCCGTCCGGGGACGGATCGCCGTCGCGGACCTCGGCGGCCTCGATCGTGCCGTCACCCTGGAAGTCGCGGCCGGCGACCAGGTCGACCACGTGCTTGTTGGGTGCGTCGGCGCCGGTGATCCAGGCCGTGCCGTCGACGATCCTCGGATCGAGCAGGTAACGCACGCCGTTGTCCCGCAACGCCTTCGGCCCGACATAACCCTTGACCAGGAACGGGTTCCTGGCGAAGTCGGCGTCGTCGAGCAGGGCGTACTCGGCCGGTTCGAGCGCCGCACCGAGACGCTTGTCGTCGACCTCGCGGTCCCCCGGCACGCCGATCGCCAGCAGTTCCCACTCACCTCCGGGCTGACGAACCTTGAGCAACACGTTCTTGAGCGTGTCGGCGGCGGTGACGGTGCGGCCGGCGAAGCTGGGCAGATCCGCGCTGTTGGCCCAGTCGACCAGCGTCGCGATGGTCGGCGCGTCCGGCGTGTCGTGGACCACCGCCTCGGGCAGACCGTCGAACGGCCGGGCCTCGGGCACTCGGGTCAGCACGGCCTCCACATTGGCGGCGTAGCCGGATTCGACGCAGCGCACGAACGTGTCCTCGCCGACCTCGCTCTCGGCGAGGAACTCCTCGGACGCGCTGCCACCCATGGCGCCCGACACCGCGGACACGATCACGTACTGCACGCCGAGCCGGGCGAAGATCCGCTGGTAGGCCTCGCGGTGGGCGTGGTAGGCGTTCTTCAGCCCGTCGTCGTCGACGTCGAACGAGTAGGAATCCTTCATCACGAACTCCCGGCCGCGCAGGATGCCGGCCCGCGGCCGCGCCTCGTCGCGGTACTTGGTCTGGATCTGATAGAGCCGCAGCGGGAAGTCCTTGTAGGAGCTGTACTCGCCCTTGACCGTGAGCGTGAACAGCTCCTCGTGGGTCGGCCCGAGCAGGTAGTCGTTGCCGCGGCGGTCCTTGAGGCGGAACAGGTTGTCGCCGTACTCGGTCCAGCGGTTGGACGTCTCGTACGGCGCGCGCGGCAGCAGCGCAGGCAACAGGATCTCCTGGCCACCGATCGCGGCCATCTCCTCGCGGATCACCGCTTCGATCCGGTGCAGCACCCGCAACCCGAGCGGCAGCCAGCTGTAGAGCCCCGGCCCGACCGGCCGGACGTAGCCGGCCCGGATCAGCAATTTGTGGCTGGGCACTTCGGCGTCGGCCGGATCGTCGCGCAGCGTGCGCAGGAAGAGCTCGGACATGCGGGTGATCACAGGCGACCACCTTAGCCGTCAGCCGGAGCTAGAGCTCTCCGGCGTCGATCGCGTCCTTGACCTCCTGGGCATGCGCGACCTGCTGGGAGGTGTAGCCGATCAGCAGCGCCGCGCCGCCCACCAGCACCGCCACCGCGGCCACCCACAGCAACCCGTAGGTGTAGCCCGCATCGAGCGCGGCCAGCTGCGTGGTGTCCATGTTCTTCACCGGGCCGGTGGTGCCGCCCAGGTACAGGGTGCGGGAGGTGATGACGGCCTGGATGATGGCCAGCACGACCGGCCCGCCCAGGTTCTGCAGCATCAGCGCGATCGCCGACACCGGGCCGATCTGGTCGAAGCCGACACCGGCGATCGCCGAGATCGTCAGCGGCACCACGATCATGCCGATGCCGATGCCGCCGACGGTGATCGGCACGACGAGGTTCGGGAAGTACGGGATGCCGCTGTTGAGGGTGGAGCCGTAGATCATCGCGCCCAGCACCAGCACACCGCCGGCGATCACCAGTATGCGCGGGGGGAACCTCGAGACCAGCTGCGAGGACACGGCCAGGCCGATACCCATCGCGATGACGAACGGGATGAAGCCGATACCGGCGCGCAGCGCGCTGTAGCCCAGGATGTCCTGCACGTACAGGCCGATCAGCACGGTCAGCGTGAACAGCACCCCGCCGGCGAGGAAGATCGCGGCGAAGGTGGCCAGCCGGTTGCGGTCCTTGAACAGCGAGAACGGCACGACGGGGTTCTCGGCGGTGCGCTCGACGATGATGAACGCGAGTCCGAACACCAGGGCGGCGAGCACCGACCCGATCGTGATCGGCGACATCCAGCCCTTCTCCGGGCCCATCGAGAAGCCGAACACCGCAGCGGTGCAGCCCAGCGTCGCGAGGATCGCGCCGGCCGCGTCGAGCTTCATCCGCTCCTTGTGCGTCTCCCGCAGCGTGGTGCGGGCCAGGTAGAGCATGACCAGCCCGATCGGCACGTTGACGAGGAACGCCCAGCGCCACGACACCTCGGTCAGCGCGCCGCCGACCACCAGGCCCATCACCGAGCCGACCGCGGTCATCGCGCCGAACACCGCGGTGGCGGCGTTACGGGCCGGGCCCTTGGGGAAGGTGGTGGCGACCAGCGCCAGGCCGGTCGGGGAGGCGATCGCCGCGCCGATGCCCTGCAGCAGCCGCGCGATCACCAGCGTCGCCTCGTTCCAGGCGATACCGCACAGGATCGAGGCGATGGTGAACAGGGCGACGCCGGCGATGAATGCGCGCTTGCGCCCGATGGTGTCGCCGAGGCGGCCGCCGAGCAGCATCAGACCACCGAACGTGAGCACGTAGGCGGTGATGACCCAGCTGCGTCCCGCATCGGAGAGCATCAGCTCGTCCTGGATCTTGGGCAGTGCGACGATCGCGATGGTGCTGTCCATCGTGGCGAGCAGCTGCATCCCGGCGATCGCGATCACGGCGGCGAAGAAACGCCGCGACGGCAGCCAGGCCGGCGCCTTGCCCGTGCGCGCCGTGGACGCGGACCCCGCGCTCATCGGCTGCGCGCGTTTGCCTTCGGCGTCGCGAGACATTGCTGCGCGCTCTGCGTCGTTGAGAGCCGTCATAACAGGTTACCTTACAGTAATCTTAGGAACCCTTTAAGCGCCGAAGCCCGCGACCGCCCCGATCACGATGATCGCCGGGGGTCGAATCCCCTCGGCGCGGATGCGTTCCGGCGCGTCGGCAAGCGTCGCCCGCAAAGTCCGCTGAGCACTCGTGGTGCCGTGCTGCACCACGAGGACCGGCGTTTCTGCAGGTCGGCCGCCTTCGCGCAGCGCCTTGGCGAACAACTCAATCCGTTCGACCGCCATCAGCAACACCAGGGTGCCGGTAAGCCTGCCGAGCGCATCCCAATTCACTAACGATTCGGGATGGTCGGGCGCAACATGGCCGCTGACCACCACGAATTCGTGCGTGACGTGGCGATGGGTGACCGGCACACCGGCGAGCGCGGGAACTCCTATGGCGCTGGTCACACCGGGTACGACGGTCACCGGGATACCGGCTTCGGCGCACGCCAGCACCTCTTCATAACCGCGCGCGAAGACGAACGGATCCCCACCCTTGAGGCGCACCACGAACTTCCCGGCCGAGGCCCGGTCGACGAGCACCTGGTTGATCGCGTCCTGCGCCATCGCCCGCCCGTACGGGATCTTGGCGGCGTCGATCACCTCGACGTGGGGCGCCAGTTCGGCCAGGAGCTCCTGGGGCGCCAGGCGGTCGGCGACCACCACGTCGGCCTGGGCGAGCAGCCGGCGGCCGCGCACGGTGATCAGTTCCGGGTCCCCGGGCCCGCCCCCGACCAGCGCCACGCCGGTGACCGGGGTCTCGGCGTCGTCGGCGGCGATCATCCCGCTGGCGAGCGCCTCGTGGATGGCCGAGCGGATCGCGGCCGACCGGCGGTGTTCCCCGCCGGCGAGGACGCCCACCGACAGGCCGTCGTGGTCGAACGTGGCGGGAGTGACCGCGGTGCCCTCGCGGGCGATGTCGGCACGGACACAGAAGATGCGACGCCGCTCGGCTTCGGCAACCACGGCGGCGTTGACCTCCGGATCGTCGGTCGCGGCCAGCGCGTACCACGCGCCGTCGAGATCCCCGACCTGGAAGTCTCGCAGCGTCAAGGAGATTCCGCTCATCGCCTCCACCGCGGGCGTGGCCGCGCGGGCGATGACGTGGACGTCCGCGCCGGTGGCGACCAGCAGTGGCAGCCGGCGCTGGGCGACGGAACCGCCGCCGACCATGACCACTTTCTTGCCGGCCAGGCGCAGGCCGACGAGGTACGCGTTATCGGTCACCCGGCGAGCTTAGTGGGTGCCCGGCTCCCGATCCCGCCCGCAGCATCGGCACGTGCGGGATCCCGTCGTCGAGGAACTCCGCGCCGTCCCGGACGAACCCGTGCCGGGCGTACATCGCCTCGAGATAGGTCTGTGCATCGATCCGGCAGGGGTGGTCGCCCACCTCGGCCAGCGCGGCCTGCATCAGCCGGGCGGTGTGGCCGTGGCCGCGCGCGTCGCGCTTCGTGCACACCCGGCCGATGCGGAAACCCTTCTGGCCGCCGGGATGCTCCTCCATCAGGCGCAGCGTTGAGATCACCGCGCCGTCGGGGTCCTCGAGCCAGAAGTGCCGGGTCTCGGCGAGCAGGTCGCGGCCGTCGAGTTCGGGATACGGGCAGGCCTGTTCGACGACGAACACCTCGACGCGCAGCTTGAGCAGCGCGTAGAGGGTGGCGGCGTCGAGATCCTTGGCCCAGCTGCGGCGCAACGCAACCGTCATCGACATCCCACGTCAGGCGGTCACCGCGGTGCGGTCGGCTTCGGGTTCGTGGTGTCCGGTGTCCGGGCCGACCGCAGGCAGCCCCTCGGCCGGCCGGTCGAGTTTGAGCACCTTGGTGCCGTGCGCCCAGATCTCCTCGAACAGTTTCGGTTCGCCCGACAGCGGGGTGCCCAGCGACGGGACGATCTCCTTGAGCCGCGGCATCCATGCGCGGTAGCGGTCGCCGAAGCAGCGTTCCATGACGTCGAGCATCGCCGGCACCGCGGTCGACGCGCCCGGGGACGCGCCCAGCAACCCGGCCATGGTGCCGTCCTCGGCGGCCAGCACGGTGGTGCCGAACTCGAGCACGCCGCCGCGGCCCTTACGCCGGATGACCTGGACGCGCTGGCCCGCCACGTCGAGTTCCCAATCGGAATCGACTGCGCTGGGCGCGAATTCGCGCAACGCCTGCACGCGGTCGGCCTCGCTGAGCATCAACTGCCCCAGCAGGTAGCGCACCAGACCCATCTCGGTGAGGCCGACGCCGAGCATCGAGGCGAGGTTGTTCGGTTTCACCGAGAACGGCAGGTCGGTCACCTTGCCCTGCTTGAGGAACTTCGGCGACCACCCGGCGAACGGGCCGAACAGCAGCCAGGACCGTCCGTTGATCACGCGGGTGTCGAGGTGCGGCACCGACATCGGCGGGGCGCCCAACGGGGGCAGCCCGTACACCTTGGCCTGGTGACCCGCGGTGAGCCGCTGGTTGTCGGTGCGGAGGAACTGTCCGCCGACCGGGAAGCCACCGAAGCCCCTGGCCTCCTTGATCCCGGCCTTCTGCAGCAGCGGCAGCGCGCCGCCGCCGGCGCCGACGAACACGAATCTGGCGTTGTAGGTGCGCTTGTCGCCGGTGCGGCGGTTGACGACCTTGACCGCCCAGCTGCCGTCGGACTGCTTGTCGAGGTCACGCACCTCGTGTCCGAACAGCGTGGCCATCCCGCGCTGCGCGCAGTACCCGATCAGCTGACGCGACAGCGACCCGAAGTCGACGTCGGTGCCGTCCTGGGTCCAGTTGAGACCGACCGGTTCGCGGAAGTCGCGCTTCTCGGCCATCAGCGGCAGCCGGCGCGTGAACTCGTCCTTGTCGTCGATGAACTCCATGGACGCGAACAGCGGGTTGGTGACCAGCGCGTCGTACCGGGCGCGCAGATACTTCACGTTCTTGGCGCCGCCGACGAAGCTGACGTGCGGGATGGGATTGATGAAGGTGCGGGGGTCGGGCAGCACGCCGGTGTCCACCGCGTGGGCCCAGAACTGGCGCGACACCTGGAACTGCTCGTTGACGTGGACGGCCTTGGTGATGTCGATCGTGCCGTCCTTGGCCTGCGGCGTGTAGTTGAGCTCGCACAGGGCCGAATGCCCGGTTCCCGCGTTGTTCCACGGATCGCTGCTCTCGGCGGCCGCCCCGTCGAGGCGCTCGACCAGCGTGATCGACCAGTCCGGTTCCAGTTGCTTGAGCAGTGCGCCCAGCGTGGCGCTCATGATGCCGGCACCCACCAGCACGACGTCGGTCTTTACTACCTGGGAACTAGACACCGGCTCATCGGTCCTTCGTGTCGCGGCTTCGTGAGGGCTTTCCGAGTCCCAGGTTATCCCGGTGGCCACGACGTTAACCGCGCGGCCACTGTGCATTCGCTCACCGGTGCGACCGGCCGGCGCGGGCCGCCTAAGGTGGCGTTCGTGACTGCCCGGGTGCCCGGCTGGGACTCCGACGTACTGCCCGACTACGCCCAGCGGACGCTGCCGCTGGGACCGGACCCGGACGGTGAGGGCGACCTGTTCGCCACGGTGGTCCGCCGCGGTGTGCAGCGGCCCGAGGCCCGCCACGCGGTGTTGCTGGTGCACGGGTTCACCGACTACTTCTTCCACACCGGGCTCGCCGACCACTTCGCCGGGCGCGGCTTCGCGTTCTACGCGCTCGACCTGCACAAATGCGGTCGTTCGTGGCGCGAGGGCCAGACCCCGCACTTCACCACCGACCTGGCCCGCTACGACCGTGAGCTCGACGAGGCGCTGCGCATCGTCGGCGAGGACACCGGCGGGGCGCAGGTGCTGACGTGCGCGCATTCGGCGGGCGGGCTGATCGTGTCGCTGTGGCTGGACCGGCTGCACCGCCGGGGGGCCACGGCGGAGGCCAACGTCGGCGGGCTGGTGCTCAACAGTCCGTGGTTCGATCTGCAGGGTCCGGCGGTGCTGCGCTCGGTGGCGGCGTCGGCCGCGATCAGCGCGATGTCACGTATCCGTAAGCGGCGGGTGGTGCGGGCGCCGACGCCGGGCGGCGGGTACGGCGCCACTCTGCACCGCGACTACGCCGGCGAGTTCGACTACAACCTCGATTGGAAACCGGTCGGTGGCTTCCCGGTGACGTTCGGCTGGATCCACGCGATCCGGCGCGGGCAGGCCCGCCTGCACCGCGGCCTGGACGTCGGTGTGCCGAACCTGATCCTGCGCTCGGACCGCAGCGTGCGGGAGGTCCGCGACCCCGCCGATCTGGAGACGATCCAGCGCGGCGACGCGGTGCTCGACGTCGCGCAGATCGCCCGCTGGGCCGGGTGCGTCGGCGACCGCACCACCGTGGTCCCGATCGCCGACGCCAAACACGACGTGTTCCTGTCACTGGCCGAACCGCGCCGGGCCGCCTACCGTGAGCTGGACCACTGGCTGGACTGGTACCTCACCGAACGTCCGGTGGCCGCACAACGACCCGAACGGGGATGACCACATGACGCATTTCGACATCGCGATCATCGGAACCGGTTCGGGCAACAGCATTCTCGACGAACGCTACGTCGACAAGCGGGTGGCGATCTGCGAGCAGGGCCTCTTCGGCGGCACCTGCCTCAACGTCGGGTGCATCCCGACGAAGATGTTCGTCTACTCGGCCGGGGTGACCCAGAACGTCCGCGAGGCGGCGCGGTACGGCGTGGACGCCCACGTCGACGGGGTGCGGTGGGGCGACATCGTCTCCCGGGTGTTCGGCCGGATCGACCCGCTGGCCACCGGCGGCGAGCACTACCGCCGGTCCTCCCCCAACGTCGAGGTGTTCGCCAGCCACACCCGGTTCGCCGATGTCCTGCCCGACGGCCGCTACCGGCTGCGCACCGACGACGGTGACGAATTCACCGCCGATCAGGTGGTGATCGCGGCCGGGTCCCGGGCGACCGTGCCGCCGGCGATCGCGGAATGCGGTGTCGCCCACCACACCAGCGACACGATCATGCGGATCTCGGAGCTGCCCGACCACATCGTCATCGTCGGCGGCGGTTACGTCGCCGCCGAGTTCGCGCACATCTTCTCGTCGCTGGGGTCGCGGGTGACGATCGTGCTGCGCGGCACCACGATGCTCAGCCACACCGACGACACGGTCTGCGAACGGTTCACCGACATCGCCGGTAAGAAGTGGGAGATCCGCAGCCGCCGCAACATCGTGAGTGGCTCCAGCGACTCCTCGGGGGTGACCCTCGAACTCGACGACGGTTCGGCGCTGCGCGGCGATGTGCTGCTGGTGGCGACCGGCCGGGTGCCCAACGGTGAGCAGCTCGACGCGCACCTGGCCGGGGTGGCGGTCGAAGACGGCATGGTGACCGTCGACGAGTTCCAGCGCACGACCGCACGAAACGTGTTCGCGCTCGGCGACGTCAGTTCGCGCTACCAGCTCAAGCATGTCGCCAATCACGAAGCCAGGGTGGTGCGCAACAACCTCCTGATCGATTGGGACGACACCGACGCGCTGATGCCCGCCAATCACCGCAACGTGCCGTCGGCGGTGTTCACCGAACCACAGATCGCCTCGGTCGGACTGACCGAGAACGAGGCCCGCGCCGCCGGTTACCGCATCCGCAGCAAGGTGCAGGACTACGGCGACGTGGCGTACGGCTGGGCGATGGAGGATTCGAGCGGATTCGCCAAACTCATCGTCGACGACGACACCGGACTGCTGCTCGGCGCCCACATCATGGGCCACCAGGCGTCGTCGATCATCCAGCCGCTCGTCCAGGCCATGGCGTTCGACCTGCCGGCCCAGGACATGGCGCGCGGCCAGTACTGGATCCACCCGGCGCTGCCGGAGGTGGTGGAGAACGCCCTGCTGGCCCTGTGCGGCGAGCCCCCCTGGCCGCCGGCGAAGCGGCACTGAGGTCGGGGCGAGCCGCACCGATCAGACACCGGGCGGCGAGCCCCCCTGGCCGCCGGCGAAGCGGCACTGAGCTCAGGCCGCGCAGCAGTATCCGCGCGCCTTGGCCAGGTTGGCCAGCAGACCCCGCAGCCGGGCCCGGCCGCGGTGCAGGCGCGACATCACGGTGCCCGGCGGGATGTCGAGCACGTCGGCGATCTCCCGGTAGCGCAGCCCTTCCACGTCGGCGTAGTAGACGACCAGCCGCTGGTCGACCGGGAGGGCGGCCAGCGCCGCGCGCACGTCGTCGTCGCCGAGGGCCTCGAGCGCTTCCACCTCGGCCGACCGCAGCCCGGTGGCGGTGTGCGCGGCCGTCGCGGCGAGCTGGGCGTCGGTGACCTCGGCCATCACTTCATCGGGCCGGCGCTGCGCCGCGCGGTACGACGAGATCCACGTGTTGGTCATGATCCGCAGCAGCCAGGCACGCAGGTTCGTGCCGTCGGCGTAGCCGTCGAATCCGGCCCAGGCCTTGGCGACCGTCTCCTGCACCAGGTCCTCGGCGTCGGCGGCGCTGGTGGTGTAGCGACGCGCGGCCCGGTAGAGCTGGTCGAGCAGGGGCAGCACACCGCGGGCGAAGCGCTCCCCGCGCTCGGCAACCGATGTCGGCGATGTCGGGTCCACACCGGCAGATTGGCACCTCAACCGGACTTGAGGTCAAGGCATTTTCCGGCGGTCAGCCGTGCCGGGCGCCGATCCAGTGCAGCAGGTCGTGCACGATCTCGTCGTCGAGGCGGTAGCTGGCCACCCGGCCGACCCGCGTCGAACTGACCCAGCCCTGCTGGCGCAGCACCCGGAGCGCTTGCGACACAGCGTTTTCCGACCGTCCGAGCGCGGCGGCCAGATCGGACACGCAGATGCCGGGCGCGCGGTGCAGGCTGAGCAGGATCTCGAGCCGGTGCGGGTCCGACAGCAGGTCGAAGCGCTGCGTCCAGCCACCGGTGTCGACATCGGCCAGCGCCGACGCCGCACGCGTCACCAACGACTGGTTCCCGGGCTGCACCAGTGCCAATCTAATCCAGGAAGCCGTGCAGCAGTGCGGCCGAACCGGCCAGATGGTCGCACATCGCCGCCTCGGCCGCGTGCACGTCGCCGGCGAGGATCGCGACGATGATCGCGCGGTGCTGTTCGTCGGAGTGGGCGATGTTGCGGGCCAGCAGCGGGATGCGGTCCAGCATCGCGTTGATGCGCATCCGGTTCTCCCCGACGAGCGGCACCAGCGACGGCGCGCCCGCCGCCTCGGCGATCGCCAGGTGCAGCCGCGAGTCCAGGCGCCGGTAGTCGTCGGGTTCGGCCGCGCGGACATCGGCCAGCCGGGACCACAGGTGTTCGCGCTGCGCCGCCGTCAGCGTGCGCCGGGCCGCCATCCGCGCCGCACCGACCTCGAGGATTTCGCGCAGCCGCAGCGCGTCGTCGATCTCCCCGCGGGTCAGCTCCGGTGCGCTGCCGGTGCTGCGCGGCAGTTCACCGGCGACGAAGGTGCCGCCGTAGCGACCGCGCCGCGACACCAGGTAACCCGCCTCGGCCAGCGACTTGATGGCCTCGCGCACCGTGTCGCGGCTGACCCCCAACCGTGCCGCGAGTTCCCGTTCCGGAGGCAAGCTCTCACCGGGGCCGAGCACGCCGAGCCGGATGGTCTCGAGCAGCCGGCCGACGGTGTCTTCGAATGCGTTGCCGAACCGCACCGGACGCAGCAGGGCATCGGCGGCGGGCTGCGGGTCCGGCGCGGCGGTCATGGCGACTACAGCGGGGTGACGTAGGCCGAGCTGATACCGCCGTCGACCAGGAAGGTCGACCCCGTGATGAACGACGAGTCGTCGCTGGCCAGGAATGCGACCGCCGCGGCGAGTTCCTCCGGCTCGGCGAACCGGCCGAGCGGGATGTGCACGAGCCGGCGCGCCGCCCGCTCGGGGTCCTTGGCGAACAGCTCCTGCAGCAGCGGCGTGTTCACCGGTCCCGGGCACAGCGCGTTGACCCGGATCCCCTGCCGGGCGTACTGCACACCCAACTCGCGGGACATGGCCAGCACGCCGCCCTTGGAGGCGGTGTAGGAGATCTGCGATGTGGCCGAGCCCATCACCGCGACGAACGACGCGGTGTTGATGATGGCGCCCTTCTGCTGCGGGACCATGTGGCGCAGGGCGGCCTTGCAGCAGAAGAACACCGACTTGAGGTTGATGTCCTGCACGCGCTGCCACGCGTCGATGCCGGTGTTCTCGATCAGGTCGTCCTCCGGCGGGCTGATGCCGGCGTTGTTGAACGCGATGTCCACCGAACCGTGGGTGTCGGCGGCGGTGTCGAACAGCGTGTCGACGGCGACCTGATCGGCGACGTCGACCTGGACGAATGTGCCGCCGAGGTCGTCGGCGACGGTCTTGCCGGTGGCGGGGTCGATGTCACCGATGACGATGGTGGCGCCCTCGGCGCGCATCCGCTTCGCGGTCGCCAGTCCGATGCCGCTGGCCCCGCCGGTGATCACGGCCACCTTGCCGACCAGTCGCTGCGTCAGGTCCACGCGGGACGGGGTCATCAGTTCTCTCCGATCGCGATGAAGACGTTCTTGGTCTCGGTGAAGGACAGAGGGGCGTCCGGACCGAGTTCACGGCCGAGTCCCGACTGCTTGAAGCCGCCGAACGGGGTGCTGTAGCGCACCGAGGAATGCGAATTGACCGACAGGTTGCCCGATTCCACCGCCCGGGAGACCCGCAGCGCGCGGGAGACGTTCTCGGTCCAGATCGACCCGGACAGCCCGTAGGGCGTGTCGTTGGCCATCGCGATGGCGTCGGCCTCGTCGTCGAACGGCAGCACCGTCACCACCGGCCCGAAGATCTCCTCGGCGACCGTGCGGTCGGAGCGCTGCGGGGTCAGCACGGTGGGGGCGAACCAGTAGCCGGGTCCGCTCGGGGCGGCCCCGCGGAACGCCACCGGCGCGTCGTCGGGCACGTAGGACGCCACCGACTCCCAGTGCGCCTTGCTCACCAACGGCCCCATCTCGGTGTCCCGGTCGGTGGGGTCGCCGACGACGACGCCCTTGACGGCGGGTTCGAGCAACTCCATGAACCGGTCGTAGACGTTGCGCTGCACCAGGATCCGGCTGCGGGCGCAGCAGTCCTGCCCGGCGTTGTCGAAGACGCCGTAGGGCGCGGTCGCGGCGGCGCGCTCCAGATCGCAGTCGTCGAAGACGATGTTGGCGCTCTTGCCGCCCAGCTCCAGGGTGACGCGCTTGACCTGCCTGGCCGCGCCGGCCATGACACGCGTGCCCACCTCGGTGGAGCCGGTGAAGACGATCTTGCGCACGTCCGGGTGGGTGACGAACCGCTCCCCGACCACCGAGCCCTTGCCCGGCAGCACGCAGAACAGGTCGGCGGGCAGGCCGGCCTCGACGGCCAGCTCACCGAGCCGGATCGTGGTCAGCGGCGTCCACTCGGCGGGCTTGACCAGCACGGCGTTCCCCGCGGCCAGCGCCGGGGCGAAGCCCCAGGCGGCGATGGTCATCGGGAAGTTCCACGGTGTGATGATGCCGACCACGCCGAGCGGCTCGTTGAACGTCACGTCGAGGCCGCCGGCGACGGGAATCTGCTGACCCGACAGGCGTTCCGGACTCGCCGAGTAGTACTGCAGCACATCGCGGACGTGGCCGGCCTCCCATTCGGCGTTACCGATCGGGTGCCCGGAGTTGGCCACTTCGAGCGCGGCCAGCTCGTCGATGTGCGCGTCGACCACCGCGGCGAAGGCGCGCAGTCCGGCGGCGCGTTCGGCGGGCGCCAGGCGGGCCCAGTCGCGCTGGGCGGACTTCGCCCGCGCGACGGCGTCGTCGACGCCGTCGACCTCGACGAGGTCGACGGTGCGCAACACCTCCTCGGTCGCCGGATTGATCACGTCACTGCTGGTCACGCACCTGCCCTTTCCATCGCATAGTCGCGTGCGGCATGCACGACCCCGGCGAACAACCGCAGGTCGTCGAGCCGCTCTTCCGGATGCCACTGCACACCCAGGACCCATTCGTCCGGATGCGTCGCGCGGTCCAATTCGACCGCCTCGACGACCCCGTCGTCGTCGCGGGCACTGACCACCAGACCGTCGCCCACCCGGTCGATGGCCTGGTGGTGGTAGCACTGCGCGTCCGAGGACCCGCCGATCAGCCCGGCCAGCCGCGTCCCGGGTTCGGTGCGCACCGCCGAGGTGGAGAACACCGCGTTGCCCTGCTGGTGGTGGGCGTGGCCGAGCACCTCGGGCAGATGCTGGAACAGCGTGCCGCCCAGCGCCACGTTGAGCACCTGCGCGCCGCGACAGATGCCGAGGACGGGCATCCGGCGCCGCCGCGCCTCGTCGAGCAGTGCGAACTCCCAGGCGTCGCGCACCCGGTCGGGTTCGTCGGTGGTCGCATGCGGCGGTTGGCCGTAGCGCGCCGGGTCGACGTCCTTACCGCCGGTGAGGATCAGCCCGTCGAGGCCGTCGAGGACACGGCCGGCCGCGTTCGGGTCGACGGGTTGCGGCGGCAGCAGCACGGCGACCCCGCCGGCCAGGTTGACCCCCTGGAAGTAGATCGCAGGCAGGAAACTGGCGTGCACGTCCCAGACACCGGTCTGGGCCTGCTGCAGATAGGTGGTCATGCCCAGCACGGGCACCCGTGCGGTGAAATCAGAGGCGCTCGAAACCACGTACCCGCTCCCAGTCGGTGACAGCCGCGTTGAAGGCCTTGAGTTCGACGCGCGCATAGTTGACGTAGTGGTCGACGACGTCGTCGCCGAAGGCCTCCCGCGCCACCTTCGACTGGTCGAACAGCTGGGCCGCCTCGGCCAGTGTGGTGGGCAGCCGATCGGCGCCACTGGTGTAGGCGTTGCCCTCCAACGCTTCCGGAAGGTCCAGTTCGTTCTCGATGCCGTACAGCCCGCCGGCGATCAGCGCGGACACCGCGAGGTACTGGTTGACGTCACCGCCGGGCGCCCGGTTCTCCATCCGCATCCCCTTGCCGTGCCCGACCACGCGCAGGGCGCAGGTGCGGTTGTCGAAACCCCACGCGATCGCGGTCGGGGCGAAGCTGCCCTCCGCGAACCGCTTGTAGGAGTTGACGTTCGGGGCGTAGCACAGGCTGAGCTCGCGCATGGTGGCGAGCTGGCCGGCGAGGAAGCTGCGGAACAGTGGCGACATCCCGTCGGCGGCGTCGTCGTCGGCGAACACGGCACTGCCGTCGGTGCCCCGCAGCGAGATGTGGATATGGCAGCTGTTGCCCTCGCGCTCGTCGAACTTCGCCATGAACGTCAGGCTCTTACCGTGCTGGTCGGCGATCTCCTTGGCGCCGTTCTTGTAGATCGTGTGGTTGTCGCAGGTGACCAGCGCCTGGTCGTAGCGGAAGCCGATCTCCTGCTGACCGAGGTTGCACTCGCCCTTGACGCCCTCGCAGTACATCCCGGCGCCTTCCATCCCGAGCCGGATGTCCCGCAGCAGCGGCTCCATCCGGGTCGAGGCCAGCATCGCGTAGTCGATGTTGTAGTCGGTGGCCGGCGTGAGCCCCCGGTAGCCGGCCGCCCACGCCGCCCGGTACGAGTCGTCGAAAACCATGAACTCGAGTTCGGTCGCCGCCACGGCGTCCATGTTCCGTTCGGCGAGCCGGTCGAGCTGGGTGCGCAGGATGGTGCGCGGCGCCTGCTTGACCGGCCGCCCGTCGGTCCACGACAGATCGGCCATCACCAGCGCGGTTCCGGGCTGCCACGGCAGCAGCCGCAGCGTGTCGAAATCCGGGGTCATCACCATGTCGCCGTAACCGGTCTCCCAGCTGGAGATCGCATATCCGTCGACGGTGTTGTTGTCGACGTCGACGGCGAGCAGATAGTTGCAGCATTCGGCGCCGTGGGCGGCGACGTCGTCGACGAACAGGCGCGCCGAGATGCGCTTGCCGGTGAGCCTGCCCTGCATGTCGCAGAACGCCACGATCACCGTGTCGATCGCGCCGTCGGCGACCATGCGTTCGAGGTCGCCCTGTGCGAGCAGCCCGGTTGAGGACCCCATGTGCGCACCCTTCCGTAAGCCACCGCGTGGCGCCGAGCAGACCGTCCGGTGTAAAGGTAGGACACCAGACCATTGAGCATCCTAGGCACCCCGTGGCCGCGGTGCCCGCCGAATCCGCGATCCCCCGCGGGCGCCGGACTGTGAGGTAGGCCATGTCCAGCGCATACCTGCGCGGCCTCCTGGGTATGTACGCCGGGTGTCCAATGAACGAAATCACCAGCGACGGCCGGTGACGCGTCCGTCAAGCGCTCGATCGCTGGTCCGCGGTAGGGTCTAGGCGATGTGTGGAGCCACCGGCGAGGTACGCCTCGACGGCCGAACCCCTGACATAGCCGCCGTCTCGGCAATGGCCGAGGCGATGACACCACGCGGCCCCGACGGCGCCGGCGTGTGGTCGCAGGGCAGGGTCGCGTTGGGCCATCGACGCCTCAAGATCATCGACCTGACCGAAGCCGGGGCGCAGCCCATGGTGGACGCCGACCTGGGGCTGTCCATCGCCTGGAACGGCTGCATCTACAACTACCAGCAGTTGCGCACCGAACTCAGCGGTCACGGCTACCGGTTCTTCTCGACCAGCGACACCGAGGTGCTGATCAAGGCCTACCACCACTGGGGCGACCGCTTCGTCGACCACCTGTACGGCATGTTCGCGTTCGCGATCGTCGAGCGCGACACCGGCCGGGTGCTGCTGGGCCGCGACCGGCTCGGCATCAAACCGCTCTACATCGCCGAGGACGCGCACCGCATCCGGTTCGCCTCCTCGCTGCCCGCGCTGGTCGCCGGCGGCGGCGTCGACACCCGCATCGACCCGGTCGCGTTGCACCACTACCTGAGCTTCCACTCCGTCGTGCCGGCACCGCTGACCATCCTGCGCGGGGTGAAGAAGGTCCCGCCGGGGTCGCTGGTGGCCGTCGAGCCGAACGGCCGCGTCACCACCACCACGTACTGGTCGCCCGAGTTCACCCGGCACGCCGACCGCGCCGACTGGTCCGAGCGCGACTGGGAGGACGCGGTGCTGACCGCGCTCCGCACCGCGGTGGAACGGCGCCTGGTCGCCGACGTGCCCGTGGGTTGCCTGCTGTCCGGCGGCGTGGACTCCAGCCTGATCGTCGGCCTGCTCGCCGAGGCCGGCCAGACCGGGCTGCAGACCTTCTCGATCGGCTTCGAGGCCGTCAACGGGGTGGCCGGCGACGAGTTCCGGTACTCCGACATCGTGGCGGAGCGCTTCGGCACCGATCACCACCAGATCCGCATCGACACCGCCCGCATGCTGCCCGCACTGGACGGCGCGATCGGTGCGATGAGCGAGCCGATGGTCAGCCACGACTGCGTGGCGTTCTACCTGCTCAGCGAGGAGGTCTCCAAGTACGTCAAGGTGGTGCAGTCCGGGCAGGGCGCCGACGAGGTGTTCGCCGGCTACCACTGGTATCCCCCGATGGCCGAGCCCGGCGCGGCGTCGCTGGACGGCGCGGTGGCCAGCTACCGGGCGGCGTTCTTCGACCGCCATCCCGACGCGGTGCGCGGGCTGATCACCGACCCGTACTTCGCCGCAGGTGACCCGAGCGGTGCGTTCGTCACCGAGCATTTCGCGCGGGCGGGTGCGGAGACCGGCGTGGACCGCGCGCTGCGGCTCGACACCACGGTCATGCTGGTCGACGACCCGGTCAAACGCGTCGACAACATGACGATGGCGTGGGGCTTGGAAGGCCGCGTCCCCTTCCTCGACCACGAACTCGTCGAACTCGCCGCGACCTGCCCGCCCGCCTACAAGACCGCCCAGGGCGGCAAGGGCGTGCTCAAGGAGGCGGCGCGCCGGGTGATCCCCGCCGAGGTGATCGACCGGCCCAAGGGCTACTTCCCGGTCCCGGCGCTCACCCACCTGGAAGGCCCGTACCTCGACCTGGTGCGCGACGCGTTGTTCGCCCCGGCGGCCAAGGAGCGCGACCTGTTCCGTCCCGAGGCGGTCGAGCGGCTGCTGGCCGACCCGAACGGCCGGCTGACCCCGCTGCGCGGCAACGAACTGTGGCAGATCGCGCTGCTGGAACTGTGGCTGCAGCGCCACGGCATCACGGGGCCGGCCGCATGACCGACCTGGAGCCGCACACCGAGCGGATGTCCGACCACACCGAGGCCATCACCATGGGCCTGCACGACGCGTCGCCGCAGCACCTCGTCGACGCGATGGCCGACGACGTGGTCCTCGAACTCGGCTGGGGCCGGCTCATCTTCGGGCAGACCTTCGCCGATCCGGAGAAGCTGGCACAGGTGCTGCAGCACGAGGGCCCGGGGCGGCGGGACATCTGCATCTACGCCCGCGAGTCGCATGTGCTGGTGGCGCGGTCCCCGTCGGAGCTGTTCATCGACCCCAGCCACACCTACCGGCTGCGATTCACCGAGGACGACATCCCGGGACGCGAACCCATGGGGTTCACGGTCCGCACGCTGACCGAGCCGTCGGACGCCGACGCGATGAACCGGGTGTACGTGCAGTGCGGGATGGTGCCCGCCCCGACCGAGGTCATCTGGACCAACCACCGCGACACCGACGCCGTGGAGTACCTCGTCGCGGTGCGCGACGACGACGGCACCGTGGTCGGCACGGTCACCGGCGTCGACCACAAGCGGCTGTTCAACGATCCGGAGGACGGGTCGAGCCTGTGGACGCTGGCCGTCGACCCGACGTCGAGCCTGCCGGGGGTGGGCGCCGCGCTGACCCGCGCGCTGGCCGGCCTGTTCCGCGACCGCGGCCGCGCCTACATGGACCTGTCGGTGGCCCACGACAACGCCGCGGCGATCGGGCTCTACGAGAAGCTGGGTTTCCAGCGGGTGCCGGTGCTGGCCGTCAAGCGCAAGAACGCGATCAACGAACCGCTGTTCACCCATCCGCCGGAGACGGTCGACGACCTCAACCCGTATGCGCGCATCATCGCCGACGAGGCCATGCGCCGCGGGATCTGGGTCGAGGTGCTCGACGCGGGTGCCGGTGAGATGCGGCTGAGCCACGGGGGGCGCAGCGTCATCACCCGCGAATCGCTGTCGGAGTTCACCTCGGCGGTGGCGATGAGCCGCTGCGACGACAAGCGCCAGACCCGGCGCATCGTCTCCGACGCCGGCATCGTCGTGCCCAAGGGTCGGCTGGCCACCTTCGACGAGGAGGACCACGCGTTCCTCGCCGAGGTCGGCGACGTGGTGGTCAAACCCACCCGGGGCGAACAGGGCAAAGGCATCACGGTCGGCGTCGACGGCCCCGAGGAACTGGACGCCGCGCTGGCGCGGGCCCGCGAACAGCATCCTGACGTGCTGATCGAGCAGCGGGCCGAGGGTGACGATCTGCGGCTGGTGGTGATCGACGGCAAGGTGGTGGCCGCGGCGCTGCGCATGCCCGCCGAGATCCTGGGCACGGGCAAGCACACCATCCGCGAGCTCATCGAGACCCAGAGCCGGCGGCGCGCGGCCGCCACCGGCGGTGAGTCGCGCATCCCGATGGACGCGGTCACCGAGGGCACCGTCACCGAGGCCGGCTGGTCCTTCGACGACATCCTGCCCGAAGGGGAACGGCTGCGGGTCCGCCGGACGGCCAACCTGCATCAGGGCGGCACCATCCACGATGTGACCGCCGAGGTGAACCCGGAGCTGTGCCGGGTGGCGGTGGCCGCCGCCGAGGCGATCGGCATCCCGGTCACCGGGATCGACCTGCTGGTGCCCGACGTCCGGGGCTCCGACTACGTCTTCGTGGAGGCCAACGAGCGGCCCGGGCTGGCCAATCACGAACCTCAGCCCACCGCAGCGGCTTTCGTCGACTTCCTGTTCCCCAACCAGCCCGGGTTGCCGCAGGCGTGGACGCCGGAGGAATCCCCCTCCTAGCCCGGGCTACCAGGTGCTGGTGCGCATGACGATCTCGGCGGCCAGCTGCGCGGTCGCGTCGGCCGCATTGCGCCGGCCGAGCAGCTCGACGAGCCGGAAGTCGCCGTAGACGAAGCGCTGGCTGGCCTGAGCCACGGCCCGCGACGCGGGGCTGCTGACCAGCGCGGTGGTGTTCATCTCCACCGGCGGGCAGGTTTCGTCGCGGATCGCGCCGGACTGGTCGGCCACGCGCGGGTGTCCCCGGTCGATCACCACCAGCCCGATGAACCGGTCGAGCCGGGTGGCGGCCAGCTCCCAGGCGAGTTCCCCGCCCAGCCGGTCACCGACCAGCAACGCCCACCGGACGTCGAGCGCGTCGAGCACACCGATCACCGCCTTGCCGGTGAGCCGTGGATCGGGTCCGATCACCACCGTGCGCAACGAGGCGGTGTGCAGGCGCTGGCACACTCCGTTGTAGGCCGACGGCGCATGCTGGGCCGCCCCCAGAAGCACGACCGCGGAACCGTTTTCCGGGCCCGCCACGTCCACCGGTACGGGGAATCCGTCAACGGTGTTCATGGAGGAGAGCATTCGGCCACGCTACCGGCAACGGCGGCTGCGCGGGCCGGAATCCGCGGGTTGCGCCCGCGGTTCACCCGGCGCCGATCCGCTCGGCCTGGCGTCCGGAGATCTCCAGAAATGTTTGCGGCAGCGCACCTTTCGCGGCGATCGACGGGTTGGGTGTGGGGAACGCGATGCCGAAGACCGCCATGGTGCCGATGTTCTCGAAACTGAAGTAGACACTGCTCTCGGTGCCGCCCAGCGTCATGGTCTGCCGGTAGACCAGCGCATCGGGCCGCGGCGTCGGTATCCGCGTGGTGGTCATCGGGATGCCCTCATCGGCCGGGTCGAAGTACGTCTCGAACCGGGCGCACCGCTGGGCGGTGGCGGCGAGCCGGTCGAGGTCCAGTGACCAGGTGAGCACGGTCATCACGGTGCGCGCGCCGTCGTAGCCCACGACGTACTCGGCCGCGCTGCCCGGCCCGCGCACCGCGTTGTCCTCGATCACCTTGGTGAGGCCGTCCGCACAGCCCTCGGGGAACGAGAGCATGGGCGGCGCGCTGGTCGGGCCGCCGCGACCACTCGGTTCGTCGGGGATGCGGGCGTATTCGACGCCGTCGGGGAAGTCGGCGGCGGTCAGCAGCACCCTCTCCAGCCGGGCGCCGGGCCACGTCGCCGACCCGGTCACCGTGGTGGTGCAGCCTGTCGCCGCGGCGACCAGGACGACACCGACCAGGGCCCGGGCCCGTCGTGTGGTCACGGGAGAGTCAGGATCTCCGCGCCCGTGTCGGTGACCACCAGCGTGTGCTCGAATTGGGCGGTCCACTTGCGGTCCTTGGTGGCGACGGTCCAGCCGTCGTCCCAGATCTCGTAGTCCAGCGCGCCCAGATTGATCATCGGCTCGATGGTGAAGGTCATGCCCGGCTCGAGCACGGTCTCCACCGACGGCTGGTCGTAGTGCAGCACCACCAGCCCGTTGTGGAAGGTGGTGCCGATCCCGTGGCCGGTGAAGTCGCGAACCACGTTGTAGCCGAACCGGTTCGCATACGACTCGATCACCCGGCCGACCACCGACAGCGCGCGGCCCGGTTTGACCGCCTTGATGGCGCGCATCGTGGCCTCGTGGGTGCGTTCGACGAGCAGCCGATGCTCCTCGCTGACGTCCCCGGCCAGGAACGTGGCATTGGTGTCGCCGTGGACGCCGTCGATGTAGGCGGTCACGTCGATGTTGACGATGTCACCGTCCTCGATCACCGTCGAATCCGGGATGCCGTGGCAGATCACCTCATTGAGCGACGTGCAGCACGACTTGGGGAAACCCTTGTAGCCCAGCGTCGACGGGTAGGCGCCGTGGTCGACCATGTACTCGTGGGCGATGCGGTCCAGGTGATCGGTGGTCACACCCGGCGCCACGGCCTTCCCGGCCTCGGCGAGCGCCTGCGCGGCGATCCGGCCCGCGACGCGCATCTTCTCGATCACCTCGGGCGTCTGCACCCACGGTTCGTTGCCCTCGTCGGCGGTCGGCCGCCACGCGTACTCGGGGCGCGCGATCGTCTTGGGTACCGGCAGTGTCGGCGACAGCTCACCGGGCTGCAGGGCGGTGCGGACAGGCATGACATCCAGGATAGCCAGGAGAACATCACTCTCCGGTGCGGAGAATGTAGCGTCTGAGGGATGTTGACCGAGCCGAACTCCACCGACCGCGCCCGCGATCACCTGCTGGGGCGGATGGGGATGCGCGATGTGCTGGTGACCGACGACCGGCTGGTCATCGAGGTGGACAACCGCCCGGACATGACGAACATCCGCGGCGCGCTGCAGGGCGGGCTGGTCGCGACGCTGATCGACGTCGCCGCGGGACGGCTCGCCGGCCGGCACGTCGCCGCCGGGCAGGACGTCACCACCGCCGATATGACCGTGCACTACCTGGCGCCGGTGCTGGCCGGGCCGGCGCGGGCGGAGGCGACGATCGTGCGGGCCGGGCGGCGGCTGATCGTCACGGCCGTCGACGTCCACGACGTCGGCGGTGACCGGTTGGCGGCACGGGCGACGCTGAGCTTCGCGGTGCTCGGCCCGCGCTGACCGGGCGGAACCGGGTCAGGCCCGGTCGCCGAGGAACCGGGGCCGGCGCAGCCACCCGGTCTGCGGGCCGCGGATGTCGACCGAGCCCCACACCACCTTGCCGGTGAGCACCACGTGCGGCCGGCCCTCCGCCGGGGCGTCCCGGCGATGGTCGGTGGCACTGCCGACCACGACCTCGACGTCGTCGATGGAGGCGCTCGCCCCGTCGGGCAGGCGCAGGCTCAATCCGCCGAACCGCAGGTCGAGTTCGATGACGACCATCGGCCCGGCGAAGCGGGCCCGGGTGAGGTCCAGATCGATGGAGCCCATGCGGCGGTGCAGCGCCAGCCGGGTCGGCACGATCCACTCGCCGTGGCGTTTGAGCGATCCGAACACGCCCCGCAGCTCCACCCGGTCGGTGGCCGAGGTGACGATCGCGCCCGGCCCGGGCAGATCCTCGACCAGGGCGTCGAGGTCGGAGCGCAACCGCGCCGCGGACACCGCGGCCGAGCGTTCCTCGAACTCCTCGATGTCGATCAACCCGAGCGCGACGGCGTTGTGCAGCCGACGCAACGTGCCGTTGCGGTCGGCGTCCGAGATGCGCATCGGCGTCACGTCGCCGTTGTTGCCGGGGGTGGTCATCGCCTTCCCAGGCTACTCAGGCGAGGTAGTCGGGCGGCAAACCGTCGAGCATCCCCTTCAGCATCCGCACCGCATACTCCGAGCTGCCACCCCCGACGATCAGCGCGGCGAACGCGAGGTCGCCGCGGTATCCGGCGAACCACGAGTGCGAGCCGCCGGCGAACTCCGCCTCACCGGTCTTGCCGCGGACGTCACCGGCCCCGGCCAGGTCGTCGGCGGTGCCGTTGGTCACCACCAGCCGCATCATCGGGCGCAGGCCCTCGACCATCTTGGGGGTGATCGGCGACCGGTCTCCGGTGACGACGGTCTCGCTACCCTCGATCAGCCGGGGCACCGGGGTCTGACCGGCGGCCACGGTCGCGGCGACCAGCGCCATACCGAACGGGCTGACCAGCACCTTGCCCTGGCCGAACCCGTCCTCGGTGCGTTCGGCGAGGTTCACCGTCGGCGGCACCGATCCGGACACCGTCTTCATGCCCTCGATCCGGTAGTCCGGGCCGATGCCGTACTGCGCGGCCGCGGTGGTCAGGCCGCGCGGCGGCATCCGGCTGGCCAGTTCGGCGAAGGTGGTGTTGCACGAACTCGCGAAGGCGCGCGACAGCGGGACGGTGCCCAGGTCGAACCCGCCGTAGTTCGGCACGGTGCGGTGGCCGATGTCCATGTGACCCGGGCACCCGAGCAGCGTGTTCGGCGTGGCCATATCGCGTTCGATGGCCGCGCCCGCGGTGACGATCTTGAACGTGGACCCGGGCGGGTACAGACCCATGGTGGCCAGCGGGCCCTCGGCGTCGGCGGCGGCGTTCTGCGCGACGGCGAGGATCTCCCCCGTCGAGGCCTTGATGGCCACGATCATGGCCTGTTTGCCGGTGATGTTCACCGCGTTCTGCGCGGCGGACTGCACCGACCGGTCCAGGCTGATGGTGACCGATGGCGCCGGGTCGCCGGGCACCTCGGTGAGGACGTCCACGTCGACGCCGTTCTGGTTGACGGTGACCACGCGCCAGCCGGCGCGGCCGTCGAGCTCGTCGGCGACCTCCTGCCTGACCTGATCGATGATCGCGGGCGCGAACTGCGGGTCGGTGGGCAGCATCGCCGCATGCGGGGTGATGACCACCCCGGGACGCTGGTTGAGCAGACCCACCACGCGGTCGTGGTCGGCCTGGTTGAGGATGAGCAGGCTCATCGGCTCGGCCATGGAGCTGGCCTGCTCGGCGAGGCGCTGCGCGTCCAGCGCCGGGTCGAACGGCCGGAGCGCATCGGCCACCACCCGGGCCGTCGACATCAGCTCGGCGCCGGCGGCCTTGGCGTCCAGCGCGATGTGGTAGCGGTAGCCGGGCACCAGCACGTCGGTGCCGCCGCGTTCGTTGACCGACGCCCGCGGCGGCGGGTCGGCGCGCAACGCGAACGTCTGGTTCTCCCCCAGCCGCGGGTGCAGACCCGTTGCGCTCCACCGCACTTCCCACCGGCCCTCGTCACGCACCATGTTGAGCTGACCGTCGTAGGTCCAGGTGCGGTCCTTGGGCAGGTGCCAGGTGTAGCGGTAGGTGATGCTGCCGGTGTCCAGCGTGTACTTGCTGCCGATGATCTGGGCGTCGAGCCCGGTGGCCTGCAGCCCGGCCCACGCCTCGTTGAGCGCGGCCCGCGCGTCGGCGGGATGGTCGGCCAGTTCGGCCGCCGCGGCGGTGTCGCCGGTGGCCAGCGCCGCGAAGAACTCCTCGGCCGCGGGTTCGGGCCCGTCGGGCCGGGGCGTGCAGCCGGCCAGGCCGAGGCTGCCGAGCACGGTGGCCACGGCGAGTAGACCGGTGACCCGTGTTACTGCTGTGGTTTTCGTTGCCATTGGGGCTGATGTTAGGTAACTGTCGACGGCTTTCCCGGGAGGCGCACCGTGACGGCACCGTGACCGACCGGCACCCGTGCCGTTACAGCCCCAGACCGCGGAGCACGATGTCGATGCCGCGGCGGAACTCCTCGTCGGCGGTCAGCTGCGCCGCGTCGACGGCCGTCCGCGCGAGCAACGGAAAGTCCTCGTCGGACAGGCTCGCCAGCGCCCGGGTGCCGGCACCCGCCAACGACGCGAAGTGTTCGACCTCGAGGGCCCCGAAGACGTAGGCCAGGATCGCCCGGAAGGCCAGCACGCGGCGCCGGCCGGCGAAACCCGCGTCGGTGAGCACCGCGAGCACCGCCTCGCCCCACTGCAGTGATGCGGGCGTGCGGTGCCGGTGGATCAGCAACAGCGGGATCACCGCCGGATGCGCGGCCACCGCCGTGCGGACCCGCTCGGCGAGCGTGGCGACGCGCCGGCCGGGTGACCCGCGCGAAACCGTCAGATCGATGCCGGCGAGGACGCGGTCGACCACCAGCGCCTCGAGTTCGACCCGGTCGGCGACATACCGGTAGAGCGACATGGTGCCCACGCCGAGCCGGCGCGCGACCGTGCGCATCGACAGCGCCGCCAGACCGTCCCCGTCGGCGACGGCCAGTGCGGCGTCGGCGATCTGCTGCGGGGTCAGCGACCGGGGGCGGGGCATGGCGATTGACAGCGTACACCGTACGGTTATAGCGTGGGCCGTAGGCGTACACCGCACGCTCATATCTTGGGAGTCACCATGGCCACACCTCGACCGCCGGCGCGGGTACCGGCAGGCCCGCTGCACACCGTCACCGGCGCGACGGTCACGCTGTCCGACCCGGACCACCTGACGCACATCCAGTTCCGCCGGTTCGCCGGCTGCCCGATCTGCAACCTGCACCTGCAGTCCTTCGTCCGGCGCCACGACGAGGTGCGCGCCGCCGGCGTGCGGGAGATCGTGTTCTTCCACTCCCCAGCCGACGACCTACGGGCCCACACCGACGGTCTGCCGTTCGCGGTGATCGCCGATCCGGACCGGCGGCACTACCGGGCCTTCGGCGTGGAGTCGGGTGCCCGCGCGCTGGCCGACCCCCGCGCATGGGGCGCCATCGTCCGCGGGGTCGCCGCGACGGCGCGCGGCCGTTTCCGGGCTCCGGCCGCCCATCAGCCCGGCGGACGCCTCGGCCTGCCCGCGGACTTCCTCGTCGACCCGGCCGGGGCCGTCAGCGCCGCCTCGTACGGCGTCCACGCCGACGATCAGTGGTCGGTCGACGAGGTGCTGACCCTCGCGCGCGACACCCCCCGGCCGGGCGCGCGCTGAACCCGCCCGCTCAGGCGCCGGCGGCCGGCGCCCGGACCACCAGCGGCACCGCCGGGAAGTACGCGGCCATCTCCGTGCGGGACGCCCGCAGGGCCGCGGTGCCGTAACCGCGCTTGCGGTGGTCGGGGTGGATCCAGATGCGCACGTTGACCTCACCGCCGGCCAACTCGCCGAACACCATGCCGATCTTCTGCGGCCCCACGGTCGCGACCAGCCAGACCGCCTCCTCGGCCTCGACCCGCTCGACCGCGGCGCGGATCTCGTCGTCGAGCGCCCCGGCCGGCGCGCCTGAGCCGTCACCCGCGGCCCGCACGTCACCGGTGCGCGCGGCGAACACATCCCGGTCGTCGGCGGCCGAGAACGGTCGCAGCACAACAGATTCGGAGCGGTGAGACCGCTGCTCGTCGCCCATGGTGAAGCTCAGCTGGGTGTTGAGATCCTCCAGTTCGGCCGCGATGCGCCGCCGCGACACCTTGGTGAGCCGGTCGAACGACAACCGCAACACGGCCTCTCCGCCGATCGCCGACGTCCCCAGCAGCGCGGCGATGTTCTCGATCGCCGCGTCGTAGTCGTCGGACGCCACGATCACGTCGAGCACCTCATGACGACGTTCCAGCGCGCGCATCAGCGCATCGGCGATCTCGCGGCGGGCGACGCGGCGCTCGTGGTCGGCATCGGTCATGAGCGAAGCGTAGCCCCCGCCGCGGCGCCGCAACTCAGTCGAGCAGAACCGTCGCGAACGTCCCGACCTGGCGGAAGCCGATGCGGGCGTAGGTGGCCCGGGCCACCGTGTTGTAGCCGTTGACGTAGAGGCTGGCGGTGCGCCCACCCCGCACCACGGCCGAGGCCAGCGTCGCGGTGCCTGCGGTGCCCAGGCCCTGACCGCGCCAGTCGGGATGCACCCACACGCCCTGGATCTGACCGACCGCGGGCGACTGCGACCCGACCTCGGCCTTGAACACCACCTGTCCGCGTTCGAAGCGGGCCCAGGCCCGGCCCGCCGCGATCAGCCCGGCAACCCGGCGCCGGTATCCGCGACCGCCGTCGCCGAGGCGCGGATCGATACCGACCTCACCGATGAACATGTCGATGGCCGCGACCAGGTAAGCGTCGAGTTCCTCGATACGCACGGGCCGCACCGCCGGGTCGAGACGGCACTGCGGCGCCGTGTCGAGCGCCATCAGCGGTTGATCGTCGCGCACGTCGCGCGCCGGACCCCAGGCGTGTTCGAGCCGCTCCCACATCGGCAGGACCAGTTCGGCGCGGCCGACCAGCGACGAACAGCGCCGCGCGGAGCTCATCGCCTTGTCGGCGAATGCGGTCATGTCCGCGGCATCGCCGCGCAGCGGGATGAGATTCGCACCGGCGTAGCACAGGGAGTGGGCGGCGGTACGGCGCGTCCACAGTTCCCCGCCGATCGCGCTGGGCTCCACGCCGCTGTCGGCCACCCGGGAGGCGACCATGCACGAGCCGACGGGGTCGTCGTCGAGCACCCGCCGCACGGCGGCGACGTCACGGACCACCGACACCCGTCGGTCGTCGACGAGGCGGAAAAGCGGCGGAGCCGACATCGGGACTGCTTTCTGCTGAAGCGAGGCGGTGAGCCCACTCACCGCGTCATGTTCAGCTTACGGTCACAACCGGTGAACCGCTGGCACTTGCCTCGCCGTCGGCGCTGTCGGCCCCCATCTCCTCGGCGATGCGCATCGCCTCCTCGATCAGGGTCTCGACGATCTGCGCCTCCGGCACGGTCTTGATCACCTCGCCCTTGACGAAGATCTGGCCCTTGCCATTGCCGCTGGCCACACCGAGGTCGGCCTCGCGGGCCTCACCGGGTCCGTTCACCACGCAGCCCATCACCGCGACGCGCAGCGGCACCTCCATGCCCTCGAGCCCGGCGGTGACCTCGTTGGCCAACGTGTACACGTCGACCTGCGCGCGACCGCACGACGGGCAGGACACGATCTCCAGGCCACGGGGCCGCAGGTTGAGCGATTCGAGGATCTGGTTGCCGACCTTGACCTCCTCGGCGGGCGGCGCGGACAGCGAGACACGGATCGTGTCCCCGATGCCCTTGCTCAGCAGCGCCCCGAACGCGACGGCCGACTTGATCGTGCCCTGGAATGCCGGCCCGGCCTCGGTCACCCCGAGGTGCAGCGGATAGTCGGTCTTCGCCGCCAGCAGCTCGTAGGCGGCGACCATGACGACGGGGTCGTTGTGCTTGACGCTGATCTTGATGTCGCCGAAGCCGTGCTCCTCGAACAGCGACGCCTCCCACATCGCGGACTCCACCAGCGCCTCGGGCGTGGCCTTGCCGTACTTCTCGAGGAACCGCTTGTCCAGCGAGCCGGCGTTGACGCCGATGCGGATCGGGATGCCCGCGTCACCGGCGGCCTTGGCGACCTCCTTGACCCGGCCGTCGAACTCCTTGATGTTGCCGGGGTTCACCCGCACCGCTGCGCACCCGGCGTCGATCGCGGCGAAGATGTACTTGGGCTGGAAGTGAATGTCGGCGATCACCGGGATCTTCGACTTCTTCGCGATGATCGGCAGCGCGTCGGCGTCCTCCTGGCGCGGGCACGCCACGCGGACGATGTCGCAACCCGACGCGGTCAGCTCGGCGATCTGCTGCAGCGTGGCGTTGATGTCGTGGGTCTTGGTGGTGCACATCGACTGCACCGAGATCGGGTGGTCGCTACCGACGCCGACGTCGCGCACCATCAACTGGCGCGTCTTGCGCCGCGGGGCGAGGGTCGGGGCCGGGGCGGCCGGCATGCCGAGCCCGATGAGTGGGCCGGAGGTCATGAGGTCTCCTATTGGAACAACCTGATCGGGTTGACCAGGTCAGCGGTCACGGTCAGCAGCATGTAACCGGCCACCACGACCAGGACGACGTAGGTGGCGGGCATGAGCTTGAGGTAGTTCACCGGCGCCGCGGCCACCATGCCGCGGGCCGACCGGATCATGTTGCGGATCTTCTCGAACACGGCGATCGCGATGTGGCCGCCGTCGAACGGCAGCAGCGGCAGCAGGTTCACCGCGCCGAGGACGAAGTTCAGCTGGGCCAGGAAGAACCAGAACGCCACCCACAGGCCCGCATCGACGGTGTCGCCGCCGATGATCGATGCGCCGACCACCGAGATGGGCGTTTCGGGGTCCCGCTCGCCGCCGCCGATGGCATCGACCAGCGCACCGATCTTGGTGGGGATCTGGGCCAGCGCCTTGCCGAGCTCGACGGCGAGGTCCCCGGTGAACGCGAAGGTCGCCGGCACCGCGGACAACGCGTTGTACTGGGTGGGACCGAACTGGGCCGCGGCGATACCGATCGCGCCGACGGTGGTGGGCCGGCCGTCCGTGCCGGTGAAGCGCTGGGTGGCCTGGACGTCGACCGTCAGGGGCAGTCGCTGGCCGTCGCGTTCGACGACCACCGGGGTGGCCCCGGACGACTCCTGCAGTGCCGTGCGGGCCTCGTCGAACGTCGACACCGGGGTGTCGCCGACCTCGACGATCACGTCACCCGCCCGGATCCCGGCCTCCGCGGCCGGTCCGGGGCCGGTGCAGTCGGCGACTTCGTCGCGGCTGATCTGCGAGGCGACGCAACCGGTCTCGCCGACGATGGCCGCGGTCGGCGGGTTCAGGTTGGGCAGGCCCCAGATCACCGCGATGGCGTAGATCAGCACCAGGCCGATCACGAAGTTCATGCCCGGGCCGGCGAACAGCACCGCGACGCGCTTCCACACCTTCTGCCGGTACATCGCGTACGGCCGCTCGTCGGGGGCGAGTTCCTCGACCGACGTCATCCCCGCGATGTCGCAGAACCCGCCGAGCGGTAGCGCCTTGACGCCGTACTCGGTACTGCCGAGCTTGTTGGGCCTGCGGGTCGACCACAGGGTCGGGCCGAAGCCGACGAAGTAGCGGCGCACCTTCATCCCGGTGGCCCGGGCGACCCACATGTGGCCGCACTCGTGCAGCGCCACCGAAACCAGAATGGCGAGCGCGAACAGCACGATGCCGAGGACGAACATCATCTGGTGACTAACCCTTTATTCGGACGGTCTGGAGTTGCGGCGCGCGCGACGGCGTGCCCGGCCCGGTCCCGCGCCCAGCGCTGCGCGTCGAGGACCTCCTCCACGGTAGCGGGTTCTGTCGCCCACTGGTCGGCAGCGCGTAGGACCTCGGCCACAGTGTCGACGATCTCGGGGAACCGGATACGCCCGGCGAGGAACGCTTCGGCCGCCTCCTCGTTCGCGGCGTTGTAGACCGCGGTCAGGCAGCCGCCGCGCTGTCCGGCTTCCCGGGCGAGCGCCACGGCGGGGAACACCTCATCGTCCAGCGGCAGGAACTCCCAGGTCGAGGCGGTGCTGAAATCGCAGGGCAGGGCGGCACCCGGCACCCGGTCGGGCCAGCCGAGCGCCAGGGCGATGGGCAGCTTCATATCGGGTGGGCTGGCCTGGGCCAGGGTCGAACCGTCGGTGAAGGTGGCCATCGAGTGCACGATCGACTGCGGATGCACCACCACCTCGATGCGGTCGTAGTCGATACCGAACAGCAGGTGCGTCTCGATGAGTTCGAGTCCCTTGTTGACCAGGGTCGCGGAGTTGAGCGTGTTCATCGGGCCCATGGACCAGGTGGGGTGCTTACCGGCCTGCTCGGGGGTGACCGACTGCAGATCGTCGGCCGACCAGCCGAGGAAGGGCCCGCCGGAGGCGGTGAGCACGAGCTTGGCCACCTCGTCGGCACGGCCGCCGCGCAGGCACTGGGCCATCGCCGAGTGCTCGGAGTCGACCGGCACGATCTGGCCGGGTGCGGCGGCCTTGAGGACCAGCGGCCCGCCCGCGACCAGCGACTCCTTGTTCGCCAGCGCCAGCCGGGCGCCGGTGGCCAGCGCGGCCAGCGTGGGGTGCAGTCCGAGTGCCCCGACGAGCGCGTTGAGCACCACGTCGGCCGGAGTGTTCTCGACCAGGCGGGTGGCCGCATCGGGTCCGGTCCAGGTGACGTCACCGACGCGCTGCGCCGCGGCCGGATCGCAGACCGCGAGGTCGGTGACGCCGGTCTGCGCGCGCTGCCGGTTGAGCAGGTCGGGATTCGCGCCGCCGGCGGCCAGCCCGACCACCTCGAAGCGGTCGGGGTTGGCGGCGATGACGTCCAGTGCCTGCGTGCCGATCGACCCGGTACTGCCCAGGATCAGCACCCGAAGTCTTGTGCCCACCGGCCCATTGTGCCGCGTGTGAACACCTGGGGCCGAGCGCGGGGAATGTGACGCGACGGTGACGCGCCACCGGTGCGGCCATCCGCGGCGCGATCACGCGCGAATGCCTCGCGTCATCCGGCGGCGTGAGCCGCCATGGCGACCAACCATCGGCGGCGTCGGCCGCCCCTGACGATGAAGTGGGGACAGATGATGCACAGTCACCGGAAGACCGTTGCGGCCGCGGGCCTGAGCGCGCTCGCGATCTTCGGCGTCGCGGCGTGTTCGAGCGAGGAGGCGTCGGACACCGCGTCGTCGGCGTCGAGCGCCGCCTCGTCGGCCGTGGAGTCGGCGACCTCCGCGGTGTCACCGAGCCCGAGCGCGGCGGCCGACCCGGCCGCGAACCTGGTCGGCGCGGGATGTGCCGCCTATGCCGAGCAGGTGCCGAGCGGACCGGGTTCGGTGGCCGGTATGGCGATGGACCCGGTGACCGTGGCGGCGTCGAACAACCCGATGCTCACGACGCTCACGCAGGCGCTGTCCGGTCAGCTCAACCCGAACGTGAATCTGGTCGACACCCTCAACGGCGACGAGTTCACGGTCTTCGCCCCGACCAACGACGCGTTCGCCAAGATCGACCCGGCGACGCTCGAGACGCTCAAGACGGATTCGGACCTGTTGACCAGCATCCTGACCTATCACGTGGTGCCGGGGCAGGCCGCGCCCGATCAGGTGCCGGGCGACCACGCGACCGTGCAGGGTGCCAACGTGACGGTGACCGGCGAGGGTGAGGCGCTCAAGGTCAACGACGCCGGACTGGTTTGCGGCGGTGTGCAGACCGCGAATGCGACCGTCTACATGATCGACACCGTGCTGATGCCGCCGGCCGCCTGAATTCCGTAGCCGCGCCGCTGGTTTCGCGCGAGCAGACGCAGAAGTGCCCCAAAACCCTTGTTTTGGGGCACTTTTGCGTCTGCTCGGCAGAAATTGGGGACCCATCCGGGCCGGGCACTGCTCCGAATCACCGGTGTAGTGACAACCGAGGCGGCTTGGCCTCGTGCAGGGCAGTCCGTCCGAACTGACGAAGGAGCGCACGTCGATGAAGGTCAACACGAATCGGGTCATGGGCACGGGGGTCGCGGCGGTCGCCGCGGCCGGACTGGCGCTGGGCAGCGCCGCCACCGCCGCGGCCGATCCGGCCGCCGGTCTGGTCGGCCCCGGATGCGCCGCCTACGCCCAGCAGGTTCCGACCGGGCCGGGCTCGGTCGCGGGGATGGCGATGGACCCGGTCGCCACCGCCGCGTCGAACAATCCGATGCTCACCACGCTGACCAAAGCGGTGTCGGGTCAACTCAATCCACAGGTGAACCTCGTCGACACGCTCAACGGCGGTCAGTTCACGGTGTTCGCGCCGACCGACGAGGCGTTCGCGAAGCTCGACCCGGCCACGGTCGCGCGGCTCACCACCGACGCGCCGCTGCTGACCAGCATCCTGACCTATCACGTGGTGCCGGGGCAGGCCCCCGCGGACGCGGTGGTGGGGACCCACAAGACCGTGCAGGGCGCGGATGTCACCGTCACCGGCGGAGGCAACGACCTCAAGGTCAACGACGCGTCGGTGGTGTGCGGTGGGGTCAAGACCGCCAACGCGACCGTCTACCTGATCGACTCCGTGCTCATGCCCCCGATGGGCTGAGCACGCCCCTGGGAGGGCAGCCCGCATCAGCCCCGGTGGGCTGCCCTCCCCCGCGCGGCGAATGCGTTCGCCCGCACCGGTCATCGTTCCGTCAGTTTCTCGCCCGCCCGATGTGGGCAGCAACAAACCATGCCGACTGTGCTGTGGTTCCGCCGCGACCTGCGCCTGCGGGATCTGCCCGCGCTGCTCGAGGCCGCGCAGGCCGACGGTGAGGTGCTCGCGTGCTACGTGCTCGACCCACGGCTGCACGCTTCGTCGGGTCCGCGCCGGCTGCAGTATCTGCACGATGCGCTGCGCGATCTGCGCGATCAACTCGACGGCCGCCTGCTGGTCACCGAGGGACGTCCGGAGCAGCGGATCCCCGCGCTGGTGCGCGAGGTGGGCGCCTCGGCCGTGCACGTCTCGGACGACTTCACACCATTCGGCCGCCGCCGCGACGACGCGGTGCGCGCCGCGCTCGGTGACGTCCCGCTCGAGGCGTCCGGGTCGCCATACCTGGTGTCGCCCGGGCGGGTGGCCAAGGGCGACGGCACTCCCTACCGGGTGTTCACCCCGTTCTTCGACGCCTGGCGCAAACACGGCTGGCGGGCGCCCGCGCAGACCGGTGCGGAGTCGGCGTCGTGGATCGACCCGGCCGATTTGCCCGGCGCCACCGAGATCCCCGATGAGTCGGTCGAACTCGACATCCCCGCCGGGGAGCGGGCCGCGTCGGCGCACTGGGCGAGGTTCGTCGAGGAGGACCTCGCCGGCTACGCCGACGATCGCAACCGGCCCGATCTGGACGTCACCAGCCGCATGTCGGCGCACCTGAAGTTCGGCACCATCCATCCGCGCTCGATGGTGCCCGACCTCGGCCGCGGCCAAGGTGCCCAGGCCTACCTGCGGGAGCTGGCGTTCCGCGATTTCTACGCCTCGGTGCTCTACGAGTGGCCGCACAGCGTGTGGTGGAACTTCAACAAGGGTTTCGACACGATCGAGGTGGACGAGGGCCGCGCGGCCGAGGAGCGGTTCCGGGCCTGGAAGGAGGGCCGCACCGGTTTCCCGATCGTCGATGCGGGGATGCGCCAGCTCGCCACGATCGGCTGGATGCACAACCGGGTGCGGATGATCGTCGCCTCGTTCCTGGTCAAGGACCTGCACCTGCCGTGGCAGTGGGGTGCACGGTGGTTCCTCGACCAGCTCGTCGACGGCGACATGGCCAACAATCAGCACGGCTGGCAGTGGACGGCCGGCTGCGGCACCGACGCCGCCCCGTTCTTCCGGGTGTTCAACCCCACGACGCAGGGGGCGAAGTTCGACCCGGACGGCACGTACGTCAAACGCTGGGTGCCCGAACTGGCCGGGGTCGCCGACGTGCACAAGCTCGGCGACGATCGCCCGGACGGGTACCCGGCGCCGATCGTCGACCACGCCGCCGAACGCGCCGAGGCGCTGCGCCGCTACGCCCAGATCGGCTAGCCACGCCGGTTACGACGCAGCGTCGTATGCCAGAATGACCCCAGTTGCGATCCGACCGTGAGGAGCACCCGTGGCCAACACCGAGGTGGAACGACACACCGGCGTCGACGTCGAGGACGTGCCGTCCGCAGAGTGGGGCTGGAGCAAGGAGAGCCCCCGCGTCATCCACATCTCGCTGCTGCTAGGCGCGGCGTTCATCCTCGTCATGCTGCGCGGCAACCACGTGGGTCACGTCGAGGACTGGTTCCTGATCGGTTTCGCCGCGGTGCTGGTCGGCTGGGTCGTGCGCGACTGGTTCATGCGCCGCCGCGGCTGGACCCGCTGACCTCACGTCCCGAACAGCACCGCGCGGTTGAGGTAACCGTCCGGATCGAGCGCCGCCTTGACCGCGCGCATGGTCGCGATGTCGGCCTCGGTGCGCGACATCGTCAGATAGTCGCGTTTGCGGGTGCCCACGCCGTGTTCGGAGCTCACGTTCCCGCCGTGCGCGGCGATCAGCGCCATCATCGCGGCGTAGATCTCACCCTCGGCCTGCGCGCTGCAGCGCAGCACGTTGAGGTGCAGGTTGCCCTCGCCGATGTGGCCGAACAGCACGGGGACCGCGTCGGCGGCGTGCCGGGCGACCAGTTCGGCGGCCTGTTGCGCGAACCCGCCGATCCGGGCCAGCGGTAGCGACACATCGAATTTCAGCGGCGGACCGAACACCCCGACGACGTCGGCGACGGCTTCGCGAACCTGCCACAGCCGCGCGGCCGCCGCGGCGTCCGTGGCGACGGCCGGTTCGCCGCACAGCGGGGCACCGGCCAGCGCATCGGCCAGCGAGTCGGTGAGGTCGGTGTCGGCGGCCAGCTCGATCAACAGCAACCAATCGCCGTCGACGGGTACCGCGACGTCGAGATGCTCGGCGGCCAGCGCGGCGGCGCGGGCGTCGACCAGTTCGAGCGCCGCGATGCCGTACCGGTCGCGCAACGTCCGGCCCGCGTCGGCGACGGCGTCGAGGTCGGCGAATCCGCACAGCGCGGTGACCCGGTGCGCGGGCACCGGATGCAGCCGCAGCTCGAGTTCGGTGAGCACCCCGAGCGTGCCCTCCGCACCGACGAACAGCGCCGCGAGGTCGTAGCCGGTGTTGTCGCGCCGCACCTCGCTGTGGCGGTCGAGCACCGCGCCGTCGGGCAGCACCACCTGCAGACCCAGCACCTGCTCGCCCATGTTGCCGTAGCGCACGGTGCGCAGCCCACCGGCGTTGGTGGACGCCATCCCGCCGATCGTGGCCGTATCGCGGGCGGCGAGGTCGACCCCGAACTCCAGACCGGCCGCGGTGGCCGCGTGCTGCACCGCCGACAGCGGGGCGCCGGCGCCGGCGCGGATCCGCCGCTCGACGGTGTCCACCGGGCCGAGGCCGGTCAGCCGCTCGGTGGACAGCAGCACGTCGCGGTGCTCGGGGACGGCGCCGGCCACCAGCGAGGTGCGCCCACCCTGCACGGTCACGCACCGGCCGGCCTCGCGGCAGGCGATCAGTACCGCGGACACCTCCGCAGTGCAGCCGGGCCGCACCAGCAGTGCGGCGTCGCCGCGGTAACGCCCGGTGTAGTCGACGCACCGGCCGGCGAGCACGTCCGGATCGGCGATGACGTGCGCGCCGCCGACCAGCGCGGTCAGCCGCGCGGCCAGCTCCTCGTCGCCCGCCATCGGCGCTGCCCTCCCCTCAGCCGGTGTCGTCGCCGACAGTAACCCGCGCTACGGCGCGGCGGCGACGAGCGGCAGCGTGGCCTTCACCTCGGTGAGGGGTGCGGTGACGCCCGCGGCGGCGCGGATCTCGGCGAACGCGCGCAGCATCGCGTCGGTGGCCTCGTGCGGATCGTCGAGCGTCCGGTCGTCGGTGAGCACCGAGATGCTCAGCTGGTCGACGTAGCTCCAGACGGTGATGTTCATCCCGCTGCCGACGACCAGCGGCCCCACCGAGTAGATCTCGTTGACCGCGGCCCCGGCGACCAGCCCGGCCTGGCGTGGACCCGGCACGTTGGAGACGGTCAGGTTCATGATCATGCTCGACGAGAGCCGCCGCGACTGCCACCGGAACACCGGCGGCACGATGCGCGGAGGCATGTAGTTCAGCCACGACGCGATCACCGTCTCCCCCAGCAGCCGGTGGTTCTCCTTGGCGATCGCGGTGGCCACCGACGTCAGCCGCACCCGCTCGAGCGGGTCGGCCACGTGCACCGGCAGCGACGGAGTCATGTAGCTGAACCGGTTGCCCGACAGGCGATCCGGCGAGGTGTCGAAGGCCACCGGGACACCGGCGATCAACGGTGCGTCGGCGTGGCCGTCGTAGCGCAGCAGCAGTTCCCGCAGCGCACCCGCGGCGGTGGCCAGCACGATGTCGTTGAGCGTCACCTGCAGCCGGCGAGCGAGGTCCTTCGCGTCGGCGAGCGCCAGCGGTGCGGTGGCGAACCGCCGCACGGGGCTGACGACGTGATTGATGAAGGTCTTGGGCGGGGCGAAGTTGCGCGCCAGGTCGGGGTTCGCGCCGCGTTCCCGGCTGCGGCGCCGAATGTTCACGACTCCGGCTGCGGTCTCGCGCAGCAGCCCCGGCAGCGACACCGCCTGTCGCACATGATCGGTGCCCGCCGCGTACAGCAGGCTGTGCGGGGTGGGCGCCGACGCGGCCGCCGGCACGGCGTGTTCGGCCGGGTCGGGGTCGGCCGGCGAGATGGCCCGGGCCATCTGATTCGCCGAGGCGACGCCGTCGGCCAGCACGTGGTGCACCTTGTGCACGATCGCGATCCGGTCGTCGGCGAGACCCTCGACCACGTACATCTCCCACAGCGGACGGGATCGGTCGAGCGGCGTACTGGCGATGTCGCCGATCAGTTCGTCGAGTTCGCGGCGGCCGCCCGGGGCGGCGACCTCGACATGGCGCAGGTGATAGTCGAAGTCGATGTCCGGATCCTCCACCCACATCGGGTGGTGCACCCGGCCCGGGATGTCGACGAGGCGGCGGCGCAGCGGCGGCAGCGCGAGCAGCCGGGGCCCGGCCACCCGCAGCAAGAGCTCGCGGCTGTATCCGCCGGCCACCTCCGACACGTCGAGCACACCCACCTTGAGCGTGTGCATGTGTATCTCGGGCGTCTCGCTGTAGAGCATCAGCGCGTCCACGCCGTTGAGTCGTTCCACACCCCACCCCGTCTCTTCACCGATCGCCCTTCGGATGCCCCCACCCCGGCGATCCCACACACCCTGACACGTCCGGCGCCGCGGCGGGGGCTGCGGTCGGGCCCCGGCGCGGCCACCCGACGTGACACACGGACGGTACTTTGTCACTGCGCGTGTACGCCGATCCGAGGAGCCGCCGATGACGCTGACCGCCGGACACGGGCCGCTGAGCGCCGACCCCGCGGGCTGGTTCGTCCCGGCCGGGTCGGCGCCGGCCGGCTACGCCGAACCGCACCCCCGCCGCGTCGTGGCCGTGCTGGCCGGACGCACCGTGATCGACACCGACGACGTCATGCTGGTGCACCGCCGCGGA
Source organism: Mycobacterium sp. PS03-16 (assembly GCF_004570325.1). GTDB lineage: Bacteria > Actinomycetota > Actinomycetes > Mycobacteriales > Mycobacteriaceae > Mycobacterium. The sequence continues at coordinate 34,334 of NZ_SPQO01000024.1, read as the reverse complement.
CATCCGCTCAGTTACGCATTCCCGGTGGAGGTACTCGGCGGGATACCGAACACACCGGCGGCGGAGGCCCCCGGCTACGCCTATGTCGCGTGGGACACCGTGGACACGTGGTTCGAGGAGGGCCGCGAACTCGTCCACTACCCGCCGAACCCGTACCACCGGGTGGACTGCCTGCCCACGCACCGGCGGCTGCGGGTGACGGTCGCGGGCATCGTCCTGGTCGACAGCACCGACACCGTCGCGGTGTTCGAGACAGCGCTCGCGCCGGTGCTCTACGTCGGCGCCGACCAGGTCCGCACCGACCTGCTGCACGAGAGCCGCACCACCAGCTACTGCAACTACAAGGGCTGGGCGACGTACTGGTCGGCGACCGTCGGGGACACCGTGGTCGACGACGTCGCCTGGTCGTATCGCTGCCCGCTCGCCGAAAGCGCCGTGCTCGCCGGGTGTTTCGCCTTCGACACCACCCGCGCCGACGTGCTGGCCGAGCTGCCCGGCCTCACTGCCGGGCGATGACCTGCGTGCCGAACCGCTCGATCGCCTCCTGCGCGCGGGCGAGGCTGTCGCCGGGGATGGTCACCTGCAGGCAGGTGACCCCGCAGCGGGCGAACGCGGCGGCGCCCTCGAGATAGCGGTCGGCGTCGAAGTCGTCGTCGCCGGGTTCGCCGCCGCCCACGTTGGTGAACGTGACGTCGACGGTGTGCGGGTCGCGGCCGTGCGCGGCCAGCCGCCGATGCAGGTCGGCGATGGCCGCGCCGAGCCGCTCGCGGGACTCCAGCGCCGCGGTGCGCGCGGTCTGCGCGAGTGCCGCGGTGGCCGGGAACGGACACCATCCGGCGCCGAACGTCGCGACCCGTTCGCGGGCGGCGCCGGTGTTGCCGCCGATCCAGATCGGGGGGTGCGGTCGGGCCGACGGCCGCGGATGCGCGGTGATGCCGTGTGCGCTGAAGTGGCGGCCCTCGAACGACAGGTCGTCGGTGGTCCACACGGCGCGGATCGCGGCCAGCGCCTCCTCGAACACCTCGGCACGCTCGTCGAAATCGACACCGAGCGCAGCGAACTCGCGTTTGAGGTAGCCGACTCCGACGGCGAGCGTGAACCGCCCCCCGGACAGCAGGTCGAGCGTGGCGCCGGCCTTGGCGACCAGGAACGGGTTGCGGTACGGCAGCACGACGATGTTGGGGATCAGCCGCAGCGTGGTGGTGTGGGCGGCGGCGAAGCCCATGGCGACGAACGGGTCGAGCGCATCGTGGCCGCCCGCGGCCAGCCAGCGCGCACTGGGCGCCGGGTGGTCGGTGAATCCGAACCCGTGGAAGCCGGCCGCCTCGGCCGTGCGGGCGACGGCGGCGACCCCCGCGCCACCGGCCAGTTCGGGGTTGTAGGGATGGGTGTGCATGGGGTGGGTGATCGTGAACTGCACCTGCGCGCCTCTCGTCCGCTTCCGGCGCATTGCCGTCCGCGCCCCTTCGAGAATATAGTTCTCCTAATTCGCGAACAGGACTTCTGCGCGATCCCTCGACCTCGGCGGTGAGATGACGGCTCCTGACGTCGGCGTGTTCGTGCCCCAACTGGGGCTGACCTATCCCGAGCTGCTGCACCGCGCGCGGCGGTGCGAGGAACTCGGCATCGGGTCGCTATGGCTGTATGACCACCTGTACGGCCCGGGCGCCGAAGACCACCCGTCGCTGGAGGCGTGGACCGTGGCCGCCGCCCTGCTCGCGTGCACCGAGCGGCTGCGGGTCGGACACCTGGTGCTGTGCAACCAATTCCGCCACCCGGCGCTGCTGGCCAAAATGGCCACCACGCTCGACCACATCAGCGGCGGGCGGCTCGAGCTGGGTCTGGGCAGCGGTTCGATCGAGGAGGAGCACCGGCGGGCCGGGTTGCCGTGGGGATCGTTCGCGCAGCGGTCCGCCCGCCTGGGCGAGACGCTGGAGATCCTCACGCAGGCGTTCGCCACCGGGACGATCGACTTCGCCGGGGAGCACTACCGCGTCGAGGACTTCCCGGTCCGGCCCGCACCGGAGCGCCGGCCACCGATCGTGGTCGGCGGCGTGGGCGAGAAGTACACGATGCCGCTGGTCGCCCGGTACGCCGATGTGTGGAATGTCCCGACGTACGCGCTGGGCGAACTCGACCACAAGGTGCGCGTGCTGCACCGGCTGTGCGAGGACATCGGGCGCGACCCCGCTTCGATCGTGATGTCCGTCGAGGCGGTGATGGCGCTGGCGCCCGACGACGGGGAGCTGCCGCAGGTCCGGGCGCGCGCCGAGAAGCACTTCGGGGCACCGGCGTTCGGCCTGCACGACGGCGGCCTGATCGGCACGCCGTCGGCAATCGTCGATCGGCTCGGCGAGCTGGCGGACCTCGGGTTCGGACAGATCGTCCTGTTCACCCACGACCGGGCCTCCGACCAGACCCTGGACCTGCTCGCGTCCTCGGTGCTGAGCCGGCTCTGAGCCCGGCGAGCCGTGGCGCCGGGTCCACAACCGGGCCTAAGCTGGGAAGATGCGGTGGATCGTCGACGCGATGAACGTCATCGGGTCCCGCCCCGACGGATGGTGGCGGGATCGCCGCGCGGCCACCGCGCGCCTGGTCGAATGCCTCGAACAGTGGGCGGCGCGCGAGGGCGCGGACGTCACCGTGGTGCTGGAGCGGCCGCCGACCCCCGCGCTCACCTCCCAGGCCGTGCGGATCGCCTATGCGCCCGCGCCGGCGGCGGACTCGGCCGACGACGAGATCGTGCGGCTGGTCCACCGCGACGCCCATCCCGAGCACGTCCGGGTCGCCACCTCCGACCGCGCCCTGGCCGAGCGGGTGACGGCGGCGGGCGCGTCCGTCTACCCGGCGCAGCGCCTGCGCGACGAGATCGACCCGCGGTGACGGCGGCGCCGACCGTCAACCGCTACGGCGTTGCGCCAGTTCTTTTTTGATCTCGTCGGTGTGCTGACCGAGCGCCGGGGCGGGACCGCGCGGCCGCCACGGGGTGCCGTGGAAGTCGGCGGGGCTCGCCACCATCGGCACGGCGCCGTCACCGTCGGGGACGTCCACCAGACCGCCGGCCTCGTGGAACTGCGGATCGGCCAGCACGTCGTCGAGCGTGTTGACCGGTGACCAGAAGAAGTCCGGTTCGGCGGAGAAGCGCTCCGCCCAGGCGTCGAGCGGTGCGGTCGCGAACAGCGCGTCGAGTTCGGCGATGAGGACCGTCGCGTTCTCGGACCGGGCGCGCGCGGTGGCGAACCGGTCGTCGGTCAGCCACTCCGGACGGCCGACCACCCGGCACAACGGCGGCCAGTGCCGGTCGCCCTGCAGACCCACCACCCAGAACCGGCGGCCGTCGCCCGCGGTGTAGTTGTTCATACAGGGATTGCCCATCGATTCGCGGCGGCCGATCGCGATCGGGTGGCCGGTCAGCACGAAGGTGTTGAGGTCGAAACTCGCCGTGTACGCGCCCTGGCGGTACAGCGACGTGGTGACCAATTGGCCGCTGCCCGTGCGGTGGCGCGCCAGCAGCGCCGCACACACCGCACCCGCCATGGCCATCCCCGCCGTGTGGTCTCCCATGCCGCCACGCTGGAACGGAGGCGTGTCACCGGGACGGGTCAGCAGGTGCGCCAGGCCGGCGCGGGCCCAGAACGCCGCCACGTCGTAGGCCGCCCGGTCGGCGTCCGGGCCACTGAGCCCATAGCCGGTGATCAACCCGTACACCAGGCGCGGGTTTGCAGCGGCCACGGTGCCGAAGTCCAGGCCCAGCCGGGACAGCGCGCCCGGGCGCACGTTGGTGACGAAGACGTCCGCGCCGCCGACCAGTTCGCGCGCGGTGGCCCGGTCGTCATCCGTCGTCAGATCCAGCACCACACTGCGTTTCGAGCGATTGTCCATCTCGAACGGCGGGTTGGCGTCCACCTCGCCGGTCTGCGGCAGCCCCAGCATCCGGCCGAACGTCCGCGCCGGATCCCCGGTGGGCGGTTCGATCTTGACCACGTCGGCGCCCCAGTCGGCGAGGATGCCACCGGCCGCGGGGGCCGCCACCCACACGCCCAGTTCGACCACGGTGATGCCCTCGAGCGGTCCGGCCACGCTGACCCCTTCTGCCGATATCCCATTACACATCGTCGAAGAAATGTAATCTGTGCCCGCGACGTCGAGCAGTGTGGAGGCTAGTGCAGGATGGCACCGACGCAGGGATTTCCGGGTCGGGTCTCCGTCCGCATGCGTGACGCCGCGGGTCTGGCCGGGCATCTCGGACGCGGCGCCGGGCGCATCGCCACCGACGCCGTGATCGGCGACCGGCGGAGGTTCCCGCGCGCCGCGACCGACCTCGACCCGGCGCTGCTGACGCGGCTGATGGGCCGCACCGTGACGGCGGTGTCGGTGATCGACGGCGCGGCGGGCACCTCATCGCGGGCCCGGCTCTCCCTGGCCGGGGAGGGCGTCCCGGCCAGCGTGTTCGTCAAGCTGCCCGCGCGGACGGCGACGACCCGGCTGATGGGTGAGCTCTGGCGCCTCGCGCACACCGAAGTGCTGTTCTACGAACGTCTCTCACCGATCATCCGTGGTGCGCCGCGGTGCTACGGTTCCGCGTACGACCCGGTGACCGGCCGCTACGTGCTGGTCCTCGAGGACCTCGCGGCCGCGGGGTGCGAGTTCGCCGACACGCTGCATCCGCTGAACCCCGACCGCGCGGCGCAGATCGTCGAGCTGCTCGCCGCGCTGCACGCCGCGTTCTGGCTGCGGCTGCCGACGCGGTCGGGGCGGGGCGCGCTCGGCTGGGTGTACTCGAACTCCGAGGACCGCACCTCGATGCTGACCGGCGCGCTGCTGCGGGCGTCGGCGCGCCGGCTGGCCGGCCGCACGGACATCGCCGTGGACGCCGGGCGGTTCATCGACGAGCACTACCGCGCGATCGCCCGCGTGGTCGACCGGCCGCCGCACACCGTCGTGCACGGCGACGCCCATCCGGGCAACGTGTACTTCCACGACGGCGCCGCCGGGCTGCTCGACTGGCAGGCGGTCCGGCGCGGCCACCCGGCGCGGGAGCTGGCCTACACGCTCATCACCGGGATGGCGCCCGAGGACCGGCGCACCCACGAAGCAGGGCTGCTCGACGGGTACCGGCGGGCCCTGGCCACCCACGGCGGACCCGTCCTCGACGCGGATGAGCTGTGGGAGCGCTACCGGCAGGGCGCGATGTACGCCTATGCCGCCGCGTCGATCACCGCGGGGATGGGCGGCATGCAGGACGAGGGGATCGCGTTGGAGGGGTTGCGCCGCGCCGTCATCGCGCTCGGGGACCTGGACACCGTGGCGGCGCTGCGGGCGGCCCTGTGAGCGAGATCCCCCGCGGGTTGGGCGTGGCGCACCGCCACACCGCTTACCATCGGATGTGACAGTCTCCCGGCACTTCGTTAAGGCATCGCACGTGAACGATCCCCTGACCACGCGGCGCGAACCCGCGGCGTTCGACGATTCGTCGACGCAGCACCGGATCCTCGCGGCGACGGCAGAGGTGCTCACCCGCAGCGGCCAGACGAAGCTCAGCCTTTCTGAGGTCGCGCTGCAGGCCGGCGTCTCCCGGCCCACGCTGTACCGCTGGTTCGCCTCCAAGCAGGAACTGCTCGACGCGTTCGGCCGCTACGAGCGCGAGATGTTCGACCGCGGGATCAGCAAGGCCACCCACGGCCTGCGGGGCAACGAGAAGCTGGACGCCGCACTGCGTTTCATCGTGTCCTACCAGCAGTCCTTCTCGGGCGTCCGGCTCGTCGACATCGAGCCGGAGGTGGTGATCGCCCAGTTGACCCGCATCATCCCCCAGATGCGGGCGCGGCTGGAGAAGCTGCTGTCCGGCCCGAACGCCGCGGTCAAGGCCGCCACCGCGATCCGGGTCGCGATGTGCCACTACATCGTCCGCAGCGACGACGAGGACCAGTTCCTGGCGCAGTTGCGCCACGCGGTGGGCCTCAAGAACCCCGACTGACTCGCCGGGCGCCGGACCACCCGGCCATCGGAGCGACAATGGTTGACGCACTGGGGAATTCCACACAGGAGCAGGAGCTGCTCCGCGCGATCGCGCTGTGGGCCGCCGACTGCGCCGAGCAGGCGGTGCGGATCTTCGAAGGCCGCGTCCCCGACGATCCGCGCCCCCGCGCCGCGGTGGAGGCGGCTCGCGCGTTCGGACGCGGCGCCAGACGCGACCAGCAGCTGCGCATCGTCGCGCTGGCGGCGATGCGGGCGGGCCGCGGCACCGACGACCCCTGCCGGCACGCCGCGCGCGCGGCCACGCTGACCGCCGCGGTGGCCTACACCCACACCGATCTGCAGACCGGGCTGCCCGGTGTCCGCCAGGCCCGGCACGTCCTCGGGCCCGTCGTCCACACCGCCCTGGCCTGCCGGAGCGCCGACGGCCCGGACGTCGGCGACGACGTCATGTCGCGTGCCGTGCAGACCGCGCCCGAGGCGGTGAGCCGGGTCCTGGCATACCTGCCGCGCCAACCCGCTGGCCACAATCCGGTCGACCGCCGGTTCGCCGAACTCGACGCGGCGTTGCGCGCCCCGCGCTGACCGCGGCGCGGGCGGGTCAGCCCTGTGCGGCCAACTGCCCGCAGGCGGCGGCGATCTCCCGCCCGCGGGTGTCACGCACCGTGCACGACACCCCGCGTTCGCGGACCCGCCGGACGAACTCGCGCTCGACGGGTTTGGGGCTGGCGTCCCACTTGCTGCCCGGGGTCGGGTTGAGCGGGATGAGGTTGACGTGCACCAGCGGGCCGAGTGCCCCGTGCAGCTTCTTGCCCAGCAGGTCGGCCCGCCACGGCTGATCGTTGACGTCGCGGATCAGCGCGTATTCGATCGACACCCGCCGGCCGGTGACATCGGCGTAGTAGCGGGCGGCGTCGAGGACCTCGGCGACCGGCCACCGGTTGTTGACCGGCACCAGCGTGTCGCGCAGCTCGTCGTCAGGGGTGTGCAGGGAGACCGCCAGCGTGACGTTGAGCCGCTCGTCGGCCAGTTTGCGGATCGCCGGGGCCAACCCGACGGTCGACACCGTCACCGACCGGGCCGAGATCCCGAAGCCGTTGGGCGGCGGCGCGACGATGCGGCGGACCGCGTCGAGCACGCGGTTGTAGTTGGCCAGCGGTTCGCCCATGCCCATGAACACGATGTTGGACAGGCGCCCGCCCGACTTCTTTCCCGAGTCACTGCGGTCCTGCCCTGCGCGCATGGCGGGGGCGATGCCGTCGCCGTCGCGGTCGCGCAGCTCGACCGCGGCCGCGCGCACCTGTTCGAGGATTTCCGCGGTCGACAGGTTGCGCTTGAGTCCGCCCTGACCGGTCGCGCAGAACGGGCACGCCATCCCGCAGCCGGCCTGTGACGAGATGCACACGGTGTTGCGGTCCGAGTAGCGCATCAGCACCGACTCGAACGTCGTCCCGTCCACCGCGCGCCACAGCATCTTGCGGGTCTCGCCCGCATCGGTCTCGATCTCGCGGACCGCGGTGAGCAACGTCGGGAACAGCGCGTCGGCGACCTTCTCCCGGGCTCCGGCGGGCAGGTCGGTCATCTGGTGCGGATCGGCGCTGAACCGGCCGTAATAGTGGTTGGCCAGCTGTTTCGCCCGAAACGGCGGCAGGCCGAGATCGGTGACGGCGGCGGCGCGGGCGGTCTCGTCGAGGTCGGCGAGGTGCCGCGGCGGCTTGGCGCGGCGCGGGGCGTCGAAGACGAGCGGCAGAGAGGTTTCAGCCATGACTGCACCCAGTATCCCACCCGGCTCAGGCCAGCAGCGTCAGCACGATCCAGGTGGCGACGGCCGAGGGCAGCATCGCATCGATCCGGTCCATGACGCCGCCGTGGCCGGGCAGCAGATTGCTCATGTCCTTGATGCCGAGGTCGCGCTTGAACTGCGACTCGACCAGGTCGCCGAGCGTGCCGGTGATCACCAGCATGACGCCGAGTGCGACGCCCGCCCACCACGGCTTGTCGAGCAGGTACACCACGGCGAGCACCGAGGCCGTCACCCCGAACAGCAGCGAGCCGCCCAGCCCCTCCCACGACTTCTTGGGGCTGATGGCCGGCGCCATCGTGTGCCTGCCGAACAGCACCCCCGCCACGTAGCCGCCGATGTCGGAGAACACCACGCCGAGCATCAGGCTGAAGACCCGGTTGGCCCCGTCGTCGGGATAGATCAGCAGCGCGCCGAAGCTCGCGAACAGCGGCACCCAGGTGACCAGGAACACCGTCGCGGCGATGTCGCGGGAGTAGTTCTGCGGCGCGTGATTGAGGCCCTGGCCCACCAGACGCCAGATCATGCACACCACGACGGTGCCGGCGAACCCGCCCAGCGCGCCGGTGGCGCCGAACGGCCACGTCAGCCACAGGGTGGCCTGCCCGCCGATGAGCAGCGGGACGACGGGCATCCGGTAGCCGGCCTCACCGAGGCGCTGGCACACCTCCCAGGTGCCGGCGGCCACGGCCGCCGCGACCAGCGCCAGCCACAGATACGGCGCGAACAACAGGATCGCGATCAGCCCACCGCCGAGCAGGACACCCACCGCGATCGCGGCGGGCAGGTTGCGACCGGCGCGCGACGACTTCTTCTGCGGCTCGCCCACCGGTGGATCTGCCACGGGACCCGCGTGCTGGTCGGCCACTAGACCTCCAGCAGCTCGCCTTCTTTGTGTTTGACGAGTTCGTCGATCTGCGCGGTGTAGGTGTGGGTGGTCTTGTCGAGGTCCTTCTCGGCACGGCTGACCTCGTCCTCGCCGGCCTCGCCGTCCTTCTTGATGCGCGCGAGCTCCTCCATCGCCTTGCGGCGGATGTTGCGCACCGAGACCTTGGCGTCCTCACCCTTGGACTTGGCCTGTTTGACCAGGTCGCGGCGGCGCTCCTCGGTCAGCTGCGGGATGGACACCCGGATGATGTTGCCGTCGTTGGTCGGGTTGACCCCGAGATCGGAGTTGCGGATCGCATCCTCGATGTTGCGCAGCTGGCTGGCCTCGTAGGGCTTGATCACCACCATCCGCGCCTCGGGCACGTTGATGCTCGACAGCTGGGTGATCGGCGTGGGCGCCCCGTAGTAGTCGACGTTGATGCGGGAGAACATGCCCGGGTTGGCCCGGCCGGTGCGGATCGACGACAGGTCGTCGCGCGCCACCGACACCGCCTTCTCCATCTTCTCCTCGGCGTCGAAGAGGGTCTCGTCGATCACTGTTTCATCTCCCGTCGCTGCGCGGCCCGGCATACCGGCCGCGTCTAGGTGGTGACAAGTGTTCCGATCTTCTCACCTGCGACCGCGCGGGCGATATTCCCGTCGACGAGCAGGTTGAAGACCAGGATCGGCATGCCGTTGTCCATGCACAGCGAGAACGCCGTCGCGTCGGCGACCCGCAGGCCCCGGTCGATGACTTCGCGGTGGGTGATGGCGGTCAGCAGCTGGGCGTGCGGATCCTCGCGCGGGTCGGCGGTGTAGACGCCGTCGACCGCCTTGGCCATCAGGACCACGTCGGCGCCGATCTCCAGGGCGCGCTGCGCGGCGGTGGTGTCGGTGGAGAAGTACGGCAGCCCCATGCCCGCGCCGAAGATGACGACGCGCCCCTTCTCGAGGTGGCGCACCGCGCGCAGCGGAATGTAGGGCTCGGCGACCTGACCCATCGTGATGGCCGTCTGGACGCGGGTGTCGATGCCCTCCTTCTCCAGGAAGTCCTGCAGCGCCAGACTGTTCATCACCGTGCCGAGCATGCCCATGTAGTCACTGCGGGTGCGTTCCATCCCGCGCTGCTGCAGCTGCGCACCGCGGAAGAAGTTGCCGCCACCGATGACGACCGCGACCTGCACCCCGCTGCGCACCACCTCGGCGATCTGGCGGGCGACCTGGTGCACGACGTCGGGATCGAGGCCGACGGCGCCGCCGCCGAACATCTCGCCGCCCAGTTTCAGCAGCACCCGCGAATGCCGGCGGCGCGGCTCTGCTGCCGCGCTGTCGTCCCCGTCGTTGCTGACCGGCTCCGGCTCCGACATGGGTCTGCTGCCCCTCCTCGCTGCGACGAACCGGACGGGACGCTCCCTCCAGGCGGCACACCCATCCTGCCTCATGACGGGCCGCCGACGTGGCGGGGGCGGCCTTATCCGCGGCGTGTTGCGGGCGATCGCGACGGCGCCGCCGGGGCGCCGGTGTGGGGCTGGTCGAGAATGCACCCATGACCGATGCGCCGATTTACCTGTCCCGGCGGCTCACCGACGGCGCCATGGCGCGGCTGGACGACCTCGGGCTGCCGGTGCGCGCCGGCGGCGAGGGTCCGCCCACCCGGGACGAACTCGAGGCCGGTATCGCGGGGGCCCGCGCGGCCATCGTGACGCTCACCGAACGGGTCGACGCCGCGCTGCTGGCCGCGGCCGGGGACAGCCTGCAGGTGGTGGCCAACGTCGCCGTCGGCTACGACAACATCGACCTCGAGGCGGCCGCCGCCGCGGGCGTCGTGGTGACCAACACCCCGGGCGTGCTCGACGAGGCGACCGCCGACCACACGTTCGCGCTGGTCCTCGCCGTCACCCGGCGGGTGGTCGAGGGCGACCGGTTCCTGCGGTCGGCGCAGCCGTGGATCTGGGGGCCGCGCATGCTGGTCGGCCTGGACGTGAGCGCCGGCGCCACACTCGGCATCCTCGGCTACGGCCGCATCGGGACCGCCGTGGCCCGGCGGGCCCGCGTCTTCGGGATGACGGTGCTGGCGACCTCGCGCCGCCGCACCTCCGGCACCGACCCGGACGGGGTGCGCCACGTCGACACCGACACCCTGCTGCGCGACAGCGACGTGGTGTGCGTGCTCACCCCGCTGACCTCGCAGACCCGCCACCTCGTCGACGCCGCGGCGATCGCCCGCATGAAACCGGGGGCATACCTGGTCAACACCGCACGCGGCGGCGTCGTCGACGAGGCCGCGCTGATCGACGCGCTGGAGAACGGACACCTCGGCGGCGCGGCGCTGGACGTGTTCGAGAATGAACCCCATGTCGATCCCGCGTTGCTCCGCGCCCCGAACCTGGTCCTCACCCCCCACATCGCCAGCGCCGGGGAGGCGACCCGCGACGCCATGGGCATCCTGGCCGTCGACAACGTCGCGGCCGTCCTGGCCGGCCGGCCCCCGCTGAGCCCGGTCCTATGAGATTCGTTCTCGCCCCGGACTCCTTCAAGGAGTCGATGAGCGCCGCGCAGGCGATCGCCGCGATGCGCGACGGTGTGCACACCGTCCTGCCCGACGCCGAGTGTGTGGGCGTGCCGATGGCCGACGGCGGGGAAGGCACCGTCGCCGCGGTGGTCGATGCACTCGACGGTGAGCGCGTCACCGTGCAGGTCGCCGACGCGCTGGGCCGCCCCGTGCCCGCCGCCTACGGGTACGTCGCCGACCGCCGCCTGGCCGTGATCGAGATGGCCGCCGCCGCCGGACTGGAACTGATCCCGCTGCACGAGCGGGATGTGTTGCGTGCCAGCACCTTCGGCGTCGGTCAGCTGATCGCCGACGCGCTGGACCGCGGCGCCGAGGAGTTCCTCGTCGGGCTCGGCGGTTCGGCCACCAACGACGGCGGCGCGGGCATGCTGACCGCGCTGGGCGTCCGCTTGCTCGACGCCGCGGGCGCACCGCTGCCGGCTGGCGGTGCCGCGCTGGCGAACCTCGACCGCATCGACCGCGACACACTCGATCCGCGACTGGCGGCGGCGCGGATCCAACTGGCCTGCGACGTCACCGCTCCCCTGCTGGGCCCGGGCGGCGCCAGCGCGGTGTTCGGTCCGCAGAAGGGCGCCACCGATGACGACGTCGCCCGGCTGGAGTCCGCGCTGGAGCGCTTCGCTCGGGTCGCCGAGTCGGCGCACGCCGACACACCGGGCGCCGGCGCGGCCGGCGGGTTGGGCTTCGCGCTGCTCGAATTCCTCGGCGCGACAAGCCGTCCCGGCGTCGAAGTGGTGGCCGAGACGGTCAGCCTGCACGAGGCGCTGACCGGCGCGGCGTGGGTGTTCACCGGCGAGGGCAGCGTCGACGCGCAGACCATGCTGGGCAAGACGCCGTTCGGGGTGGCCGAGGTCGCCGGGCGCACCGGCGCGAAGGTGGTCATCTTCGCCGGCCGGGTGGCGCCGGACGCGTCGGTGCTGCTCGACCACGGCGTGCACGAGATCGTCGGCATCACCGCGCCCGGCACACCGCTGGAGCAGGCGCTGCGGGAGGGCCCGCAGGCACTCGCCCGGGCCGCCGCCGACTTCGTCCGCCGAAACTACGGTAGTTGACCGAAATCGGGCGAAATGCGTCAACAACCGTAGTCTCGCGACGCGTCGCGGGCTGAGTCCCTGGCGGGTTCAGCCCAGCTTCGGCCAGGGCCGGGCTTCCTCCAGTTCGTAGGCCAGTTCGAGCAGCAGCGCCTCGCGGCCGACCGTCGAGGCGAACATCATGCCGATCGGCAGGCCGTCGGAGGACTCGCCGAGCGGTAGCGAGATGGCCGGATCGCCGGTCGCGTTCTGCAGCGGCGTGAACGCCACCCAGTCGACCAGCCGGTCGATGATCTGCTGGTAGTCCGCGCTGGGGTCGAGGTGGCCGATCCGCGGCGGCGGGTCGGCCAGCGTCGGCATCAACACGACGTCGTGGTCGCGCGACAGCCGCTCGGTGACGCGGCGGGTGCGCGCGAGGCGGGCGGTGGCCACCGGCAGCTTGTGCAGATTGCGGGCGGCGAACCTCTCCAGGCCCAGGGTGAGGTTGTCCAGGCGGGTGCGGTCGAAGCTGTCGCCGAAGGTGCGGCGGCCGCCGCGCACCAGCGCGAACGACAGGAACGACCAGTACAGCAGGAAGTCGCCCATGAACCGCTCGGGCACCGGGTTGTCGATCGTGGTGACCCGGTGGCCGAGCTCCTCGAGCAGCGCGGCGGTCTTGAGCGTCTGCTCGCGGACCTCACCGCTGGCCTCCCGGGCGATCGACTCGGTGCACACGGCGATCCGCAGCCGGCGCTCACCCGGGCCGGTCACGTCGCCGATCGGCGGCAGCTTCGGGTTGGCGTAGACACGTTCCATCTCGCGGTAGAACGCGGCGGTGTCGCGCACCGACCGGGTCACCACGCCGTTGGCGACGATGCGCAGCGGCATCTGGCGCATGTCGCGGTCCAAGGGCAGGCGGCCGCGTGACGGTTTGAGCCCGACCAGCCCGTTGCAGGACGCGGGGATGCGGATGGACCCGCCACCGTCGTTGGCGTGGGCGATCGGCACCACGCCTGCGGCGACGAACGCCCCGGACCCCGACGACGAGGCGCCCGCGGTGTGGTCGGGGTGCCACGGGTTGCGGACCGCGCCGAGCCGCGGGTGCTCGGCGGAGGCGGAGAAGCCGAACTCCGACAGCCGCGTCTTGCCCAGCGTCACCAGGCCGGTGGCGGTGTAGGCGCGGGCGAAGTCGCCGTCGGCCGCCGCGGGCCGCGGGTCCCACGCGTCGGTGCCCTGCATCGTCGGCATGTCACCGACCGCGACGTTGTCCTTGATGTAGGTCGGCACGCCGTCGAAGTAGCCGCCGTAGGGGCGCGGCGAGCGGGCCCGGGCCCGGGCGCGCTCGTAGGCCTCATAGGCCAGCCCGTTGAGCGCGGGGTTGACGGCCTCGGTGCGGGCGATCGCCGCCTCGACCAATTCGGCCTTGGACACCCGGCCCTCACGCAGGGCCTCGACGACGCCGACCGCGTCGAGGTCGCCGAGGGCGTCGTCGGTGAACGCTGAGACGTGAGCCATGCGCCTGACGGTACCAACACGTACCGCGGCCACCGGCGAGCAGACACGAAAGTGCCCCGGAACCGCAGTTCCGGGGCACTTCTGCGACTTGTCGCGGACTAGGCCTGGCCGACCTCGAACCGCACGAAGCGGGTCACGGTCACGCCGGCCTCGTCGAGCAGCGCCTTGACCGACTTCTTGCTGTCGGACACCGACGGCTGATCGAGCAGCACGACGTCCTTGTAGAACCCGGTGACCCGGCCTTCCACGATCTTCGGCAGCGCCTGCTCGGGCTTGCCCTCGTTGCGGGCGGTTTCCTCGGCGATGCGCCGCTCGTTGGCGACGACGTCCTCGGGCACGTCCTCACGGGTGAGGTAGCGGGCCTTGAGCGCGGCGATCTGCAGGGCCACGGCGTGCGCAGCGCTCTTGTCGTCACCGGTGTACTCCACCAGCACGCCCACGGCCGGCGGCAGATCCGCGGCCCGCTTGTGCAGGTAGGTCTCGACGTTGCCGTCGAAGTAGGCGACACGACGCAGTTCGAGCTTCTCGCCGATCTTCGCCGACAGGTCGGCGATGGTCTGCTCGACGGTGGTGTCACCGACTTTGGCAGCCTTGAGCGCGTCGACGTCCGAGGCCTTCGCCGCGGCGGCCGCGGCGACGATCTGCTCGGCCACCGACTGGAACTCGGCGTTCTTGGCGACGAAGTCGGTCTCGGAGTTGAGCTCGATCAGCGCGCCGTCCTTGGCGGCCACCAGGCCCTCGGCGGTCGCACGCTCGGCGCGCTTGCCGACGTCCTTGGCACCCTTGATGCGCAGCAGCTCGACGGCCTTGTCGAAGTCGCCGTCCGACTCGACGAGCGCGTTCTTGCTGTCGAGCATGCCGGCGCCGGTGAGCTCCCGAAGCCGCTTGACGTCGGCAGCGGTGTAGTTCGCCATGTAAGCCTTCCCTAGGGGTTCGCGGGGGTGGTGGGTTCGGTCTGGATCTCCGCCTCCGGGGTGCCCGGCGCGGCGCCCGCCGCGGTCGGCGAGGCGGTGGCCGTCGCACCCGCGAGCAGCTCCTGCTCCCACTCTGCGAGCGGCTCGGCGGCCGCAGAGTCAGACGCCTCGGACTTGGCGCCGGCGCCGGCGCGGGCCTGCAGGCCCTCGGCGACGGCGGCCGCGACGACCTTGGTCAGCAGGGCGGCCGACCGGATGGCGTCGTCGTTGCCCGGGATCGGGTAGTCGACGAGGTCGGGATCGCAGTTGGTGTCGAGGATCGCGATGACCGGGATGCCCAGCTTGCGGGCCTCACCGACGGCGATGTGCTCCTTGTTGGTGTCGACGACCCAGATCGCCGACGGCACCTTCTGCATGTCCCGGATACCGCCGAGGCTGCGCTCGAGCTTGTTCTTCTCGCGGGTCAGCATCAGGATTTCCTTCTTGGTGCGACCCTCGAAGCCACCGGTCTGCTCCATCGCCTCGAGCTCCTTGAGGCGCTGCAGCCGCTTGTGCACGGTGGAGAAGTTGGTGAGCATGCCGCCCAGCCAGCGCTGGTTGACGAAGGGCATGCCGACGCGCGTGGCCTCTTCGGCGATGGACTCCTGCGCCTGCTTCTTGGTGCCGACGAACATGATCGAGCCGCCGTGCGCGACGGTCTCCTTGACGAACTCGTACGCCTTGTCGATGTAGGTCAGCGTCTGCTGCAGATCGATGATGTAGATGCCGTTGCGGTCGGTGAAGATGAACCGCTTCATCTTGGGGTTCCAGCGCCGGGTCTGATGCCCGAAGTGGGTGCCGCTGTCCAGCAGCTGCTTCATGGTAACGACGGCCATAGTCAGCCATGTCCTTATGTGTTGTCGGTTGTCGCCCGGCGTCGGGTGAGGCCGGGCCCTGGTGACTGCTGGACGCCGGACCCGCCTCGTGAGGTGGGACCGCCGGCATCCGGGTACGGCACCTGAAACCAGGGACCGTGTGCAGACACGCGAAGTCAGCCCGCTCGGAGCGAACTGCAGGTAGGAGTTTACACCGTCGGAGCAGGTGCTTTGTCCACACAGCGCCCGTCATCCCCAGCCTCCGCCTTCGGGGTTGCCGTGACCATCGGCAAACCGCTGAACTGCATGGATGCGGGTGTTCGTGGCATGTGTCGTGCTCGCCGTCGCGTGGGCCGCGCCGGTGCGCGCCGATGACGGCCGCCTGGACTGGCCGCTGCGCCCGCGACCGGCGGTCCTGCGGACGTTCGACGCGCCCGCGCTGAAATGGCAGCCCGGTCACCGCGGCGTCGACCTGGCCGCACGGCCGGGCCAGGAGGTTCGGGCGGCCCGGGCCGGGACGGTGGTGTTCGCCGGTGAGCTGGCCGGCCGGCCGCTGGTGTCGGTGGCGCATCCCGGAGGCCTGCGCACCACCTATGAACCCGTCGCGCCGTCGGTCCGGGCCGGCCAGACCGTCGCGACCGGCGCGGTGCTCGGCGCGGTGGTCGACGGGCACGCGGGCTGCCCGGCCGCGGCGTGCCTGCACTGGGGTGCGATGTGGGGTCCGGCGTCGCGCACCGACTACGTCGATCCGCTGGGACTGCTGACGACGACCGAGATCCGGCTCAAACCGCTGGCCGCCGGGCCGTCACCCGCGGGGGCGATATCGCGCTGAGGGCGAAACGACGCGCCGCGCGTGGCGGTCTCGCGCAGACTCGTCGTCATGCCGGCCCACTCAACCGCCGCCTTCCCCGCAACGGATGCCCAGCGCCGCCGCCCGATGCGTTTCGGGCTGACGACCGCGCAGCCCAGGGCGGGGGCGCCGCAGCGTGAGTTCGCGCTCGCGGTGGAGGCGGCCGGTTTCGACGTGCTGACGTTCGCCGATCACCTGGTGCCGACGGTGCCGCCGTTCGCCGGGGCGGCCGCGGCGGCGGTGGCCACGCAGCGACTGCGGGTCGGCACCCTGGTGCTCAACAACGACTTTCGCCATCCGGTGGAGACGGCCAGGGAGTCGGCCGGGGTGGCGACGGTCTCCGACGGCCGCTTCGAACTCGGCCTCGGCGCCGGGCACATGAAGTCGGAATACGATGCCGCAGGAATCACGTTCGCGCACAGCGGAGTTCGGGTCAGCCGACTGGAGGAGTCCGCCCGTATCATCCGGGCACTGCTGGACGGCGAGGCCGTCGACGTCGCCGGTGCGCACTACCGCGTGCGCGCCGAGGCGGGTGCACTGGTGGCGCCGCCCGAGCACCGAGTGCCGATGCTGATCGGTGGCAACGGGGACCGGGTGCTGCGGCTGGCGGGCCGGCTCGCCGACATCGCCGGCTTCGCGGGCATCACCCACAACCACGACGCCACGGAGGTGACGCTGTCGCACTTCGGCCCCGACGGTCTGCGCGACCGCATCGCGGTGGTGCGCGACGCCGCCGGAGACCGGTTCGCCGACATCGAACTCAACGCGCTGATCCAGGCCGTGGTGGTGACCGACGACCGGACGGCCGCGGCGGCGGAGCTGGCCGCGACGATCGGCGGGGTGTCGGGCGACGAGTTGCTCGACTCACCGTTCGTGCTGCTGGGCACCCACGCCCAGATGGCCGACACGCTGGCCGAGCGCCGGCGGCAATTCGGCGTGAGCTACTGGACGGTGTTCGACGCGTGGGCGGGCCGCCCGTCGGCGATGCCCGACATGGCGAAAGTCATTGCGCTGCTCCGCTCTTAGCGATTTCGGCGTGGTTGGTCGCGCTGACCGCGACCGGCGACACCGAAATCGCGGCTACGCGCGCGGGTGGGCCTGGTCGTGGACCGCCCGCAGCCGCGCCACGGTGACGTGGGTGTAGAGCTGGGTGGTCGCCAGCGTCGAGTGGCCCAGCAGCTCCTGGACGATGCGCAGGTCGGCGCCGCCCTCGAGCAGATGCGTTGCGGCACTGTGCCGCAGCCCGTGCGGGCCGATGTCGGGGGCGCCGTCGACGGCGCCGACGGTCTGGTGCACGACGGTGCGGGCCTGGCGCGGGTCGAGTCGGCGGCCGCGGGCGCCGAGCAGCAGCGCCGGGCCGGACTGCGCGGTGGCCAGCGCAGGACGGCCGTCGGTCAGCCAGGCCCGCAACGCCTGGTCGGCGGGTTCGCCGAACGGGACGGTGCGTTGTTTGTCGCCCTTGCCCAGCACGCGCAGCAGCCGGCGGGCGGTGTCGACGTCGTCGACGTCGAGGCCGCACAGCTCGCTGACCCGGATCCCGGTGGCGTACAGCATCTCGACGATCAGCCGGTCGCGCAGCGCCAGTGGATCACCCTGCTGCGCACCGGATGCCGCGGCGGTCATCGCCTGTAGCGCCTGGTCCTGGCGGAGCACCGACGGCAGGGTGCGGCGGGCCTTGGGCATCTGCAGCCGGGCGGCGGGGTCGGTGTCCATCAGGCCACGCCGCGACGCCCAGGCGGTGAAGGTCTTGACCGCCGAGGTGCGGCGCGCCAGCGTGGTGCGCGCGACGCCCGCCCCGGCCTGCGCCGACAGCCAGCCACGCAGCAGCGGCAGGGTCAGCGCGGCCGGACCCGGGTCCGCGTCCCGCTCGGCGACGAACGCGAACAGCGACCGCAGATCGCCCCGGTAGGCCCGCCGGGTGTGCGCGGAGCGGCCGCGTTCGAGCGCCAGGTATGCGTCGAACTCGTCGAGAAGCGCCTCCACGGCGGGGGCGGTGCTGCCGTCGTCCACCGCCCCACCGTCGTCAGCGCGGCCGCCGTTGTCTAGCCGACCCGCCGCAGCGTGTCCGGGGTGAGATCGGCCAGCGTGGGATAGCCGTCGACGGCCATGATGAGGTCGGCCTCGGCGAGCAGCGAGCGCAGCACGTGGACGACGCCGTCGATGCCGCCGAGGGCCAGCCCGTAGGCGTACGGCCGGCCGATCCCGACCGCGGTGGAACCGAGCGCGAGCGCCTTGACGATGTCGGCGCCGTTGCGGATGCCGGAGTCGAACAGCACCGGCAGGCCGTCGGCGGCCTCGACGACTCCGGGCAGACAGTCGATGGCGGGCAGACCGCCGTTGGCCTGGCGGCCGCCGTGGGTGGAGACATAGATGCCGTCGACCCCGGCGTCCTTGGCGCGGCGGGCGTCGTCGGGGTGGCAGATGCCCTTGAGGATCAGCGGCAGCGAGGTCAGCGAGCGCAACCACGGCAGATCGTCCCAGGTGAGCGGGTTGCCGAACAGCGACACCCACTGCAGGATTGCGGCCTGCATGTTCTCCTCGGGCGGCTGGGCGAGCAGCCCGCGGAACACCGGGTCGCTCAGGTAGTTCGACAGGCACTTGCCGCGCAGCTGGGGGAAGTTCGACGTCGACAGGTCACGCGGGCGCCAGCCGGGGACCCAGGTGTCGAGCGTGACGACGATGCCTTGGTAGCCGGCCTTCTCGGCGCGCTGCACGAAGCTGGCCGCCAGGTCGCGGTCGGTCGGGGTGTACAGCTGGAAGAAGCCGGGCGTGTCGCCGAATTCGGCGGCGACGTCCTCCAGCGGGTCCTCGGTCAGCGTGGAGACCATCATCGGGACGCCGGTGCGGGCGGCGGCCCGGGCGGTGGCGAGGTCGCCGTGACCGTCCTGGGCGCAGATGCCGATGACGCCGATCGGCGCCATGAACACCGGCGACGGCAGCGTCAGTCCGAACAGGTCGATCGACAGGTCACGTTCGCGGGTGGCGCGCAGCATCCGCGGCACCAGGCCGTAGCTGTCGAACGCGGTGCGGTTGACCCGCTGGGTGCGCTCGTCGCCGGCGCCGCCGGCGACATAGGAGTACACCGACGGCGGCATCGCGGCCTCCGCGTTGGCCTCCCACTCCTCGAACGTCATCGGGAGTGTCGGCATGATGCCGGACAGGCCCTGCAGGTAGATCTCGAACTGGTAGTTGCTGAACGACATGCCCGTCAGCGTGCCAGCCCGGCGGCAACACGCCGTATGCGACGCGCGAAGACGCGTCGGGCGACGGCGCCGTGGGTCAGCCCTTCGACTCCGCCTTGGCCAGTTCGGCCTTCCACTGCCGGAACGTCTCCTCGGTGCGGCCGCGGCGCCAGTACCCGGAGATGGAGTTGGCCCACTTGGCCTCCACGCCGCGTTCCTTGCGGATGTAGGGCCGCAGGTTGTGCATGACGGCCTGGGCTTCGCCGTGGATGAACACCTGGACCTGTCCGGGCAGCCACGCCGTCTCCTTGACCGCGGCGATCAGCGGTGAGTGGTCGCCGGCCGCCTCCTCAGGAACCAGGTCGGCGCGCCCGCCGCGGTAGATCCAGCTCACCGAGACCCCCTCGGGCGCCGTCAGCGGCACCTCGTCATCGGGGCCGGCCACCTCGATGAACACCTTGCCGACGGCGTCGTCGGGCAGCGACTCCACCGCCGCGCTGATGGCCGGTAGGGCGGCCTCGTCGCCGGCGAACAGATGCCAGTCCGCGGCCGGATCCGGCGCGTACGCGCCACCCGGCCCCATCAGGTGGATCCGGTCACCGGGCTGGGCCGCCGCCGCCCACGGACCGGCGACACCGTGCTCCCCGTGGACGACGAAATCGATCGTGATCTCGCCGCGCTCGGGGTCGACGCGGCGGACGGTGTACGTGCGCACCACCGGCTGGTGTGCGGGTGGCAACTTCTTGAAGCTGTCCATGGTCAGCGGCTGGTCGAGCTCTGCGGTGTCGACGTGGTCGGGAACGAACACGAGCTTGACGTAGGCGTCGGTGAAGTTGTTGGGGCTGAAGGTGCCGAACCCGTTCTCCCCGTTGCCGCCGAGCACCACGCGGACCATGTGCGGTGCCAACTGCTCGGTGCGCACCACCTCGAACGCGTGCATCGGTCGTCCAGCCACGGGTCTCCTCCAGATCTTCATGTCGTCGTCGAGCCTACGAGCGCGGCGCGACGCGCGGTGGCCTACATCGGGTCGGCCCGTGCGCGCGTCGGTCACGGCTCCGGTACCCATTGTCCAGCGGTCGATGCGGTGCGCCACCGTGCCGCCGATCACGCGGGTGCGGAATAGCCGGCCGGTGGGCCCGGTTGGCGCCGATATGCGCGCGGTGATCTACGACCCCGATGCCCCGACCAACCTCGGCTTCGGCGAGGTCGCCGAACCGGTGCCCGCCCCCGATCAGGTGCTCGTCGACGTCACGGCGATCGCGCTGAACTTCGGCGAGATCCACTGGATCGAGAATGCCCGCCGCCCCGGCGAGGTGCCCGGGTGGGACGCCGCCGGGGTGGTCGCCCAGCCGGCCGCCGACGGCAGCGGCCCGCCGGTGGGTGCCCGGGTGGTCACCTTCGACTGGTCGGGCGGCTGGGCGCAACGCCGGGTCGCGGCGACCGGCAACGTCGCCGTGCTGCCCGACGCGGTCGACGTCGCGGATGCGGTCGCCCTTCCCGTCGCGGGAGTGACTGCGCTGCAGTCGCTTCGAGCGCTCGGACCGGTGGTGGGCAGGCGCGTGCTGATCACCGGGGCCTCCGGTGGGGTGGGCCGCTTCGCGGTGCAGCTGGCGGCCCGCGCGGGCGCTCACGTCATCGCCGCGGTCGGCAGCGCCGCGCGCGGGGACGGGCTGCGCGAGCTGGGTGCCGACGAGGTCGTGGTCGGCCTGGACGGTCTGTCCGGCCCCGTCGACGGCGTTCTCGACAGCGTCGGCGGGCCGCTGCTGACCCAGGCGTTCAGCCTGCTGGGCGAGGGCGGATCGCTGCAGTCCATCGGGATGGCCTCGGGTCAACCGTCGACCATCGACTTCGAGACCGAACGGCGGGCGGGGGTGCGCAAACGGCTGGAGCCGTTCAACGCCCGGCCGCCGTTCCGCGCCGATCTGGACTATCTGCTCGGCCTGGTGTCCCGGGGTGAACTCGACCCGCAGATCGGCCTGCGCGACTCTTGGGACAACGTGGCCACAGCCGCGGAGGCGCTGCTGAACCGCCAGGTCAAGGGCAAGGTCGTGCTGGACGTCGCCTAGCCGCCCGGTCACCGCGTCGGCCGTTTCGCGAGGCTCCAGCGGCCGCCGCGGTGGACCACCAGCCCGGCCAGCTCCAGCGCCGCGAGCGGGCCGAGCACCGCATACGCGGCGATCCCGGACGCGACGGCGATCTCATCGGCGGTGCGCGCGGCGCGCGGCGGCAGCGCGTCGTACACCCGCCGTTCGGTACCGGACAGATCGTCCAGCGGTGAGGCGGGCGTGATCTCGGCCTCGGCGAACTCCCCCATCCGGCCCACCACCTCCACGACCTCGTCAGCGCGCGTGACCAGCTGGGCGTTACCGCGCAGCAGCCGGTGACAGCCCACCGACGCCGCCGAGGTCACCGGCCCGGGCACCGCGCACACCACGCGGCCGAGCGCCTCGGCCCATCCCGCGGTGTTCGCCGCCCCGCTGCGCGCTCCCGCCTCCACCACCACCGTCGCCCCCGACAACGCGGCGACGAGCCGGTTGCGGGTGAGGAACCGCGACCGGGTGGGCCGCATCCCCGGTGGGTACTCGCTGACCACCAGACCGTCGGCGGCGATCCGCTCGAGCAGCGTGGTGTGCGCGGCCGGATACGGCACGTCGAGCCCGCCGGCCAGCACCGCCACCGTCACCCCGTCGGCGGCCAGGGTGGCGCGGTGCGCGGCGCCGTCGATGCCGAAGGCGCCGCCGGAGACCACCGCCACGTCCCGCAACGCCAGACCGGTCGCCAGCTCGCCCGCGACATGCTCGCCGTAGGCGGTGGCCGCCCGCGTGCCGACGATCGCCGCGGACCGCTCGGCCACGTCGTCCAATCGCACCGGACCCACCACCCACAGCACCAGCGGCGCCGACGCCTGCGGCCGGGTGGCGGCGTGGAACGCGAGGAAGCTCAGCGCCGGCCATTCGTCGTCGCCTGGGGTGACCAGCCGCCCACCCATCCGGGCCAGTGCGTCGAGGTCCTCTGGCACACAGTCGTATTCGCGCCGCGCCTCGGTGCGGCGACGCAACGCGTCACCGACGTCGCCGCGGCGCACCTTCTGCGCGGCCGCCACCGCACCGTGCTCGGCGACCAGCGCCGCCAGATCCGGGCACGGCGGTTCGGCCACCCGCGACAGATACGCCCACGCGCGCTGCTCGTCGGCACTCACCGCGCACCCGCCACGTTCCGGAAGCTCAACGCGGTGGTGACGTCGTCGCGGTCGGGCGTGGTGCGCCCGCCCAGATCCGCCAACGTCCACGCCACGCGCAGCGAGCGATCCAGCCCGCGGATACTGATCTGCCCGCGGTCGAGCGCTGTGTTGAGCGGTTCCATGACCTTGGTGGGCAACCGGAACCTGCGCCGCAGCAGCGGGCCGGCGACTTCGGCGTTCGTCCGTATTCCGTACGGCCGCCACCGGTCTCCCGACGCCGACCGTGCCTCGGCGACCCGGGCGCGCACCGCGTCGGTCGACTCCCCGGCCTCCGGCGCGTACGCCCCCGCACGCGCCGGGTGCATCTCGACCCGCAGATCGACCCGGTCGAGCAGCGGACCCGACAGCTTGCCGAGGTAGCGACGTTTGATGCCCCCCGGACACGTGCAATCCTTGGGGTCGGGTGGGGCGCACGGACACGGATTGGCGGCCAGCACCAACTGGAAGCGGGCGGGATAGCGCGCCACACCATCGCGTCGGGCCAGGCGGATCTCGCCGTCCTCCAGCGGTGTCCGCAGCGCCTCCAGCGCGCTGACCCGAATTTCGGCGAACTCGTCGAGGAACAGCACCCCGCGGTGGGCGCGGCTGACCGCGCCGGGCCGGGCCAGCCCGGCGCCGCCCCCGACCAGCGCCGCGACGCTTGACGTGTGGTGCGGCGCCACGAACGGCGGCCGGGTGATGAGCGGCGCGTCGCCGGTCAGCAGACCCGCCACCGAGTGGATCGCGGTCACCTCGAGCGACTCCTGCTCCGAGAGCGCCGGCAGCAGGCCGGGAAGGCGTTGGGCCAGCATCGTTTTGCCGACTCCCGGTGGGCCGGTCAGCATCAGGTGGTGCGCACCGGCGGCGGCCACCTCCACCGCGTACCGGGCGTGTGCCTGGCCGACCACATCGGCCAGATCGGCACCGACGCCGAATGCTGCCGGCGCCCCGGGAAGACGCGGATCCAGTGGCGCCTTGCCGCCGAGCCACGCCTGCAGATCCCCCAGCGTGCGTACCCCCCACACCTCGATGCCGTCGACGAGGCTGGCTTCGGCGAGGTTGTCGTACGGCACGACGACGGCCGGCCACCCTTCGCGTTTGGCCGCGACCACCGCGGGCAGCACCCCCTTGACCGGGCGCACCCGGCCGTCGAGCGCCAATTCGCCCAGGAGCACGCTCTTCTCGAGCCGTGCCCACTCCTTCTTGCCGTGGGCACACATCACCGCCGAAGCCAGCGCCAGGTCGTACACCGACCCCATCTTCGGCAGCGTCGCCGGGGACAGCGCCAGGGTGAGCTGGGCCTGCGGCCACTCGGCACCGCAGTTGTTGATCGCCGCGCGGACGCGGTCGCGGGATTCCTGCAGCGCCGCGTCGGGCAACCCGACCAGATGCACCCGGGGCAGCCCGTTGGTGATGTCGGCCTCGATCTCGACGATCACGCCGTCGAGGCCGACCACCGCCACGGAGAACGCTCTGGCCAGCGCCATCACGCCACCCCCGTCAGATGGGTGATCTCCGGGGTGCGCTGCCGGCCGATCCGGATGCCGATGACGTCGATCCGCACCGCCGGCCAGTGCTCCTCCTGAGCGGCCAGCCACAACCCGGCCAACCGGCGCAGCCGGCGCAGTTTCTGCGGCGTGACCGCCTGCGCGATCCCGCCGAAGCGGTCGGTGGTGCGGGTCTTCACCTCCACGAACACCACCGTGCGCGACGCGGAATCGACCGCGATGACGTCCAGTTCGCCGTAGCGGCAGCGCCAGTTGCGGCACAGCACCCGCATGCCCAGCGATTGCAGATGCTCGACGGCCATCTGCTCACCCAGCGCGCCGATCGAGGCGCGTGTCCACGAAGTCATGCCCCCACCCTGCGCGGAGCCACCGACACCGTTGCCGCCACCACGGCGGGTTATCCCCAAGGGCTGATTCATTCACAAGCCGCCCCATCCACGACACCGGCTCCGCGCCGGAGAAGGCGGATTCCCCGAGCCGCGGATCGGCGAATCCGCTGTGCCGCTGTCGGATCAGGCATACCGTTCCGGTAGGTGTCGCGCATTCGCGACCCCATCGCAATACAGGACGAACGATCATGTTGAAGAGATTCCTGGCTTCTGCGGTGGCCGCGGGGGCCCTCTCGGTGCCCCTCGGCGGGATCGCAGTGGCCGACCCAGACATCGACAACCCGGGCCTTCCCGGGAACATCGACGGCGTCAGTCCCGGCTCGGCGATCAGCGATCTCGCGCAGGTGCCGGGCCAGTCCACCCCGGAGACCGTGTACGAGGTGACAGCAGGCCGTGTCCGCACTCCTGGTGAGGAGGTGAGGAACTTCGCACCCAGCATCCCCGTCAGCATCGGCGGCGTCAGCCCGGGCTCGGTGATCAATGACTTCGCGCAGGAGCCGGACCAATCCACACCCGAAACCGTCCGCGCAGCGACGGGGGGCTCGGCTCAGACTCCCGGCGACGCCGTCAGCGACGTCGCGCACGACAAGTAGCCGACGAGCAAGTCGAGAGTTGGTGCCCGCCCGATCGGAGCGGACGCCGGCGGCGACGGACGATCCGCCGGCGAAGACAGCCGTGGGTCGGCGATCACGCCCGGCCAGCACCGTTTCACCCGCGTCAAAAAGGGGGTATACGCCCGCCATCGTCGCGGGGCGGACCGACAACGAGGAGGGTCACATGAGCATGAGCGCGAGACCGGGGTACGGCGGCGTGCACGGCGCCGTCGACCGGGCCACCAACAGCGACGCCTTCCAGAACGCCGCACGCGTCGGCTACGCCGCCAGCGGGGTGCTGCACCTGCTGGTCGGCTACATCGTCCTGCGCCTGGCGTTGGGCAGCGGCGGCAGCGCCGATCAGTCCGGCGCATTGGCCACTCTGGCGGGTCAGACCGGCGGCAAGGTGGTGCTGTGGATCGCCGCGGTCGGCCTGTTCGCGCTCGCGCTGTGGCACCTCGCCGAATCGGTCGTCGGCAGCAAGCCCGGTGAGCGCACGGGAGACGACGACTCACCGGCCTGGAAGCGCGCGAAGTCCATCGGCCTGGCGATCGCCAACGCGGCAATCGCGTTCTCGGCCATGCGGTTCGCGATGGGCAGCGGCCACTCCAGCGGTCAGCAGAACTCGAGCATGTCGGCCCAGCTGATGCAGTCGGGGTGGGGCAAGCTGCTGCTGATCCTGGTCGGCCTCGGTGTCGCCGCAGTCGGCGGCTACCACATCTACAAGGGCGCCACGAAGAAGTTCCTCAAGGATCTGCGGGTGTCCGGCGGCACCGGGATCACCGCGGTCGGCGTAAGCGGCTACGTCGCCAAGGGTGTGGTGCTCGGCGGCGCCGGGCTGCTGGTGATCGTCGCGACCCTGCAGGCCGATCCGGCCAAGGCGTCCGGCATCGACGCCGCGGTCAAGACGCTCGGTCAGGCCCCGTTCGGCAAGTTCCTGCTGATCGCCGCCGCGGTCGGCATCGCCGCCTACGGCGCTTACAGCTTCGTGCGCAGCCGCTACGGGCGGATGTAACCCACCCATACGACGACACCGCCGCCACGGTCAGACCGTGGCGGCGGTGTTCGTTGACGGGGCTACTGGGCCAGTTCGTCGAACAGCAGCGACAGCTGGCCGGGCGACACCGCGACGCCGCACTGGTTGCGCTGATCGATCAGCGGCCGGGCGATGTTGCGCAGGTCCAGGTATTCGTTCGGGTGCGCCTCGAAGTAGGCCCGCACCGACGCCTCGGCCTCACCGGCCGGCAGCGACGCCGCGCGGGTCAGCACGTCGTTGGCACCCGGATGGGAGTTCAGGTAGCCGCCGGCTGCGTTGAGCACACCGCTGGCCGTGGTGGCGAAGCTGCTCGCGGTGCACGCCGGCTGGGCGCTCGCGGTCGGCGCAGCGATCGTCGCCGCCGCGACTCCGCCGAGCAGGCAGGCGGCGAAGGTGCCGCCCAGTCCGCGGCGGGCGGTCGTTGCAGACAGTCTCATGGGGTGTCCGTCCTCGTCGGTGGTAGGGATCTCGGTCGCAAAGACCCCCGCCCCATACCCCGCAGTTTGCGAGATCAATCACTTGACGGCGCGTTCGGCTACCCCTCGCGGTCGGCGATCAGCCCCTCCTGGACCAGCGTGGCGGCGATCACGCCGTCGGCGCGCACCAGGCCGGCGGTGATCACGCCGCGCCCCCTGGCGGCGGCCGGGGACCGCGATTCCAGCAGGTTCCACTGCCCCGCGTCGAGCGGGTGATGGAACCACACCGACGAGTCGGTGGTGCCGCTGCGGTGGGTGCGGGCGCGCATCGAGTGTCCGTGCACGGCCAGCGCCGGGTCGATCATGTAGAGGTCGGTGACGTACACCGCGACCAGCGTGTGCAGCAGCGGGTCGTCGGGCAGCGCCACCGTGGCCCGCCACCACATGCGGCGCACGAACTCCCCGCCGGACCGGTCGTCGGCGATGCGGATGTCGAGTTCGTCGAGCGGCACTGACGGCGCCGGCCCGGGCGGACCGGTCGGCGCCAGCGCATCGGGGCCACGCGGCGGCAGCGGATGACGGCCGTGCTCGGGTCCGGCCATCGGCGCCGCGAACGACACGGTCGCGGTGGTGAGCAGCCGGCCCGCCTGGTGGGAGTCCACCCGCCGCGCGGCCGCGGTGCGCCCGTCGAAGGTCGGGACGACGGTGTAGTCGACCGGATCGCCGGCCTCCCCGCCGCGCAGGAACTGCAGGTGCATGTTGGCCGGCGGCCGGTCCGCGCCGACGGTGCGGGCGGCCGCGGCCAGGCTCTGCGCGGCGAACTGACCGCCGTAGGCACGCTTGCCCTCCGGACCACTGGCCCGCCCGATCCAGGCATGCTCGTCGGCGCCCGGGCGCAGCTCGAGCAGGTCGAGCAGCCGGCTCATGATGCGCCCGAACCCGTTGCCACCGCGCCGGATTCGCGCAGCCGGTCCACCTCGTCGGCGCTCATCCCGAGCCAGCCGGTCAGGACGGTGGCGGTGTCGTCACCGAGCGCGGGGGCGGACACCGCGGGCGCGTAGGCGCCGTCGACCGCAATCGGCAGGCCGGGGGCGAGGTGGCGGCCGATGCGCGGCTGGTCGAGCTCGGTGAACAGCGGATTGGCGGTGACGCGGTCGCCGGCGGCCGCCTCGGCGAAGCTGCGGTAGCGCTCCCACAGCACCGAGGTGCCCGACAGCGCCGCGGCGACCTCCTCGGCGGTGTGCGCCGAGAACCACACGGTGAACAGCCCGGTCAGCGCATCGCGGTGCCGGTAGCGCTCCCCCTCGTCGCTCAGGTCTGCGCCGAGCGCTTCACCCAGCGCGGCAACGGCTTTCGTGGTCCCGGTGAGCTCCGCAAGGTCGGTGAAGTGGCGGTTGGTCAGCACCACGACCATGAACGCGGCCCCGTCGCTGCTGACGAAGTTCTGCCCGTAGGTGCCGAACAGCGAGTTGCCCAGCCGCGGCCGCTCCCCGCCGGTCACCATCGGCTCGGTCAGGAACGCCAGGTTGCCCGCCGTGGCCAGCGCGACGTTCTCGAGCGGGATGCTTATCCGCGCGCCGGCGCCGGTGGTGTCGCGGTGGCGCAGCGCCGCGGTGACCGCGAGCGCGGTGTAGAGCCCGCATGACACATCCCACGCCGGCAGCACGTGGTTGACCGGGCCGGTCAGGTTCGCGGGCCCGGTCACCAGCGGGAAGCCGGTGGCGGCGTTGACCGTGTAGTCCACCGCGGTGCCGCCGTCGGCGCGCCCGGACACCTCGACGTGGATCAGGTCGGGCCGGTGTTCGCACAGCGTGTCATACGAATGCCACGGCCGCCCCGCGACGTTGGTGATGAACACCCCGGCGTCGGCGATCAACCGGGTGACCAGGTCGCGTCCCTCGGCCGCGCGCATGTCGACCGCCATCGAGCGTTTGCCCTTGTTCAGCCCGGCCCAGTAGATGCTCTCGCCGGCATCGGTCACCGGCCAGCGGCGGTAGTCGGCGGCCCCGCCGATCGGGTCCACCCGCACCACCTCGGCGCCGAGCTGGGTCAGCGTCATCCCGGCCAGCGGCACCGCCACGAAGCTGGAGATCTCGACGATGCGCACACCGGACAGCGGCCGGAACGGATCCGTGGCAGGCATCGGATCAAGTTAGCAAGGCGTCAGCCCGCCGCCGTGCGGGCCAGCTTGATCGCGGCCGTCTCGATGGTCTCCTCGCGCAGCAGCACCTGCAGCGCGGCATCGCCGAGGGGGATGAAGCTGTCGCGGCTGGCCACCCGGTCGACGCGGCCGGTGTAGCCGTGCGCCAGCAACGTCGCCAGCACCCCTTCACCGACGCCGCCGGTCTCCCGCGTCTCGTCGACGATCAGGACGCGGCCGGTGGCGCCGGCCTCGCGCAGCATGTCCTCGACGGGCAGCGGCGCGAGCCACCGCAGATCGACCACCCGCACGTCGATGTCCATGTCCCGCAGGCGGCGCGCCACCCGCAGGCTCATCCGCACCCCGTTGCCGAACGTCAGGATCGTCAGGTCGGCGCCGTCGCCGTAGGTGCGGGCGCGGCCGATCGGCGCCGCGGTCCGCGGATAGGGCGCCAGCCACTGCTCGTCGCCGTCGTCGTAGAGATCCTTGGTGTGGTACAGCGCGATCGGCTCGAGGAACAGGCACACCGCGCCTGCGGTGTGCGCCGCGGCCACACACGCGTGCATCATCGCCGCGGCGTCGTCGGGCCGGGCCGGGGACGCGATCACCACGCCGGGAATGTCGCGCATCGCGGCGATCGAGTTGTCGTTGTGGAAGTGCCCGCCGAAGCCCTTCTGGTAGCCGTAGCCGGCGACCCGCACGACCATCGGATTGCGGAACTGCCGATCGGCGAAGAACCCCAGAGTCGCGGCCTCCCCGCGGATCTGGTCGGCGGCGTTGTGGAAGTACGCGAGGTACTGGATCTCCGGGATCGGCAGCAGCCCCGAGACCCCGGCGCCGAGCGCGAGACCGAGGATGGCCTGCTCGTCGAGCAGCGTGTCGAACACCCGGGCCTGCCCGGCCTTGGCCTGCAGCCCGCGGGTGACGCCGTACACCCCGCCCTTGCGGGCGACGTCCTCGCCGAAGATCAGCACGTCGCGGTGTGCGGCCAGCACGTCGC
Organism: Mycobacterium sp. PS03-16; assembly: GCF_004570325.1. Classification (GTDB taxonomy): domain Bacteria; phylum Actinomycetota; class Actinomycetes; order Mycobacteriales; family Mycobacteriaceae; genus Mycobacterium. The sequence continues at coordinate 4,491 of NZ_SPQO01000024.1, read as the reverse complement.
CGAGCGCCCGGTTGATCGCCAGCGCCACCGTCAGCGGCGCGGACTCGGCCTGCGCCGCCGGGGGAAGCGGCGCACCTGATGCGGCCACCGCTTCGTCGAGGCCGTCGCGCAGCGGGCGCAGCACCGCGTCGGGACTGTCGAGTTGCGGCGCGTCCATCACCTCGGTGGCCATGCCCAGGACCGACTCGCGGGTGGCCTCGTACCGGTCGAGCACCTCGGCGGGCGTCAGGACACCCTGTGCGACAAGCATTCTCGCGGCGCACAGCACGGGATCGCGGTCGTAGTCGGCGAGGATCTCGTCGGGCCGGCGGTAGGCCGGTTCGTAGTCCGACCCGGCGTGGCCCATCAGCCGCACGGTGGACAGGTGCAGGAACGCCGGGCGGCGCTGGGCCCGCACCCAGTCCGCGGCGGCGCGCGTGACCTCCAGGGTGGCCACCAGATCCGAGCCGTCGGCAGCGAAGTACTCGAGGCCCTCGCGCTGGGCGTAGGTGCGGGCGATCCATCCCCGCGGCGTCCTGGTGGAGATGCCGATGCCGTTGTCCTCGCAGACGAACAGCAGCGGCATCGGCATGCCCTGATAGGCGGTGTGCATCGCGGTGTTCAGCGCGCCGACCGCGGTGGAGTGGTTGGCCGAGGCGTCACCGAAGCTGCACACCGTCACCGCGTCGTCGGCCCACGCACACGGCACGCCGAGCTTGCGGGCCCGCGCGACGGAGAACGCGACGCCGACCGCCCGCGGCAGGTGTGAGGCGATGGTGCTGGTCTGCGGGATGATGGCCAGATCGGCGCGGCCGAACACCTTGTGCCTGCCGCCGGAGATCGGCTCGTCGGTCGCGGCCACCAGTCCGAGCAGCACGTCGCGCAGTCCCGGGGTGAGCCCGCCGTCGACCTGCTGGGCCCGGGACAGGAAGAAGCCACCCGAACGGTAGTGCAACAGTGCGGGATCGGTCGGCCGCAGCGCCGCGGCCACCGCCGCGTTGGCCTCGTGGCCCGAGGAGCCGATGGTGTAATACCCGCGCCCGTGGGCGCGCAGCCAGCGCGCGGCCAGGTCCAGGTGCCGGCTGCCCACCGCGGCGTCGAAGAGCGCCAACGCCTCTGCCACCGTGACCGACGACCCGTCGCGCACCGGATCGGCGCCGGCGCGGCGCGGCGCCGCGGCAGGCGTCAGTGCGGAGACGGTCGTGGTGAAGTGGTCGTCGAGTGCTTCGCGTTTGGTGTCGGCCACCGAAGTCTCCTGTTGATTCAGCGGAACGCGGACATCCCCGTCAGTGCCTGGCCGATGACCAGGGTATGCATCTCGCTGGTGCCCTCGTAGGTGAGCACCGATTCGAGGTTGTTGGCGTGGCGCATCACCGGATACTCCGAGGTGATGCCGCTCGCGCCGAGGATGGTGCGGGCGGTGCGGGCGATGGTCAGCGCCTCGCGCACGCTGTTGAGCTTGCCGAGACTGACCTGGTGCGGGGCGATCTCGCCGGCGTCCTTGCGGCGGCCCAGGTGCAGGGCCAGCAGCACACCCTTGGCGTATTCGACCTCCATGTCGGCCAGCTTCTGCTGCGTGAGCTGGAATTCAGCGATCGGCTTGTCGAACTGCCGGCGCGAGCGCGAGTAGTCCAGCGCGGTCTCCAGGCAGTCGCGGGCGGCGCCCAGCGCGCCGAACACGATGCCGAACCGGGCCTCCCCGAGGCAGCTCAGCGGAGCCCGCAGGCTGGTGGCGCCGGGCAGCCGGGCCGACTCGGGCAGCCGGACGTCCTCGAGCACCAGCTCACTGGTCACCGAGGCGCGCAACGACATCTTCGAGTGCAGAGTGTGGGCGGTGAACCCGGGGGTGTCGGTGGGCACCGCGAAGCCGCGGATGCCCTCGTCGGTGCGGGCCCAGACGATCGCGACGTCGGCGACCGATCCGTTGGTGATCCACATCTTGGCGCCGTTGAGCACCCAGTCGTCGCCGGAACGCACCGCGCGGGTGCGCATGCCGGCCGGATCGGAGCCGTGGTCGGGTTCGGTCAGGCCGAAGCAGCCGATCGTGGTGCCGGCGGCCATACCGGGCAGCCACTGCTGCCTCTGTTCCTCACTGCCGAATGCGTGGATGGCGTACATCGCCAGGGAACCCTGCACGCTGACCAGCGAACGGATCCCGGAGTCACCGGCCTCCAGCTCGAGGCACGCCAGGCCGTAGGCGACCGCCGACGTGCCCGCGCACCCGTACCCCTCGAGGTGCATGCCGAGCAGCCCGAGCTCGCCGAGTTCGCGGGCGAGTTCGCGGGCGGGCAGTTCGCCGCGTTCGTACCAGGTGGCGATCTCGGGGGCGATGCGGCGTTTGACGGCCGAGCGCACGGTGTCGCGGATCTGGCGCTCCTCGTCGCTGAGCAGCGGGTCCAGTCCGAACAGGGTGTCGGGTGACAGCGGTTCGTTGATGGTGGCGGACAACGGTTCTCCTTGGCGGCGGGTCAGCAGCAGCCGGTGCTGCGGGCGGGGGGTGCGGGGGCGGGTGCCGGGTCGGTGACGGGGTGGCGCCAGCTCACCGCCCGGCTCGGGGGCGGGGTCTGGCGGCTGCGCGTGGGCACCAGCGCGACGCCGTCGACGAGCACAGTGGCGATACCGGGAAGGTCACCGAGCGCGAAGCACTCGAGGCCGTCGGACGCCGTCGATCCGGTGATGGGGCCGAGCACGAGCAGGTCGGCGGGCCGGCCTTCGGCCAGCACCCCCGTGTCGAGGCCGTGGGCGTGGGCGGTCTGACCGGTCGCGGCCGCGACCGCCGCGACGGGATCCACACCGCACACCGAGGCGAGATAGCAGATGTTGCGCAGCATCCCGCGCGGGATGACGCCGGTGCCGCCGGGAGTGTCGGTGCCGAGGGTGAGGCGGTGCAGTTCGTCACGCCGGATCAGGTGGTCGGCGACGACCTTGGTGGCGCGGTAGTTGTTGGAGCTGCACACCTCGACGTACGCCGACGGGAGTTCGGCGACGATGGTGGCGATGTCGGCGTCCGGTGCGGGGATCGGGCCGCCGGAGATGTGGCCGACGATGTCGGGCCGCACCGCCAGGACGACGTCGCTGCCCGCGACGCGGCTCGACCCGGACCGGGAGACGCCGCCGGAGTGCAGCTTGACGGTCATCCCGCGGTCGTGGGCCCACTCGACGTAGCGCTGGGCCTCACCGTCGCCGAGGCGGTTCCAGTCGTAGAAGATGAACTTGAGCTGATCGATGCCCTCGGCGTGGGCCCGGTCGAAGTGCTCTTCGGTCATCCCCGGTACCAGCAGCACGGTGCCGGCGTTGACCTTCACCCCGGACGGGCGCATGCGGCCGGTGGTGTGTTTCGAGGTGATCGCGATGGCCAGCACCAGTTCGGGGGTGAGCGCATCGAAGGCGAGGCCCGGGATGTGCAACTCGCCCGCGGACACCATCGACGTGGTGCCGCCGTGCAGATAGTTGCCGATCCAGCCGATCGCGTCCTGCGCCGGCGTCCACTCGCCGAAGGTGGGGTGGACGTGCCCGTCGACGAGGCCGGGGATGACGGTGAGCCCGCCCGCCGACAGCACCTGATCGGGTGCGGGATGGTCGGCGTCGATGCCGGTGATCACACCGTCCTCGATGACCAGCGAGGTGTCGCGCAGCGGTGCGACGGCGGCGTCGCCACACACCAGCAGCCCGATGTCCTGCACCAGCAACGTGCTCACCGCACCTCCTCACGTTGGATTTTGTATACACTATCCGATGCATCCGATCGGCGGAAGTGGCGGGCCGCCGCAGGCACCGCGAACACGACCAGGACGACGATCGCGGCGCCGGCGAGATTCATCGCGAGCCGGACACCGCCCTCGTACCACGGGAACCAGTGCGGGAATTCGCTGACCACAAGCAGCACCGGTGGCCCGGTCACCGCCCACCACGTGTAGTTCACCGGCCGCAACGCGAGCGCGAGGACGAACAGCGCCACGGTCACCGCGACCGCCACGGGGATCGCCGGATGCGCGCCGAGCAGACCCGCGGCCAGCACCGCTCCCACCGTGTTGCCGGAAAGCCGTTGCGCCAGCCGCGTTCTGGTGGCCGGCCGGCCGGGCTGGATCGTGAGCAGCACGCTGGTCACCAGCCAGTGGCCACCCACCAGGTCGTCGGGCAGGCAGGCCGCCAAGCCCACGGCGATCGCCACCGCCGACGCGACCCGCACGACATGCCCACGGTCCACCGCCCGTCGGCCCGGTTCGGGCGCCGGCCGGCTGGGACCGGAAACACGCAGTGCCACAGCGGTCCTCGCCAGCAACCACCACAGCGCCCACGCGCCGAACACGGTGGCCGCGCCGATCGCGTAGGGCACCGCTGCGGCGAGGCTCGGCCCGGCGCCGGCGTCGAGCGCGATCAGCACCACGGCCAGACCCGCGGTGGCGCCCACCCGCTCGATCAGGGCGCCGACCACGGCCGCGGCGACCGTGGACAGCGCCAGCGCCCACGGGTGTCCGGCGGTGGCCACCACCAGCGCCGCGCCGGCCAGCA
>NZ_SPQO01000081.1 GCF_004570325.1 Mycobacterium sp. PS03-16 | reverse complement strand
AACTCGGCCACCTGGCCGCCCGCTACGAACGCGCCCTCAACCGCCAACACGCCCTCGGCCACACCGTCCTCGCCGCCCTGCGCGACAACCTCACCTACCACGACTTCGACGGCGCCTCAGCGAAAAATGTCCTGGTCGAACTGCTGCACCTGGCCCCCGACGCGGCCGCCGCCCGGATCAACGACGCCGCGCTCCTCGGCCCCCGCCACACGCTCTCCGGGGAGAAACTCGACCCCGACATGGCCGCCACCGCCGCTGCGCTGGCCCGCGGCGACATCAGCCCCGCCCACGTCCGCCACATCAAAACCTTCCTCAAAGAGCTGCCCCGCTGGACCGATCACGCCACCCGCACCGACACCGAGAACACCCTGGCCCGCCTCGCCGCCCGGCTCAGCCCCGACCAACTACGCGCCGCCGCCCAACAAATCCTCGACTACATCGACCCCGACGGCGCCGAACCCGACTACGACGAACAACAACGCAAACGCTTCATCCGCATCGGCCGCCAACAACGCGACGGCATGAGCACCCTCACCGGCCTACTCGACCCCGAAGGCCGCGCCCTGCTCGACGCCCTCATCGCCCACTACAACGGCGACAAGCAGGACACCAGCAACGACGGCGACACCACAGCCGATGACGCACCCATCGATGCACCGGTCGACAGCGAGCCCGGCGACCCGATCGCCGGGGAACCAGCCGAGCACAGCGACACCCCCGAGCCCCCGACCACCGACACAATCACCGACATCCCGCCATCGGACCCGCCCGACGCCCCCATACCGCCGTGGCTGGAGCGCGAAACCAAAAGCCAACGCGACTACGACGCACTGAAAGCCGGCCTGCGGCTCGCGTTGGCGTCCGGCGCCCTGGGCACCCGCCACGGCCTACCCGCCAGCATCGTCGTCACCACCACCCTCGACGACCTGGAAAAAGCCGCCGGCTACGCCCGCACCGCCGGCGG
>NZ_SPQO01000023.1 GCF_004570325.1 Mycobacterium sp. PS03-16 | reverse complement strand
GCTACCACATGTACCCCGCCCACGCCGCGTTCGGCGGCTACAAGCAATCCGGCATCGGCCGCGAAAACCACGCCATGATGCTCGACCACTACCAGCAGACCAAAAACCTCCTCGTCAGCTACAGCAACAAAGCCCAAGGCTTCTTCTGACAGGTCCCGTTCCCCCGCGAGCAGACGCAAAAGTGCCCGAAAGCTGCTCGGAAGAGACACTTTTGCGTCTGCTCGCGCCAGGAGAGTGACCCCCTGCGAGAACTTAGGAGACTGATGAGCGCCCCGGACTTCGTCACCACCGCAGCCGACGCGCACCGCGAGGCCACCACCGACCCCGAGCGGTTCTGGCTGCGTGCCGCCGAGGCCATCGACTGGCACACCGCACCCACCGTCGCGCTGGACCACAGCGATCCGCACGCGTGGCGCTGGTTCCCGGACGGGATGCTCAACACCAGCCACAACGCGCTCGACCGTCACATCGAGGCGGGCCACGGCGACCGGGTGGCGTTGATCTTCGACTCGGCGATGACCGGAACCCGCAGCGAATTCACATATCTGGAGCTGCGGGACCGTGTGGCGGTGCTGGCGGGCGCGCTGGTCCGGTTGGGTGTCACCACGGGCGACCGGGTGGTGATCTACCTGCCGATGATTCCCGAGGCCCTGATCGCGATGCTGGCCTGCGCCCGCATCGGCGCCATCCACTCGGTGGTGTTCGGCGGATTCGCCGCGGCCGAACTCGCCGCGCGCATCGACGACGCGCAACCGAAGGTGCTGCTCACCGCCTCCGGTGGCCTCGAACCCGGGCGTGTCGTCGAATACCTGCCGACGGTGCGGAAGGCGTTGCAGCTCAGCGCGTCTCCGCCCGAAACCGTCGTGGTCAAGGATCGCCCCGAGATCCCCGGCGACGCTTCGGACCATACCGGCTGGCTGGACTGGGACACCGTGGTCGCCGACGCGATCCCCGCCGTCGCGGTACCGGTGCCGGCCACCCACCCGCTGTACATCCTCTACACCTCCGGCACCACCGGCAAACCCAAGGGCGTGGTGCGCGACAACGGCGGACACGCGGTCGCGATGGCGTGGTCGATGGCCCACATCTACGGGGTCGGCCCGGGAGACGTCATGTGGACCGCGTCGGACGTCGGCTGGGTGGTCGGCCACTCCTACATCGTGTACGCGCCGCTGATCGTCGGAGCGACAACCGTGCTGTACGAAGGCAAACCGGTCGGCACCCCCGATGCCGGCGCGTTCTGGCGCGTCGTGCAGGACGCGCGGGCCAACGTGTTGTTCAGCGCGCCGACCGCGCTGCGCGCCATCCGCAAGGAGGATCCGAACGGCGCCGAACTCGCCAAGTACGACACCTCCTCGCTGCACACGATGTTCGCCGCCGGTGAGCGGCTGGACCCGGAGACCTACCACTGGGCCGCCGGCGTCCTCGACCGACCGGTCATCGACCACTGGTGGCAGACCGAGACCGGCTGGGCGATCTGCGCCAACCCCCGCGGCCTGGATCCGCTGCCGGTGAAGCCGGGGTCGGCGTCGGTACCGGTGCCCGGCTACGACGTGCGGGTGCTCGACGCGAACGGTGACGAGGTCGGCGCTAACGAAGAGGGCAACATCGCGATCAAACTGCCGCTGCCGCCGGGTTCGCTTCAGGGACTGTGGAATTCACCCGAGCGATTCATCTCGTCGTACCTGCAGGCGTTCCCCGGGTACTACACCACCGGTGACACCGGGTACTTCGACGACGACGGCTACCTGTTCATCCTGGGCCGCAGCGACGACGTCATCAACGTGGCCGGGCACCGGCTGACCACCGGGTCGATGGAGGCGGTCGTCGCCACCCATCCCGCGGTCGCCGAGTGCGCGGTCATCGGGGTGCCGGACGAGGTGAAGGGTCAGCGGCCGGTGGCGTACGTCGTGCTCAAATCGGGCGCCGACGCGGACGCCGCGGCACTCCAGGCCGAAGTGGTGGCGCTGGTCCGCGACCACATCGGACCGGTCGCCGCGCTCAAGGACGTCTACGTCGTGCCGGCCCTACCGAAGACCCGGTCGGGGAAGATCCTGCGCCGCACCATGCGCCAGATCGCCTCCGGCGAGGAGTACAAGGTACCGCCGACCATCGAGGACGCCGCGGTGCTCGACGCGCTGCCCACGCTGGGCCACTGACCGTCAGCGATCCGCCCCCGCATGCGCCGAGCGGGACAGTGCGTTCCCGGGTTGCAGGAAACCGGGGCGCTGCCGGGTGCGGATCGCACGGACCACACCCGCGGGGATGACGCGTCGGAAGAACGCTCCCGCATCGAAGCTGCCGCGCACCTCGTCGACGTAGGCCTTCGGCAAGCCGAACCGCACCAGGCCTTGGCTGACGTCGATCAGGTCTGCCCGCCGCACCGCCTCCCAGCGCGGCATGGGGCCGGTCGGACCGGTACGGAAGGACGCGGTGATGCTCGGCGATGACGAGCGCGAGTTCGTCCGACCAGGCCTGCCGACCGGTCTCCTCCAGCCACCGGTCCTGCGCCTCGATCGACGGCACGAGGTAGTCGAGCGTGTCGAACGCGGCCAGGTCGTGGAACGCCGCGGCGATTGCGAGCTTCTCGTCGCGGTCCGGGGACTCAGGGCAGAACGCCCGGGCGAAGTTCACCACGCGGTAGACGTGCGCCGTGTACGCGTCCCACCCGGCGTCGTCGCCGCGGCTCCGCTCGCGGTGTGCCTCGAGGATCTCCTCGGCCAGCGGCAGGGTGCGCACGATGTCGGGCGTTTTCATCCTCCGACGCTACGCCCGGACGTCAGCGCGTGGGCGTGTCGACCGGGGATCCGGGTGTCGGCGGCACGACGACGTCGGTGACGTCCACGGACCGCCTGCGGAACAGCAGCACGGACGCGGCGGCGATCAGGCTGGCCGCGGCCAGCGCGTAGAGGCCCCACGTCACCTCACCGGTGGCCTCCTTGATCAGGCCGAAGCCGAACGGTGCGACGAAACCGCCAAGGTTGCCCAGCGAGTTGATGATCGCGATGGCGGGCGCCAGGACCATCGGGTGCAGCGTCGACTGCGGGATCGACCAGAACAGCGGGCTCGCGCTCTTGAACCCCATCGCGGCGATGCACAGGAACAGCAGGGCGGGCAGCGGTGAGGTGACGGCGGCCAGATAGGTGCCGACGGCCGCGGTGACGAGCGCGATGATCAGCAGCGGGCGGCGCCACGCGGTGTTGTGGTCACCCAGACGCGACGACAGGTACATCGCGGCGACGGCGCTGATCCACGGGAGGCTCGACAGCAGGCCGACGGTGATGTCGTTGAGGCCGTCGATGCGGCGCACGATGGACGGCAACCAGAAGGTGTTGGCGTAGATCGAGAGCTGGATGGCGAAGTAGATCCAGCAGAACAGCAGCAGCTTCGGGTCGGCGAGCATCTTCCAGCGGTTGCCCTTGCCCTCCACACCGGAGGAGATCGCCTTCTCCGCCTCTTCGAGCTCGATTGCCTCGATCAGCGCATCCTGTTCGCCGCGGGTCAGCCATTTCGCCTCGCGGATGTGCGAGTTGAGGATGAAGAACGCGATGACGCCCACGAGGACCGAGAGCAGGCCCTCCAGGAGGAACAGCCACTGCCAGCCGCGCAGGCCGGCCAGACCGTGCAGGGACAGTAGCGGTCCGGACAGCGGGCCCGAGATGGCCGCCGCGATGGACGAACCCGCGATGAACAGTGCGGTCGCCCGGCCGCGGTGACTGTTCGGCAGCCACTTCGCCATGTAGTAGATCACCGCGGGGAAGAAGCCGGCCTCGGCCGCACCCAGCAGGAAGCGCAGGACGTAGAACATCTCGGCGCTGCTGACGAACATCATGGCCGCCGAGATCAGGCCCCAGCTGATCATGATCCGGGTGAGCCAGACGCGGGCACCGAACTTCTCCATCAGCACGTTGCTCGGGAGTTCGAACAGCGCGTAGGCGACGAAGAACACCCCGGCGCCGAAACCGTATGCGGCCGCACCGATGCCGACGTCGGCCTCCAGGTACTCCTGGGCATAGCCGATGTTGGACCGGTTGAGCTGATTGCAGACCAGCATGACGATCAGCAGAGGGACCACGCGGCGGAAGAACTTCGACACTGCCGACGACAGTTCGGGTGAAACTCCGGCGACAGCCGACATGGTGTGTCTCCTCTCGTCTGGCATGGCCAAGGCGAGAATGTAGACCGAGCATTGATGCTGGTCCAACCGCAAATCTGCATTAATCAATACCAACTGCGCATCGCTGAGCGGCGTGTGCACCGGCGCGCGCCGCGTCGTTCCAGGTATCGCCGCTACCGGCCCCGCCACGTGGCCGCCGTCTTCGAGGCGGCGTCATGTGCCCGAGCTCACCTCCCAGGCCCGACGGTCAGGAAGGTCACGCCTCGACAACCCCGCACCAGCGGGCGCGTTACTGTGCTGGGGTCGGCTTCCAGCGAACCCGCCGACGGAAGAGTTGAGCCTTTCTATGACTGCAGCAGCAGATACGTCGCCGCTCGAAGCGCGCGTCGGCCACTGGTACCAGATGGACGAGCCGTACCTCGTGGGCCGCGAGAAGCTCCGCGAGTACGCCCGCGCGGTGCAGGACTACCACCCCGCGCACTGGAACGTCGCCGCCGCCGAGGAGCTCGGGTACCCGGACCTCGTGGCGCCGCTGACGTTCACGTCGACGCCGGGCATGACGTGCAATCGCCGCATGTTCGAAGAGATCGTCGTCGGCTACGACACCTACATGCAGACCGAAGAGGTCTTCGAGCAGCACCGCCCGATCGTGGCCGGCGACGAGCTGCGCATCGACGTCGAGCTCACCTCGGTGCGCCGGATCGCCGGCCGTGACCTGATCACGGTGACCAACACGTTCACCGACACCGCCGGCGAGCGCGTGCACACCCTGCACACCACCGTGGTCGGGGTGACCGCCGAAGACGTCGATCCGGCGATCAAGACCGCCGTGCACCACGCGATGATGCACGACGTCAACATCCTCGAGGTCGGCCAGTCCGACACCGCCTACGCCAAAGAGGTGCGCCCCGAGGGTGAGGTGCGGATCGCCGATCCGAGCGGCCGTATCCCCGGCACGGCGAACTTCGACGACCTGAAGGTGGGCGACGAACTCCCCAGCCACCACACCCGGCTCTCCCGCGGTGACCTGGTGAACTACGCCGGCGTGGCCGGGGACGCCAACCCGATCCACTGGGACGAGGACATCGCCAAACTGGCCGGGCTGCCCGATGTGATCGCCCACGGCATGCTCACCATGGGCCTGGGCGCCGGATTCCACTCGGCATGGTCGGGCGACCCCGGTGCGGTGACCCGCTACGCGGTGCGGCTGTCCGCGCCCGCGATCGTGTCGGCCAAGGAAGGTGCCGACATCGAGTTCACCGGCAAGATCAAATCGCTGGACCCCGAGACCCGCACGGGCGTCGTCCTGGTGGGCGCGAAGTCCGGAAGCCGCAAGATCTTCGGTCTCGCGACCATGCACGTCCGCTTCCGCTGACGGCGAGACCCTCCCGGTCGATGCGTGGGACCATGTGGACGTGACCGACCTCGAACCCGACGTCACCGACTTCCTCTCGGACGGCACGCGCACCGGGATGCTGGGCTACCTGGCCTCGGATGGCCGCCCCCTCGTGGCGCCGGTGTGGTTCATCGTCGACCGGGGGCACCTCGTCTTCAACACCGGCAGGGACACCGCCAAAGGCAAGGCGCTGCAGCGTGATCCACGGGTGACGATCACCGTGGACGATCCGCACCCGCCGTACTCGTTCGTGCAGGTCCAGGGCATCGCCGAACTCGGCGAAAATCCCGCCGAACTGCTCGACACCGCCACCCGCATCGCGCGGCGCTACGTGGGACCCGACCGCGCCGAGGAGTTCGGCCGGCGCAACGGTGTCCCCGGGGAACTGGTGGTGCGCGTGGCCCCGGCCAAGGTCATCAAGGCGTTCGACATCACGCACTAGGCTCACCGCCTCAGCCGGCGGCCGCCACGCCCGTCAGCTTCTGGATGACGCGGATCTCGTTGTCGTCATGGGCCGTCCCGTCCGGGTGGATCAGGTCGCTGAACCAGGTCTCGGGCAGCTCTGCGTACGGCTGCTGCCAGGAATCCCACGGCAGATAGGTCTGCGTCCGCCCGGCGACGAAGCCCCAGTTGTAGGCGGCGACGTTGCGCCGCTTGGCGACCGGGAGCACGCCCTCCACGGTGCTGCCCAGGTTACGGGCCAGGTACTCGGTGCACAGGATCGGCCGCCCCAGCGGAGTGAGTTCGTCGATGCGGGCGTCGAATTCGGAGGGATCGCCGTAGCTGTGGAAGCTGATCACGTCGGAGTGCTCGAGCTGCAGGCTGGCAATCTTGCTGCGCTGCGACGGATCCCGCCAATGGCCCTGCCACACACCGCTGGTCAGCGGCTGCACCGGGTTGACGGCACGCACCCAACCGAACACGTGCGGGAGGAACGCGGTGACCAACTCGAGCTTGTCCTCGTGTTCGGTCCTGCGGTAGTCCTTGGCCGGGTTGTCCGGCTCGTTCCACACGTCCCACCCGAGGACGCGGGGATCGTTGCGGAACAGGCCGACCACGCCGGTGACGTAGCTCTGCAGCACCCGGGTGTAGGCGGGATCCTGCAGCCGGGCGGCCCCGGGGCTCTGCACCCACCCGGAGTTGTGCACGCCCTTGATCGGCGGGCGCTGGCGGCCCACCCTGGGTTGCGGGTCCCAGCACGAGTCGAACAGGACGAACAACGGCTTGATCTGGTGGCGGGCCGCGATGCTGACGAATTGGGACAGCCGCTGACTGAATCCCGCCCGGTCGGTGGCCCACAGCTGGTCGTGCAGGAACACCCGCATGGTGTTCATCCCGATACGTCGAGCCACGCTGAGTTCACCGTCGATGCGACGCGGATCGTAGGTTCCCGCCTGGAACATCTCGATCTGGTTCACCGCGGTCGACGTCACGTAATTGGCACCGACCAGCCAGCCGTGCGCCTCGTACCAGGCGTGTGCGCGATCGGCCGACCAGCGGGACGCCTGGGCGGCCGCGGGCGCGATCTTGGACAGTGCGGCGGCTGCGGCCAGGTACAGCGGGAGCTGGAGTGCGGTTCGCCGGTGCACCACGTGACCATAGTGGCGCGGCCCGATGCGCCGACGCCCGTGAGCCGGACTGCAATACAACGGGTTTCGAATCGTTATCCGACAGCCCGGTCGCAGCGGCACTCCTGCGAGGATGAGGGCGTGACGGAACCGCCCACGCCGCCTGCCCCACCCGAGCCACCCGGTGACATGGGTCCGCGGGCGGCGGCGGCCCTGGTCTTCGGGTCCTCGGCTGCCGTGCTGGTCGTCGAGATCACCGCATTGCGCCTGCTTGCGCCCTATCTCGGCCTGACGCTGGAGACCAGCACGCTGGTGATCGGGATCGCGCTCGCCGCGATCGCCGCCGGTTCGTGGGCCGGTGGGTGGCTCGCCGACCGGACCGATCCGCGCCGGTTCCTCGGTCCGGCGCTGGGTGTCTCCGGAGCGGTCGTGGCGGTCACCCCGGCGGTGGTTCGGTCCGCGGGCGAATGGGCGCCGCCGCTGCTGCTGCTCGTGGCGTCGCTGTCGATTCTGCTGCCGGGTGCGTTGCTGTCGGCGGTGACGCCCATGGTCACCAAGATCCGGCTGACCCGGCTCGCCGAGACCGGCACCGTCGTCGGGAAATTGTCCGGCGTGGGGACCGTCGGCGCGATCGCCGGCACCGTCCTCACCGGGTTCGTGTTGATCTCACGGCTCCCGGTCAGCGGCATCCTGATGGGGCTGGGCGTACTGCTGCTGATCGGCGCCGCCGCGGTCGAGTGGCGGACGCGACGGTGGCGCAGCACCGCCGCCGCCACGCTCGCGGCGCTGGCACTGGCGGGCGGGGTGGCCGGCGTGGTCGCGCCGGGCGGCTGTGACGTCGAGACCCATTATCACTGCGTCTCGGTGACCGCCGATCCCGAGCGGACCGGCGGCCGCGCCCTGGTGCTCGACGGCCTGCGCCACTCGTACGTCGACCTGAACGATCCGACGCATCTGGAGTTCGCCTACGTCCGCGCCTTCGCCGCGGTGATCGATGCGATGTTCCCGTCTCCCCGTCCGCTGGCGGCGTACCACCTCGGCGGCGGCGGGCTGACGTTCCCCCGCTACCTGGCGGCCACCCGCCCGGGCACGCGCAGCGTGGTGTCCGAGATCGACGGTGGCGTCGCGCGCGTCGACCACGAGCGGTTCGGTCTCTCCCCGGACGAGGCCGTCGAGGTCCGCGTCGAGGACGGCCGGATCGGGCTGCGCGCCCTCGAGGGCGGCAGCCGTGATCTCGTCGTCGGTGACGCCTTCGGCGGCGTCAGCGTGCCCTGGCACCTCACCACGGTGGAGGCGCTGACCGACATCCGCCGCGTCCTCGACGACGACGGGATCTACGTGGCCAACCTCATCGACCACGGCGACATGACGTTCGTGCGGGCCGAGCTCGCGACGCTGGCACGGGTCTTCCCCCACGTCCTGCTGTGCGGCGAACCGCAGGACCTCGGCCTGGCGCCGGCCGACGCGCCCCGCGGAGGCAACGTCGTAGCCGTCGCCTCCGACCGACCGATCAACGTGTCGGCGGTCCGAACGGGGTTGCAGGACAGCGGAACCGACTGGTCGACGCTCAGCGGCGCCGATCTCGCCGCGTGGGTCGGGTCCGCCGGCACCCTCACCGACGACCACGCGCCCGTCGACCAGTGGCTCCAGCCTGCTCCCACGCGACGCGGCGGGTGATCAGTCGGTGAGATTCACGAATTCAGCGAGCGCACGCTGGGACTCCAGCGCGGCGATGCGCCCGGTCAGTGCGCGGTGCACTGATTCATAACTGTCGCGTCCCAATGTGAGGCGGCGGGGCGCATTCGGCACCCGTGTCGTGTCGTAGATCAGCGTTGCCACCTTGCTCGGATCCGCCGTCAGGATATTCCGGTCAGCGTTCTCGAGGGCGTCTCGGACGGTACCCACGGCACCCGTCTGATACGGCGGCGATGCGTCGGTGAATCGCATACCCGAGAGGAACTCGGTGCGGGTGGCGCCCAGCTGCTCCCCGGCGCACGGTTGCCGTGACGTGATCGCCGCGGTCCAAGGCACAGCTCACGATGTTGCGGCCGATGCCTCCCGCCGCTCCGGTGACGAACCAGTGGCGGTGACAGGCCTCGTGGAGGTCGGGCATCCGTACTCCTGTCGTATCGCTGCGGTGAGGTCGTCTCGATTGTGTGTCCCTGGTCGCCCGGGAACCAGGGACCGCCGATCCGCGGATGGTTGCGACCTGAATGTGCGGCGGGATTCCTGTGACTGTGGCGGGCATCCGACAGACGCCCAGCACGAGGAGACCACATGTCAGACAGCCGATCGGTTCGAGTACCCGACCTGAGCGGACAGCGAGTTGTCATCACCGGCGGCAGCGACGGTATCGGCTTCAGCCTGGCCCGGCGGCTTGCCGCGGCCGGCGCGGAGGTCATGCTGCCGGTGCGGAACGCTGACAAGGGCGGCGCCGCAGTCGCGCGCATTCGCGCCGACGTATCCGGAGCGCAGGTATCCGCCCGTCGATTGGACCTGTCGTCACTGCAGTCGGTCGCCGACTGCAGTGGCGAACTGGTCGCCGAGGGGCGTCCGATCAGACTGCTGATCAACAACGCGGGAGTGATGAATCCGCCCAACCGCCGGACTACCGCCGACGGCTTCGAACTGCAGTGGGGCACCAACCATCTCGGGCATTTCGCGCTCACCGCCCGACTGTTCCCCCTGCTGACGGCCGGCCGGGCTCGGGTGACGACCCAGTCGAGCATCTCGGCCGCCACCAACGCGATCAACTGGAACGACCTCGACTTCGAGGAGTCCTATTCGGTGCGCAAGGCCTACAGTCAGTCCAAGATCGCCAACCTGATGTTCGGTCTGGAACTCGACCGTCGCAGCCGGCAGGGCGGCTGGGGCATCTCCAGCAATGTCGCTCACCCCGGCGTGACACCGACCAATCTTCTGAACGCGCAGTCGCACATGGGCCGCCACCGCCCGACGACCGCGCTGCGCATGGTCCGCGTGTCCGCGCGTATCGGCCTGGTGAATCGAAACGCCGAGGAAGGCATGTTGCCGGCGTTGTACGCGGCCACCGACCCCGCCGCGGAGGGCGGCCGCTTTTACGGACCGAGCGGCCTGGGCCATCTGTCGGGGCGACCAGCCGAGCAGGCGGTGTACCGACCCGCGCGCGATGTGGCCGAGGCGGCACGACTGTGGAGCCTGTCCGAACGGCTGGTCGGCGCGCAGTTCGTGGCGGCGTGAGCGCGACGACGGACGCGAAGGACGTACCCGTGCTTCGAACTCGCGAGACGCTCCACCCCCGAGCCGCAGCGGGTCTGAGGATGGCCACCGTGAGTACGGACGTGGCTCGGCAGGACGATCTCGCCGACGTGGCGCGCCTGCTCAGGGAGCGGCGCCGCGTGCTGCAACCCGAGGACGTCGGGTTACCACGCGGGCCGCGTCGACGCACACCGGGCCTGCGTCGCGAGGAAGCGGCCGCACTGTGCGCGATCTCGCCGGCCTACTACAGCCGGCTCGAACAGCGGAACCCGCCGCGGCCCTCCCCCACCGTGCTGGCCGGAATCGCGCGCGGTCTGCGTTTCACCCGTGCCGACCGCGACCACTTGTTCAGCGCGGCGGGCTATGACGAGGGCCGTCATGCCCGCGGGACCGCGCACGTCACTCCCGGATCGATGCATGTGCTCGGCAGGTTGGCCGACACCCCGGTGATGGCGGTCGGCCCCATCGGGGAGATCCTGCACCAGACACCGTCGGCGTGCTACCTGTTCGGCGACCACAGCCACCACCGCGGCCAGGCGCGCAGTGGTTATCACCGATGGTTTCTGGACTTTTTCGAACGGCAGCGCTTTTCCGTCGATGAGCAGGCCGTGATCGGCGCGGAGATCGTTGCGGATCTCCGCCACACACTGTGCTCGGGTGACGGGGACCGTAGGGCGCGCGAACTCGTCACGACCCTGCTCAACCACAGCACGGAGTTCGGTGAACTGTGGCGACGGGAGCCCCCTCTGCTTGGTGCGCTGGGCCCGAGGCGATGTCAGATTGTGCATCCCGTCGTGGGCATCGTCGAAGTGCAGCGCGAGATACTGCACACCGTTTCCCTCGACCATCGGCTGCTGATCTGGCTGGCCGTCCCCGGCACCGAGAGCCACACCAAGCTGCAGCTGTCGACGGTGCTCGGATACCAGTGGTTCTCCCGCTGAAGAACCTGCGTGGGTCGGGTCAGGCGTGCATGTCGACCGGCGGTTCGAGGACACCGTCGCGTGCGTATCTCTGCGGGTCGGCACCCAATGCCGCGAGCTTCTCGTGACTGGCCGTTCCCGGTTCGGCGGTGAAGACGAGCAAGGTGTGCAATTGCGTTGCGTCGTATAGCACTTGGCATTGCACGTCGAGCACTCCGAGCGTGGGGTGAACGATGCGCTTGTCGAGTTCCACGGGCGCGTCGACGTCGTGGCGCTGCCACAGCGCCGCGAATTCGGCGGAGCACTTCAGCAGGTCTTCGACGATGTCGGCGGCGCGCGACCCGGCGCCGTCGCGGGCGTACGCGAAGCGTGCCCGTGCAACGTAGGACCGCGCGACGGCAGCGTGGTCCTCCACGGGGTACACCTCGCGGGACGCCTCGTCGGTGAACCACCGGTACACCACGCTGCGGGCATGGCCACGGTGCGACGTCTGATCGCCGAGCAGTGCGCGCGCAGCGGGAGTCTGGACCAGAGTCTCTGCCAGCGCGGACATCACCTGAGCCGGGGTATCCTGGAGCCGATCGAGAATCCGCATCGTGGCAGGGCTGACGTGTTCGCTCACGTAGGTGCGGGCCGGCGCGTTATGACCGGCCAGCCGGAACAGGTGGTCCCGCTCATCGAGCGACAACCGCAGCGCCCGCGCCAGCGACGCCAGGACTTCGACCGAGGGTTGGGGGCCGCGTTGCTGCTCCATCCGGCAGTAGTAGTCCGTGGAGATCATCGCCAGGCGTGCGACCTCCTCGCGGCGCAGGCCCGGTATCCGCCGCCGGGATCCCGGCGGTAGCCCGACATCCTCGGGTGCGAGGGCGCTACGCCGGGTCCGGAGGAAGTCCGCCAACTGCGTCTGGTCCATCAGCCCAGTATCCGGACGCGGATCGCCGTCAGCCAGGGATCACGAAACCCCCGTTGTCGGTGATGGGGATGTCGAGCGCGGCGTCACCGTGCCGGCGATCAGTTCCGCACGGTGGTGTCGACGTGCGGCACCTTCACGTTGGGCACCAGCAGGTCGTACCAGGGGTTGTTGCGGTGGTCCCGGTCGCGGCGGTGCCGTTGACCGTCGTCTCCGCGGTCCATGCTGAAGATCCGGTCGTCACCGTGCCCGCCGAACCCGTACCCGTCATCGGCCTGCGCCGGACCGGCGAAGCCGATCACCGCGGCGGACAACGCACTGGCGACAATGCCCACCAATCCGAACTTCTTCATCTGTCTCGCCCTCTTTCGCTACTCCGTCGTGGGCGACATGTCCGCGACTTCCCGTGAAACAGGACCGTCGTCGGATTGATTCCGTCGGCGTGGGGAGCCGCGCAGCGCTCAGCGCTTGTGTCGGGGAATGCCGGTCGCCCACAGCGCCCAGGCGATCAGCACGGGCTGGAAGAGCAGCCGGACGAAGCGGCTGGTATCGCTGTTGAGGCCGAAGCCGTCGGCGTGGTTGAGGTACTGCGCGAGGTTGCCGGGGAAGATCAGGATGAAGAAGGCCGCCAGCAACCGGCCCACGAGGACCCGGTCGCGGTTGAGCACGGCCAGCCCGACGCCCAGGGTGATCTCGACGCCGCCGGAGGCCATGACCACGCCGTCGGCGTCCATCGGCACCCATCGCGGGACCTGGGCCTGGAACTCTTCGCGGGCCCAGAACAGGTGGCTGAACCCGGCGAAGATCATCGCGCCGGCCAGGGCGAACCGGGCGACGGTTCGGGCGCGCGTGGTGGGCGGCGGTGTGCAGGGTTCCGGGGCAACAGGTTCGGACACGGGTCAGCCTTTCGTGTTCTGCGTCGAGGTTCAGGGCTGCGGGAATACGGAACCGGGCCCACGTCCACCCCACCGCACTACGTGGTGATCCGCATCTCGGCGCCGGGATGCGAGCTCAGCGTGATCACCACCGTGCCGCTGCCCGTGTCGAACGTGGCGTTGGCGTACCCAATGAACCCGTAATGCCCGTCGATCGTCGACACCGCGGTGATGTCGTCGCTCCCGGTGGCGCCGCTGTCGAGGTTTCGCCAGTCGGCGGTCACGGTGAGCGCACAGGAGCCGTCATAGATGCCGGCGTCGTAAGAGATCGCGACGCGGACACCGTTGCCGACGCGATCGCCCACCTGAACCGGCACCACCTGCGCGTCGGCGCTGACGGTCCCGCCACATGTCGGCGACGCCACCACCGGCACCCGATCCAGTTGCGCGGCGGGCTGGGCGTGCGCCGGCGCCACCGACACCCACGGCGCGGTCAGCGCGGCGGCCAGCGCAACGGCACGGATCGCTCTCATGGTTGTGTCATCGGCGGACGTGCCGGCGACGTTAGCGGTGAGCGGATCGGCGTTCCCAGATGGCGCCGGGTGTGTCCGGCAGCTGAGCACTCCGTCGATGTTCGGCCCCATCTGCGGGATGGAATCCGCGGCACTCAGACGACGTCGGTGATGCGGCCGGTGACGTCCGCGCGGACCTGTTTGGTGCTGCGCTCACCCACGACGTTGACGAACATGATCAGGTTCTCGTCGAACGGCAGGTTCCGCTTGACGATCACACTCTGGACTTCGCCGGCCTCAACGCCGCTCGCTGCGACCGCGCCGTCGACCGCCGCGGCGACGGCGGTGGTCGGGACATCGGTGACCGCGAAGAGGTTCTGCCGCAACGCCTCCACGTCGTCGTCGTAGTCGACGGGTCGGGACGGCCCGACCGCGCCGGCGGTGTAGCTCCACTGATTGAGCTCGGTGGGCGCCGCCGGGTCGATGGCCTGGACGGTCAGCACACCGGGCACGATGGTCACCTCGACCACCCGCACGGGGCTCGCTCCGACGTCGTTCGAGAGCGCGGCGTAGGCGGCGTCGATCCCCTCGGCGGTGAACAGGTTCCCCGACACGGTCTCGACAATCTGCGCAGTGCCCGAGGTGGCGATCTCCTCGGCCGCGTGGGAGGCCACCTCCCTGATCTCGGTGACTTTTGTGCATCCACTCAGGGTGGCCGATGCCAGCACGGCAGCGGTGAGGGCGACGCGGAAGCGGCTGTGGGTCATGCGTTTCCTCCTGACTCGGGATCCCGGCGGTTCTGCGGGACACCGGCACAGCGTGCGGGCGCTCGAGGGCTACCGATCACAACAAGCACGGCGTCCTGCGCCGCGTCATTCGATAAGGTCGCGGGGTGTCGGCTGACGCTTCCCTGGCCTGGCTGCTGGATTCCGACCCGGCGCTGCGCTGGCAGGTCGAGCGCGATCTGGCGGGACGTCCGCCCGCGGTCTGGGAGGCGACCCGGGCCCGGATCGCCACCGAGGGCTTCGGCGCACAGCTGCTCGAACGACAGGATCCAGACGGTCAGTGGGCCGGCGGAGCCTTCTTCCCCGCCGACTTCGACTTTGACGGACCGGAGGCGGCGCGCGGCGAACAGCCCTGGACGGCGACGACGTGGACGCTGAACATGCTGCGCGAGTGGGGGCTCGATCCGAAGACGTTGCGGGAGCGGCGGACCGCGGAGTTGCTGGCCGCGAACAGCCGGTGGGAGTACGACGACCTGCCGTACTGGGGCGGCGAGGTCGACTGCTGCATCAACGCGTGGACGGTCGCCAACGGTGTGTGGCTCGGGGTCGACACCATGGGCCTGGTCGACTGGTTCCTCGAGCACCAGCTTCCCGACGGCGGATGGAACTGCGCATGGGTCGAGGGCTCGACACGGTCGTCGTTTCACTCGACGTTGAACTCACTCAAGGGTCTACTCGCCCACGAAACGGCGGTGGGCCGCACCACCGAGGTGACCGAGGCGCGCCGCCGCGCTGAGGAGTATCTGTTGCAGCGGGGTCTGTTCCGACGGCTGTCCACGGGTGAGCCGGTCGCCGCGTGGATCGACCACTTCGGCTACCCGTACTACTGGCGTTACAGCGTGCTCAACGCCGCCGAGTATTTCCGGCAGGCCGTCCGGTTCGACGGTGGTACCCCGGACCCACGGATGGCCGAGGCCGTCGAGATGATCCGGGCGGCGCGGCAGCCCGACGGCACCTGGCTGCAGGCCGGGCGGCCACCCGGACGGGTGTGGTTCGAGGTCGACGCGCCGGCGGGTGCGCCGTCGAAGTGGTTGACGCTGTTCGCGACCCGCGTGCTCGCATGGTGGGATTCCGTTCCGGATCGCGGCTGACCGGCGCGGCGATGCCGTTATCGCCTGCCTGCGTGACGATTCCGCGCGACCGTCGATCTCGGCGGCAGCGACCGCATGTGATCCCGGGCCCTCGTCATCATGTCTCCCAGAATGCGTGCGTCTCGTTCGGACAGGGAGTCGAAGAGGAGTCCGCGGACCACCTCGACGTGTCCGGGCAGGACCTTCGCGACGAGGGCGCGGCCCTTGGCGGTGATGTCGACGACGGTGGCGCGCTGGTCTTCTGAAGACACCGCGCGAGTGATCAGTCCCTGCTTCTCCAGCAGCCCGGCCTGGTGCGTCAGGCCGGAGCGGCTGTAGACCACACCATCGGCCAGGTCGGTCATGGTGAGCGTGCCGTCGGCGTCGGCCAGCTTGGCGAGGATCTCGAACTGGACGTAGCTCAGCCCGCCCTCGTCCTGCAGTTGTTGACGCACCGCGTACTGCAGCAGGCTCACCGCCTCCATCAGGGCGAAGTAGGCGCGCAGCTGAACGGGGTTGAGCGTGTCGGCCATGCGCGTCAATGTAGTGCGTCGATATCCACGTGTTGATGTGATGACGGTGCCGTCCCGCCGGTGTGGGTGGGACGGCACCGGCCAGTCAGCCGGACAGCGTCAGAGCGCTGCCGGAATCAAGACGGTCTTGCCGTGCAGACGGCCGTTGTCGGAGTCGTCGTGCACCGCGGCGGTGTCCTCGAGCGGGCGGCGGTGCGCCACCTCGATGCGCAGTCGGCCCTCGTCCACGCGGCTGACCAACTCGGCGAGTTGGGCGGCGTCGCTACGGACGAACACCCGCTGAGTGCGGATCCCTCGGGGCGGGTTCGCGGGTCCGGAAACCATGGTGCCGACGTGGAAGCCGCCGTCGGCGATGACATCGAGAAGCGCCTCGGTCTGTTCGTCGGTGGTGCTGATGAGGTTGGGGACCACGTCGAACGGAGCGCCATCGACCACGATCGGTGACTGCGAATAGTCGATGTAGTCCACGATGCGGTCCGCACCCAGGCCGCGCAGCCGCTCGGCGTCGCGCTCCGTGGCCGTGGCGGTGACCACGGCACCGGCCTGCTTGGCCAGCTGGACGGCGTAGCCGCCGACCGCGCCGGAGGCGCCGTTGATCAACACCGACTGACCACCGGTCAGCCCGGCGACCTCGAACAGCGCCTGCCAGGCCGTCAGCGCCGGTTCGGGCAGCGCCGCGGCATCGCTCAGCGGCACGGCAACCGGTGCGGCGGCGAGCGATTCGGCCGGCACCAGCGTGTACTGTGCGGCCGCCCCGTCCGCGTCCAGCGGGAGGAAGGCGACCACCGCGTCGCCGGCATTCCATCCCTCCACGCCCGCACCGACCTCGGCGATGGTGCCCGCGACGTCGACTCCGGGAACGTGCGGGAAGTTGACCGGGTAGACCTGCGCCAGATAACCGCCGCGGATGCCGGCGTCCACGGGATTGAAGGCGGTGGCGGCCACCTTCACCAGCACCTGCCGCGGTCCCGGGACCGGCCGGGGAGCCTCCTCGTATCTCAGAACGTCGCTGCCACCGTATTCGTGGTGCCGCACAGCCTTCATGATCTCCTCCTCGGTTCGGTTGCTTCGATGTCGAAGCAGCTACACGGGGTGCAACTCGCTTCGAGTTCGAAGCATTCCCGGACCGGAAGTGCAACCTAACGGCCGAGCCTGGTCACCACGTGCCGTCGGTGACCACGTCGGAACCGGCGCCGCCGAGCGTGATCACCGTATTCGGGTTGACGGGCACGAACGGATCCTCCTCAATCCCAAGCTTCGTGCCCACAGTCTGCACGCGCGCCAACGTCTGGGATGCGGGAAGGTCCGAGGCGTCGGCGTCGTAGAAGTCGAACCACGGCAGGCCGGCGTCGACGTAGGCGTCGCGGTCCACCGGCGTCGGGGGCGGCACCTCACCGGTGATGGCCGTCCACTGCGCGGCCGAGCACAGGTGCACGAACACCCGCAGGGCCCCGTCGTCGTCGTAGTCGGCAAGGGGCCGGTCATCGGCGTACACCTCCTGCCGCATCCGCCCGCCGGCGCCCAGGCCCATACTCGCGCCCATCGGCGCGGGCAACGGCATCCCGTCACACTCCAGCGAGTCCGGACGATACGACCGGAGCACCTGCTGGGCGGCGCGCCACTGTGCGAGCGCCTCGGGCGTCAGGCCGACGGCGCGCAGCTGCACTCCGCCGTGCGTCTCCTGCCCCGTCACCTGGCCTTCCACGGTGGCGCCCGAACCGAGGGGTACGGCGACGAACTGGCGGATGAAGCCGTCGCCGGCGTTGATGCCGTCCAACCACGGCTGGCGCGGCAGCGCGACGTAGTTCTGCGGATCACGCACGAGCTGCTCGATCCACGGCAACCCGCTGACCGCGCACACCTTGCCCACGCCGACCTGCAGCGCGGTGGGCTCGGACGCGTCGAAGGACAACCACATCGCCTCGCGCTGATAGATCGGCAGCATCACGCCGCCGCGGGAGAGCCAGTCGGCCGGTGCGGTATCGGGATAGTCCGCCACCCGGCGCAACGGGAACCGGCCCAGCCCCGGCGGCAGCGGATGCAACCCCGTCTCGGGGATACGCAGTGTCCGCTGGAATGTCACCGTTGCCGCACCGAGATCCAGCCGGTCTCCGACAACCTTCACGGGCACACCATTCGTCATGACTACCTCCATCTCGGCCTGCTGCCGATAGGAGTAGCACCCGGCACCGACACACACCCGATGTCGTGGGGCCGGCGCAGTGCCGTGGAGGTCAGTCCAGACCGAGCTTGGCGGCGAGGTCGAGCACCGCTTCGGCGCGGGCCCGGGTGGGGCCGACACTGCCGTCGTAGACGCCGGTGGGCGCGTCCAGCCGCGCCAGCGTGCGGCGCGCCTCGTCGATCTCCAGCGCAGAAGGGCTGAGCAGGCTGTTGACCGTCTCGGCGTGCGCGGGATCCAGACACAGCCGGCCGGCCATCCCGGCGGCCTTGGCCACCTCGGTGTCACGGACCAGGTGGTGCGCTGCGGTACGCAGGGTCGGTCCGTCGATCGGCGCAGGCAGTCGGGCGGCACGACTGGCGACCACCAGTCGGGCCCGCGCGTAGGCCAGCACCGCCGGGTCGTCGCTCATCCCGGTATCGCGGCGGAAATCCCCGATCCCGAAGGCGATGCGGCAGCACCCCGGCGTCCGCGCGATGTCGAACGCCGACTCGATGCCCAAGGCCGATTCGATCAGCGCCACGATGGGTGTGCCGGCGGGTAAGCGGGCGGCGGTGGCGGCGATGTCGTCGACGGATTCGGCCTTGGCCAGCATCACACCCGCCAGCCCGGGGGCGCCTGCGAGAGCGTCGAGGTCCGACGTCCAGGTGTCCGTGCCGGCATTGGTGATCCGCACCCACGCACGACCCGCGTCGTTCAACCACTCGGCCACCGCGCGGCGACCCGCTGCTTTCTTGGAGTCGGGCAGCCCGTCCTCGATGTCGAGGACCACGGCGTCAGCGCGGCCGGCCACCGCGGCGTCGAAGATGTCGCCGCTGTCGGGGAGTCCCGGTTGCAACAACCAGGTCCGGGCCAGCGACCAGTGCGGTTTCCGAACTCGCTCGGCGACCTGCGGTGAACCCACGCTCACGACCTCTCATTAGACGGCTCCACGCTCATCGTCCGGCCCTGCGCGCGCCCCCGCCAGGTTGCGCACATTAAGTTCACGAGCACGCCGGACTATGGTGCGAGCATGACCGCCGGACAACACCTGCTCGTGGGAAGCCTGCACCGCTACCCCGTCAAGTCGATGCTCGGTGAAACGCTCACCACGCTCGAGGTCGGTCCTGAGGGTGCCGCGGGAGATCGGCGGCTGGCGTTGATCGACGCGGAGACCGGGCGGGTGGCCAGCGCCAAACAGGCCCGCCTGTGGCGCCGGCTCCTGAAGTGCACCGCCCGTATCGACGGCGGGCGCGTGCGGGTGCGCCTGCCCGACGGGACCGACGTGACCCCCGACGAGGACGGCTTCGGCGACGCGATCTCCGAGTTGGTGTCTCGGCCGGTGCGGGTGGCCACGACGCGGCCGGCGGGAGCGAGCCTGGAACGCGCCGACCCCGAGCAGGTTCTCACCCAGGGACTCGAAGCGGTCGTGGATGCCCCGCTGCTCGAGCTGGCCGAGGGGACACCGGGTGACTCGTTCGTCGATCTGGCTCCACTGCACGTGATCACCAGCGCCACGCTGGACCGGATCGGCACAGAGGCGGAGCGCTACCGACCGAACATCGTCATCACGACGCCGCCCGGCTATCCGCCCTACACCGAAAACGATTGGACCGAGCGCACATTCACCGTTGGATCCGCTCAGTTGAAGGGAATGGGGCCGACGCCGCGATGCGTGATCCCCACCCTCGAACACGGGGGCCTCGATCGCGCGAACCACGCCTTGCGCACCCCGGCCGCGGAGAATCTCGTCGACTCGTTCGGCCTCGGACGGTTGCCCTGTGCCGGAGCCTATTTCGAGGTAATCACCGCGGGCACGATCAGCGTCGGAGATCGGTTTGTGTGACCAACCGGGGTGCCGCGGCCGGGACCCTGCCCGGACGGCGAGCACTGCGGATCAACATCACCGCGGGTATCGCCGCGAGCACGAAGAGCAGCGCCGCAAGCGCGACGTAGAGGTGCACGCCCGCCGACGTGCTGACCGGCGCGCCGACATCGGACACTGGGGTCGCTTTGAGCACCTCGGCGCCGACGATGGTGAACGTGACCGAGCCGAGCGCGGTCATCACCGACACCAGACCGGCGACGGTGCCCTGTCCCGTGGGTGCCGCGAGGCCGGCCGCCACGTTGTAGCCGGAGGCTCCGATCGCGCCCGCGGCCATGCCGAGGACAGCGCCCGAGACGACCGCCAGTGGCAGCACCGATACACCCGCCAGCATCGCGATGGTTGCGGTCGTCCCGACCGCGATGCCGCCGAGGAGCGGCCAGGCCGGCCCGATCTTCGCCGCGACCCATCCGGCACAGACACCACCGACGGCGATGCCGAGGTTGGTCGCGGCGAACAGGACTGCGACCGCCTCGCCCTCGCCCAGCCCGTAGCCGAGCCCGAGGCCGGGCGGGACGTAGGCGACGATGCCCACGAGCTGCAACATGCTCCGGAAGGAGCCCGCCGCCAGCACCAGCGCCAGCAGCGTCAGCAGGATCGGTCCGCTGAGGGACCGGATGTCGACGATCGGTTCGTCGACCTGCAGCGTGCGAAACACCCAGGCCGCCAATGCCACAGCGCCGGCGGCCAGCAACGCGATCATGCCCGCGGACAGCCATCCGCGGTCGCTGCCCAGGCTGAGGTAGGCGAGCACCCCGCCGAGGCCGCCGCCGAGCAGAATCGCACCGCACACGTCGATCCGGCCGGTGCTGCGGATCGGCGACTCCGGGATGAAGACACGAACGCCGAGCGCGGCCACCGCGGACAGCAGGGCCGCCGCGATGAAGACTCCCCGGTAGCCGAACACGTCGATGGCCGGCTTCATCAGGAACGGCTCGACGATCCCGACGATCGACGAGCCGGACGTCACGACGCCCACCACGGTCATCGCCACGCGCGCGGCACAGATCTGCAGGACCAATGCCACCGTCAGGAAGACCGCGGCGAAGGCGGCACCTTGGAGAAACCGACCCACCAGGAAGACCCACATGGTCGGGGCGGCGAGGCAGATCAGCGCACCCACGCAGGCGAGCAGCAGCGTGCCGACGAGTGTCCTGCGCTTGCCGTAGTTGTCGGCGCACTTGGCGAGCAGCGGCGACCAGATGGCGCCGGCCAGCATCGCGCTGGCATTCAGCCACGCGGCCTGGCCGGTGTCGAAGTGGCTGAGCAACTGTGGCACGACCATCATCGGCGAACCGATGACCACGTCGGCCAGCACTGTGGCGAGCGTGAGAACGGCCGCCCAGCCGACGAGTCGCATGTTCCAGTGCTGCTCGCCGGGTTTCTCGCCCAGTGGGAGGGTCACCGGGCGTCGCCGGTGCGGGTGTGGTCAGCGCAGCGACGAAGATCGTGCCCGGAGAGCGACAGGTCCGCAGCGGCGGACCGCAGCTCGGTGCGCAGGAGTCGCACAAGGCCGAGCCGCTGCAGCAGGGGCACCGCACACAGCTTCGCGTTCCGGAGCCACAGCCGGCCGCGGGTGCGGGCCAGCACGGTGCCGTCCGTACGCAACGCCAGTCGCTGATTTCTCTGCACGTAGCCGCGCAGTCTGTGCTCGTAGCCCCTGCAGGCCCGCTCGGGGTCGTCTCGGGCGACCAGTTCACTGGCGAGCACGTAGGCGCCGGCGATCGCGATGCTCGTGCCCTGTCCGGACAGGAACGCCGGCGCGTACGCGGCGTCGCCGACGAGTGCCACTCGACCGGAACTCCAGCGGTCCATCCGGACCTGGCTCACCGTGTCGAAGTAGACGTCATCGGCATCCGGCAGCGTGTCGATCACTTCGGTTGTGCACCAACGGTCGTCAGCGAACGCGGCGTGCATGGTGTCGAGGATCTGGCCGGTGTCGTGCCGGTCGACGGCACCCGGTGCGGGGTGGAGGAAGGTCAGGAATGCCCGGGCGGCACCGCCGTCGTAGGGACGTTCGACCAGTACGGTGCGTCCAGGGTGCGAATACATGACGCCGGTTCCCGGATCGAACATGTCGGCCGGCAGATCCCACACCGCCACGTAGGGGCCGAGGTGGCGGACGTACCGGCCTGCCTCCCCGAAGGCGAGCGCGCGCACCGTTGAGTGAATACCGTCGGCACCGACCACCACGTCGAACCGCTGAGGTCGACGGCGGCCGAAGGTGACGTCGACGCCGGTGCCGGTGTCGGTGAGCGAGGTGATCGAGTCACCGAAGACGTAGGCCACGCGATCGGTGCAGGCCCGGTGGACGATGTCGCTGAGCGCACCCCGCGTCAACTCCACGTCCGCGCTGCTCGAGGAACCGAGCACGTTGCCGTAGTCCAGTGTGCACAGACGGCGTCCGTCGGGCGCGAGCAGATTCACCGGAACGTGGCGGTAGCGCTGCGCTTCGACCTCGTCGTACCGCCCCATCCGCCGGATGACGTCGACTGCGGTGCCACGGACATCGATGGGGTAACCACCCATGCGCAGGCGCTCGGCGCGTTCGACGACCGTGACCTCCCAACCCGCCTCGGCCAGCCAGAAGGCGAGCACGGGACCGGCGATGCTCGCGCCGGAGATCAGTGCGGTGCGCGTGGTCATGGAAATCTCCGGTTCCGTTCTGCGTCGGCATGTGCGAGCGGTGCGAGGGGGACTTCGCCCGGACGACGCCCGCCTCTTTAGCTACACGGCCGTCGCTTATCGGCGACACTAGCCGGATGCGATAAGCTACGCAAGTGTCCTCTAAGACTTCGGGTGTGCAACGGCGCCGCGGCGCCGCGCTGGAGTCCGCGATCCTGAACGCCGGGTGGGATCAGCTGATCGACGGCGGCTACGACCGCTTCACCATCGAGGCGGTCGCGGCGCGGTCGGCGTCTGCCCGCTCGGTGCTGTACCGACGGTGGCCGACTCGAATGGCGCTGCTGGAAGCCGTGATCCGCCACCGGGGCGAGGTGGAGGTGATTCCGGTGCCGGACACCGGCACCCTGCGCGGCGACGTCCTGGCTGTGCTGACCGACTTCAACGAGCGGCGATCGCGGACCATCGGCCTTTTCGCCGCGCTGATCGGTGCGTACTTCGACGAGGCGGGCGGCTCACCGCACCAGCTCCGCGCGCTGTTCGTCCCCGACGGGCCGAGCGTGATGGAGACGATCGTCGCGCGCGCCGTCACCCGCGGCGAGCTGGCGACCACACCGCCGGCCCGCATCGTCGCGCTGCCCGCCGATCTGCTGCGCCACGAACTGTTCATGACCATGGCCGCGGCGTCGCCGAGAACCATCCGCGAGATCGTGGACGACGTATTCCTGCCCCTGGCAAGAGGGTTCGGGAAGGCCGAGCCAGGTGCGTAGGCGGCGGCGCCTCCACCCCGTCGTCACATCAGCGTTTTGAGGACCAGCACGGCGACGGCTGATGCGACGCCGGTCAGGATGCTCGCCGCCGCCCATCGAGGCCCCGTCCGCTGCCAGGGACGACCTTGGTCGAGCGCCAGTACTCCTGCGCCGGTGCAGGCGATGACGGCGCCGGCCGTGCCGTAGAGCAGCGCCATCTGATAGCCGCCCAGACCGAAGAGCCCAGCCGACCAGGTCGCACTCGCGGCGTTGATCATCACTCCGATGACGATGGCACTGGCCAACGGTGTGAACAGTCCCAGCAGCAGCAGCAACCCGCCGACAACTTCGAGCAGGCCGGCGACGCCGGCGAAGAAGACGCCTGGGCGGTAACCGATCTGCTCGAACATTGCGCCCGTCTCCGTCAGGCCCGGCCCACCGAACCAGCCGAGGAGCTTCTGCAGCCCGGCGGCGGTGAGAAGTCCGCCGAAGACGACGCGCAGGACAAGCACGCCGACATCGGCCGTGAGGGTGCGACTCGGAACTTTCGAAGCAGTTGGTGTGTCTGTGATCTCCATGTGTCGAGACGGTAGAACCCCAAGTTCACTTGAGGTCAATACCGTCGTGTTGCGCATCATTCGTGCGCACCGGGCGGACGAACGCCGAGGTGACGAGGTGCCGTCGCAACCGGCCGTCCGAGATCCGGAACAGGTGGTTCATCGCGGCGATGGTGCCGCGGAGGTCGTCCCGACCGGTGAGGTATGTCCACCGGTGGCGTTCCGGCAGCGAGAAGAACTGCTCGAAGAAGCCGGGCACATCCGGCGGTGGCATCCGCAGCAGTGCCTCCAGGCCGATACGCCGGAAACCGTGGACCACCTTCGCCGAGGTGGGCCACACGGTGTCCTGTGCCGCCGCCAACGCCGTGGCCGGATTCCCGGGGAGGTGCGCGGCCATCGCCGCGGCCACCCGTGGGGCTAACGCCAAGGATGCCGCCACGCTGAAGCCGGTCGCCGGGTGGATGAGCGGTGCGGCCGCGCCGAACCCGAGCACACCGGGTGCGCGATGTCGCGATTGGTCCACCGGGAACGACACCCGTTCTGCCCGAACATCTTCCGACGGATGTATCCCGTGGTGGGCCAGTCGGGCGTGCAGCCGCCGCCGCAGCGTCGACAGCGTCAGCCCTGGCCGTCGCGCCAACGAGGTCTCCTCGAGCAGGATGTCGCCGCCGCCCAGCGGCACCGCGTAGAGGAACGTCGGCCACCCACCCTCACCGTGATCGGCGCGCCAGTCCATGAACAGCGCCTCACCCGTGGAGATCAACGGCGAGGCCGCCGCTTCGTCGAGCACGATCCCGTAGGCGGTCTGCGCGGCCGCGGTGCGGCGGGGCGAGCTGGAGTTGAGGGGGCGCGCCCAGCCGCCGGCATCCACCACGACCGACGCCCGCAGTCGGGAGCCGTCGGCGAGGGCGACGACGCCGCGCTCGGGAGATCCGACGGCGCGCCCCTGGTGGACCTGCACTCCCGCCAGTCGGTCGGTGAGGTGGGCACGCAGGGCCGGCACGTCGAGCACCGCGTAGTTCCAGCCCAGGCGGTGCTCGGTGAGCGCGATCACGCGGCCCGCGGCCCGGGCCGCGACCACCGTTTCCGGTAGATCCGCGGGGAGTTCGCGACTCCACATCCCGTAGGTGGCGGTCCAGGGCCGCTCCGGGGCCGGATCGAGCAGCCCGGTGGTCAGTCCGAGGCGCGCACACGATCCGGCCAGCGCCCATCCCGCGGGTCCGCCGCCGACCACCAGAACGTCCATCGGCCCTATCGTGCCCCGTCGTCCCGAACGTCGGTACGCCGCCACGGCGGCAGGCGTCAGTCGTAGATGACGTCGAGCCCGCGGCGCTTGAGGTCGGCCAGGCCGGCGCGCATGGCCTCGAGCTGTTCGTCGGTGTGTCCGACCCAGTCGGTGATCTCCCCGACGATCCGCACCGGTTGGCGCGTGCGGTAGGAGCGGGTCGGATTGCCCGGCAGCTTCTTGTCGGTCACGTTCGGATCGTCTTCGAGGGGACCCAGCGGTTCGACGACGAAGATGCGGCACCGGCCGTCCCCGGCGGCCATCTCGGCACCCCACACGGCGGCGTCCAAGGTCTGCGTCACGTAGACGTGGTTCATCACGCGCCCCGCCTCGTAGTTCGACTCGCGGCCGGGCACGAGCAGGTCACCCACGGCGAGATCGGCCCTGGTGCCGTGCAGATACGCACCTGACTCGTGTACCTCGAACGGTTTCGGACTCTGCGGCACAACAACTCCCCTGGTCGGACGGCTCGGACGCACGAGTGTGCGCCACACCCGGGCCCTTGCCGCAAGACCCCCTGTGCGCCATAGTGTGAAAGGGGCGGGCGGAATGCGCCCGGCGCGGCTCCATCGTTGACAGCAGTCCCATCGTTAACATCTGGCCGTGCACGACTCGCCGGAGACGCTCGGCCCACGGCTCTCGCGCCCGGTCACCCGGCGCGACGCGCTGCGCTACGCCGCGGCGGTGTCCGCGCTGACCGGACTGGGCGCGGCCGCAGTGAACACCGGCATTCCCACGTCCGCGGCAGCCGGTCCCATGCTCATCGACTTCGCCGCGCATCAGATTCCCGCCGAGCACATTCGCGCGGCCGGATACGCCGGCGTGGTGAACTACGTCTCGATGTCGCGCCCCGGCACGAACTTCGGAGCGAAGCCCATCACCCGGCCCTACGCCGAGTCGCTGACCAAAGCCGGGCTGGTGATCGTCAGCAACTACCAGTACGGCAAGCCGGGCGGCTCCGCACCGTCGGACTACACCCGCGGATTCGCCGGCGGCGTCGCCGACGCCAGGACCGCGTGGCAGATCCACACCGCGGCCGGAGGCGGCCAGAGCGCGCCGATCTTCTTCTCCATCGACGAGGACATCAGCCGCGAGACCTGGAACACCGTTGCGTTGCAGTGGTTCCGCGGCATCAACTCGGTCCTCGGTGTGCAACGCACCGGCGTCTACGGGGGCATCGACGTATGCCACTGGGCCGCCACCGCCGGCGTGATCGGCAACTCCCGCACGCGCGGACGCGTCTGGGCGTGGCAGACCAAAGCCTGGTCCGGTGATCGGATCCACCCCAACGCCGTTCTCTACCAGCGCATCGTGGCCACGAAGGCCAATCCGGGCCCGCTGGTCGGCGGATACGAAGTCGACGTCAACGACGTCCTGGCCCAGGATGTCGGCCAGTGGAATCTACATCCCTGAGGTCTGACCCACACCCGCAGTAGGCAGAAACCGTAATGGGTGAGCGGTTTAGGCTGGGGTAACCGGTAGGCGCAGCGTTGACCTGCTCGTGGTTCGGGACTGTTCGAAGGAGACTCATGCGCCGGCGGCTACTCAATCGGGCGACGACCGGAACGGCGATCGTCGGTATCGCGCTGGTCGTCGGGGGATGCACGGCACAGGTCCGGGGGGCGCCGCCGGCCGCCGACGATGCCCCGCGGGCCACCGCCGCGGCCCCACCCGCCCAGCCGGCACCGTCGTTGGACGGACTCGACGCCCGCGTCCGGCAAGCCGTCGCCGGCGCGGCCGCGTCCGGCGCCGACATCCATGTTGCGATTCTGGACCGCACCACCGGACAAAGGTTCTCGAGCGGGGAGAACACCCCGTTCCCGATCGCGTCGGTGGTGAAGCTGTTCATCGCCGACGATCTGTTGCTGCAGGAGTCGGAAGGCAAGACCGGACTGTCCCCTGCCGACCGGGCGTCACTCGACGCCATGTTACGGTCCTCCGATGACAGTGCCGCGCAGGTGTTCTGGGATCGCAGCGGTGGGAACGACGTGATCGCCCGCGTTAAGGCCCGGTACGGCCTGGCGGGCACGATCGCGCCGTACGACGGTGGGTGGGACGTCGCGCAGAGCACCGCTGCCGATCTCGTCCGCTACTACGACATGCTGCTCGACGGCGCGGGCGGGCTGCCACCCGAACGGGCCGACGTCATCATCGGCAACCTCGCGCAATCCACACCGAGGGGAGCCGACGGATACCCGCAGCGGTTCGGCATCCCCGACGGGCTCTACGCCGAGCCAGTCGCGGTGAAGCAGGGGTGGTTCTGCTGTTGGAACGGGGCCAATCAGGTGCACGTCTCCACCGGTGCGATCGGACCCGAACGCCGCTACGTGATGGCGATCAGCTCCCTCGACCCCACCGGTGCCGCCGCCGCGCGGGACAACCTCACCGCGGCGGTCAAGACGATGTTCCCCGGCGGGAGGGTCTGACCGCCGAACTCTCTCGGGTGGGTGCCTGTACAGGTGGGTATCCCCCAGCCCATGGCAGACGAGAAACCCAGCACCGAGGGTTCGGACGACGTCGATCCGGTCGTCATCTTCGCCCCGCTGCCCGTTCTCACCGTGACGGTCGAGAAACGTTCGGGGGCGGCCGACATCCACGTCCACGCCGGCGGCCAAGGTGTCTGGCAGTCCCGCATGATGTCCTCCCTCGGTGTGCCGGTCGTGCTGTGCTCGGCGCTCGGCGGGGAGACCGGCGACGTCCTCGGTCACCTGCTCCCCATGCGCAACGTCACCATGCGGATCGTGCCGGTCAGCGCACGCAACGGCTCATACGTTCACGACCGCCGCACGGGCAGCCGGGAGGTCGTGGCCGAGGCCGCCGGCAGCCCGCTGGACCGCCACGAACTCGACTCCCTCTACGAGCTCACCCTCACCGAAGGGCTGATCCACGGCCGGGTCCTGTTGTCGGGGCCGCAGGAGGAGGACGTGGTGCCCGCCGACCTCTACCGACGGCTGTCCACCGACCTCGGCGCCAACGGGTGCAAGGTGGCCGCCGACCTCTCCGGCGAGCGGCTCGAAGCGGTGATCGCCGGCAAGCCGGACCTGATCAAGGTCAGCCACGAGGAGCTGCTCGACGACGGCCGGGCGAAGTCCGAGGACGCTGAGGATCTGGTCGCGGCCATGCGCTCGCTGCGAGACGACGGCGCGGGCACGATCGTGGTGTCGCGGTCGGGTTCCGCCCCGGCGCTGGCTCTGCTCGACGACCGTGAGCCCGATGGCGGCGGGACGCGCGGCGGTGACGTCGTCGAGATCTGCATGCCGGCGTTGGAGCCCGCCGATTCGGCGGGCGCCGGGGACTCGATGACCGCAGGCATCGTCTCCGCGCTCGCGAGCGGTCGCCCGCTGCGCCGGGCGCTGCAGATCGGCGCGGCCTGCGGGGCGCTCAACGTCGTGCGCCACGGGCTGGGAACCGGCGGCGCGCGTGCCGTCGAGACGCTCGCCGAGCGGGTGGAGCTGCACCCATGGAAGTAGCGCCGACTAGGACGCAGGAGGTGGCCGCGTGCCACTCGCACTGGTGACCAACGACGACGGGATCGACTCCGCGGGCCTGCACGCGCTGGTGGTGGCGGCGCAAGGGGCCGGATTGGATGTCATCGTGGCCGCCCCAGCCGAGCAGGCGAGCGGCGCGAGCGCCGCGCTCAGTGCCGTCCGCCGCGACGGGCACACGGTCGTCGAACGCAGAGAGCTACCCGGCCTCGACGTGCAGGCGTGGGCGGTTCGGGCCCATCCGGGACACATCGTCGCGGCCGCGCTCAACGGTTGGTTCGATCCGCGTCCGGACCTCGTGCTGTCCGGAATCAATCACGGCGCCAACGTCGGCCGGGCCGTCTTACACTCCGGCACCGTCGGCGCGGCACTCACCGCCAAGATCAGCGACACCCGCGCACTGGCGGTGTCGCTGGACGTCGCCCTGCACCCGGAAGGTGAGCGGTACTGGGAGACGGCCGCCGGCCTGGTGGCACCGGTGCTGGAATTGCTGTTCGACACGCCCGACGGAACCGTGCTGTCGCTCAACGTGCCGGACCGGCCCGCAGCGGAAGTGGGTCCGATCCGCCACGCGCGGCTGGCCCGGGGCGGCGCCGTGCAGACCCGGGTCGAGGAGATCCGCGACGGCGGTGTGCGCATGAGTGAGATCGAGGTCTCCGATGAGCCGGAGGAGGACACCGACAGCGCACTCCTGGACGCCGGACATCCGACACTGACGGAGCTGCGGTCAGTCGAAGCCGCCGAAGGCGGACTGGTGCGGAAGTGGCTGGCTAGCGGCGGGGAGTCGTAGTGATGTGGACGTGGTCGTAGTGGCCGTAACCTGACCCCTGCGGACCGGCAGGCGTGTAATAGGTGCCGCGCCAGATCACGTCCTGCAACCCGAATCGGGCGGCGTTGGCCAGCGCGAACGCCATGATCTGGTCGCCGAGAGCGATGCCCTCCGGGCTTTCGGGATTCGGGATCATGATGTCGATCGCCAGACCGCTCGGATGCCACGGTTTCGAGTCCGGCCGAACGCCGCCGATCTCGGCGATCTGCGGGAACTGCTGGCTGACCGCCCTGGCGGCCAGGATGGTGTTGGGCTGTAATCCGACCTCTGATGCGACGCCCACGGGCAGCGCCTCGGGGATCCCCGGCACGGCGGCTGCCGGGGGCGGAGCGACGTCCCCGGGCGGGATGCCGGGCAAAGCGGCGATCGCAGGTGCGTTGTCGACGATCGCCTGCTGTCGCGGGGTCAGCGCCGCGTACTGCGCCTCGGCGGCGGCGATCTTTGCCAGCAGTTCCTTGAGTTTGGCCTGCAGATCGGCACGTCCCTTGGCGGCCTGTTCGGCCGCGGCGCGGGCGTCGGCGGCCGACCTCTCGGACGCCTGGGCGGCGGCCGCCGCGCGCTCCTTCGCTGCTCGAAAGGCTCTCATCTGGTCGGCTGTCGTGGCGCCCACCATCTGCTGCACCGACAGCCTGTCGATCAGTTGCTGCGGCGAGCCGGCGGTCAGCACCGCCGTCATCTGGCCGTGATTGCCACTCATGTAGTTCATCGCCGCAATCCGGTCGACGGCCGCCTGATAGGGCGCAAGCTGGGAGTTCGCGACGGCAACGGCCTCGGAGTCGAGGCGGTGGCGGTCTTCGGCCGCGGTCTGAGCAGCCAATCTGGCGTCGACATCGCGCTGCGCGGCCGTGACGGCCTCACGCGTCTGCACCGCCTGACTGGACAACTCGTCGAGTTTGGACAGTGCGTCAGCCGCCGGGTCCGCGTTCACGTCGCCCATCGACAAGGCCACTGCCGCGACGACGGCCGCCGAACCGCACGCCAATCGCCGAAGTGAACGGCGCACACGCGTCATACGGAAAGCCACGATCCTTCGCTGCCAGGACCGGTTCTGGTCCGATTTCCACGACCCGGCCAGGGTACGAACTGGTCCTGGCGATGTCCAACCGTCTGTCGCGTATCGCGACGCCGCTAGCGGACTCCGCGGAACCCGATGTCCAGAACAGCGTCGATGTATCCGGGTTCGATGGGCATCCCGTGCAGCAGTCGGTACTCGATGACCCCGTACAGCACGTCGCGCAGCGTCTGCACGTCGGCGTCGGCACGAAGCTCACCGCGCTCCTGCGCCAGCTCCATGCGCGCGGTGAACGCCGTGACGTTGGGTTCGATGATCTGGTCGAACAGGGCGGACAGGAGCCGCGGATCGGACTGGCCTGCGGCGATCAGCCCGCGATACGCCGCCCCGAAGCCGGTGGTCGAGATCAGTTCGATGATCCCCGTCAGCTGCGTTCGCAGGTCGGCGAGGATGTCACCGGTGTCGGGGAAGGTGACCACCGGGTCGAGACTTCGGGTCGCCGCCTCGAGGATCACCGCCCCCACTGAAGGCCACCACCGGTAGATCGTCTGCTTGCTGACGCACGCCCGGCGAGCGATCGCCTCGATCGAGACCTTGTCGTAGCCGACCTCGCAGATCAAGGCAATCGACGCATCGAGTATGGCGCGACGTGACTCCTCGTTGCGGCTCGCAGGCATGCCGCAACGGTAGCGACGGCGACGTCGTCGGCACGAACGCGTACCGCAACCCGATACGGAACGAACCGTATTGCGTCGATACGGGACGGACCGTATTGTTTCGGGAGTGACCCTCACCGGCGTCATTCATCTCTTGACCGCCAACGTTCGTCCCTCACCGTCTGTCGTGCCTCGCCCAAGGAGACCCGTGCCCAAGACCGGCCTCGATGCCCTGCTCCGCCCGGAGGACAGCGTCCTCGTCCTGATCGACCACCAGCCGTACCAGTTCGCCAATCTCAACAGCCACGATCCGGCGACGATCGTGAACAACGTGGTCGGCCTGGCGAAAGGCGCGAGGGCCTTCGACGTGCCGACGATTCTGACCACGGTGCTCGAAGAGCGCGGCGGGTATCTGATCAAGCAGCTGCAGGACGTCTTCCCCGATCAGAAGCCGATCGACCGCACGTTCATCAACACCTGGGAGGACGAGAAGGTCGTCGAGGTCGTGAAGGGCACCGGCCGCAAGCAGCTGATCCTGGCGGCGCTGTGGACCGAGATCTGCCTGGCGATGCCGACGATCCAGGCACTCGCCGACGGCTACGACGTCTTCATCGTCACCGACGCCTCCGGCGGCGTCTCGGCCGAGTCCCACGATATGGCGGTGCGGCGCATGGTCGCCGCCGGGGCGGTGCCGATGACGTGGTTGGCGGTGCTGTCCGAGTGGCAGCGGGATTGGGCACGCGAGAACACCGCGGCCGCCCTGACGGACGTCGTCCTGGAGCACGCCGGTGGTAGCGGCATCGCATACGCCTGGGAGACGCAGCTTCTCAACGCCCGCACGGCAGTCGCTCGATAGCGGAGAGTGCTGTGACATACCTAGCAGGCAAAACCGCACTGGTCACCGGGGCGACCTCGGGGATCGGTCTCGCCGCGGCGAGCGCCCTCGCCCGGGAGGGGGCCTATGTCTTCCTCGTGGGGCGCCGGCAAGAGGCCCTCGACGAGGCCGTCGACGGCATCGGAGCCAGCCGGGCCAGCGCCATTCGAGCCGACGTGACCGAACAGTCCGATCTCGACCGCGTGGCGTCCACCATCGAGGCGACGGGACGCACGCTCGACATCGTCTTCGCCAATGCGGGCATCAACGAGTTCGCGGTGTTGGGGGAGATCACCTGGGAGCACCACACCAAGATCTTCACCACCAACGTCGGCGGCATCATCTTCGCCGTGCAGGCCGCGCTTCCGCTGCTCAACGAGGGCGCGTCGGTCATCCTGTGCGGTTCCAACGGCGATGTGAAAGCGGCTCCCGGGGCGAGCGTCTATGCCGCGTCCAAGGCCGCGATCCGGTCCCTGGCACGGAGCTGGGCCGCGGAACTCGTCGACCGTGGGATCCGCGTCAACGTCGTCGCTCCGGGACT
Source organism: Mycobacterium sp. PS03-16 (assembly GCF_004570325.1). Lineage (GTDB taxonomy): Bacteria > Actinomycetota > Actinomycetes > Mycobacteriales > Mycobacteriaceae > Mycobacterium. The sequence continues at coordinate 48,231 of NZ_SPQO01000023.1, read as the reverse complement.
CACGGAGACACCGGGCCTGGCCGGCCTCTTTTCCGACTCCGATGATGCTCTCGCCGACCTGACCTCCACGGTGCCCATGAAGCGCCGTGCCCGCCCGCAGGAGATCGGCAGTGTGGTCGCCTTCCTCGCCTCGGACGGCAGCTCATACATGACCGGGTCCGAAATCTACGTCGACGGCGGGGTCAGCCAATTCTGATGCGCCGTGGACGTCACGGCACTGCAGGGCCGATCAGCCGACTCGGGGACGATCGCGGGCCACACTCTCTAAGGCCACAATGACATCGGTATGCGGCACCGGTTCGCCACAACGAGGAGGTTCGAATGACCAACGGCCACGGGCGTGAGGGTTGGCCGGCGCTACGCGTCGACGACTGGGAACCGACGCGTAGATCCCTGCACATGTGGACCCAGATCGTCGGTAAGGTGCGCATGGCGTACGCGCCGCTGGTCAACCACTGGTGGCAGGTGCCGCTCTACGTGTCGGCGCGAGGTCTGACGACCTCGGCGATCCCCGTCGGCACCAACGCGTTCGACATGGAGTTCGACTTCGTCGACCATGTGCTCGCGGTCCGGATGAGCGACGGGGGCGCCGGCCGCATCGATCTGCGCGACAAGTCGGTGGCGGGGTTCCACCGCGCGGTGTTGGACACGCTCGGCGGCCTCGGCATCGAGGCGCGAATCTCCGACGGACCCAACGAAGTAGACCCCGCCATCCCGTTCGCCGAGGATCAGCACGCCGGCTACGACCCCGCGGCGGCCAACGCTTTCTGGCGGCAGCTGGTGCAAGCCGACCGGGTGATCGGGCGGTTCCGTGCCGGCTTCCTCGGCAAGGTCAGCCCGGTGCACTTCTTCTGGGGGTCGTTCGACATGGCGTGCACCCGGTTCTCCGGCCGCCCGGCACCGACGCATCCCGGGGGTGCGCCCAACTGCGGCGACTGGGTGATGGAGGAGGGGTACTCGCACGAGCTGAGCAGTTGCGGTTTCTGGCCCGGCGGCGGGGACGAGGGGGCGTTCTACTCGTACGCCTATCCCGAACCGGCCGGCTTCGCCGACGCCCCGGGCCGCCCCGACGGCGTCTTCTACGACACCGCGCTGCGGCAGTTCCTCCTGCCGTACGAGGTGGCACGTCAGTCGGCGGACCCCGACCGGGCGGTGATGGACTTCCTCGAGTTCACCTACGGCGCGGCCGCCGACCTACTGGGCTGGGACCGCAGCGCGCTCGAGACCGACCCGAACCGCTGGGTGCACAAGGTGCGGCCGGCCTGAGCGCGCGCTACTCCCGGCCGTCCTGACGCGCGGAAAACCTACTGGAGGCCATTGGCTAGGTTGGCCATGGCTTTGGCCAGGAGCGTGTGCGGCGTGGTCAGTTCCGCGGGTTCCAAGCCGAGCAGGTGTTGTTCGAGGCCGGCGGCGACCTGATCGATGTCGGCGAGCCGTCGACGTCCGGCCTTTCGTTCACGCGTCCTGCTCGAGAGTGATGGGCCCTTCGCCCGCCTCGATCGATCCCGGTCTGTGCATGGAGTGTTGCCGTTTGCCGGAAGAGGCGAGGCGGCGTCCAGATTCGCATTCAGTCTGACATTCGAATGCGGATCGTGGGCACAAGTCATGTGGCGCATGAGGCCGTTCTTTGGGCGCGACTGTTAATGATCCGCGGGAAGGCGACGAGGTCGCACAGCCTCCCGAAGTGCTTGGGTGGCGGTGTCGACAGCGGCGTAGGCGCGGTAGATGGCGAGCATCGCCAGGCCCCAGACGAAGAGTGCGAGGCTATAGAAGAGGGTGTGGTCGGCGTCATCGCCGGGGATTGGCCAGAAGTCGTAGATCGACGCGACCACGACGTTGAGCGCCGTCGCGATACCCACCCACACTGCGTGTGCACGCTCCGCGATCAACCAGAGCCGCCACGCGAAATAGCCGAGGAATGCGGAAGTGGCCAGTGCGGTCAGCAGGAAGAACACCTTGCCGGGCGTGCCGATCTGCTCGGCGAACTCCGAAAGGACGAAGCCGAGCACCGCCGCCAGGGCGAAGACCCCCACCTCGACCCGCGTCGAGGGCCGGTAGCCGTGGGTGAGCACCAACAAACCCAACACCAGGATCAGGGTGAACCCGACGGAACGAGAGAACGCGTCGAGGACGAACGCGACGCGGTACATCGGTGAATCCTGCCCGGCCTCGAGAAGGCCGTAGAGCAGGAATTCGATCCCGATACGCCCATGATGATCCATTCCAGTGGTGAGTATCCAAAGGTCCGCGGCGCCGAAGAGTAGGTCGCGCACTGGCAGCGCTTCCTGTTCGAAGGTGACCGTGATCTGTACGCACTCACAGTCGTGCGGCACCGGATCACCGCGCCACCACGGGCTGCCCCATGAATCGCGGAAGCTGCAGCATGGCGCACCACGCGGGCGTCCCATCCGCCGCCGCAGTGCACAATCGCAGCCGGAAGAATTCGACGTCGTCGTCATCGGTGCCGGAATCTCCGGCATCGGCGCCGCGCGCTACCTCACCGAGGCATTCCCGGGCAAGCGTGTCGTCGTGCTCGAGGGACGCGACAACATCGGCGGCACCTGGGACCTGTTCAGGTATCCCGGCATCCGGTCCGATTCCGATCTGCACACCTTCGGCTACGAGTTCAAACCCTGGAAGGATCGCGCCGCCATCGCCGAGGCCCCCAGAATCCTGGACTACCTGCGGGAGACGGTCCAGGAGAACAATCTCGGTGAGCTGATTCGGCTCGGGCACAGCGTGCAGCGCGCCGCATGGTCCAGCACCGACGCGCGGTGGACCATCGACGTTCGGACCGCCGACGGCGACAGGCACAGTAAGTGCGTCGACAAGTTCGGCGCCTGGCTCGGCAGTCCGGGCGATCCCGGCCTCGAGGTTTGCGGGTGTCTTAGCCCTACGGATCTCTGACCGTGCATGACCTACAGTGCGGCACCTGATCCGTCAACCGGAACGGCGCGATTGCCCTCGCGCCTCGTACCCCGCAGTGAGCCAGAAGACCGTGCGGTCCAACGCGGGCAGAATGTCGGTGATCGCGATCTCGCCGATGGCGTACCGTCCCAGCAAGCCGTACACCATGCTGGAGAGGACGGTGTCGAGGTCTCGAACGAACTCTTCGTCGACGTCGGCCAAGACCTCCAGCCCCGCAGGCAGCACGATGCTCAACCCGCTGCGGAACAGGACATTCCCATTCGGCGACGAACGGGCACGGTAGAACGCGGTCAACATCGCCGGATGCCGCTCCCAGGGTTCGAACAGGGCACGGAGCAGCCGCATCATTGCGACGTACAGCGACTCGCCCGCCGGCCCCCCTGACGCCCGCGGCAATCCCGAGTACCTGTTCTCGTCCATCCACTTCTGCAGCGCGGCCAAGATTAGGTCGTCACGGTTGGCGTGATGTTTGTAGATCGTCGCGAGCGACGTCCGCGCCCGGCGCGCCACCTCGCGCAACTGGACCGCGTCGTATCCCTCTGCTTCCAGGATCTCGACCACGATTTCCAAGATCCTGTCGTCAGCCCGACGTGACGTCGCGTCTCGACGGTCGGCACCGTTAATGCGTATCCCCCTTGCCAGCCGTCAGTAACCGCGTTACTGTACCGCCGGTAACCGAGTTACTCAGCTCACAACCCACGACTTATTGTGACTACCGCGGCGAAGCGAGGACTGATGGGTTCACTGGAGGGAAAGGTCGCCTTCATCACCGGCGTTGCGCGCGGCCAGGGTCGCAGTCACGCGGCCCGGTTGGCTGCCGAGGGCGCCGACATCATCGGGATCGACATCTGCGCCGACATCGAGTCCAACGGGTACCCGATGGCCTCACTAGACGAGCTAAACGAGACCGTCGCCCTGGTCGAGAGCCACGGCGGCAAGATGCTCGCCTCGGTGGCCGACGTCCGGAACTTCCACGCGTTGCGCGCAGCGTTGGACGCCGGGGTCGAACACTTCGGGCGCCTGGACATCGTGCTGGCCAATGCCGGCATCGCGGCAATGGGATTCCGAGAGCTGACCATCGACGAAGAACTCGAGATGTGGACCGACGTGGTGGACGTGAACCTCGTCGGCGCCTTTCACACCGCCAGGGCAGCGATGCCACACCTGATTGCCGGTCAACGGGGCGGCTCGATCGTGTTCACCAGCTCCACGGCGGGACTTGTGGGGTTCGGCGGCATGCAAGGCGGCGGCCTGGGTTATGCGGCATCCAAACACGGCATCGTCGGACTGATGCGCACGCTCGCCAATGCGCTTGCACCACACAGCATCAGGGTCAACACGGTCCACCCCACCGCGGTCAACACCATGATGGCCGTCAATCCCGCGATGACGGCGTTCCTGGAGAACTACCCCGACGGCGGCCCGCACCTGCAGAACCCCCTACCGGTGTCGCTGCTCGAACCCGAGGACATCAGTGCCGCCATCGCCTATCTGGTGTCCGATGCCGGCAAGTACGTCACGGGGGTCACCTTCCCCGTCGACGCCGGCTTCTGCAACAAGCTGTGAGCGACCGCGTAGCGGGCAAGCGCGTCCTGGTCACCGGCGCCGCACGCGGGATGGGACGCAGTCACGCCGTCCGGCTGGCGCAGGAGGGCGCCGACCTGATCCTCGTCGACCTATGCGCCTCACTTCCGGAGGTCGAGTATCCGCTGGCCACGCGTGCCGATCTCGACGAAACCGCCCGCCTGGTGCGCGACACCGGGAGGCGGGCCGAGGTTTTCGCGGTCGACGTCCGTGATGGTGACGCCCTGACGGCGGCCGTCGCCGCCGGGGTGGCGGAACTCGGCGGGTTGGAGGCCGCAGTGGCCAATGCCGGGGTGCTGACCGCCGGAACATGGGACACCACCACCGCGCAGCAGTGGCGCACCGTTGTCGACGTCAACCTGATCGGCACGTGGAACACCTGCGCAGCGGCGCTGCCTTACCTGGTGGAGCACGGCGGGAGCCTCGTCAACATCAGCTCGGCGGCCGGCCTCAAGGGAACGCCGTTGCACACGCCCTACACCGCGACCAAACACGGCGTGGTGGGGCTCAGCAGGGCCTTGGCCAATGAGCTTGCGGCACAGAACGTTCGAGTGAACACGGTGCATCCCACCGGCGTCGCCACCGGGATGCGTCCGGACTCGCTGCACACGCTGCTCGCCGAGCAACGGCCCGATCTGGCGCCGCTGTTCGGTAACGCACTACCGATTGCGATGACCGAGGCGGTCGACATCAGCAATGCCGTGCTGTTCCTGATCTCCGACGAATCCCGCCACGTGACGGGTCTGGAGCTCAAAGTCGATGCAGGAGTGACCTTACGATGAATGCCAGACGTGTCTTCACCGACGTGATGACCTTCGACCCGCCCGACGACACCACGCCCGCGGCGGTCCATCTCCTCGATTACGTCTTCGGCGAGGTGTGGCAGCGCCCGGGCCTGAGCCGCCGCGACCGCCGGTTCGTGACGCTGCCGTGCGTGGCGGCCGCCGACGCCGAACAGCCGCTGCGCGACCATGTGTACGCGGCGCTCAACAGTGGCGACGTCTCCATCACCGAGATGCAGGAGACGGTTTTGCATTTCGCGGTCTACAGCGGGTGGCCGAAGGCCTCCCGGTTCAACATGGTGGTGGACCAGGAGTGGGCCCGCATCAACCAGGAGCGCGGACAGCCGGTGCCGCCGCCGGATCCGCTCTTACCGCTGACCACGCCCAGCGACCCCGAAGCCCGACTGGCCGTGGGCGAGCAATGCTTCAAGGACATCAACTGTCTGCCCTATGCACCGCTGCGCGACAACCCTTTCCAAGGCGCCGGAATCCTGAACTACGTCTTCGGCGAGATGTGGCTGCGGCCGGGCCTCGGGATGAAGGAACGCCGCCTGGTCACCGTCGCCTGTGTGGCATTCCAGGATGCGCCGTACCCGATCCTGAGTCACGTGTACGCCGCACTGAAGAGCCGCGACCTTTCGTTCACCGAAATAGATGAAGTGGCAGTGCAATTCGCTGCCTATTACGGCTGGGCCAAGGGCGCCCATCTGGGTCAGGTGATTGCCGAGCAGAAGGCGCGCGTCACCGAAGAGTGGGCCGCCGAAGCCGGTCAGGCGTCGTGACGGACACCGCGATGCCCCTCTCTACTGAGCAGCCGGCAGGCCTGTTGATCGGCGGCGACCGTGTTTACGCGACGTCGATCGCCCCGCACCAGCACATCTTCCCCGCCACCGGCCTACCGAATGCCAGGATCGCACTGGCCGGGGAACCCGAGGTGGACCGGGCTGTCCGGTCAGCCTCGGAGGCGCAGCGGGAGTGGCGGTCGTGGACCGCGGACAGGCGACGGGACCTGCTGATCGACCTGGCTGACTGTGTGCACCAGAATCTCGGTGAGCTGGCCCGACTCAATGTGCACGACTACGCGGTACCGGTGTCCTTCGCCGGTACCGCTGTCATGCTCGAACAGTTCCTCCGTCACTTTGCCGGATACGCCGACAAGCCGCACGGCTCGAGCACTCCCGTCAGCGGCTCATTCGACCTGAACTTCGTCGAGCGGGAGCCATACGGGGTGGTGGCCGTCTTGGCCCCGTGGAACGGGGCACTGGCGGTCACGGCCTCGTGCGTCGCCCCGGCTCTGGCCGCCGGTAATGCCGTGGTGCTCAAGCCCTCCGAGCTGGCGCCGTTGGCGGCACTGCGCTTCGGTGAGCTGTGTATCGAAGCCGGGCTACCGGCGGGCCTGGTCAATGTCATCCCCGCGGCGGCCGACGGTGGGCATGCCCTGGTGAGCCATCCCGGTATCCGCAAGATCTGGTTCACCGGCGGTGGCGATACCGCCCGCCGGGTCATCAACGCTGCGTCCGCCCACCTCACCCCGGTGGTCGCCGAGCTGGGAGGCAAGTCGGCCAGCCTCGTCTTCGCTGACGCCGATCTCGATACCGCCGCGGCGCTGTCGGCCCATCAGGGCCCGCTGATGCAAGCCGGGCAGAGTTGCGCGTGCGCCAGCCGGTTCCTGGTCCACGAGTCGGTGTACGACGCCTTCGCCGACAAGCTCCTGGCTGTGATCGCCGCCGCAAGGATCGGAGACCCCTTCGATCCGGCAGTGTCTTTCGGACCCGTGGTCAGTGAGAGTTCAGCGAACCGCATCCTCGCTGCGGTGCACCGGGCGGTGGAGGACGGGGTAGGGGAAGTCCTCACCGGCGGAACCCGATTGGGTGGCGACCTCGCCGGCGGCTACTTCGTAGAACCCACGGTTCTGGGCGGCGTCGACCCCCGATCCGAGCTGGCCCAGACCGAGACCTTTGGTCCGGTGGTGTCCCTCATGCGGTTCCGCGAGGAGGCCGAGGCGATCCGTATCGCCAACGACACTCGCTACGGCCTCAACGCCTTTGTCCACACCAACGATCTGAACCGCGCTCATCGGGTGGCGCGACAGCTCGAGGCCGGCTCGGTGTGGGTCAACCAGAACAGCCGGATCTCCCCGCAGGGCCCCTACGGCGGCTATAAGGAGAGCGGTTTCGGACGTACCGGCGGTGAAGCAGGCCTTCACGAGTTCCAGCAGGTCAAGAACATCCGCATCGGAATACGTTGAGTTCCTGAGGTTGCGGACGCACTGCGGCAGCGGTGCCGACGGCGTGGGTCGTCGAGATCGTGCGGTCCTCAGGCGGCTGGCTTTTCGACCGGTCCACGGCCGGCTGGGACGTCGCAGTCCTGGTCGGGACGGCGGACGTCGACCCACTCCCGCTGCAGATTCTCGGAGCCTCGGTGGTAACCCTGGACAGGGTGGCCGAGCGCTTTCTTCCGCACCGGAACCGGCCTCGGGCGTTCGCCGTGGCCGACGACCTCTACACCCGCGACAGCCGGATCCGTCATGGTGTGCGGAGCGTACTTGCGCAAGGAGACACCGAGGTGACGGTATGGGGTGCTGCACCACTCACCGCTTCGGTCGTCCATGGCTACCTGCCGTACTGCCCCAGCGTCGCCGCGCGGGCATTCAAACTCCACGCGCTGGCCGCGGCCGGACAACGCGCGGCCAGTGCCTGCGCCATCGAGATCTATCGAAACAGGCTGGAGTGACGGGGTTTCGCGGAGCAGCGGTCTTCCACCCCGAGTTGCGCGGCCACGCCCGCCTGTTGCCACGCACACTGGTCACTCCCCTGACTGTGAAGGCCTTCCGGTTGCTCTCCCCGGCCGGACGCAACACCTCCCGACCAGGGGTGGAAGTCGTCGTGACTCTGCGTTGAGGTGCCGGAGTGAGCGTTCACCGGCCGGCCGACGGTGAGTGCAGCAGCGGCGTTTGTGGATTCACGGCGGAGGCTACGTACTGGGGAATGCCCGGATGGACGATGCCCGGTGTCATCGACTGGCTGGGGAACTCGACACCACAGTGGTCGCGGTGGACTACCGGCTGGCGCCCGCGCACCCCTACCCCGTGCCGCTGGTGGACTGTTACGACGCCCTGCGCTGGCTGGCGGACCTCCCGGGGTTGGATCGCGCCCGGGTCGCGATCGCCGGAGCCAGCGCTGGTGGAGTTTTGGCTGCGGCCCTCGCCCTACTGGCGCGCGACCGCGGCGAAGTCGATTTGACCGCACAGGTTCTGGTGTACCCGATGCTCGACGACAGGAGCGCACACCGTGCCGATCCCGTCCCAGCCCACCGACGCCTGTGGAACAACACGAGCGGCCGGCAGGGAGTAGCCGGAAGATCTCGGCGCTGGTGGCCATGATCATGTGCGCCTGCGCATACGGCATTCCCGTGTTCACGGGAATGCACTTCCGCCAGCAGGGCGGCGTTGTCCTCGATCAGGTCGGCCGCCCGCCACAGAACCTCCGCACGTTCGGCGGCGGGTTTGCGGTGCCACACCCCCGAGTCGAAGGTGGCGCGGGCTCGCGCCACCGCCTCGTCGACCGCCTGTGCGCCGCCGTCGGTGAACTCGCCGATGGTCTCCTCCGTGGCCGGGTCGACGATGGCGATGCTCTCCCCTGTCGCCGGTCGCCGCCGCAGCTCGTCCAGCACCGACTGCAAGGACACCGAAACCTCCTCATCTCTTGTCGAACTCGATGTGCAGGGAGGTGAGGCCCCGCAGCAGGAAAGTGGGCTCGTAGGCGTAGTTCCGGTTGCCGGCCGGGCCGTGGCTCGCCCCGTCGATCCTGATCTCGCTCATCCGGTCGAGGAGGCGACGCACGGTGATCTGCCCCTCCACCCTGGCCAGCGGCGCGCCGGCGCAGGTGTGGATACCGCGCCCGAAGGCGATGTGCTCACGTACGTTCTTGCGGTCGGGTCGAAACTCGTGGGGATCCTCGAACTTCCGGGGGTCACGGTTGGCGGCGCCGAGGCACAGCATCACGATGGTGCCCGCCGAGAGGTGAACTCCGCCCAAGGTGGTCGTCTTGCGCACGAGCCGGAAGTCCACTTTGGTCGGCGCGTGCATCCGCAACGCCTCTTCGATGAACGTCGGTATACGGTCCGGGTTCTCACGCAGCAACTGCTGGTACTCGGGCCGGTCCCCCAGCGTCTGCACCGCCGCGCTGAGCAGCTTGGTGACCGTCTCCTGTCCGGCTGCGAACAGGAACGTCGCGGGCTTGGCGACTTCGATCAGCTCCGGCGTCGTGCCATCGGGGTACACGGCGGTGGCCATACCCGAGAGCACGTCGCCCTGCGGATCGCGCCGGCGTTCGGCGAGGTATCCGACGAAGCGGTCGTCGAGATACTTCAGGGGGTCCAGCCCCACCGGCTCACCGTCGAGTGCACCCACCCGGTTGCCGTCCGGGCGCTCAGCACCCAGCGCGGCGAGGAACTCGGGCCGGTCCGCGTCAGGCACACCGAGCAGATCGATGATCGCGGATGTCGCAAAGGGTTTCGCATACTCGGAGAGAAACTCACAGCGGCCGTTGTCGATGAACTGGTCGATCTGGTGATCGACCAGTTGCCACATGTAGTCCTCGTTTTCCTTAAGGCGCCGCGGCGTCAGCAGCTTGCTCAGCAGCGAACGGGCCTTCTCGTGAGCAGGCGGATCCATGACCACCATGTGCTCATAGATGGGGAAGAGGTGACGGTGGGCCTCGATCTGCTCGGTGATGTCGTCACCGACCGGCTCGAAGGGCAGCGGCGGGAACGGGCCCCCGATTGCGTTGACCGCCGAGAACGAATCGTGGTCTTTGAAGGCCGCCATCACTTCCTGGTAGCCCGTCACGGCAATCACGTTGTGGTGCGGCTCCCTCACCACGGGGCCCCGCTCGCGCACCGCATCCCAGTAGTCATAGGGATTCTGACTGACCGCGTGATCCGAAAAGAAATCAACAGAAGCGAGATCGGCCATGGGCTGTCCTTTCGATCACTATGGGGGCTGAGAACGCGCAGGAGTCGAGTCGCTAGGCCCCGACGACGGAGATCGCCCCGCGTGGGCAGGCGTCGACAGCAGCCCACACCTGATCCCACTGATCGCCGGCCGGCTGCTCGACACAGGTGGCGACATCGTCCTCGGATAGGTTGAAGATTCCGGGGGCAGTCTCCAGGCAGAGGGCATGGCCTTCACACAGATGCGGGTCGACGACCACCTTCACGCGGGACTCGTGTTCCGTCATCTGCCACCTCCAGTCGCAGGGGCCTCGGTTCAGCGACGCAAACACTGATCGATCGACCAACGGTAGAATGCGCCATGCTTACCAGAGTGCCCACAAGGGGGTCAAGGGCCCACTGCGGTGTGGTGCACTGAGCCGCTCACTCTCGCGAGTCCACGGCCATGCAAAGCACCGCGTGGCAGCACATCATCGCGCTATAGCCGAGTATTGACAGCTCATACCCGCAGTGTCACGATTACTGATCGATCGACAAAGGTCGGTTTCAGATCAGCGACGAGGTGGGATCATGGCTGGACGGGTCGAGGGCAAGGTAGCGTTCATCACCGGCGCAGCGCGAGGTCAGGGGCGCAGCCACGCGGTCCGGTTGGCCGAAGAGGGCGCCGACATCATCGCCGTCGACATCTGCGGACCAGTGAGCAGCAATCCTCAAATCGAGCCCGCCACGCCCGACGACCTCGCCGAGACCGCAGATCTGGTCAAGCAATTGAACCGACGCATCGTCACCGCCGAGGTGGACGTTCGCCACTACGATTCCATCAAGGCCGCCGTCGACAGCGGAGTCGAGCAGCTGGGCCGGCTGGACATCATCTGCGCCAACGCCGGTATCGGCAACGGTGGTCAGACCCTGGACCACACCAGTGAAGCCGACTGGACCGACATGATCGACGTGAACCTGACCGGCGTCTGGAAGACCGTCAAAGCCGCAGTACCCCATTTGATCTCACAGGGCGAGGGTGGGTCCATCATTCTGACCAGTTCGGTGGGTGGCCTCAAGGCCTACCCGCACACCGGACACTACATCGCGGCCAAACACGGTGTCGTGGGCCTCATGCGCACCTTCGCGGTAGAACTGGGTCAGCACTTCATCCGCGTGAACTCCGTGCATCCCACCAACGTGAACACCCCGTTGTTCATGAACGAGGGCACCATGAAGCTGTTCCGCCCCGATCTGGAGAACCCGGGCCCGGAGGACCTGATGGTGGCCGCGCAGTTCATGCATGTCCTGCCCATCGGGTGGGTCGAACCGGTGGACATCAGCAATGCCGTACTGTTCCTCGCATCCGACGAGTCCCGCTACATCACAGGTCTTCCCGTCACTGTGGATGCCGGGAGCATGCTGAAGTAGCGATCGGTCCAGCAGGCGGTCGGCGAGGTCGTCGAGGACCGCGAGCACCTTATCGGCCTCGGCGCGGTCACCGAGCGCCCTGGCCAACACCGGCGACAGCGGTGGGGTGCGCCGCTGCGCGGCGCCTTCCAGCATAGGGCGGGGCCCGATGAGGGTGCGGCGGCGGTCCTGCTCGTCGGCCGCGGTGACCAGCAGCCCGGGCCGCATCAGGCCGGCGACGCAACTGGACACGTAGCCCGGTTTGACGTTGAGCGCCACCACATTTCACTCCCACCTTAGGCTGACGCGCCGTCAGATCGGTACCAGGGTGACCAGTCCCGATGGGTTGCGGCTCTGAGTCGTCGGTGATGGAGAACAACCTACAGGCCACAGCACCATCACCACGACCATCGGAGGCAGCATCTTCGTCCAGCCCGCGAACGGCACCTGATCGGTCCGAGCCGGACATCGACCTACGCGAACTGGAGAGTTTTGTCGATCGACCAAACTGATACAGTGCACCATGCCCACTACCCCGGGAGCCACAGGGTCACGAAATCGCAGGACCACGAATGCCGACTCCGACACCCGCCGCCGGCTGATCGAGGCGACGGCGGAGGTCATGCGTACCGAGGGTTACGCCGCAGCGACCTCGCGCAGGGTGGCCGCGGCGGCCGGTGTGAAACAGGCTCTGGTCTACTACTACTTCCCCACCATGGACGACCTGTTCGTCGAGGTGATGCGTGCCGGCGCCGACGTGGCGCTGGAGCGCATGCGCGCGACCCTGACGGCCGAGGACCCACTGCAGGCGTTGTGGGACATCAACAGCGAATCGCAGTGGACCATCCTGAGTACGGAGTTCACGGCTCTGGCCAACCACCGCAAAGCAATTCGTGCCGAACTGAAGGCGTACGCCGAACGGGTCCGCGACATCGAGACCGCCGCGGTCACCATGGTGCTGCGGGCCCACGACATCGACCTCGAGCGCTATCCCCCCGTGGCCATCTCCATGCTCATCACCCAGACCGCGCGCAGCCTGTGCAACGAGGACGCAGTCGGCGTCACCCAGGGCCACACCGAACTGCGCGCCTTCGCGCAGAGGCTGTTGGCCCAGCTTGACACCTCTACTTGAGCCTGCTCCCGGCGTCGACGGTCACGGAAGCCCCCTACATTAGGATGGTATTCGTCGCCGGTGCTCCGGGCCGAAACCCATCTCAGGAACGAAGGCGAGTCCGCGCGGCGGCGGCGCTCGCGGCCCGCACGGCACCACTGTGTCGCCCAGTCGGTCCGCCCGTGGTTCTGCTGCCGTCCGAGCAGCAGTCGGCGATATCCCGGGCGATACGCACCAGTACCTCGTGTGTCGCAGCGGGATCGTTGGCGGTTTGAGCGAGGGTGTAGTCGCCGGCAGCGTAGATCCGGGCGAATGCCGTCTGCGACAACGCGAGGCGGTTTGCGCCGACCACGGCCACGACAGGTTTGGCGCCCGATCGCTGGGCCACCACGGCTGGCAGCTTCCCGGACAGCGTCTGCGAGTCCAGGCATCCTTCACCTGTGATGACGAGATCGGCTGCGGCGGCGTGGCTCTCGAAATCGAGAAGATCGAGGAAGAAGTTCGCCCCCGACACCAGCCGGGCTCCGATCAGGGCTGCGGCGAAACCGCAACCTCCGGCGGCGCCGGTACCCGTCATCTGGGCCACTGCTGCCGCATCGCGGTGACCTGAGTCGGTGAGAGCTGTGATCAGGTGGTCGTAGCCGTTCTCCAGGGCGTCGATATCGGCGACACTCGCCCCTTTCTGCGGTCCGTACACCGGCGCAGCGCCCTGTGGGCCGATCAACGGATTGGTGACGTCGCTGGCGACGATCAGTTCGACCTGGCTGAGCCCGGTCACCGCGCCGGCGTCGTCGACGCGGTGAATCGCACCGAGGTTCGCGGCGATGGGGATCACCTCGCCGCCCTCGTGGTTGCGGAACCGGAATCCCAGCGCGGCCAGCATTCCGATGCCTGCGTCGCTGCTGGCGCTTCCGCCGAGGCCCACGATGACGCGCGTGGCACCGAGTCCGATGGCCTCGCGGATTGCCTGCCCCAGGCCGAAGCTGGAGGCCGACATGGGCGACAGAGCCTTCCCCGCGACCGTCCCCAGGCCGCAGGTGTTGGCGATCTCCACCACTGCGGTACTGCCGTCGAGCGCTATTGCGGCGGGATGCTCGTCGCCGTCTGCGCCGTGCACCACCACCCGATGGCCGCGGTACCCGCCGGCCAGAGCGGCGGCGACGCTACCGTCGCCGCCGTCCGCGAGTGGCAGTGCAATGGTGTTCACGCCCGCTGCGGCAAGCCCGTCCGACAGACTCTGTGCCACTTCGGTTGCGGTGAGGCTGCCTTTGAACTTGTCCGGGGCGATCAACACGGTGGTCACTGCGTTTCCTTGTCCGGTCAGGGTTGCACCGCGGAGCGGACCAGAACGGGAGCGCTCGCGTGCTCACTGGTGGGTTGAATCACTTCGGGGTGGCCCGCATCCTCATCGGGGTGAGAGTGCTGCGGCTCGTCGTCAGCGGGCGTCGACAGCGGCGCTACATCCCTACCGGCGAACACTTTTCGCGCCCGGTCGATGTCGACCTCGCCGTTCCATTTCGCCACGAAGAGAGTGGCGACCGCATTGCCGATGAAGTTGACCAGTGCGCGGCACTCCGACATGAACTTGTCGATGCCGAAGACCAGCATGATGCCGATGGCCGGGATGGTGCCCAGCGTGCTCAACGTGGCGGTGAGCGCGATGAAGCCACCGCCGGCAACACCGGCTGCGCCCTTCGACGTCAACAGCATGACCGCCAGGAGACCGATCTGCTGACCGATGGTCAGGTCGGTGTTGGTAGCTTGCGCGATGTACAGCGCCGCCAGCGACAGGTAGATCGCCGCACCGTCGAGGTTGAAGCTGTATCCGGTGGGCACCACCAATCCGACCGTGGGCTTGCTGACACCGGCGTACTCCAGCTTGCGCATCAGCGCCGGTAGTGCCGGTTCAGCGGTCGAGGTACCCAGGATGAGGACCAGTTCTTCGCGAAGGTACTTCAGCATCGAGAAGATGTTGAGTCGCAGGTAGGCCATCACCGAGCCGAGGACCACCACCACGAACAGCGCCGAGGTCACGTAGAACAACAGGATCAGGCTGCCCAGGCTGGTCAGCGTGGAGATGCCGTACTTGCCGATGGCGTAGGCCATGGCGCCGAAGGCACCCAGCGGCGCCAGTTTCATGATGTAGCTCAGCACCTTGAACACAATGGCCGTGAGCCGGTTGACGGCATCGAGCACCGGCGCGCCGAGCTTGCCGACAGCGTTGAGCGCAACACCGAAGATGAGAGCCAGGAAGATCACCTGCAGGATGTCGCCCTCGACGAAGGGGCCGAACACACTGTCGGGCACCAGGTGGGTGATGAACTCCCACCACTGTTTCTCCTCGCCGGCGGTGATGAGCTTCTGCGCTGAGTCGCTGGCTTCGATCTGGTCGGGGTCGGCATTCACGCCGTCTCCGAGTCGGAACAGGTTGATCGCCACCAACCCGGTGATCATGGCGATAATGGTGCCCACCTGGAAGTAGGTGAGCGCCTTGATCCCGGTCATGCCCACCTTCTTCAGGTCGGCGACGCCGGCAATCCCCCCGACGATCGTCAGGAAGATGATCGGGCAGATCAGCATCTTCATGGCGGTGATGAAGGTGGTACCGATGGGCTCCATCGCCTCGCCGGTGGATGGCGAGAGCCAGCCCACCAGGATGCCGACGACGATGGCCACGATCACCCAGAAGTACAGCTGCCGGTACCACCGCTTTTTCTGCACGGGACGCGACTCGGCGTCCGCATCGATGTCGATCATCAACTATCCCTTCTTCGGCGCGGCAGGAGTCAGGCCGGGGTGAGGGCGGAGGTGAGCGCGGCGATGATCGCGTCGGTCATGGCGTCGGTGCCGGCCGTTCCACCGATGTCGCGGGTACGGACACCGCTTGCGGTTGCCGCTCCGATCGCGGCCTCCACGCGTCGGGCCTCGTCGTGCAGTCCGAAGTGATCGAGCATCAACGCCGCGCTGGCGATGGCACCGATCGGATTGCTCACGCCCTTCCCGGCGATGTCGGGGGCCGAGCCGTGAACGGGTTCGAACATGCTGGGGAATCGGCGCTCCGGGTTGAGGTTGGCGCTCGCGGCCACACCGAGACTTCCCGCCAGGGCCGAGCCCAGGTCTGAGAGGATGTCGGCGTTCAGATTGGAGGCGACCACCACCGAAAGGTCCTCGGGATGGAGGATGAACTTCGCGCTCATCGCGTCGACGAGAACCGATTCCGTGGCGACGTCGGGGTAATCCAGGGCGACACGGTTGAACACTTCGTCCCACAGCACCATGCCGTACTGCTGGGCGTTGGACTTGGTGACGCTGGAGACCTTCTTGACGCGGCGGGTCCGCGCCAGGTCGAACGCGAATCGCATGATGCGCTCGCAACCCTTTTCGGTGAACAGCGCCGTTTGCAGCGCCACTTCGTTACCCGGTCCGCGGCCGCTGAGGTTGCGTCCACCCAGGCCGGCGTACTCCCCTTCGCTGTTCTCCCGCACGACGATCCAGTCGAGTTCGGTGTCGTCGGCCTTGCGCAGCGGTGACACCACACCGGGCAGGAACGTGACGGGCCGGATGTTGGCCCACTGGTCGAAGTTCTGCGTGATGTTCAGGCGCAGGCCCCACAGGCTGATGTGGTCGGGGACATTGCGCCAGCCCACCGCCCCGAAGTAGATGGCGTCGAACTCTGTCAGGGTGTCCAGGCCGTCGTCGGCCATCATCTTCCCGGTCTGCTCGTAGTATTCACAGCCCCAAAGGAATTCGGTCCATTCGAAGGAGAAGCGGCCGTTCGACTGCTCGGCGAGGGTGTCGAGGACGCGGCGGCCGGCGGCTACCACTTCCTTGCCGACACCGTCGGCGGGGATGGCGGCGATCTTGAAAGTGTTGTCGGTCATGATTCTCCAGTTGGGGTGTAGTGCGTCACAATCTGTCTGCGATCCATTAGGGGCCACAGCTGCGCACAACGTCCAAGACGAAGACGCGATACGGGGCATAGGCTCTACCTATCCCTGCTGCGAGGAGGCCCTTGATGGATGTTCGCCAGCTCAAGTTTTTCCTGGCGGTGGTGGACCATGGCGGGTTCAGCAAGGCTGCCGAGCACCTGATGATCGCCCAGCCATCCCTCTCCCAGGCCATCGCTGCATTCGAGCGGGACCTGGGCAGCCCCCTGTTTCATCGGGTCGGGCG
Source organism: Mycobacterium sp. PS03-16 (assembly GCF_004570325.1). Lineage (GTDB taxonomy): Bacteria > Actinomycetota > Actinomycetes > Mycobacteriales > Mycobacteriaceae > Mycobacterium. The sequence goes on along the minus strand of NZ_SPQO01000023.1, from coordinate 31,311 downwards.
GGGGGTGGTGCTCAGCGAAGCCGGCAAGACCCTGGTGGGGCCGGCGAGGGTGGTGCTGCGTGACGTCGACGAAGCCGCCGCAGCCATGCGAGAGCTCAAAGGGCTACGCGGGGGACGCCTGGACCTGATCACCATGCCGTCACCCGGCATGGAGCCGCTGACGACCATCTTGACCGCCTTTGCCGTGGGCCACCCCGACGTGACGATCAACGCCGAAGCGGGATTCACACCGGAGGAAATCCTCAGCGCGGTGCGCAGCGGCGCCTGTGAGATCGGGATCCTGGGTTCGCCCGAGCCCATCCGCGCCGCCGACCTGACGGTGGTCGCGCTCGAAAGCCAACCGCTGGTCCTGATTTCGGGTCCGGACGAGCCCACCCTGGACGGTGCGACGGTTCGCCGCGAGGATCTCGACGGCTACCGACTGATCGTGTCTCAACGCGGATCGCTGATGCGCGCCCTGGTTGACGACGTGATCGCCGAGGGTACCCGGATCACCGTCGTCGCCGAGGTCGCCCACCGGACTTCCATCCTGCCGATGGTGCTCAAGGGGCTCGGGCGTGCGGTGATGCCTTCGTCATGGACGGAGTCTGCCCGTCGCGCTGGAGCCACCGTGCAGCGCATCGTGCCCGAGTCGTACCTGCACGTCGCCGCGGTCAGCCGACGGGATCACCTCACCGCCCCGGCCACCGCCCTGATGAGCCAGGCCAAGAAATACCGCGCTCAATCGGGAGGCGACGGGTAGCCGCCATCAACCGCAGGGATAGGTGAGTCCTATACCCCGCATCGGATGTCCGTCTTGGATGATCCAGTCGCTGTGTTCTGCAGTGTGAACATGACGAGGATGCGGTTTACATCAGTCGCTTTCGTCGAACACCGCGCTACGGAGGCGACATGACTACCACACCCAGGAGCGCCTCGACGGACGTCGACAAGGCGCTGCTCGACAGCGCCACCTAGCGCAGCCTCAGGCGAACAGCGGCTCTCACCGGCAGAAGAACGGTTCGAGAAAGGCCGCCGCACCGTGGCCTGTTCCTGGCTCCGGCGCTCACCGTGGGGTTCGAGCTGATCGCCCGACGTTCCCTCACTCGACGAAGCTGCGGGGCTTCCGAATGCTGTTATCGACGTGGCGACAACCGCAGAACGAGCGCGACACTCGGCGGGATCTCCGCATTCCACCCAGCGCCGCGGTACCGGCTTCGAAGCGATGAGCGCGCCAGAGACCATGCCAGGGCCTTGGGCAAACCTCCCGACGTCGACGTCAATCCGACTTCAGCCCGTTCAGCAGCACGTCAGCTCGAATGGCACCCGACAACACGGCGGCCGAAGAGAAGGGAATGACCGATGAGCACACCCACTGATGACCTGAGCAAGGAACTTCGCCGGGATGAGGCGGAGGACAACGCGTTCTTTCCCTCCCCGTATTCGTTGAGTCAATACACCCAGCCCAGAACCGATTCAACGGTGTCACGCAGCACGACTTCACAAATCTCTACCCCGATCACCGGAAGTACGCCATCCGTGAACATCCGCTGTCGCCTTTGCAGAGGAAGGGGACGGCCCCGCGCGGCCCGCGTTGTGGGCACATCACATCAGGTCGCGTGTCTCACTTCCTGTCTCAAGACGCGGGCCTTGAGGATTCGTCACCCGCCAGCTGGTCCGCTGGGCATCGCGGCACGAATTCTCACTTTCATGTCCCATTGGACCTCGGGTGGACATTTAAGTTGAGAGTTCGAGATCAAGCTTGAGAAGCGACAGGGCACACATGTGGCTTCCCGAGTTTCGTGTCCGCACGTACCTCTATGAAGTGCGCTGATGGCAGCGTTCTCACTCGATGTCCACACCTGAGATTCTCATTTTCATGTCCACTTTCGAAGGGAACTGAATAACGGTAGAGCGCGTATGTTTCCCGAGCCGTATGGTCGGCAAACTTGTCCACTCCCTTTCGTCACCTTGACAAAGTCCCCGACAGACCTTCGTCACTGTTGCTACGTCGCTCATGCCGTCAGCCGCTTGGACGCCCGTCGCGCAACACAGGTTCGCGCCTACGGGTAACAGTCGGGCGGTCGTGTCGCCGTCAACGTGCCGGTCGGCGTAATGCTCCTGCGGTCGCAGGCTTGGGTCCACAAACGTTTCCCAGACCAACGCGGTCCCTCAGCGTGGCATTTGCCAGCCGCCGGCCACCCCAGAGCACGCGCAGTCCTTCATTCGTTCCGCCCGACGAAGCCAGATCGTCGCTGCAGCCATCGAGGTCATCGGCGAGGTCGGGTTCGTTCGCCCAGGCATCAATCCGCAAGATCGCCGACTGCGTCGGTATCGCGATGAGCGCAGTGCTCTATCACTTCGGCACCAAGGCCAAACTTGTCGAAGCCATCGTCGAGCACATGTACCGCACCATGCTGGACTCGGTCGCCCCCGCGGTGGCAGCCGAAAGCACCGCCTCAGCCAAGCTGAACGCCTACATCCGTTCCAGCATCACCTATTCGCCACCCACCGCGTCGCACTGAAAGCACTGGCTTCCCTCGGCACCACCTACGTCCCCGCGACGGCCATCGCCTTGCGCGGCACGGTCAACGGCGTCGTCCAACCAGTGCTGCGCGACCCAACATTCGATGTGGCCCCCGCGGCTGCCGACCGCGGCGATTGCGACGGTGCTCATCGGGTCCTGCCCACGATGCGCCCGAATAGGTCCGGGCTGGGCAACACCGTCCTCACCCGAGCACGCGCCCAGCGACTGTGCGACATCATCGCCACCGGGCTGCACCAGGCGGGAGTACGCGGCATCGTCCAATCCGGCTGGGCAGACCTCAATGTCACCGGCAGGACATCCTCACCATCGGTGGCGCACCGCACGACTGGCTGTCCCCCCACATGGCCGCGATCGCCCACCACTGCGGAGCCGGCACCACCGCCGCCGCCCTGCGCGCCGGACGACCCAGCATCCCACTCCCAGGACCGGCCACCGATCAACCGTTCTGGGCCAAACGCCTCCACCCCTCGGCGCCGCATCAACAGTTCTACCGCAGCGCGCCTTGACCGCCCATGCACTCGGCGAACGCATCAACAATGAGGACGGCACCACCACGGCTGTCACCGCAATCGAAAAGCTTTAGTCTCGCACCAGCGTCTTGGCGTGGAGCAGACAGAGTTCTGGGCCCAAGAGCGCCTATAGCACCGCGGCCCTGGAGCGCGTCGGGATGATCGTTCGCTCCGTGAAGGCGGCGGGCGGAGAGCAACATGCCCGCGTTGCATCACGCTGCGCGGATCACGATGTCGCGCCCCGGATCTCGCCGGCGACCGCGGCCGTCGGCGATACAGTGCGACGATGGACCCGTCTTGGCCGCGCCCCGAGCGGCGCATCGCGGCGCTGATCCGTGAGGTCGCCGAGCGGCTGCTCGCGTCCTCGGACGCCGCCGTGGCCGAGCTGACCGCTGCGGCGCACGAGGCGGCCGACTACCGCACCGTCCTCGACGACCCGCAGCTCGTGGCCGCGGACCGTCGGATGAACAAGACCAACATGGTGCACTGGCTGTCGGGCAACCTGCAGGACCCGGGCGCGCGAGTGCCGCCCAGCACCGACCCGGACATCCTGCAGTTCGCCCGCGACGTGGTCCGGCGCGGCCTGGACATGCACGACCTCGGCTCGTGGCGCGGCGCCCAACACGGTGCGTGGTCGGCGTGGGTCGACGAGTGCTTCGCGGCGACGAGCGACCTCGACGAGCTGCGGGAGTTGATGAAGATCTCCGAGCGGTCGATGTCGACCTTCATCGACGATTCCATCGCTGCGCTCGACGAGTACGTCGAACAGGAGCGCGCCGAGCTGGCCCGCGGTGCCAGTGCGGAGCGGCACGCGACGGTCCAGCTCCTGCTCGAGGGCGCGCCGATCAGCGGCGACCGAGCGGAGGCCCGGCTGGGCTACGCCCTCACCGGAAGTCATCTCGCCGCGATCGTCTGGCGCGATTCTGCCGACGAGGCGGCGAGTCTTGACGCCGCGGCGGAGGCGATGATGCGCGCGTGCGGTGCGACCCGACGACTCACGCTCAACGCGAGCGCGACCGCGCTGTGGGTGTGGATCCCGACCGAGGTGGCGCCGTCGGTCGCGGCGGCGGTGGCGGGGCTCGCCGGTCACGCCGGGATCCACGTGGCCTTCGGGCGCCCCGGAAGGGAGCTGGAGGGCTTCCGCCGGAGCCACCTCGACGCCGTTGCCGCGCAGCGAGTCCTGGCACGGGTGGGGTCCGCGCATCGGGTCGTCCGGTACGAGGACGTCGCCCTGATAGCGGTTCTGACGGCGGACATGGGTCAGGCGGATCAGTTCGTCAGCGACACTCTCGGAGATCTCGCCGCCGCGGACGCCACGCTCCGGGACACCGCGCTGACGTACGTCCGGGAGCGGTTCAACGCGTCGGCGGCGGCGGAGAAGCTGTACACGCACCGCAACACCGTCGAACGACGGCTGGCCCGAGTCGATCAGCTCCTGCCCATGCCGCTCGCCGACAACGCGGCGAGCGTGGTGGCCGCCCTCATGCTCGTGCAACTGCGCGACTGAGGGCTGCCACCGCGGAATCACATCGGCAGATCGGGCGAGTCGACGCCGACCACCCGGTGGCCACAGAACACCCGGACCGACTCAGCGGGTCCGTGTCCGCCGATGCCGGACGTCCCCCAGAAGCTCTGCGCGGAGTCATCCCCGAGGTCGGCCACCTTCGCTCCGTTCACCCGTACCTCGCCGGACTTGACGCGGGCACCGACGGCGATCGCACGATCGGTATCGGTGCTGAAGACGTAGGCGTCCAGGCCCGACGGGTGGGCGTTCGCGGCACGCAGCGCTTCTTCGTCCGAATCCACCCCGTGGAGCGAGATCACGGGACCGAACAGCTCGGCGGTGGTGCGGTCGGGGTCGGAACCGGTGGCGATCGTCGGGGACAGGAAGTACCCGGCGAGCTCGGGCAGCTCGCCAGGCTGGTCGATGTTCGCGCCCAGCGCGCGCAGGCCGTCGATCCGCTGCAGGAGCGTCCGGTAGTGCGGCTCGTTGGAGATGGGGCCGATGTCGGTGCCCTCGTCGAGCGAGTGCCCGATCCGGAGCTTCGCGATCCGCGCGGCCAGCGCCTCCCGCAGGGGCTGCACCAGCCGGTGCGGTGCCAGCACCTTGCCCGGCCCCTCGCACCACTGACCGTTGAGGTTCGTCATGCCCGTGAGGATTCCGTCGGCGGCGACGTCGACGTCGGCGTCGTCGAGGACGAGCGCCGGGTTGTTGCCGCCCAGCTCCAGTTGGAGGACCTTGAAGTCCTCCGCGGCGGCGCGGGCGATGGCCCGCCCGGCGCCGGGGCCGCCCGTGAACGACACGACCTGGACGCGCCGGTCCCCGGTGAGCGCCGCGCCGATGTCGCCCGTGCCGTGCACGAGCTGCAGGGCCCCCTCGGGCAGGCCGGCGTCGGCGAAGCACTCGACGATGACCTGCGCGCTCGCGGGGGCGTGCTCGGAGGGCTTGAGGATCACCGGGCAGCCGGCGGCGATCGCGCTGGCCGTCTTCGCCGCGGGAATGAAGCTGGGCCCGTTCCACGGCGTGAGGATCGCGGTAGGCCCCCACGGGATCCGGTGCAGCCGGACGTCGCGCCCGTCGGCGGCGAGCGGCGTGACGCGAGCGATGTTCCGCGCCTCGGCGGCGGCCCCGCGCAGGCGGTACGGCAGAAACGCCGCGACCTTGCGCGTCGCGCTGATGGCCGTGCCGCTGGTGAGCGCGTCGGTGCGGGCGATCTCCTCGAGCCGCTCCTCCACCTTCGCCGCGGCCCGCTCCAGCGCGTCGGCGCGCTCGAGGCGGAAGTCGTCGGCGGTGAAGTCGGTGCGCTCGTACACCCGCTCCGCGAGCTTCAGCGCCCGCTCGAGGTCGGCGGGGGCAGTGGTCACCATCCGGTGCACTGGCTCGCCCGTGTTGGGGTCGACGTTCCAGGTGTCGAGCGTCTCGCAGTCGATCCATTCGCCGGCGATGTAGCTGCGCGGCTGCGCGAGCGTGGTGTTCGTGGTGGTCACCGGATCGCCTCCGCGGTCTCGGGTCGGGCGTCGGCTCGGACGGGGGCGTCCGACGCGGCGGGCATGGCGACGACGATGCGCGTGACATCGCCCGACTTCATGGCCTCGAAGCCCTCGTTGATCCGCTCGAACGGGATCACATCGGTCACCATCTCGTCGAGTAGCAGACGGCCCTGCTCGTACAGCCGGGCGATCTGCGCGATGTCCTCCCGCGCCTGGCCGGAGCCCATGTACGAGCCGATCAGCTTCTTCTCGGAGAAGAAGAAGTCGTGCGCGGGCACGGCGACGTCGGTACCCATCGGGGCGATCCCCACGAGGCACGCGGTGCCGGTACCGCGCACCGCGGCGAGCGCGGTGGCCGCCGTCCGGGCCGATCCGACCGCCTCGAAGGCGTAGTCCACACCGTCGCCGAGGATTTCGCGGATCGCGGCCGGCACGTCCGAGGCGCCGTTCACCGTGTGGGTGGCGCCGTAGGAGCGCGCCGCCGCCAACCGCGCGTCGTCGAGGTCGATGCCGACGATCGCCGACGCGCCCGCCAGTCGCGCGCCTTGAATGATGGCGGAACCGACGCCGCCGCAGCCGATCACGGCGACCGTGGAACCGGCCCGCACCTGCGCCCCGCGGAAGACGGCGCCGACACCGGTGACGATGCAGCACGACAGGAGACAGCCGACGCGGGTCGAGACGTTGTCGGGCAGCTTCACGACGGCGTTGGCGCGCAGCAGGATGTGCTCGGAGAACGCGCCCACGTCGCCCAGCCGGGCTATCGGTGCCCCGTCGGGCAGCGCGTACGCGGGCCGCGGGCGCCGGCGGATCTCGTCCTGCCGCTGGCACTGCGTGGAGTGCCCGGCGTCGCAGTTCCGGCACTGCCCGCACGACGGCGTGAGCGCACCGGTGACCCGGTCCCCCGGGCGCAGCCCGGTGACCGCGGATCCGACGGCCTCGACGACGCCCGCGACCTCGTGCCCGACCACGACCGGCAGTTCGGTGGGGACGGTGCCGGAAATGTAGTGCAGGTCGCTGTGGCACAGGCCGACGTGCGTGACGGCGATGCGGACCTCGTGCGGCTGAGGATCGTCGACGACGATGCCGGTGAGCTGCAGCGACTCGCCCACGGCGGTGAGAACGGCGGCGCGGGTGGTGATCATCGGGTTCCTCCGGTGGTAGCGGCGGCGGGTGTGCTGCGGGCGTCCCAGAAGCCTTGGACGCCCGCGGTCAGGGCGCCGCTGTTCCACGCCTCGTCGGCCGCGGCGTCCTCGCGGGCGAACGCGCGCTCGATCTCGTCGAGCGTCGGGCGCAGCAGTTCCAGGTGCAGGGCGGTGGTGTTCGCGCCCTCCGGCGTCCAGGCGTGGATCGTGTCGACGGCGCGATCGACGAGGACGGTCGGCTCGATGACCTCGTCGAGCAGGCCGATGCGGAGCGCCTCATCGGCAGCGATGCGCTCCGATCCGAGGATCATCCGCATCGCGTGCCCGCGGACGATCCGCGGCAGCAGCAGGCTCGACGCGTTCGAGATGGTCAGCCCGCGGGAGTTCTCCGGCTGGTAGTACACCGTCTCGGGCACACCGATCCGGCCGTCGCAGCACAGCGTGATCTCCGAGGCGCCGCCGACGGCGATCCCGTTCACTGCGGCGACTACCGGCACGCGTGTCTCGATCACGGCGCGCGTGACATCGTGGAAGCTCTCGAAACTGACCCGCATCTCGCCGAAGCTCGTCGGCGCCGCGGAGAGATCCTCGCCGGCGCTGAACGCGCGACCGGTACCCGTCAGCACGATGCCGCGGGCGCGCTCGCCCGTGCCGTACTCACGGATGAGGGCTGCGAGGCGACGCCGCATGCCGACAGTCAGCGCGTTGAGCTTGTCGGGGCGGCGCAGCGTGATCACGGCGACCTCGCGCACCACCTCGACGAGGACGTGCTCGGTGGGATCGACGGTCTCTTGCACGGGGTTCTCCTTGTTCGACGGTGCCGGGGCGCGGAGGTCGAAGACCGTGCCGGGCACCTCGGCGGCACGGGCCTTGAGAGTGGGTTTGGACACCCGCTGGGATGGGGTGCGCGGGAAGTCCGAGACGAACTCGACGTACCGCGGCACCTTGAACTTCGCGAGGCGGCCCGCTACCCGGGCGATGATCGCCGCGGCCGCCGCACGATCGGCGGCGAGCCCCGGGGCGAGCTGGACGAACGCCTTGACCTCCTCGCCGAGCACCGGATCGGGCTCGGCGACGACCGCGGACGCGACCACGGCGTCGTCGTGCTCGAGCGCGGCCTCGACTTCGACGGCGGCGACGTTCTCGCCTCCGCGGCGCACCATGTCCTTGAGCCGGCCGACGAGCCGGTAGCCGTGCTCGTCGTGCACCGCGACGTCGCCGGTGTGCAGCCACCCGTCGCGCAGCGTCTCCGCCGTGGCGTCCGGCCGGTTCCAGTACCCCAGCATCATCGGGGCGCCGGACACCGTCAGCTCGCCGGGCGTTCCGTCGGGCACCTCGGCGCCGTCGGCGTCGACGATCCGGATCCGCTTGGTGGGCAGGGGGTCTCCGAGCGTTCCGGTGCCGACGGCGGACGCGTCGTCGAACGGGCTGAACAGGTCGATCCCCGTCTCCGTCATCCCGTACACCTCGCGCCAGGGCGCGCCCCAGCGTTCCTCGAGATCGGCGTGCAGTGCCACGGGTATCGCCGAGCAGAACACGGCGCGCAGGCGGTGGTCCCGGTCCTCCGGGGCGGGCGACTGCTTGAACAACAGCGTCGGCATGGAGCCGAGCACGTAGCAGAACGTCGCCCCGTGGCGACGGACGTCGGCCATGAACCCGGAGGCCGAGAAGCGGGGCAGCACCACCAGCTGGGCGCCGGTCGTGAGCGCCAGCACCGTGTTCCACTGCGGGTCCATGTACGAGAAGGGCTGCGCGGTCAGCAGGACGTCGTCCGGGCCGAGCCCCACCGCGGCGGCGCACGCCCAGCCGATCCGCGTCCAGTAGTCGTGGGTCAGCATGCACGCCTTCGGGAATCCCGTGGTGCCGGAGGTGTACTGCAGGTTGGCGAGCGTGTCGGGTCCGACCGTGACCTCGGGCGGCGTGGCGGGGAACGAGGCGTCGGCCGTGTCCGCGATGTCCACCACCGCGATCCCCATGAGGTCGGGGTCTCCGTCGATCACCTCACGCACGAGCGGGAGATGATCGGCGTCGGTCACGATCACCCGCGCGCCGGAATCGGTGAGCACGAACTGCAGGTCGGCGGCGCGATAGGCGGAGTTGACGGGCACCGCCACGGCTCCGGCCTTGAGCGCGGCCAGCCAGGTGAGCGGCCAGCCCGCGATGTTGGGCAGCATGATGGCGACGCGGTCGTCCGGGGCGATCCCGTCGGTCTCGATGAGGCGGTGCGCGAGCCGCGACGAGGCCGCGTCAGCCTGCCCGTAGGTCCACGACTCGTCGCCGAAGCGTAGTAGTTCGGCGTCGGGGGTGTCGGCGGCACCGTCGGCGAGCAGACCGGTGACGGTCCGTATGCGGGGTGGGTCGCCGATTTCGTCGGCGGCGACGGCGCGCCGCGTTGGCGGTGCGCCGCCGAGTCGGGTCGTGTCGAGGGTCATCCTCAGGCTTCCTGTCGTTTCGTCGATTCGTCGACGATCCAGGCCATGGCCTGGTCGTCGCTCGCCATCCACTCGGGGTGCCACTGCACGCCGAGGATCGGTGCACCGGGCACCTCGACCGCCTCGATCACCCCGTCGGCGGTGCGGCCGGTCACGACGAGACCCGATCCGCACCGGTCCAAGGCCTGGTGGTGCCACGAGTTGGTGAGCATGCTCGGGCCGAAGATCCGTGCCGCGGTCGATCCGGGTTCGAAGGTCACCACGTGCTCGGCGTCGCCGTCGGTGGGCGCGCCCTGCTGCGACAGGTGCGGGACCGGTCCGGGCGGCAGATCGGCGATCAGAGTGCCGCCGAGCGCGACGTTGAGCACTTGGACTCCCCGGCACACGCCGAGGAGTGGGATGCCGCGGTCGATCGCGGCGCGGGTGAGCACGAACTCGTACTCGTCGCGTTCGGGGTCGTGGGCGTTGGTGTCGGTGCGGGGGTCGATGTCGCGGACCACGGAGGCGTCGCCGCCCCAGCGGGCGGGGTGCACGTCCTGACCGCCGGTGATGACGACGCCGGACAGCCATTCGCAGGCGTCGGCGGGATCGGCGTCGTAGGGCAGGTGCACGGGCACGCCTCCCGCCTGCGCGATGCGTGTCGCGAACGAGGACATGAAGGAGTCCATGCACGCCTTGCCGTACCGGGGGTCGGCGCCGGCGAGCAGGCTGAGCTGGAATCTGCGGCCGGTGATACCGACGAGGGGCTTGCGGCTCATGAGAACTCGAAGTAGCGACGGGACTCCCACTCGGAGAGTTCGGCGTACGGGTCACCGCCCGTGGTGTGGAACTGCATCCACTCCCACCGGCGCGACGCCGTCCAGAAGTCGACGAACTCGTCGCCGAGGTACTCGCGGAGGAGCTCATCGGCGTCGAGCGCGGTGATCGCCTTCGTCATCGAGTCGGGGATCCGCTCGACGCCGCAGTCGTCGGGCAGGCACCACGCCATGTCCTCGACCTGGGGCGGCGCCTGCAGCTTCTTCTCGATGCCCGCGACGATCCCGGCCAGGACGCCGCCGAGCGCGTAGTAGGGGTTGACGTCCGAGCCGGGCACCCGGTACTCGAGGCGGGAGTACTTGGGGTGTCCGACGACGGCGCGCAGTGCCGCCGTCTTGTTGCTGACACCCCAACTGATGGTCGTCGGTGGTCCCGAGACGTCGACGAGGCGTCGGTACGACGTGATCTGCGGCAGCGAGATGAGGGTGTTGCCGGCCATCGTCGCCATCAGGCCGCCGATCGCGTTGAGCATGAGCTCGGAGGGCCCGTCCGGCGCGTAGAACTGATTCTCACCGTCGCGCTGCAGCGAGACGTTCAGGTGAGCTCCCTGCCCGAAGCCCGCGGTCGGCTTGGCCATGAAGGTCACCGATCGGCCCTTCTCGCAGGCGATCTCGCGCATGACCTGCTTGGTGCGCACCCACGAATCGGCAAGGGTCAGCGGGTCATTCGGCGCGATGTTCAGCTCGGTCTGGCCGGGGGCGGCTTCGTCGGTCCAGGCCTCCCACACGATGCCCAGCTCGTCGAGCCGGTCGGTGACGGCCTCCATGTAGTCGATCCAGTCCGACGACCGGGCGAGGTTGTAGGTCGCCCCCGTCTCGCCGCCCAGCGGGGTCAGGTCGCGGTAGCCGCGGGCCCGGGCCTCCTGGATCGACTCCTCGAACAGGGTGGTCTCGATCTCCACGGCGACCGTCGCGGTGTACCCGAGGGCGGCGAGTCGAGCGATCTGCCGGCGCACCAGGTTGCGCGGACAGATCGGGTTGGGGCTGCCGTCCTTGAGCCAGAAGTCGCCGATCACGGAGTGGACGCCGGGCTTCCATTCCACGAGCGTGGTCATGTCGGGCAGCAGCGCGATGTCGTAGAGGTTGCCGCGCCACTCGGGGTACGGGTCGCCGAAGACGAGGTCGGTGCCCATATCGATGGCGAACAGGACGTCGGCGAACGCGAACCCGGAGGTCTTGCCGGAGTCGAACTTCGCGGCTGTGACGTACTTGCCCATGAAGCTGCCGTCGTGGTTGGTGGCCTCCACGCGATACGCCTTGGGCGGGATGGGATCAGACATCGTAGCGGGCCTTCCAGGACGCGGCGGTCATGGCCGAGAGCTGGGCCATGCTGCCCTGGACGCCCAGACCGCGTTCCAGGGCGGTGAACAGGAAGTCGGCGCCGGTGAAGACGCCGGCGAGCGCGTCGGCCGTGCCGACCATGCGGTAGGTCGTGGCTCCCGTCCCGAAGCGGGCCTCCTCGCGGCGGTGCGGTCCCGTCGCCACGGCGACGAGGACGTCGGGCACGCCGCGGACGGCGCGGGTGGTGTCCCAGAACCGCGCGCCGGCTTCGCGCCAATCGGGCAGCGGGACCTGCAGGACGCGCAGGACGGCGTCGGCTAGCTCCGCATCACCCTCGATGGCCGTCGCGGCGAACCGTGAGTCGAGGTCGACGGTGACCGTCGCATCGGTCGGTCCGAAGACGCCGCCCGTCACGGCGACGGCACCATCGGCGAAGGTGACGGTGGCGGCCTGCGGGGTGGCGTGTGAGCGGACGGCGACGGTGCCGGCCCCGCGCCCGAGGACGTCGGGGGCGTGATCGATCCGGGCCGCGTCGCGCAGGGTGCGGCCGATCAGCCGGACGACGGGGGTGGCGTCGTCGTCGATCGCGACCCGGACCTGCGTTGCGGGCGAGAGGGTGGTTTCCATGGTGGTTCCTTGCTCGATGGACTGAGATGAATCCCGTTCGGTGCTTCCTGATCCCCGGACGGTCGGGTCACTCGAAGGCGGCACACGTCCGGCCGACGCCGGTGCAGCACGAGGGCCCAGACCGGCCCGTGACAACCGACGCGCCGATCACGCCCAGAAGGACGTTCGCCAGGGCGCGAACACCGTCAGCGGCGCCGCCACGGCCACGACCATGAAGACGATCTGCGAGACTCCGAGGGGCCGCTGCAACTCGGTGCCGGTGGCGGCTGCCGGCCCGACCGTCGCCGTCATCGCACCACCGCTCGTTCGAGATGGCCGACGACGAGATCGGCGATGCGGAGCGCGAGCGCGTCCGGCAGGTGGTGGCCCATGCCGGGGATGACGATGTGCCGTGCCCCGGGGATAGCCGCCGCGGTGGCGTCGCCGCCGGACGGCGCGACGATGAGGTCCCGGTCGCCGTTGATGACGAGCGTGGGGGCCGCGATCCGCGAGATCTCCTCGGTGCGGTCGCCCGAGGCCTGAATCGCCTGGAGCTGGCGGGAAGTCCCGGCCACCGCGTCGCCGGCGGTGCGATCGAAGGTCGTCACGGCGTGCGCGGCCTCCTCCGCCTCGTCGATCGGGTACGCGGTGCCGGCCAAATGCGCGGTCATCCGCAGGTGCGCGCGGACCGCGCCCACCCGGTTGCGTGGCGGTGGCGCCGAGATCAGGACCCAGGTCGACGGTGCCGGCTGTCCCACCTTCGGGTCGCCCGTGGTCGAGTACAGCGAGGTGAGGGTGGTGACGAGGTGCGGGTACCGAGCGGCGACGGTCTGCGCGATCATTCCGCCCATCGACCGTCCCACGAGGTGCACCGGGCCGAGACCCAGGTGCTCGATCAGCTGCGCGGTGTCGGCGGCCATGTCGGCGAGCGTGTAGGAGTCCCGGCGCGGCCGGCCGAGCAGCTGGCGCAGCCTGTTCGGGGGCGGGGTCGTCGCGTAGGTCGACCGTCCGCAGTCACGGTTGTCCATCCGGATCACCTGGAAACCGGTCGCGACGAGCGCGGAGACGAACCGCTCGGACCAGGTGGTGAGGTCCTCGGCGAGGCCCGCGACCAGCAGGACCGGCGTGCCGTCGGCGGGGCCGTCGATGCGGAAGCAGACGCGGGTTCCGCAGGGGAGGGCGGCGAACCGGTCGAGGTCCTCAGGCATCGACCCGCTCCTTGGTGGACGCGCCGGCGGTCTGGTCGCGGGTGGAGCCGAACTGCAGGGCGTCGTCGAGCAAGGGGCCGCGCAGGATTCTCGCGTCCTGCTGGTACGACATCGACATCTGGAACATGCCCGTGCCCTGCTTCGGGATGACGTCGCGGGCGCGCTGGGCGTAGCCCGAGTCGAGGTCGAGGATCGGCCGGCGCTCCATCGTGGGATCGGCGTCGACCCGGACGCTGTCGTAGCTGAAGGCGTCCATGTGCTTGATCAGGTCGCAGAGGTAGCGGGCGACGATGCCGATCTTCAGCGTCCAGGCGGACGTGGTGTAGCCGATCGCGATGGACAGGTTGGGCAGCCCCGTGAGCAGGGTGCCGCGGTAGGCGACGGTGTCCGGGATGTGAACCGGTTCGCCGTCGACGTCGAAGTCGATCCCGCCGAGCAGGCGCATGTTCAGGCCGGTCGCCGTGACGATGAGGTCGGCGTCGAGGTGCTCGCCGGATTCGAGCGCGATCCCTGTCTCGGTGAACCGCTCGATCCGGTCGGTCACGACGGAGGCGCCGCCACCGCTCAGCGCCTCGAAGAAGTCCCCGTCGGGCGACAGGCACAGACGCTGATCCCACGGGTCGTACGGCGGGTTGAAGTGGGTGTCCACCGCGTAGCCCTTCGGCAACAGGGACCGGTTCTGCTTGCGGACCAGAGCACGCGCGATCCGCGGGAACGCGCGCATGAACTTCACCTGGCCGCGTTCGGCCCAGATGCTGGCGAACCGGGTGATGGCGTAGCCCCGCTTCTCGCCGAACCACTTGGTGAAGAGGAGCGCCGTGGAATCGACCTTTGGCCAGGCGACCACGTAGGTAGGGGTGCGCTGGAGCATCGTGACGTGCGCGGCGGCGCCCGCATGGTTCAGCATCGACGGGATCATCGTCACGGCGGTGGCGCCACTGCCGATCACGACGACCTTCTTTCCGGCGTAGTCGTAGCCCTCGGGCCAGTGCTGCGGGTGGATGATGTCGCCCTGGAAGTCCTCGCGGCCCTCGAAGTGCGGGGTGTAACCCTCGTCGTAGCGGTAGTAGCCGGTGCCGGCGAAGACCCAGTTCGTGTTGATGGTCCGGTCGCCGTCGGGGGTCCGGACGTCGAGGGTCCAGCGGGCGTCGGCGGACGACCAAGAGGCGTGCTCCACGGCGTGCTCGAACCGGATGAGCCGGCTCAGGTCGTACTCGTCGACCGTCTCCTGGAGGTAGTTCAGGATCTTCGGAGCCTCCGCGATCGCGTCGGGGTCCGTCCACGGCTTGAACTCGTAGCCATATGTGTGCAGGCCGTTGTCGGAGCGGATCCCGGGGTACTTGAACAGATCCCACGTGCCACCGATGTTCGCGCGTCCCTCGAGAATCACCACCCGCTTGCCGGGGAAGGCCTCCGTGATGTACTTCGCGGCGCCGATGCCGGCGATGCCCGCGCCGATGATGACGATGTCGAACTCGTCGGTCTGGTGGGTCGATGCGTTCATCGTGGGGCCTTCCGTGACGGGCGGAGCTGTGATGCTTCGACGATGCCTGTGCACTCCTGCTGTGAGCTACCGCGCAGTGCTCCGTGTTCTGTGACGGACCGGTGCACTGTGCACCACCCACTCCGATCGTCACGAGCGGGCGCGGACCAACCGGTAGCGGCCGCACAGGTAGGCCTTGTTGCGCGCCCACTCGACGAGCTCGAAGTCGAAGGCGCGCGGGAACAACAGCCCGTCCCGCCCCGACGGTGGCGGAAGCTGCGAGGGCGAATGTCCGTAGGCGAGGGCGAAGGTCCGAATGACCGCCTGGTCCACCGCCGCTTGACCGTTCTTGCTCAGTCCGCCGCGGCGATGCCGAGTTCGGTGAGAACGGCCTTCGCCGCCCGCTCGCCGGACGCCGTCGCGTCCGCGAGCGACGGCACGTCGAGCAGGAAGTCACCGGCGAGGTGGATCGGGCCGATCGGCTCGCGCAGCACCGGCAGTGACGCGCGCTTGTTCGGCGCCCAGAACGGGACGACGCGGTGGTGCTTGCGGACGATGGGAGTCCCGAGCTTGCCCTTCAGCTGCGGGTACAGCGCCACGAGGTCCCGGCTGAACCGCTCGGCGATCTCCTCGTCGGGTAGATCGAGCAGGGCGTCCGCCTTCGCCCCGCCTGCGAAGCACGCCAGTGCGCCGCCCGGCTTCCGCGGGCCCTTGCCGCGCTGCGCCGCGGCGTGGTTGAACACCGCCTGGAACTCGAGCAGGGGGGTCGACACGGCGAAGAAGTCGTCCCACGCCTGGCGTTCGCCGGCCTCCTCGGTGAAGAACCCGACGACGACGTAGCGGCCGTAGTCGATGTCGTCGTACGCGTCCCGGTATGACTGCGGGAGGCCCGGAAGGATCCGCGTGGCGACGTCGGCGGGCACGGTGACGACCGCGCGCTCGGCGCGAAGACGCACCGGGCCATTCGCGTCCTCGTACTCGATCACGACACCGTCGTCGTCCCATTCGACCGTGTTCACGGTGGCGCCCAGCCGGATCTTCTCGCCCAGGTCCTCGGCGAGGATGTCCGTCAGCGTCTGGTTGCCGCCGACGGGGAGCGAAAAGTTCGGTACCTTCTCCGGATCCGCGATGGCGATCCCCACGGAGTACACAAACTGCGTCGCGGCGGTCTCCTCCGGCTCGCAGCCCATCCACTGCGCCGCCCACGCCCGGACGACGGCGCGGGCGGCCGAAGACCGCACGCCGCGCACGAGCGAGGTACCGGGCTTGCGGTCGAGCGACGCGCGGACCCGGCGGCCGATCGCGCCGTCGGGGTTCAGGCCCAGCGCCACGGCCCCTGAGACGACCCGGGCGCCGACGACGGCCATGCCGATTCGATCGACGAAGGTCATGCCCCTGGAGAACATGAGCTGCACCGGATTGGACGTATCGATCACCTCGCCGTTCAGGCCGAGCGCGACCCCCTTGCCAGCGAGGCTGCCCCGCGCGACACCATGGCGGTCCAGAGCCTCGATGAGCGGGCCCGTGCCCTCGGTGAACTGCGTTCCGACGTTGATCCAGTAGTCGCCCTGGCGGACCGTCTCGACCCGCCCGCCGGCGCGGTCGGCGGCCTCGAGGACGAAGATGTCGTCGACCTGTGCGGACAGCGTGGTCGCAGCCATGAGGCCGGACATGCCCGCGCCGATCACTGCGACGCGGGTGGTCTCCTCGCGGACGGTTTTCGGTGCGGTCATCGCTTTCTCATTTCATCGGTGGTTCCGGCTTCGCCGTTTGACGTGCACCTCCCGATTCTAGTCATGCGACTTATTCATATGACCATGAATGACCGAGCCGCTCCTTCCCGAGGCGTCGCAGACCCCCGGACACCCGGGGAAATCGGGAGTCGGCGAACGGCCCTTTGCTGCGCTCACGCCAGCTCGACCCAGGACAGCAGCGCCCCCACTGACCTCGCCGAATGCGCGTCATGCGCGCCAGGCCCGGCGCCTGGATCGGCGTCCAGATTCGCGTCCATCCACGCGTCCAGCGCGCGGACGGTGAGGTCCATGTGGGCGGGTGCGGCGTCACGGTCCGCGAACACCAGCCAGTTCATGGCGAAGCCGTCCGAGAGCACCGTGACCATGTACGCCAGCTCGTCGATCGCCCGCTGAGCGAGCGACTGCCCGGCCGCAGCTGCGTCGGCCTCCAGGATCGTGCGCAGCGCGGAGTTCGCCTCGGTGTACACCATCACCGCCTGCTCGCTGGCCTGCCGCCGCGCCCAGCTGATCAGCTCGATGATCGCGCGGCCGAGGTCCTCGTTCGCGACGTACCACTCCATCACCCCCCGCATCAGCGAGCGCGCGGTCTCCTTCACGTCGCCATGACAATCGTTGCGCGCCAGAACTTCCCGATACTGGCCCGCGACGAATCGGAAGACCTCCGCGAACAACTCCTCCTTCGAGGAGAAGCAGTAGTGCAGCGTGGCGAGCGGCGCGTCCGCCGCGTCCGCGATTCGGCGGGTCGTTGCGCCGTCGACCCCGCGGATCGCGATCACGCGCACTGCGGCGTCCACAAGCTCGGAACGCCGCTCGGCGGCGGGAATACGGGTCATTCGAGCCTCCATGCAGTGGGAACACGGCGCTCCAGCCGCAATCATCGGCGACACTACACCGATTCGGGGACAAGCCGGTCAGGTGTCTCGGTCAGCCTCCACTAGGGTTTTCGCCCCTTGACCGTGACACGGAGCACTGCCACTCTCATTTCATAGTCATTTGACCCAGACAATCGAACATCTAGAGAGCGGCAGCACACATGAGCACACCCACACCTCGATCGTCACGTCGGAGGGTGAGTACGAGGCCGACGCCATCGTGCTTGCCATCGGCTTCGATGCGTTCACCGGGCCCTTGTATGGCCTCGGCCTTCGTGGCGAGGACGGGGTCGGCTGCGGGACGTGTGGAACGAGGGCACCCGGACCTACCTCGGCGTCATGACCGCCGGCTTCCCGAACTTCTTCATGGTCGCCGGACCCCAGAGTCCCGCGCTGGCGAGCAACGTGGTGATGTCCATCGAGCAGTCGGTCGACTGGATCGCCGACATCATCGACCACGCGCGGGAGACCGGCGCGCAGCGCGTCGGCCGCATCGACCAGGAGATCGAGTGATCACTATGAACGACACCGTCATCCACAGGCGTTACGTCGCCTTCTCCGACGCGCACTACGCAGGCAACCTCGTCGACGGGGCGTACGCACTCAAGCTGTTCGGCGACGTGGGAACAAACCTGTCGATCGAAGTGGACGGTCACGAAGGCCTGTTCGCCGGGTACTCCTCGGTGGAGTTCCTCGCCCCGATCCGCGGCAGCGACATCGTGGAAGCCCAGGCCGTACTCATTAAGAAGGGCACCCGCAGCCGGACCATCGACTTCGAGCTGCGTGTCGTGTGCCGCGCCGCCGACGACACCGGACACTCCCTAGTACTTGATCCCCCCATCGTCGCCGTTCGTGCACGCGGTACCGGAGTTCTCCCGAAGGAGGCACTGCAGTGAAGGTGCTGTACGACACCGGCTGGGCCGCGCCCCCGTCCGTCACCGAGCCGCAGCTGGCCGGCGACGTTCGGTGCGACGTCGTTGTGATCGGCGGCGGTGGAGGTGGCATGGCCGCCGCGATCCGCCTGGCGGAGAAGGGCGCCGACGTCATACTCCTGGAGGCCCGGACCCTGGGCGCGGGCGCGAGCGGCCGCAACGCGGGCTACATCACTAACTCGATCGCCGCCGATCCGGAGATGATCGATCTCCTTGTGAAACCGGACCGCCTGCGTTCGCTGTACCGGTACGCGGAGAACGCGGTGCACTTCGCCGAGGAGGCCATCGACAAGCACGCCATCGACTGCGGGCACGTCAAGACCGGCATCGTGATGGCCGCCGTGACCCACGGCCAGCTGCGTCGCGCCCGTCGGATCGCGAAGGTGCTGCAGAAGAACGGGGCGGCGGCCGAGTTCGTCGGCGGCCGCGAGGCCGGGCTTCCCGAGGGGTTCCTCGGCGGGGTGCGCGAACGGGTGGGCGGCACGCTCAACCCCGGCGACTTCGTTCTCGGCCTCCGCCGCGCCACGATCGCCGCCGGGGTTCGCGTGTACGAGTACACGCCCGCCCGGGACGTCACGGACGCCGGGGACGGCGTCACCGTCGACACGCCCGGCGGCACCGTCCACGCAAAGCGTGCACTCCTGATGACCAATGCCGACAACGGTGCGTTCTCGATCGCCCCGAAGAACCTCGCGACCCCCACGTACACGTGCCTGCTGGAGACCGAGCCGATCGCGCCGGAACGTCTCGACGCGATCGGCTGGACCAGCCGCGCGCCGATGGTGTCGCTGCACATGATCCTCGAGAACCACCGGGTGACGCCGCGCGGCACGATCGTCTTCGGCACGCGCCGGGTCGAGGCCGGACGCAACCCACTGCCTGAGCGCGCCCCCTCGCCCGCTGTCGCCGAGGATCTGGTCCGCGGCTTCCGCGAGCGGTTCCCCGGTCTGCGCGATGTCGGATTCCAGAACGTGTGGGGCGGCTGGATCTCCATGAGCGGAACGTGGATGCCCGCGGCCGGCGAGGCCTCGGACAACGTCTTGTACTCCCAGGCCTGCAACGGTCACGGCTTCGCCCAGGCCCAGTACGTCGGCCACCTCCTGGCCGATCATGTCGGCGGCGCGCCCCGCCACGCGGACCTCGAGGCGATCTGGCACGGCCGTAAGCGCTTCTGGCCCAGCGTGGTCAGCGGCCCCGCACTGTATGCCGGGTGGCTCGCCGACCGCGCCTTCGACCGCGTCTCCGCACTCACAGATCGGACCCGCTGATGTTCACCACCCGCTTCACCGAGACCTTCGGCGTCGAGCACCCCCTCGTCTGCGGCGGCATGACCGCCGTCGGGACGGCCGATCTAATCGGCGCCGTCGCCGAAGCAGGAGCGCTCGGATTCCTCACCGCGCTGACCCAGCCAACCCCCGACGCCCTCAGCGCGGAGATCGCCCGCTGCCGCGAACTCACCGACAAGCCCTTCGGCGTGAACCTGACGATCCTGCCCACCATCGATCCAGTGCCCTACGACGAGTACCGCGACGCAATCATCGACGCCGGCATCGGCATCGTCGAGACCGCCGGAGGGAACCCCGCCCCGCACCTGCCGGCCTTCCACGCGGCCGGGGTCAAGGTGATTCACAAGGCGGTGAGCGTGCGGCACGCCCTCAAGGCCGAGCAACTGGGGGTCGACGCCGTCAGCATCGACGGCTTCGAGTGCGCCGGACACCCCGGCGACGACGACATCCCCGGCCTCGTGCTGATCCCCGCCGCCGCGAAAGCGCTGAGCATCCCGGTCATCGCCAGCGGCGGCATCGCGACCGGCGCCGGCCTCGTCGCCGCCTTGGCGCTGGGCGCCGACGCGGTGAATATGGGCACCCGGTTCATGGCGACCACGGAGGCGCCGATCCACCCGAACGTCAAGCAGCAGATCGTCTCGAACAGCGAACTCGACACACAGATCGTGTTCCGCGAGTTCCGGAACACCGCCCGTGCGGCGCGCAACTCGGTCTCCACCGAGATCGCCGAGATCTCGGCCCGGCCCGGTGCGGCGTTCGCGGACATCGCGCACCTCGCCAGCGGCGCTCGCGCCCGCAAGAACGTCTACCTCGACGGCGACGTCGAGGACGGCATGTGGTGGGCCAGCCAAGCCCAGGGGCTCATCGACGACGTCGCGGACTGCGCCACCGTCGTCCACCAGATCGTCGCCGACGCGCGAGCCATCGTCTCCGACCGGCTGCCCGGACTCCTGGAACCCCGGACCGCCCTCACCTCCCGATAACCCCAAGGAGAGTCACCATGATCGAGATCCTGTTCATGATCGCCGTCGTCTGGGCGATCGTCGTCGGCTACACGTACGGCATCAAGTTCATCCGCGGACATCACAACTACCTCCTCGGACTCGAATGGATCATCGTCGCGACGTCCTGCACCAACTTCATGGTGTTCGCCGCGATCAAGGCCGGACATGACAGCCCGATGTACACCGCCGCAGCGTTCCTCGACGCGTTCTCGCGATCCTTCGGCATTACGCTCGTCCTCGTCCTCGGCCTGATGCAGGTCACACACCGCTACAAGCCGTCACTCGCCGTCGAGATCGGCGCCTTCGCGCTCGCCGCCGTCGGCGGATTCGTCTTCCTCGGCTACCAGGAGTCGTCGTTCAAGCTCGCCGCGGAAACCTTCCTGCTCGTCGCCAACCTGCTCACCAGCTGCTTCCTTGCCTACTTCTGCAAACGACTCTGGGACATCGGTGAGCACAGCCACGCAATCTGGTCCGGGGTGGCGACGATGTTCGCCTCATTCATCGCGATCACGTACGACTTCTTCCCGATCCCCGAGGAAGACATGCTGGACCGCCCACTCTTCTACACCCTCGCTCTCGCCGCGTGGGGCCTGCAGATGTTCACCTACTACCGCGCCTACACAGCCTTCGACGCCTACAACAAGCGCGCGGACGCACAGGTGACCACCGCGCCTGCGACGGCATGAACGCCGTCCACATCCTCGTCTCGGCGCCCGAGTTCGACGACTTCGGCGGTTGGACGCTGGATTCGCAGTTCGAGTCGGCGATGGGTTCACCCTATCTGCTCGCGCACGGCCTGGGCACTCCGGTCGCCGACGCCACCACCACGATCGACGTCGAGCAGGGCGGCCGCTACCGCGTGTGGGTGCGAGCCAAGGACTGGGTTCCCGAGCATCATCCGGGGCGGTTCACTGTCGCGATCGACGGTCAACCGCTCCCGGTGGAATTCGGTGCGGACGGACTCGATTGGCACTGGCAGGATGCAGGCATCGTCGACCTCACCCACGGGCCTGCGGTCATCACGCTGAGCGATCTGACCGGCTTCGACGGCCGATGTGACGCGATCTACCTCACCACCACTGACGACGTCCCACCGGAGGGGGGAGGTCCGGAGGCCCGTGCCTGGCGCCGCCGTCTACGTGGCCTTCCCGATGTTCCGGTGGACGCCGGATCCTTCGACGTCGTCATCGCCGGCGGGGGCGTGACTGGGTCCGCCGCGGCACTCGCCGCGGGCAGGCTCGGTCTGGTAGTCGCCCTGGTGCAGAACCGCCCGGTGTTGGGTGGGAACGCCAGCGTCGAGATCGGGATCACCCCGCGTGGGGTGACGGGCCCGCTGGTCAAGGAGTTGGCGTCGCGGTCGGGGGACGGTGACCTGCACGCGTTGCACATCCTCGAGGCGGAGCCGACGGTGACCGTTTTTCTGGAGCACCAGGTGTACGACGCGGTGCTCGACGGTGACCGGATCGTCTCGATGGATGCCCGGGACGCGCGGACAGGCCGTGAGATTCGGCTGCGCGCATCGATGTTCATCGACTGCACCGGCACCGCGATTCTCGGCCTGCTCGTCGGCGCAGCCACCATGTTCGGTCAGGAGAGCCGCGCGGAATTCGGCGAGCCGCTTGCGCCGGAGGAGCGCGTCGAGACGCACCACGGGAACACCGTGTTCTTCCGGACCCGGGAGAGCGACCGCCCCACGCCCTTCCCCGACGTTCCCTGGGCCGTGGAGGTGGCGAAGGACTACGCGAACCTCGGCGGCCAACTGCAACGGCCCGGCTCGGACAACGGTCCGGGCCCCGTCGCCGGCACCGCGCGGAACCCCGACCCCGCGATCCGGCGACGGATGCTCTTTCCTGCCAGCCACTTCTGGGAGTACGGCCAGGACCTGGATCCCTACACCGAGGCCGAGCGGATCCGGGACCACCTGCTCCGCGCGATCTACGGCACCTTCTCCAACGTCAAGGTCCTCGAACCCGAGACCTACGCGAACCTCGCCCTCGATTGGGTGGCCCACGTCCCGGCGCAGGGCGAGTTCCGCAGGTACCGCGGTGATCTGGTACTCACCGAGAACGACATCCGCAAGCATCGATCGTTCCCCGACGCTGTTGCCATGAACGCGGGCGCGTTCTGCCTTCACTACCCGGGACACGAGACGTACGACTTCCGCCTCAAGGACTGGAAGTGGGACGAGCGCGATCACGAGCCGTTCGAAGTGCCATTCCGGTGCCTATACTCCGCCGATGTCGCGAATCTGATGATGGCGGGCAAGCACATCAGCGTCACCCACGTGGCTGGATCGGTCACCAAGTTCATGGGCAACGGCGCACAGCACGCGATCGCTACGGCCGCGGCCGCCAAGGTCTGTCTGACGCACGGAACCACCCCGCGAGGGGTCTACGAGAACCACCTCGACGAACTCCAGCGGACCATCGCGCCGATCATCCACGCCGACCAGCACGCCTGACCATCGAATCGAAAGAGCTCCACCGGGATCGGTGTCGCGGTGGGTGCGATGTCGCCGATTCGTCCGAACGTGATCTGGGCGATGGATTTCAGTTCGACACCACCGGCGACGGCCGCACCCTCAAGATGCTCAACGTGATCGACGAGTTCACCCGCGAAGCCTTGGCCATCGAGGTGGATCGGTCCATCGATGCCGACGGCGTTGTCGAGGTGTTGGATCGACTGGCCCTCATGCACGGGGCGCCGCACTACGTGCTTTTCGACAACGGGCCTGAGTTCGTGGCTCATGCCGTGAGCGATTGGTGCCGATTCGACAGTGCCGGTTCGCTTTTCATCGATCCCGGCTCGCCCTGGCAGAACGCATGGATCGAGTCGTTCAACGGCCGCCTGCGGGATGAACTGCTCAACGCGTGGCGCTTCGATTCGCTGCTGGAGGCCAGGGTGATCATCGAGGACTGGCGAGCCGATTACAACGCCAACCGGCCCCACTCCGCCCATGGCGAACTCACCCCGTCAGAGTTTGCCCTACAGTGCACCACGACCCATCGACTGACAGTCGCATAGCGACTGGACCACCAATCGGGTCCCCCTCGAACTCAGACGGGTCCTGGCTGGCCGTCCTGTAGTGGTTTGGCTAGCATTGATGTCCTAGCGCTCAGCTTCTTACGCGTTAATCGGTGGCGCCGGCCTCTAGCATGCCGGCCGCTCTACCCCCGGCTCATGCGCAACTGCGCGTCGAGCGAATCTGGTACGCATCAAGAATCCCACTTTCATGTCCATATGGACATCGAGTGGACATTTGATATGGGATAAGGACATAAAACTCGGGAAGCCACAGGCCACCCTACGACTGCGCCATATTCGCGAACCTCGACAAGTGCAGCTGATGCGCCAGCGTGATCGTCTTCGTCGGACCGTTTCGGTGCTTACCCAGAATCAAATCCGCTTCCCCACCCCGGGGGTCGTCTCGGTCGAAAGCATCCGGGCGGTGCAGCAACAGCACCATGTCGGCATCTTGTTCCAGCGAGTTGTGAAGTGAAATCCCCTGCGCAACAAAGTTGTGCGTGCCGTCGACGGTTCCGTCGTAGACATCCTGCTCACCGATGCTGGTGATTTCCACGATCTCGTCCCAGAACACGTCGTTGGTCGCCAACATCGTGATGTGCTCGTCGGCAAGCACTTCCGCTACCCGGGCCAGCCGTGACCGGCTCGGCGAGTGCTTCCACATCGTCGACCCGCAGAACCGCGAACCCATCGCCGCCGCGAACTCCCGGTGCGTCATCTGCCTTGCCGCCAACAGGTCTCGCACCTGGTCCCACACCGCCTGGGGCACTGTGTCGGAGTTCGGGTTCCGCACCACGCTCGTCAGATTCCCGAGCACCTGCCGCGCCGAGACCCCGCGCTCACCGTGCACCCCTACATCGTGGAGGAACTTCGCCTGGTTCTCCGCCCCGTAGATGTACAGATGCCAGCACTCGCGGTAGTTGGCCTTGATCACGCGCTTGATTCGCGCGAACACCCCTACCCGCAGCAGCAGTTGGGCGACATCGTCGACCAGCCGTCGGCTCGTCGAGGCGTAGTACACCCGGCCCTGACCGGCCTTCGCGTCCCACCGCACCGAGCCGTCCGTCGCCCACAGGTGCCGGAGGAACAGTGCGATCTGGTCGGTCGGCAGCGCGAAAACCCGCTCGGGGACGAACTTCTCGTAACTACGCAGCCCGAACAGTCCGAGCTCGTCCAGCCACGCCGCGATCGGGTTGCGCTTACCGTGCGTCAGCCGGTACGGCGCCGGCAGCCGCAGCGTCGTCACCCGCGCCGCGGCGTACTCGTCGCGCACCGCCGTCACACCGAAGTGCTGCGCCGCGGCGGTGACCGCGGCGAGGTTCTGCTCGTCGATGCTGGCGTACCGTATCGGCTGCCGCTTCACACACGACCCGTCACCGATCATGTGCGCCAGCAGGACGACCTCCTCATCGGCCATCCGCTTCGTCTGAACCGGCTCGGGCACCTGGCGCGGCGCCGCCACCCGGTCACCGATCTTCAACTGGTCCAGTGCGATCCACCCGTCGAGCGTCATGAACGGGTGATTGCCCGTCGCCTTGACGGTCCGCCCGGATGCCAGCCGGACACTGAACACCTCTTTGTGACCGCTGGAGAACACGTTGGTCATCGGCCGCGCCACCATACGCATCCGCTGATCCAGCGACCACACCAGCGGCCGCTCACCGCTGGCCACCAGTTCCCCGAGCGTCACCTCGGCACCGTTGTCCGCCCGCAGGATCCGCGTATCGGCCGTCAGACAGCCCGACTCACGAAGGTCCGACACCATCGGCTTCTTATCGGTGCGCTGCTCGGGTCCACGGTTCAGCTGGCTGATCGCGATCACCGGCACGTCGAGCTCTTTGGCCATCAGCTTCAGGCTTCGCGAGAAGTCCGAGACTTCCTGCTGGCGCGACTCGTACTTCTTGCCCGACGTCATCAGCTGCATGTAGTCGACCACGATCATCCGCAGCCCGACCTTCTGGCTGAGCCGCCGCGCCTTCGCCCGGATCTCCATCATGGTCAGGTTCGGCGAATCGTCGATGTAGAGCGGCGCCTCGCTGATTTCACTCATCCGGCGGGCGAGCTTGGTCCAGTCGTCGTCCGTCATCCGGCCCGACCGCATGTCGGCGAGCTTGATCTTCGCCTCCGCCGACAGCAGGCGCATCACGATCTCGGACTTGCTCATCTCGAGCGAGAAGATGACGCTGGGCAGCCGGTGCTTGATCGAGCACGACCGCATGAAATCCAGGCCCAGCGTGGAGTTGTGCGTCGGCACCATGCCCGGCCCGGCCAGATACAGATGCTCGGGATTATCGACCTCCACGCACCGCACGGGGACGGTCTGCAGCCGCCGGACCGCCTCAATGTGCACTGCGGCCGCCAGCAGCGCGGTGCCCCGGCCGCCCGCGAACCGGCCCAGCGAGCCCGCCGCCGCGATGCTGTCCAGCCCAGACCGTAGCTGCGCCGTCGTGCGCACCCCCGACGCCGTCGGCCACTGGTGGGCGGCGTCGGCGACGATCACCGTGCCGTCGGAGAACTCCACCTCGAAACACGGGCGGCCCAGCATCACGTCGGTGGCGGCGACGACCGTCGTCGGCTCACCGTCCGCGCCGAGCAGCCGGTCCCCCACCGCGACATCACCCATGGTGGTCCAGCCGGCCGGTGTCGGCAGCGGGGTGTCGAGCGCCAGCGCCTTCCCGACACCGGGACGCGCGGCGACGATGATCATCTGCCCGGCATGCAGACCGTTGGTCACCTCGTCGAGTTCGGTGAACCCCGTCGGCACAC
The DNA here is from genome assembly GCF_004570325.1 of Mycobacterium sp. PS03-16. Taxonomy (GTDB): domain Bacteria; phylum Actinomycetota; class Actinomycetes; order Mycobacteriales; family Mycobacteriaceae; genus Mycobacterium. Next base: position 4,676 of record NZ_SPQO01000023.1, on the reverse strand, counting down.
CGCGCGCGATCCCGCCCTGTGAGGCAATCGCGTCGATCTCGTCCATGGTGGGCTGCAGGATCTCCTCCAGCACCACGAAGTCCTCGGCCGCCCGCCGCTCGGTGACGTCGTAGATCTCCGCCTGGGCGCGGTCCACCACATCGGCCACGTCGGCGCCCTCGGCACCCGCGTAGCCGTACTGCACGACGCGGGTGCCCGCCTCCACCAGCCGGCGCAGCAGCGCCTTCTCGGCGACGATGCCGGCGTAGAACCCGGCGTTGGCCGCGGTCGGCACCGTGGAGATCAGCGTGTGCAGATACGGCGCCCCGCCGATGCGCCGCAGCAGCCCGCGCCGATCCAGTTCGGCGGCCACGGTGACGGCGTCGGCCGGCTCCCCGCGTCCGTACAGATCGAGGATCGCGTCGTAGACGTTCTGGTGGGCGGGCCGGTAGAAGTCACCCGGGCGCAACCGCTCGAGCACGTCGGCGATGGCGTCCTTGCTCAGCAGCATGCCGCCCAGCACGGCCTGCTCCGCGGCGGCGTCATGGGGTGGCTGCCGACCGAACTCCTCACTGGGAGGCGGGGCATCCATATCCGGATGACCAAGGTCGTCCACGACAGCCACGGCTCCCCCTGTCTCTCGAACGTGCGTTCGTTTTCGGCTGATCGCGACTCTAGGTCAGGACGCCGACAACGCCGTGCGACGGCTCACGCTAGAGCGTTGCTGGAGGGGGCGCAACGCGGGCTTGTTGATAAGCCTGTGGACGGCGTGTGGATAGCTCTGGACACCCATGTTGAGGCGTTGGGGAGAACCTGTGGATGATTGTTCGTTCTGCGGATATATCCGCAGATACACGCACTACAACACCGGTGGATACCTGTTGATGGGAACTCGCCCGGCGTGTCGTCGTTGGTTGCCGTGTCGGGCGTGTTGTGTAGCGGGTACGCACCGGCCAGGTTAACAGCAAGTGTTGTTCGCTACGGCCGGCGCGCTCCGACGAGTTCGCCAGCCATACAGCAACGCCCGGGTGGGAACCAAAGCGGTTCCCACCCGGGCGTATTGACGCTTGCGTCAGCTTTCGGCGACGACGTCCAGCGCGACCTGCGCCTCGACGCTGGGGTGCAGCCGCACCGTGACCGAGTGCGAGCCCAGACTCCGGATGTGGGTCTTGGGCAGCACGACGGTGCGCTTGTCGAGGTTGGGGCCGCCGGCCTTCTTGATCGCGGCGACGACGTCGCCGGCGGTCACCGAACCGAACAGCTTGCCGGTCTCGGCCGAGGCGTTCACCGGCAGCGCGACGGACTCGAGGCCCTCGATCGCCGTCTTGATCTCCTTGGCGTGCTCGAGGTCGCGCACGGTCTTGACCTCGCGGGCCCGCCGGATCTCCTCGGCCTGGCGCTGCGCACCGCGGTTGGCGACGATCGCCAGCCCGCGCGGCAGCAGGTAGTTGCGGCCGTAGCCGTCCTTGACTTCCACGGTGTCCCCGGGCACGCCCAGGTGGTCCACGTCAGCGGTCAGAATCAGTTTCATCTCGTTGCTCTCCCGTATCCCGTGTGACTACCGCGTCGAGGAGCTGAACGGCAGCAGGGCCACCTCGCGGGCGTTCTTCACCGCGATGGCGACGTCCCGCTGGTGCTGCACGCAGTTACCGGTGACCCGACGGGCACGGATCTTGCCGCGCTCGCTGATGTAGGTCCGCAGCAGCGCGGTGTCCTTGTAATCGATGTCCTGCCCCTTGCCCTTCTTGGAGCAGAACACACACTTGCGGGTCTTGACCGGCTTCTCCGGGGCCGGCCGCCGCTTGTTGGTCTTGGCCATGTCGCTATCTCTTTCTCACTGCTTCAAAGGTTGATCAGAAGGGAGGCTCGTCGTCGGCGCCGCTGAACGAACCCGACGCGGGCGCGCTGCCCCACGGGTCCTCCGCGGGCGCCGACTGGCCGCCGCCACCGCCGCTGCGGGCACCACCGCCGCCACCGCCGAATCCGCCGCCACCGCCGCCGCTGCGGCTGGCCTTGTTGACCTTGGCCGTGGCGTAGCGCAGGGACGGGCCGATCTCGTCGACCTCGACCTCGACGACGGTGCGCTTCTCACCTTCGCGGGTCTCGAACGACCGCTGCTTGAGCCGGCCGGTCACGATCACGCGCGACCCGCGGGTCAGGCTCTCGGCCACGTTCTCCGCGGCCTCGCGCCAGATGTTGCAGCGCAGGAACAGCGCCTCGCCGTCTTTCCACTCACCGCTCTGGCGGTCGTAGATGCGCGGGGTCGACGCCACGGTGAAGTTGGCGACGGCCGCACCCGACGGGGTGAAACGCAGTTCCGGGTCGGCGGTCAGATTTCCGACGACGGTGATGGTGGTGTCACCAGCCACGAGGTCCTCCTGGATGTGTTCAGCTCTTCGCGCACGCGCTCAGCGCTGGCGGTGGTGTTCGAGCACTAGTCGCAGGCGAGCCTACGGAAGTGCTACGACGTGCACACCCGTTCGGTGACTAGTGCTTGTCGGTCCGCATGACCTTGGTGCGCAGCACCGACTCGTTCAGGCTGAGCTGACGGTCGAGCTCGGACACCGTGGCCGGGGCGGCCTTGACGTCGATGACGGCGTAGATGCCCTCACCGTGCTTGGCGATCTCGTAGGCCAGCCGGCGGCGGCCCCAGATGTCGACCTTGTCGACGCTGCCGCCGTCCTTGCGGATGACGTTGAGGAACGTCTCCAGCGAGGGAGCTACGGTGCGCTCATCAAGTGTGGGGTCGAGAATGACCATGATTTCGTACGGACGCATGAGAAACCCATCACCTCCTATGGTCGTGTCGGCCACGGTCGATCCGTGGCAGGAGGGTCGCCTGCGTCGGCAACCGGCCCAGGCTACATGAAAGCGGGCTGAGCTGCGAAATCGCGCCGCGCAATCACTCGGCGAGCAGACGCGAAGTGGAACCGAATCGGCGACAAGACGGGCGCTTTTGTGTCTGCTCGCGCGGAAACGGGACCCGGCCCGCTCACCGGCTGTCGGCGAACTCCGGCTCGGCCGGCGGCGCGGCATCGACCCGCACCCGCTGCCCGGCCGGGCGTAGCCAGTCCGGCAGCCACCGCGGCGGATCGTCGGGCGCCCGGTCGAACACGCCACCCGCCGGATCGTCGATGCGGCCGCCGTACCGGACCAGATCCAGCTCCGGCCGGTAGATCTGCCGAATCACCAACGCGCACAAGCCAATCACCGCGAGATCCCGCAGCAGCACCGTCGCGGTGAACCACTGCTCCGGCAGGCCCTTGTTCGATTCGCCGAACAGGTACAGCATCCGCGGCACCCAGACCAGCGCGTCGACGGTCATCCACGCCAACAGGATCCGCCGGTGCGGCAGCGCCAGCACCGCCAGCGGCACCAGCCACAGCGAGAACTGCGGACTCCACACCTTGTTCGTCAGCAGGAACGCGGCCACCACCAGGAATGCCAACTGCGCCACCCGCGGACGCTGGCGCGCCGTCAGCGCGATCACCCCGATCGCGATGCAGCACGACGCGAACAGCAGCGCGGTCACCGCGTTCAGGATCGTCGGCGGCTCCCAGAACCCGAGATCGGTGTCGAACCCTTGCCACCCGGTGAAGGATTTGACCACGTTGTAGATCGAATCCATGTCGTCGCCGCGACGGGTGTTGAGGCGGAAGAACTCCGACCATCCGCGGGGGAACAGCACCATGATCGGCAGGTTCACCACCAGCCACGCCACCACGGCGGCGCCGGCCGTCTGGCCCACCTCCCGCAGCCGCCCGGTGCGCACCCCGAGCAGCACCAGCGGCACGAGCAGCAGCAGCGGGAAGAGTTTCGCCGCCACACCCAGGCCGATCAGCGCGCCGGCCAGCACGGGTCTTCGCCGCGCCCACGCCAGCATCGCCCCCACCGCGAACGCCGTCGCCAGCGCGTCGAAGTTGGTGAAGATCTGGAAGATCAGCAGCGGTGAGGCCGCCACCAGCGCGGCGTCCCACACGCGTCGGACCGCCAGCATCGCCGTCGCCCACACCGTCGCCAGCCACGCCAGCGCCAGCCCGAACGCCGCGATGTTGAAGAACATCACCACCTCGGCGATCACCGGCACCGACACCATCCGCGTCACCGCCGAGTACGTCTTGGCCAGCGTCATCGACACGTACTGATACAGCCCGGTGAGCACCGGATACTCCATGTAGCGCACGGCGACGGTGCCGTCGTGCTGAATGCGCGGGTCGCCGTTGGCGTCGGCCTCGATCCAGCTCGACTTGTAAGGGAACTTGCCCTGGTTGAGCAGTTCGGCGGTGTAGAGCGGGACAGTGTCGGAGTAGCAGAGCGAGTAGTAGGCCCGGTTGTTCTCCCAGTTCGCCACCCGCTGGTCGGCGGACCCGGTGCCGGTCGACTGCAGACACGCCGCCTTGGTGCTGTAGCCGAGCGCGAGGAACACGACCGCGATCAGCAGCATCACCCGCAGCGGCGTCATGAACCGCTGCCGGCCGATCAGCGCATGCCGGCCGACCGGACCCCCGATGGTGTCGGTCAGCGCGGCGCCGATCGGGTCGGTGCGGCTGGGCAGGTCGCGGCCGTCCGCACTGCGCCGGTCCGGCGCCAACGGCGCCGGCGACACCCACCCCGGCGCGGCCGAATCGGCGCGCGCCGGATCAGCGCTCTGCGTCACGGAGGCGGCGGCGGCACACCGGGCGGCAGGGGCGCACCCG
>NZ_SPQO01000080.1 GCF_004570325.1 Mycobacterium sp. PS03-16 | reverse complement strand
CAGGTGCTGACCGCGGGGGCGGGGCAGATGCCGGCGCGCCAAGCCGCGGTGGCGGCGGGGATCGGCTGGGATGTGCCGGCGTTGACGATCAACAAGATGTGCCTGTCGGGCATCGATGCGATCGCGTTGGCGGATCAGTTGATCCGGGCCGGGGAGTTCGAGGTGGTGGTCGCCGGTGGGCAGGAGTCGATGAGCCGGGCGCCGCATCTGTTGATGGACAGCCGGTCGGGTTACAAGTACGGCGATGTCACGGTGCTCGATCACATGGCGTATGACGGTTTGCATGATGTGTTCACCGATCAGCCGATGGGGGCGTTGACCGAGCAGCGCAACGACGTCGACCAGTTCAGCCGCGCCGAGCAGGACGAGTATGCGGCCGGGTCGCATCAGCGGGCGGCGGCGGCGTGGAAGGACGGCATTTTCGCCGACGAGGTGGTGCCGGTGAGCATTCCGCAGCGTAAGGGCGACCCGATCGAGTTTGGCGAGGATGAGGGGATCCGGGCCAACACCACGGCCGAGTCGTTGGCGGGGCTGCGGCCGGCGTTCCGCAAGGACGGGACGATCACCGCGGGGTCGGCGTCGCAGATCTCCGACGGGGCGTGTGCGGTGGTGGTGATGAGCAAGGCCAGGGCCGAGGAGCTCGGGCTGGAGTGGTTGTGTGAGATCGGCGCGCACGGGGTGGTGGCGGGGCCGGATTCGACGCTGCAGTCCCAGCCGGCCAATGCGGTGAAGAAGGCGGTGGCCAGGGAGGGCATCACCGTCGACGATCTGGACGTGATCGAGCTCAACGAGGCGTTCGCCGCGGTGGCGTTGGCCTCGACCAGGAAGCTGGGGGTGGATCCGGCCAAGGTCAACGCCAATGGTGGGGCGATCGCGATCGGGCATCCGATCGGGATGTCGGGTGCGCGGGTGGCGCTGCATGCGGCGTTGGAGCTCAGGCGCACCGGTGGCCGCTACGCCGTCGCGGCGCTGTGCGGCGCCGGCGGCCAGGGCGACGCCCTCATCCTGCGC
>NZ_SPQO01000022.1 GCF_004570325.1 Mycobacterium sp. PS03-16 | reverse complement strand
CGCGGGCGGCGGGCTGGTCTGGTGGCTGCAGCGCGACGGGCAGCGCCCCGCCGCGCCGGCGCTGCCGGTGGTGGTGGTCGGCGCCGACTGCGCGACGATGGGCGCCGCCGCGGTCACCCCGACCGGTGCGGCGGCCTACTGCGCGCGCCTCACCGACACCAACGAGACGATCTGGTCGAAATACCAGGGCGACTTCGACAGCCCGTCGGTGCCGGCCGGCACCGAGCCCGAGGAGGCCAACGTGCGGGTCTGCATGGAGCAGACCGGCCAGACCCGCGCCGAATGCGACGCGGGGATCGACCGGCACAACGCCGCCTCGTAGCGCCGATTCCTCGGACCCGCCGCGATCGGTGCGTCGCCTAGCGCCGAGTTCTGCACCAGGGTCGTGGCGGCGCCGGTTTCGCGACCCTCACGTAGAACTCGGCGAGGCAACCGCACGACTACGGCGCGATGCGGATCTCCCCGGGGCTGTAGAGCCCGCTGTGCGTCGTGGTGCCGAGGTCGATCTGCGCGGGCTCTGCCGGGACGATCGTGTCGAAGCGGCGCAGCGAGCCCCAGTCCTGACCCCAGTCCTGCGACAGGTAGGTCGGCATCACCGACGCCCGCAGCAGCAGGTCGGTGATGCCCAGCAGGCCGCCGTTGAGGCCGTCCTGCCAGGTGTCGGTGCTCTGCAGCTTGGCGTAGTAGTCCGGCGTGATTCGGAATTTCGGCACCTCGGTGACGCCGTTGGCGTGCAGCATCGGCTGCTGGCACGGGAACATCAGCCCGACCGCCCAGTCCATCAGCACCGGCTGCTCGGAGCCGACGTACTCCTGCACCGACCGGACCTCGGGTACGCGTGGCGGCGTCACCGCGATCCAGTCGCCCTCACCGAGGTTGAGGTCCTCGGCGACCACCCGCACCGCGACGGCGTCGGCAGGGATCTGATCGCGCGGATACCGCAGGTTGCGCCACGACGGGGTGGGGCCGATGTCGTACGGGGTGACCCGCCCGGCCGGCACGGGCGCCCCGTCCGGTCCGCGGCGGGCGTATTCGAGGTCGACGGTCTGCCCCGAGGTGAACCCCTCGGCGACGCTGGTGCCCGCGATGGTCCCGGCCGCGGTGATCACCACCAGCGGGTGGGCGTCATCGGGCGCGGGCAACTCGTACCACGCCGAGGTCAGCCTGCTCTCCTGCTGCGCTTCGGTGGAGTACGTGCCCGCCACCGGCACGCGCGCCGGGTCCAGCCCGTAGGGCAGCGGCACCCGCGACCCGTTGATCCCCGGCCGGGACAGTTCGATCGGACGGTTCCAGTCGTAATCGGTGCCGGGCTGCGGGTTGTTGAGCCGGATCGCCTCGGCGATGATCCGGTCGGGCACCCCGTTGGGCGTGAATCCGACGGAGCCGGTGCCCCCGAGCGGACCGAGCGGGCCCCAGTCACCCGGCAGCGCCCGCAGAAACCCGTCGTTGGAGTCCGGTTCGACGAGCACGTCGTCGGCCAGACCGCAGCCGCCGGCGAACGCCCGCACATTGGCCCAGCCGTTGGAGTACGTCGGGTACTGGCGCACCACGCCGACGGCCATCGACGCGATGAACACCAGCACCATGAACCCGGCGGCCAGCGGGATCGGCGCCGCGGTCAGCCGGTCCACCACCTTCGACTCGGTGCGCCCCGACACGTGCAACCAGAACGCCCACAGCGCGGTCACCGCGAACAGCGCGAAGAACACCGTGCTGACCGAGATCCCGCCCAGCTGCGGCACCGAACTGTTGTACGGCACCCCGAAGTTCGAGACGTACCACCAGCCGTTGGTCGACGCGAAACACAGCGCCAGCACGAACATCAACAGCGCCAGGAACGTCATCCGGTTGCGCGCCGACCGCAGCACCGCCGGCGACACCAGCACCGTGGCCAGTGCGGCCATCGCGCCGGCGACGGCGGCGAACAGCCCGAAGTGGTGGACCCACTTCGTCGGGGTGAACATCAGGAAGAAGATCGTGGCGAAGATGACGCCCATCAGCCGCCAGGCCGGTCCGCGGGCCACCCCGGGCACACGTTTGCGCCGCAGCATCATGAACAGCGAGGGGAACAGGCACATCGCGGTGAACAGGAACGCCACCCGCCGCGCGATCGCGCCGTCGACGGTCGGCAGCACCAGGTAGTAGTAGCGCAGGTTCTCGGTGTACCACTCCTGGCTGGGCCCGATCGCGGTGCGGATGCGGGTGGCCTCGAGCACCGTGGCCAGTGTCTGGTCGGCGAACACCACGGTCAGCACGACGGTGCCCGCCGCGAGCAGCGGCGCCAGCAGCGGCCACAGGCCCACCGACTGGCGGCGCCGCATCAGGATCCGCAGGATCGGCCGGCCGCCGGCGACCAGCGCGGCCACCGCGATCAGGCCGGTGGGCTGGATGCCGAGGGTGAACGCGGCGGTGGTGATGGCCAGCGCCGCGGGGGTGAGCCGCCCGGAGGTGATGGCCCGCTCGATGAGGACGTAGGTGATCAGCGCGCCGGTGGCGATCTGGCCCTCGGGCCGCAGCCCGTTGTTGAACGGCATCCACGCCGCCAGCAGCACGAAGCCCGCCGCCCAGAGCGCCGGACGGCTGGCCAGCACCGCGGGTCCAAGCCGCGGCAGCACTTCGCGGGACAGCAGCAGCCAGCAGATCAGCGAGCAGATCAGGTCGGGCAGCCGCATCCAGATGCTGGCGGTGCTCACCTGGGTCATCAGCGCCAGCAGGTTGTAGTACCAGCCGAACGGGTCCTCCGGGCTGCCGAACCAGCGGAAGTAGTTGGACATGTATCCGGCGTGGTCGGCGACGCGCGCCATGCCGAGGATGTAGCCGTCGTCCGAGGAGTTCGCGCCGATGACGTACCAGAGCGCGAAACCGCCGACGACGACGGCGTCGACCGGGCTCGCCGTGCGCCACCGGGTCGGGATGAGGCGGTGCATGCGGTGACCGTCGAGGCGGTCGAGCCGCCACAGCGCGAGCAGCGCGATGACGGTCGAGACGATCCCGAGCAGGATCGCGGTGAGCTTGAGCGCCGTGGGCTGGGTGGTGAAGCGGGTGTCGATGGTCGCCGACAGCGACATCCCCGGCGGGGCCGGACCGGTCAGGTCGGTGAACACCCCGACGACGGCGGGCCGCAGGTTCGGATCGGGATAGCCGGTGCGCTGGGGGGAGCCCGCGTTCTCCCCGGAGTCCTGGGTGAGCCCGACGAAGTCGGCGTATGTGCCGTCCGAGTTGGAGGTGATGTCGATGCGCTCGCAGCCGGGCCCGGCCACGCGGTCGCGTTCCACGCTGGCCACCACTACGTTGCGCACGATCACGTCGACCCGCGAGTCGGTGACGTTGATCAGCAGCGCGTTCAGCGCGGCGTCGCGGCCCTCGGCGGGGGCGGTACCCAGGACCAGGCCGCCGTCGGCGGGCATGCCGCGCACCACCGAGCACGGCACCGTCGCCTCGAGGTCCACCGGGGACAGCGAGAGCAGCGGCGCCGTCACGTTGCCGAGCTGACCCTGCTGGGGCCAGTTCAGCGTCGCGGTGGTCTGGGTGACCGGCAGCAGCGGCGTGGCCACGGCCATCAGGAAGCCCAGCAGACCGGCGATCGTGGCGACCCAGCGCGCGGTCTTGACGTCGCGGGCCGCGTCCCGACGGTTGTCGCGTGTCACGGTCGCGGTCACGGGAGGGCCCTGATGGGTCCGCCACGGCTCCAGCCGAACACTCGCGTCGACCCCTCCTCGATGATGGCGTTGGGTGCGTCGTCACGCGGCACGACCCGGATGTAGCGCTCGAGCGAACCCCAGTCGCGATACCAGTCGTCGCTCAGATAGGTCGGGATCGACTCGGTGCGCAGCAGCGCCTGGATGAACAGGAACGGCCCGCCGTCCTCCGCGGACTGCCACTGATTCGACGACACCACGATCTGCTTGAAGTTCGGCATGATCCGGTACTCCGGCAGTTCGGCCACCCCCAGCCGCACCGCGAACGGTCGCTGGCACGGGAAGTTCGAGGCGGTGGCGATGTCCATCAGCACCGGGGTCTGCGCGCCGAGGAACTCCTCGGCGGTCTGCAGCACGGGCACCCGCGGCGGGGTGAACGCGAACCACTGGTCCTCGGACAGGTTCGGGTCGTCGGCGACGATGCGCGCGACGTTGGCCTCCGGCGGTGCCGTCGCGAGCGGGAAGCGCAGGTTGCGCCAGGCCTTCTGCGCGAAGATGTCGATCGGCTGCACCTCGTTGAGCGCCTGGTACGAGCCGTCGGGGCGGTGCACCCCCCACTGCAGTTTCAGCGACTGGCCGTAGTTGAACGAGCCGTCCTCGTTGTAGTACCAGATCGCGCCCGCGGCGGCGACGGTCACCAACGGCCGGTCCGGGGTCCGCGGCGGCAGCTGGTACCACGCCGAGGTGGCCTCGGCCGCGACGGTGTTCTCGTCGAAACTGCCCATCACGGGTGTGCGTTCGGGATCCAGACCGAATGGCAGGAACACCCGCGACCCGTTGACGCCCTCCGGCCCGTAGCCGCCGCCGGTCCCCGCGGCGAAGCCGACGCCGATGTTCGGTTTGTCGACCGGCCCGTCGGAGTTGACCGTGCCGGGGTTGGCCACCACGGGTTCGGCCGGTTCCAGGGTGTCGGAGACGCCGTTGGGGGTGAAGCCGACCGGGTCCTCGCCGCCGAGCGGGCCGTACTCGCCGAACCGTTGCCCCGGCACCGGCTCCAGCATCCCGGCGTTGGTGTCGGCCTCGACGAGGACGTCGTCGGCCATCCCGCAGGACTCGGCGGACAGGCCCGAGCGCAGCGCCGCCAGGTTGGCCGCGCCGGTCGTGTAGACGGGGTAGCGGCTGACGGTGGCCTTGACCATCGAGCCGAGTTCGAGCACCACCATGATCGTGGCGACGATCAGCAGCGGGGTCGACGCCAGCGCGCGGTTGCGTCCGGTGTCGGCCACTTCCGTGTGCCCGGCGTAGTCCATCCGGAAGTGCAGCCAGCCGGCCAGCAGCCCGCCGGCGATGGCGAGCATCAGGAAGATCGTCGTCACCGGGTAGCCGATGATCACCGGCTGCTTGTCGAACCAGGGGACGCCGTAGTTGCCGGTGTAGAACCAGCCGTTGATACCCGACGTGGCCCATGCCAGCACGAACAGCAGCGCGGTCACGTAGAGCGCCAGATTGCGGCGGCTGTGCAGGCCGACGCGGGCGAACGCGAACGCGGTCAGCGCGCCCAGCGCACCGGCCAGGCCGGCGAATACGCCGAACTGCACGGCCCATTTGGTCGGGGTGAACGTCAGCAGCAGCAGCCCGACGGCGGTCGTGCCCACCAGCCGCCACACCGGTCCGCTGAACGTGCCGGGCATGCGGCCGCGGCGCAGCAGCACGGTGAGCAGACCGAACAGGCTCAGCAGCAGGATCAGCACGGAGAAGCGGCGGGTCAACGATCCGTCGACGCTCTCCTCGACGGTGAGGAAGTAGTACCGCAGGAACTCCTGGTACCAGGGCAGCGTCGGGCCGACCTGGTACTTGATGCGCACGGATTCGGCGACGGTGGCCAGCGTCTGGTCGCGGAACACGATGACGAAGATCAGGGAGGCCGCCGACAGCAGCGCGGCGATCGGGGCCAGCGCGCCCAGCGGCCCGTCGGTGCGGCGGCGCGCGCCGATGACCCGCGCGATCCCGCGGCCGCCCACCAGCAGCGGCGCCAGCGCGATCAGGCCCTGCGGCGCCAGGGTCACCGAGAACATCGCGACGACGACCGCGACCGCGGCCGGCCACGTCTGCCGTGTGGCGATGGCGCGCTCGACGAGCATCCACACCGCGATCACCGCGAACGCGATCAGCGGTTCCGGCCGCAGCCCGTTGTTGAACGGCAGCCATGCCGCCAGGAACACCGCGCCCGCGGTCCACACCGCGATGCGGTTGCGGGCCATCCGCCGACCGAGCCGGGGCAGGACGCAGCGGCTGAGCAACAGCCACGTCCCGATCGCCGCGGCGGTGGCAGGCAGCCGCATCCACACGCCCGCGGTGCTGATCGACGCGAGCTGGGCCAGCACCCCCTGATACCAGTCGAACGGTGCCTCCGCGGCGCCGAAGTAGCGGAAGTAGTTGGTGAGGTAGCCCGCCTCGTCGGACACCCGGGCGATGGTCAGGTTGTAGCCGTCGTCGGAGGACTGCGCGCCGACCACGTGCCACACCAGCAGGCCGCCGATGACGCCGGCGTCGGCCAGCCACGTCGACAGGCCCACCCGCCAGGAGCCGCGCACGGCCGCCCGCGGTGCCGTACGTCCGCCGCGCCGGTCCAGCACGGCCAGCGCGACGATCGACCCGATCACGCACAGCACGCCCAGCGCCATCACCGCGAGCTTGAGCAGGGTCGGGCTGGTGATGAAGCGGGTGTCTATGTCGATGCGCGCGCCCAGGCCGGCCTGGGACGCCACCTCCAGATCGGTGAACACCCCCGACACCTGGGGCCGCTTGTCCGGCGGCAGCGTGCCGGCCGCCCCGGGGATGCCGACGAAGTCGGCGCCCACCGCGCCGACGTTCGCCCAGATGTGCAGGTCGCGGCAACCGGTGGCCATCGCGTCACGCGGCGCGACCGCGGCGACCGTGTCGCGGAACGCGACGACGACGGTGTCGGCGTTGGCCCGCACGAACAGTCCGTTGCGGCTGGCCGCGATGCCGCCGGGCGGGTTGGTGGCGAACACCAGGCCGCCGTCGGCGGGCAGCGTGGCGATCGCCGGACAGGGGATCGTGACGTCGAGGGCCTGCGGCGCGCCCGACACCAGCGGTGCGGTCAGATCACCGACGAAGCCGTCCGCGGCCGGTGCCTGCGGCCACAGGATCGTGGCCGTGGTCTGTTTGACGGGCAGCAGCGGCGCCAGCGCGCACAGCACGACGCCCGCCAAGCCCGCGATGACAGCGAACAGACGGGTGAAACGGTGTGCGGGCACGAGCGTCGATGGTAGGCGACGCACCTAATGACGCAGCGGCGCCGGGCTCCACAGGCCGCTGCGCGTTGTGGAACCGAGATCGAGTCGTGCCGGTACGGCGTCGCGGTAATACGGCGTGAGCTGCTGCAGCGCACCCCAGTCGCGAAACCAGTCGTCGTCGAGGTAGGTGGGGACGGTGGTCGGGCGCAGCAGCAGTTCGGTGATGCCGAGCGGGCCGCCGCCCAGGTAGTCCATCACCGGCGAGTTCGCCTCGGCGCCGAACCGGTCGGGCAGGATCCGCCACTTCGGCACCTCGATGACGCCGGTGCGGTGGTCGAACGGCCGCTGGCACGGGAACGCCAGCCCGACCAGCCAGTCGAGCAGCACCGGATCCCGGGAGCCGACGACGTCCTGCAGGGTCTGCAGCTCGGGGATGCGCGGCGGGGTCAGCGCGATCCAGTGGGTCGGCGACAGGTCGTCGTCGGTGGCAACCAACCGCACCCGGGTGGCCTCGCGCGGGATGGCCGACATCGGGGCCCGCAGGTTGCGCCAGGCCGGTGAGGCGCCGACGTCGGCGAAGCCGACACTGCCGCCCGGTTCGTCGCCGCCGTCGTCGGTGGCCCACTGCACGGACACGTCGCCCGGATCGAAACGGCCGGCGGCGGCCACCACCAGCAGCGGGCCCGGATCGTCGGGCAGCCGGTACCACGCCGAGCGCAGTTCGGCGGGCTGCTGGGTGCCGCTGCGCCAGCTGCCCAGTACCGGCGTGGTGGCCGGGTCGAGGTCGAACGGCAACTGCGCGCGGGAGCCGTTCACCCCGGCGCGGGCGGTGGTGCCGCCCTCGGTGCCCGCCTGCTCACCGGTTTCGGTGTCGGTGGTGGTGTCGGTGTCGGCGAAGTTCGTCGCCCCCGGCTGGTTCATCACGGCGTCCGCCGAGACGTCGGACGGGATGCCGTTGGGGCTGAACCCGCGGGCGGTGCCCGCACCGAGCGACGCGGCGACGGGTACGTCGATCGGTTGCAGCACACCGGCGTCGGTGTCCTGTTCGACCAGCACGTCGTTGGCGAGCCCGCAGGTCTTGCCGGTCAGCGCCTCCAGGTTGGACCGCCCGACGCTCCACGCCGGGTACTGCGCGACCATGGCCAGGGTCAGCGAGGTGACCTCGAACAGCACCAGCAGCCACGCCGCGATGGCCAGCGGGGACTGCACGGCCCGCCGCCAGCGTCCGCCCCGGGGGGCGCGCGGGCCGATGTCGTGTCCGGAGAAGTGGAACCAGGCCGCGACCAGCAGCGCCACCACCGACAGGCCGAGCAGGATCGTGGTGAACCCGAATCGGTACTCGGGGAACGCGTTGCTCCACGGCACCCCGAAGTTCGAGACGTACCACCAGCCGTTGACGGTGGCGAACGACAGCGCGGCGACGAACAGCACCGCCGCGGCGAACATCGCCCGGTTGCGCCGTGACCGCATCGCGACGGCGGTGACCGCGACCGCGGCCAGCGCGCCCAACGACCCGGCGAGCCCGGCGAACACGCCGAAGTGGTGGGTCCACTTGGTGGGGGTGAACATCATCGCCAGGAACGAGATGATCGTGATCCCGATGATGCGCCGGCTCGGTCCGGCGGCGGTGCCGGGGATGCGGCCCTTGCGCAGCGTCATCGCCACCGACACCGCGAGCGCGAGGATCAGCGTCAGCACGGCGAAGCGGCGCGCCACCGACCCGTCGGGGCTGGTGGTGAACAGCCGCGAATAGCGGATGTGTTCGTCGAACCAGCTCAGGCTGGGTCCGACGGCGGATTTGAAGCTGCTGGCCTGCAGTTCGGCGGCCAGGGTCTGGTCGCGGAAGATCAGAATGGCGGTGACGGTGCCCGCGGCCAGGATCGGCGCCAGCAGCGCGAGGTAGCCGAACCGCGACGTGTGCCGCGCGACGATGGTCTTGAGCGGGCCGACCGCGACGAGCAGCGCGCCGACGGCGGCGATGCCGGTGGGCCCGGAGAACAGGGTCAGCGCGCCGATGATGATCGCGATCGCCACCGGCAGCAGCCGGCTGGTGGCCACCCCGCGTTCGACCGAGCACCACGTCAGCAGGATGCCCAGCGCGATGATCGGCTCGGGCCGCAGACCGTTGTTCAGCGGCAGCCAGAACGCCAGGAACATGCCGGCCGCGGTCCACGCCGCCGCCCGGTTCACCTTCACGGCGTGACCGAGGCGCGGGATCACCTCGCGGCTGATCACCCACCAGCAGGCCAGCGCCATCGCCAGCGTCGGCAGCCGCATCCACACGCTGGCTGTGCTGACCTGCGACCACAGCGCCAGCAGGTCGTAGTACCAGCCGAACGGCGCTTCCGGGGTGCCGAACCAGCGGTAGTAGTTGGCCATGTAGCCGGCGTGTTCGGACACCCGGGCCATGGTCAGGATGTAGCCGTCGTCGGCGGTGTTGGCGCCGACGAAGTGCCACCACACCAGCACCGCGGTGACCAGGCCGTCCAGCGGCGTCATCGACCACCACCGCGACGGCAGGAAGCGGCGGTGCCGCATCCCGTCGGCGGTGTCGAGCACGTGCAGGGCGCCCAGCGCGACGACGGTCAGCACGACGCCGACGATCATCACCAGCAGTTTGAGCAGGGTGGGGGTGGTGCTGTAGCGGGAGTCGACGGTGGCGGAGAACTCCAGGCCCGGCGGCGCCGGGCCGGACAGGTCGGTGAAGACGCCGACGATCTGCGGGCGGAAGTCATAACCGCCTCGTTCGCCGCGCAGCGGCTCGTCGCCGTTCTCCGCCTGCTCGGCGGTCTGGTCACCGGAGTCGCGCTGGTCGAGGCCGACGAACTCGCCGGTGACCTTGTCGGCCTGCGCGGTGAACACCAGCCGCTCACAGCGCGGGCTGAGCACCGCCTCGAGCGGGGCCGAGACCACCGGGGTGTTGCGGACGATGACCAGCAGCTCGTCGTTGACCCGCTCGATGAGCAGCCCGCGGTCGACGGCCTTGGGCGCCTGTTTGGGCACCGTGGACAGCAGCACGGTGCGCCCGCGGTTCTCCGGACCGGCCAGCCCGGCGGCCACCCGGCACGGGATGGTGATCTCCAGGTCGGTGGCGACGTAGCCGATCAGGGGAGCGTCCACGCTGCGCAGGACCCCGTCCTGCGGCCAGTTCAGCTGCGCGGTGGTCTGTTCGACCGGCAGCAGCGGGGTAGCCAGCGCCATGACCGCGCCGAGCAATCCCGCGACGATGGCGATGAGTCGGGCCGTCCGGTGGTTGCTCCCTGCGGTCGCAACCCCTGAGTTCACGGAGCTAGATGTTAACGGCCCGGTTCCGGCGTCAGCCATCGACCGGCTGCCGGATCGCCAGCACGAAGGGGCCGATGTCGGTCACCTGGAAGCGCGGGTCGTCGAACAGCGCGGCGTCGAGTGCCACCTGGTAGCGCCGCACGTTGGGCTGGTTGGGGTAGACGTCGGAGGCCAGCCGCAGCGTGTAGGTGTCGTTCGCGCCGCGGCGCATCAGGAACACCGACGGCGGTTCCCAGGGCATGGCGTCCAGCGCGTCGACGAACTGGTCGGGAGTGCTCAGCGTCGCCCAGCTCGCGATGGCCGCCGCGCGCTGCTCGAACTGTGCGAGCGGGTTGGCGTAGTGCGACGTCAGGCCCTGGAACCCGTAGTACGGGTAGAAGGACAGGAAGCTGTAGTCGGCGGTCAGCACCACGGTCTCGCTGCGCGGGCGGCCGGTCGCATCGAGGATCGCGGCGTCGACCTCGCGGTAGTAGCGTTCGGCGCCCGGTGGGCGGCGGTCGGCGCGTTCGCCGTAGCCGTCGGTGTCGGTGTAGGCGACGGTGATGTCGGAGCGCAGCACGTCGGGGATGTCCTGGCTGAAGGTCAGGGCGCCGATCAGGCCGACCGCGCCGGCCACCGCGAGCAGCCGGCGGCTGGAGAAGCTGTCGGCCAGGCCGCGCGCCGCCTCGATGAACCCGAACACGCCCGCGGCGGTGAGCAGGATCACCAGCGTCGGCTGCAGCCGGAAGGACAGCAGCGTGGTGCCGGCCAGCGTGGTCAGCATCGACAGCAGGGACCAGCCGTAGACCGTCAGCACCGCGACCGCCAGTCCGCCGGCGCGGGTCGACGTGCGCGCCCGCACCACCAGCCAGATGGTGCCGACCAGGCACAGCGCACCGAGCAGCGTGAAGCTCAGCATCGGGAACGACAGCACCGCGCCGTCGTCGGGCAGGTAGTGCATGGCGGTGCCGCTCTCGGCGGGTTCGCCGCGGGCGGCGGCCAGCAGGTAGGGGCCCCAGCCGATCAGCGCGATGCCGCCGGAGACGACGGCGATGACCAGCAGGCGCAGCAGGGGCTCGACACTGCGGCGGGCCACCGCGACGGTGAACGCCATGATCGTCAGCGTGAACGCCGCGTAGCCCAGCAGCAGTGTGTAGAACAGCGCCGCGACGCCGAGGAAGATGCCGACGGCGACGATCGCCGCCCACCCGGCGCGTCCAGACCCTTCTCGGCCTGCCGCGCGCAACCCCGACCACGCCAGCACGAACACCGGCGGCAGCAGCACCGCGATGATCGCGGCATACGGTTCGGCCGGCGAGTAGGCCAGCATCGTCGCGGTGGTGGCCGTCGAGACGATCAGCGCGTAGGAGAACCGGATCAGCGCCGCCCACAGTACGAATGCGAGCACGACGGCGATCGCGATCGAGACGATCGACCACGGTTTGAACATCTCCCACGCGGGGGTGCCGGTCAGCGCGGCGAGGCGCCCGCCGAGCCAGAACCAGCCGGGCGGGTAGAACGGCGGCAGCCCGTAGTAGGTCATGTCGTGCAGCGCCGCGGTGTCGGCGAAGCGGGTCAGGTACTCGGTGCGGAACTGCTGGTCGACCGAGATGCCGAACAGGTAGAGCCGGGTGGCGCCGAGCGGCATGCCGAGCGTGACCGTCACGAACGCGGCGAGGAACACCGTCGACCCCAGCCAGGCCAAGTGGGCGCGGCCGCGCCGGTAGATCCATCCGGCGGCCAACAGGCCCGCCAGGCAACCGAATTGGCCGACGGTGGTCAGCGCGTGCAGCTGGTTCGACGAGTTGTACGCCGGCCACTCCACCCGCGCGATGGCCAGCAGCGCGACCACGGCGACCGCGGCGGCGATCAGCGCCGCGACCGCCATCTGGCTGGCGGTGGAAAGTACCCGTGTGCGCAAGGGACTCAGATCGGCAGCTTGCGGAAGATGGGCCGCGGGATGTGGCGCAGCACCATCATCACGTACCGGAACGCGCCGGGCGCCCAGACCAGGTCCTTACCCTTGGCCGAGGCGGTGACGGCGAGTTCGGCGACGTACTCCTTGTCGACGGTCAGCGGCGCTTCCTTGACGTGGGCGCTCATTCGGGTGCGCACCTGTCCCGGCCGGATGACCAGGACGCGTACGCCGTACTCGCGCAACGCCTCTCCGAGCCCCAGGTAGAAGCCGTCGAGTCCCGCCTTGGTCGAACCGTAGACGAAGTTGGACCGCCGCACCCGCTCACCGGCCGCGGAGCTCATCGCGATGATCTGACCGAAGCCCTGCACGCGCATCTTCTCGCCGAGCAGCACACCCACCGAAACGGCGGCGGTGTAGTTGATCTCGGCGATCTGCACGGCCTTGCGCTGGTTCTGCCACAGTTCCTCGGCGTCGCCGAGCAGCCCGAACGCGACGATCGCGACATCGACATCGCCGTGCCCCCAGGCCCGCTCGATCACGTCCGGATGGCTCGCGGTGTCGACGGCGTCGAAGTCGATGACCTCGACGGATTTGGCTCCGGCGCTGCGCATCTGGGCGACGGCGGCGTCGCGGCCCGGGTCGTCGGGCAGCGCGGCGAGCACGATGCGGGCCGGCGCATCGCGCAGGTAGCGCTCGCAGATCGCCAACCCGATCTCGGACGTGCCGCCGAGCAGCAGGATCGTTCGGGGGTTCCCCACGGCGTCGATCACCATGCGCGCACCATCTAGAGCAGCTCCAAACGTCGGGCCATGTCGGAGGCGAACACCCCGTCGGGGTCGACCCGGCGGCGCACGGCGATCCACTCGTCGATGCGCGGGTACATGGCGTGGAAGGTTTCGGCGGACGTGCGGGAGTCCTTGGCCGTGTAGAGCCGGCCACCGAATTGCAGCACCCGGTGGTCGAGGCCGTTCACGAAGTCGCCGAGGCCGGCCTTGATCGGGAAGTCGACGCAGACGTTCCAGCCCGGGATCGGAAAACTCAGCGGCGCACGGTTTCCCGGGCCGAACAGCTTGAACACGTTGAGGAACGAGTAGTGCCCGGAGCGCTGGATGTCGACGATGATCGCCTTGAACTCGTCGACCGCCTCGGTGGGAACCACGAACTGGTACTGCAGGAATCCTCGGGAACCGTAGGCACGGTTCCACTCTCCGAACATGTCGAGCGGGTGGTAGAACTGCGTCAGGTTCTGCACCTTGTTGCGGTAGGTGCCCGACTTGCGGTACCAGAGCTCCCCGATCGGGCCGAAGGTCCACTTGTTGGCCAGCCCGTTGGGGAACACGTCGGGGAACGTGAGCAGCTGCGGCGCATCGAATTTCAGCGGATCGTTCTGCAGCTTCTTCGGCAGCTGGTCGAGGGTGGCCAGCGATCCGCGGGAGATCGCGGCGCGGCCCAGCTTGGGCGGCGCGCTGATCGCATCGAACCAGGCGCTGGAGTAGGTGTAGTTGGCCTCGCTGCCGTCGCTGTGGAAGGCGATCGTCTCGTCGAGGCCCGCGGTGACGTCGCCGTCGGCGATGAAGTAGGCGGTCTCGGTGGGCGTCATCGCGATGGTGGCGCGCAGGATGATGCCGGTGAGTCCGTTGCCGCCGACGGTGGCCCAGAACAACTCGGACTCGTCGCCGTCGGGGGTGAGCCGGTGCACCCGGCCGTCGGCGGTGAGCAGGTCCATCTCCACGACGTGGTTGCCGAAGCTGCCCGCACTGTGGTGGTTCTTGCCATGGATGTCGCAGGCGATCGCGCCGCCGACGGTGACCTGGCGGGTGCCCGGCAGCACCGGCACCCACAGGCCCATCGGCAGCGCGGCGCGCATCAGCTGGTCGAGGTTGACCCCGGCGTCCACGGTGACCAGCGCGTCGTCCGCGTCGATGGTGTGGATGCGGTTGAGTGCGGTCATGTCGATGACCAGCCCGCCGCCGTTCTGCGCGTTGTCGCCGTAGGAGCGGCCGAGGCCGCGGGCCACAATGCCTCTGCCGCCGCTCGTGCGGTCGTCGGCGGCCTGTTCGACGGCCTTGACGATCACCTCGGGATCGGGCGTCGACAACACCTGCGCCACCGTGGGCGCGGTGCGGGCCCAGCCGGTGAGCCGCTGGGGCGTGGTCTCCAACATCGTGACGAGGGTACCGCCTGGGTTGGTCGCCTCAGCGCAGCCGCAGTGGTTGCAGGCTCAGTTCACCGGATCACTGCTGGGCCGCTCACCTCAGCTCAACCGGAAGATCACTGCGCGCTGCACGATGAAGTTGATCACCGTCGCGGTGCCCTGTGCGATCACGAAGGCCACCGGCACCCGCCAGGGCTTCTCGTCCCAGGCCATGTAGAAGACGTAGTTGATGCCCACCTGCACGGCGTAGGTGGTCGCGTACAGCGCGCAGACGGCCAGGAAGCGGGCGCGGCTCGGCGGCGCCTGAAAGGTCCAGCGGCGGTTGATCAGGTACGCGGTCGTGGTGCCGGCGATGAAGCTCAGCGTCTTGGCGATGTTGACGTGCAGCCCGACCTCGAGGAGCAGCACGTACAGACCGAAGTCGACGATGGCCGACAAGCCGCCGGTGACCAGGAACCGCCACACCTGGGTGGTCAGCGAGAGGTTCGGCGACAGCGGAGGCTCGGCCACCGGGGCAGCTTACGGCGCGGTGCGCGTCAGCCTGATCAGCGGGATGGTGCGGTCGCCCGCCCGCTGCTCGTAGTCGCCGTAGCCGGCGTAGAGGTCCACGGCGAGGTCCCAGGCATGTGCGCGCTGTGCCGGATCGGTGATCTCCGAGGCCGCGTAGGTCCCGCTGTGCGTCCCGGCGAGCACGTCGACGACGGGGTTGGCGGTCAGGTTGCGATACCAGGCGGGGTGTCTGGTCGATCCGTAGTTCGAGGCGACGAGGATGAGGCCGTCGTCGTCCTCGAGATACAGCAGTGGGTGCGACCGTGGCTGTCCACTCTTCGCGCCCGTGGTGGTGAGCATCATCACCGGGACGGGGTAGACCGAGCTGACCCGCCCGCCGGTCAGGCGCAGCAGCGGCGGATCGATGACCGGGGCGATCCGCCGGACGTACCAATCGCCCGCGGGGGTGCGTGCGAATGCTTCGAGGACCCGCTCGTAGGGGCTCATGTGACGGCGCCGCGTCGGCATGGTGTGACGCTAGCGAGCGACGCCGCTGTCGGTGAGCACTTCGCACAACGCCTCGACGGCCGCCCCGAAAGCATGGTCGGGCGGGGTGCCGAATCCGATGACGACGCCGTCCGGGTCCGGCACCTCGGGTCCCGCGGCGGGGTGACGCATGAGCGACAGGCCCGCCAGCGCGATGCCGGCGGCGCCCGCCCGGCGCAGCACTTCCGGCTCCCCGCCGTCGGGCAGGGTGAGCAGCAGGTTGAGCCCGGCAGCCAGGCCGCGGGTGTCCACGTCGAACGCGGCGAGCGCGTCGACCAACAGGTCGCGCCGGCGCCGATAGCGCATCCGCATGCGGCGGATGTGCCGGTCGTAGTGGCCGCTGGTGATGAAGTCGGCCATGGTGAGTTGCGCAATGGCGTCGACGTAGAACTGCTCGCCGCCGGCCGCGGCGATGACGGGTTCGACGAGGTCGTCGGGCAGGGCCATCCAGCCGAGTCGCAGCGCGGGCGCGAGGCTCTTGCTGGCCGAGCCGACATAGACGACCCGGTCCGGCGCCAGGGTTTGCAGGGCGCCGACGGGCTGGCGGTCGTAGCGGAACTCGCCGTCGTAGTCGTCCTCGACGAGGATGCCGCCGGTGCGGTGGGCCCAGTCGACGGCGGCGGTGCGCCGGGTGGGGTGCAGCGGCATGCCGTGCGGGCTGTGGTGAGCCGGCGTCAGGAGGACCGCGGGGACGTCGAGGGCGTCGAGGTCGCTGATGACGGCGCCTCGGTCGTCGAGGCCGACGGGCACCGTCGTGGTGCCCAGCGCGCTGATGGCGTCGCGGAAGATGTGCAGGCCGTAGGCCTCGACGGCGATCGGCCGGTCGGCGCCGAACACCCGGGTGAGCAGTTCCACGCCGTGGCGGGCGCCGGCGCAGATGACGATGGTCTCGGGGGAGGTGCGCACGCCGCGGGCTCGCGCGAGGTACTCGGCGATGGCTTCGCGGAGTTCGCGGCGGCCGCGGGGATCGCTCATCCGCAAGGCGTCGTTGGGGGCGTTGATCAGGGCGCGGCGCGCGGAGGCCAACCAGGCGGACCGAGGGAACTGCGAGACGTCGGGGGAGCCGGGCATGAGGTTGTGGCGCGGTGCCGCCCGCACACCGCGGTGGCGGCTGGACTGTGGGCGCGCGCTCGAGTTGACCACCCAGGTGCCCGCGCCCTGACGCGAGGCCAGCCAACCCTCGGCGACGAGTTCGGCGTAGGCCTCGGCGACGGTGTTGCGTGCGACGCCCAGATCGGTGGCCAGTGTGCGCGACGGCGGCAACATGGTGCCCGCCGGGAGCCGTCCGGACCGCACGGCGTCGCGCAGCGCCGTGAGGAGCAGATCGCGGACCCCGCGGGCACCCGGACGGATGACCTCGCGCAGGTCGAGGTGCAGGTCGCGAGTCCCCGAATTGGCCCATGAAGTCACCGGATGATTGAACCATCCCTCTGGGCTTTTCGGGCCTAGCGTTTGAGCCATGACCACGATGACCGATTCCAAGAAGCCCACCCGCATCAAGATGTTCAAGGCCGCGCCGGAGCTCTACGACGCGATGATGACGCTGTCCACGGCGTCGGCCATGGACATCGACCCGACGATCGCCGAGCTGGTGAAGATCCGTGCCTCGCAGATCAATCGGTGCGCCTTCTGCCTGGACATGCACACCCACGACGCCCGTAAGCACGGCGAGACCGAGCAGCGGCTGGCACTGATCGCCGCGTGGGAGGAAGCCGGCGATCTGTTCACCGCACAGGAGCAGGCCGCGCTCGCGCTCACCGAGGCGATCACCTTGGTCGCCGAACGCGGGCCGGTGTCCGACGCGGTGTACCAGCGGGCGGCCGAGGTGTTCACCGACCGCGAGCTGGCCCAGGTGATCGCGATGGCCGTCACCATCAACGCGTGGAACCGCATCAACCTCGCTGCGCCGCAGGCGTTGCCGCGCCGCTGATCCACTACGGACGCAGGTGTGTCCCGGCCCGGTGTGTGATCGGGCCGGGGCGCTGGCGTGCGGTGCCTAGAACGGTGGTGGGTTGGCGTCGTGGTGGGCGTGGTTGCGGTTGCGTTCCCAGGTGATGCGGTAGGCGCGGTCGTCGGCGCGGGTGCGTCGGCGGGTGGGCATGGCCAGGCCCCGCTCGCGGCTGAGCGCTGTGTCGGTGGTCGGGTGCTCGGGTGGGGGGAGGTCGCTGCTGGGGTGGGCGAGGTGGGGGAAGTAGAGGGCGCCGGCGGGGGTGGTGGTGTGGGTGCGGCCGGTGGGTGCAGTCCAGAGGACGGTGCCGTCGGGCAGTTGTTGGTCGTGCCAGCCGGTGGGTCCGGTGTAGAAGGTTTTGAGCAGGTGGTGGGTGCGGCAGAGCAGTTTGAGGTTGGCCGGGTGGGTGGGCCCGGCCGGCCAGGGGATGGTGTGGTCGATGTCGCAGGATTCGGCGGGGTGGTGGCAGCCGGGGAAGCGGCAGGTCAGGTCGCGGGCGCGGATGCAGTCGGCCAGCGCTGCGGAGGGGCGGTAGTGGTCTTCGACGCCGAAGTGGTGGGGCAGGTTGAGGTGGCGGACGGCGGCGCGGGTGGCCAGGTCGCGTAGCGCCGCGGCGGGCAGCGCGCCGTACCCGGCCAGCAGGGCCGGGGTGGTGCCGGTGCCGTCGAGGGTGGACTGCGTCGCATACAGGTGAACGACACGCCGCCCACCGGTTGCGGCGGTAGTGGTGGCACCGGCCTGTTCGGCCGCTTCGGCGGCGTGGTCCGGCGGGTCGGGCAGCACATGAATGACGGTGTGAGCGCCCGAGGCAGGTGAAGCCGAGGTGGTCTCTGTGGCGGGGCAGGGGTGGGTATCGCACAGGCAGGGCAGGGTCAGTCCGCCGTCGGCGAGGTATTCCAGGGCGTCGGCGCGGCGTTGTGTGGTGGTGCGGGGGTCGGTGCGGCACACGGTGGCGGCCATGGCGTTCAACCGGGCATTGAGTGCGGCGGCCGCGGTGGCGCGCAGGGACCCGTAGATGTCGGTCATGCCGTTGATGTCGGGGGCGAACCCGATGTGGCGATCGACCTCGGCCTGGGTGGCCTGGCGCACCGCGTCGGGGTCGTGTTGCACGACGATCCAGTCGATCAGTTCGGCGACCCGCTCGCGGGAGCGGGCGTTCCAGTACGGCGCCTGCTCGGCGAGCAGCGCGTCGACCGCGGCCAGGGCGTCGGGGTCGACGAGCAGGCCGGTGCGGTAGACGCTGACGGTGATGATCCAGGGGTCGACGTCGCCGGCGGCGAATACTTCGGCCAGCCGCGGGAGCCGCTCGAGCAGGGTCACGCCCTGGTTCATCTGGGAGGAGGCGCGGTGGCGGCTCCAGCCGAGTTGGGCGGCGACTTCGGCGGCGATGGCCTCCCAGTCATCGACACACCAGTTGCCGTGTTCATCTCCGGCGTCGGCGAGGCGCTGCTGGGTGAACCGGCCCATCGCCAGCAGTCGGCGCGCGGTGTCGCGGCGTTCGGCGCGCTGCGCGTCGCGCATCGCGTCGAGCAACCCACCCGCCCCGACTCCTTCGAACATGCTTTCGAGCATGCCACCCGGGTACGACACGAGGCCTCCCCGAAGACCGCCCCGGCCAAGCCTGTGGACCAACTCGCCACTGGGGATGACCGGCGCGATCCTGCCACCCCGGCGGTCAATCACTGCCAACGGAAATCAATGCCCTGACGTGCGGGTTTGGACAGTCAGAACCGGAACACAAGCGCTCCGGACGGCCACTGAAAGAAGTGAGAACGATGAACAAGTTCGCCGCCACCACGCTGCTCGCCGCCGCCACCACCGCCGCCCTGTTCGGCCTGGCCGCCCCCGCCAACGCCGCCCCCGCCGGCCCCGGCAACGCCGCCGACACCATCAGCTCCCTGGATGACCGCGGCTACGAGGTCCGCGTCACCCAGCAGGGCATGACCAAGCCGCTCGACGAGTCCAGCATCGTGTCGGTGCGCTACGACAACGACGACCGCGTCGTCTACGTCACCACCCGCTGACCCCACCAACACGACGGGGCCGCCCACCCGGGCGGCCCCTCATTCGTGTCAGACCATTACACCCAGTACGGCACTCGAGCCCGGTACTGCCTCATGGCGATCGCCGCGAAGCCCCAGCCGATGACCGTGAGCACCAGCACCACGATCCAGTGCCGGAGCTCCTGGTCGGCGCCGAGCAGCGGGGCCCGCACGATGTCGAGGTAGTGCAGCAGCGGGTTGAGTTCGACGATCTTCGCGTAGGACGCGGCGCCCTGCTGCTGCAGTGTCGCTTCGTTCCAGATGATCGGCGTCATGAAGAACAGCAGTTGCACCAGGCTGTTGAGCAGCGGGCTGATGTCGCGGTAGCGGGTGGCCAGGATGCCGAAACACAGTGCTACCCAGATGCAGTTGAGCATGATCAGCAGCAGCGCGGGGATCACCGCCAGGTCCGCCCAGTTCCACGGCTTCGGATAGATGATCGCGATGATGACGAAGATGATGATGTTGTGGCCGAACAGGATCATCTGCCGCCACACCAGCCGGTAGACGTGCACCGATAGCGGGGTCGGCAGCTGTTTGATCAGGCCTTCGTTGGCGACGAACACGTCGGCGCCTTCGAGGATCGCGGCGTTGATCAGGTTCCAGACGATCAGGCCCATCGTCACATACGGAAGGTGTTCGGCGAGTTCCAGTTTGAACAGCTTGGAGTACAGCAGCCCCATCGCCACGGCGGTGGCGCCGGTGGCGATCGTGATCCAGAACGGCCCGAGCACCGAGCGGCGGTACCGCTGCTTGATGTCCTGCCACCCCAGGTGCAGCCACAACTCGCGCTTGCCGAAACCCTCGCGCAGGTCGCGGATGGCCCGTGTCATCGTCCGCGACTGTGCGGCGGCGTCGATGGTCGTCATCGGCCCGGCCTCCCGAACTTCTCCTCACGGCCCAAACGGCGCAACCTGATCCATTCCCGCAGCCCTGCCGGATCGCGGCGGGACACCAGGAAATACCACCCGAACCGCACCCATTCCTGCGGCAGCAGCTTGCGCATGCCCGGCTGGGACAGCAGATAGCCGCGATTGCGGTAGGTGTAGTACCGCTTCGTCTCGTTGTCGGGGTACTGCGTGTGCATACGCCCGCCCAGGATCGGCTTGAATTCGTCTGTGCCGCAGGGGTGGACGTAGGCCGCCTCGAGGCACGTCCCGAACGGCAGCCCCGATCGCACCAGGCGCCGGTGCAGTTCCACCTCATCGCCGCGGACGAACAACCGCAGATCCGGCACCCCGACCGCCTCGATCGTCGACGCCCGGAACAGCGCCCCGTTGAACAGTGACGCGATGCCGGGCAGCAGATCGCCGGAACCCAGCTCACCCACCCGCCGCCGCCACACCAGACCTCGGCGCAGCGGGAACGCCAGGCGGGTCGGATCGTCGATGTCGCACACCATCGGTGAGACCTCGGCCAGCCCGTGGCGCTCGGCGCACGACAGCAGGGTGGCCAGCACCGACGGGTCCAGCGGGCGGCCGTCGTCGTCGGCCAGCCACACCCAGTCCGCCCCGGCGGCCAGCGCGTGCAGCATGCCGAGCGCGAATCCGCCTGCACCGCCGAGGTTGCGGTGCGAACCCAGATAGGTCGAGGGCACGGGCTGCGCGGCGACCAGGTCACGCACCCGGGAGTCGCAGTCGTTGTCCACCACGATCAGCCCGTCGGGCGGCCGGGTCTGCGCGCACAACGCGTCCAGGGACCGCTCGAGGGTCTCGGGCCGGCGATGGGTGACGACGACCGCGAAGACCCGCTGCCCGACGCGCTCGGGCTCAGTCACGCGCACGCTCTTCGCGCGCGTTCTCCTCGAGGACCTCGCGCACGTGGCGGGCGGCGTCCTCGCCCTCGTAGGCGCGCACCACCTCCTCGATCCCGCCGGTCATCCGGATGGTGCCGTGGTCGATCCACATCGCGGTCTTGCACAGCCGCGCCAGAAATTCGTTGGAGTGGCTGGCGAACACCAGGATCCCGGACCGTTCCACCAGCGCCGCCAGCCGCGACTGCGCCTTGCGCAGGAATTCCGCGTCGACGGCGCCGATGCCCTCGTCGAGCAGCAGGATCTCGGGATCGATGCTGGTGACCACGCCCATCGCGAGGCGCACCCGCATACCGGTCGAGTAGGTGCGCAGCGGCATCGACAGGTATTCGCCGAGTTCGGTGAACTCGGCGATCTCGTCCACCTTGGCCAGCATCTGCTTGCGCGTCTGACCCAGGAACAGGCCGCGGATGATGATGTTCTCGAAGCCGGAGATCTCGGGGTCCATGCCGACGCCGAGGTCGAACACCGGCGCCACCCGCCCGGTCACCGTCGCCGAGCCACGGGTGGGTTCGTAGATGCCCGACAGCAGCCGCAACAGCGTCGACTTGCCCGCGCCGTTGTGGCCGACCAGCCCGACCCGGTCACCGTGCTCGAGCGACATCGTGATGTCGCGCAGCGCCTCGATGACCACGACGTTGGAGGCGTTGCGCCCGATCGCGCCGCCGGCCTTGCCGAGGAACGCCTTCTTCAGCGAGCGCGTCTTGGCGTCGAAGATCGGGAACTCGACCCACGCGTCACGCGTCTCGATGCGTGGAACCGACACCGCTACCTACAGGTACTGACCGGTGCCGTGCTGGCCCGGGCCGCCGCGCTGGACGGCCACCCCCGGCGGCAGGGCGCCCTGCCGCATCTGTTCGAGCTGCTGGCGGGCGGCCATCTGCTGGGCGAACAGCGCGGTCTGGATGCCGTGGAAGAGGCCTTCGAGCCAGCCGACCAGCTGGGCCTGGGCGATCCGCAGTTCCGCGTCCGACGGGGTGTCACCCTCGGTGAACGGCAGTGTCAGGCGCTCGAGCTCGTCGCGCAGTTCAGGGGCCAGCCCCTCCTCGAGTTCGGCGATGCTCGTCCGGTGGATCTCCCGCAGCCGGTTGCGGCTGGCGTCGTCGAGCGGAGCGGCCCGGACCTCTTCGAGCAACTGTTTGATCATCGTGCCGATCCGCATCACCTTGGCGGGCTGTTCGACGAGATCGGTCAGCGACTTGCCGTCGCCGTCCTCGCCGCCCTCGCGCGGGTCCCCACCGATGATCTCGATGTTGTCGTCGTCGTTGTTCAGACTCATCTGTGCCTGTATTCCCTCGTATGGCCCGTTCTCTCGCTGTGACACTAGTCCGCGGTCCCGGTCGACCCGCACGCCGTCGTCCCTGACGGCCGCCGGTCGGTCACCGCGCGGATCGTGGTGCCGGCCGGCCGCCGCGCCGCCGCACATTCGCGGTGGCGAATCCGACGGTCCAAGATCACCACCTCGATGCGGACGCCAAACGCGCGGCAGGGCGGCTGCGACTCCCGTCGACCGGACGCCGCCACGCGCTTCCAGCAACGCCGGGGGCATTAGCACTCCGCGCCGCCAGGGTCTTGGATTAGTATGGCTGCCCAGGTGTCCCGATCCGCCTCGACGCGGGTGTCGGAATGCACGGTCGGGCGCCCACCACATCGTGTCGGTCTGTGGAAATCACGAGCGCTCTAAGGTGGCTGGAATGGCATACGACGTCGCCCGGGTGCGTGGTCTGCACCCCTCGCTGGGCGATGGTTGGGTGCACTTCGACGCGCAGAACGGGATGTTGCTGCCCGACTCGGTGGCCACGACGGTCTCCACGGCGTTCCGCGGTTCGATGTCGACCACCGACGGTCCGCATCCGTCGGCCCGGCGCAGTGCGGCGGTGCTGGCGGCGGCTCGCCAGGCGGTGGCCGATCTGGTCAACGCCGACCCCCGTGGCGTCGTGCTGGGCGCCGACCGCGCCCTGCTGCTGGCGTCGCTGGCCGACGCCGCGTCGTCGCGGGTGGGTCTGGGATACGAGGTCGTGGTGACGCGCCTCGACGACGAGGCCAACATCGCGCCGTGGTTGCGCGCGGCCAACCGGTACGGGGCCAAGATCAAGTGGGCCGAGGTCGACATCGAGAACGGCGAGCTGCCGGCCTGGCAGTGGGAGGGCCTGATCACGGGGCCGACGCGGCTGGTGGCGATCGCCTCGGCCTCGGCGACGCTGGGCACGGTGACCGATCTGCGCGCGGTGACCAAGCTGGCGCACGAGGTCGGCGGGCTGGTCGTGGTCGATCACTCCGCCGCCGCCCCCTACCGGCTGATCGATCTCGAGGAGATCGACGCCGACGTCGTCGCAGTCAACGCGGTCGCGTGGGGCGGACCGCCGATCGGGGCGCTGGTGTTCCGCGACCCGTCGCTGATCGACTCTTTCGGCTCCGTCTCACTCAATCCGTATGCGACCGGTCCGGCCCGGCTCGAGGTGGGCGTGCACCAGTTCGGGATGCTGGCCGGCGTGGTCGCCAGCATCGAGTACCTGGCCAACCTCGACGAGTCCGCCCACGGCAGCCGGCGCGAAAGGCTCGCGCTGTCAATGCAATCGGCGACCGCGTACATGAATCGGCTGTTCGACTACCTGCTGATGTCGCTGCGGTCACTGCCGCTGGTGATGGTGATCGGCCAGCCCGAGGTGCGGATACCCGTGCTGAGTTTCGCGGTGCGCGACGTACCGGCCGAGAAGGTGGTGCAGCGCCTCGCCGACAACGGTGTGCTGGCCATCGCCAACGCGAACTCGCGGGTGCTCGACGTCATCGGCGTCGACGACATCGGCGGCGCCGTCACCGTCGGGCTCGCGCACTACACCACCACCGCCGAGGTGGACCAGCTGGTGCGTGCGCTGGCCTCGCTCGGCTGACGTCAGTCGCGCACCCGCAGCAGCACTTTCCCGGACACGTCGCCCGAGGCCAGCATCTCCTGCGCGGCCTGGGCCTCCTGCACCGGATACTCCGCGCCGATGATCGGGCGGACCCGGCCGTCGGCGATCATCGGCCACACATTGGCCACCACCTCGTCGACGATCGCCTTCTTACCGCCGCGCCCGGTGACCGGCCGTGCCCGCAGCGCCGTGGCGATGACGCCGGCGCGTTTGGCCAGTAGCTTGCCGATGTTCAGTTCGGCCTTGGCCCCGCCCTGCATCCCGATGATGACCAGCCGGCCGTCGGGGGCGAGCGCGTCGATGTTGCGGTCCAGGTAGGCCGCGCCCATCAGGTCGAGGATTACGTCGGCGCCGTCGGTCTCGGCGTGCATGCGCGCGACGAAGTCCTCGTCGCGGTAGTTGATCAACACCTCGGCGCCCAGTTCGCCGCAGAGCTCCAGCTTGTTTGCCGACCCGGCCGTGACGGCCACCCGGCAGCCGAGAGCGCGGGCGACTTGGACGGCGTGCGTGCCGATGCCGCTACCGCCGCCGTGGACCAGCAGTGTCTGCCCCGCCGACAACCCGGCGGTCATCACGACGTTGGACCACACGGTGCACGCGACCTCGGGAAGCGCGGCGGCGTGGGCCAGCTCGACGGAGTCGGGAACCGGCATCACCTGGGCGGCGGGCACCGTGACGTTCTCCGCGTAACCGCCTCCCGCCAGCAAAGCGCACACAGGTTGCCCCACGGTCCAGTCGCCGGCGTCGGCGCCGACCTCGGTAATCCGTCCCGACACCTCGAGGCCCATGACCTCGCTCGCGCCCGGCGGCGGCGGATACTTGCCTGCGGCTTGCATCAGATCAGCGCGATTAATTCCCGTGGCAACTATCTCGATTCGCACCTCGTGCGACTGAAGTGCAGCATCGGGAATTTGCTTCCAAATCAGCTTCTCCGGCGACTCTGCGACTATTGCAAACACAAGGTCAACCCTACTCGTCGGTACCGATACCTTCCCGGGGAAGGATTCGTGCTCTACCATGTGTCCATGGAGGGGATGATTGGGGGGCGCACGGCGAGCGACATGCCGGGCCTCGACATCGCAGAACAACGGTCCTGGCAAAATTTCCTGGACTCGGCACTGAGGCTGTACGCCACGCTGAACAAGTCGCTGGTGGCACAACACCACCTGACGCTGAACGATGTCCGGCTGCTCGACATGCTGGACAAATCACCGACCGGCGCCGCGCGGATGGGGGACCTCGCGGACGCCCTGATGTCGCTGCCGAGCCGGGTGACCCGGCAGATCCGCCGGTTGGAGATGCAGGGTTTGGTGCGGCGCAACGCGAGTCCGGACGACGGCCGCGGGGTGCTGGCGTCGATCACCGAGGACGGCCGGGTGCGGGTGCGCGAAGCCATGGTGACCTACGGCAACGACGTTCGCAGCCATTTCCTGGGCCGGCTGTCGCGATCACAGATCGCCGCGATGGGAGAGAACTGTCGCCGGATCAGCGTCGGGATGCAGGCCAGTCCCTCGCCCGCGCGGGTCGGCCGGTTCTAGGGCCACCTGCCGGGAACCACTAGGCTGTTCGGCGGTGGCGTGGCAGAGCGGCCTAATGCACTCGCCTTGAAAGCGAGAGACGGCTAACACCGTCCGGGGGTTCAAATCCCTCCGCCACCGCTCACATCACTCGCCGGTGAAGTTCGGCGGCCGCTTTGCGAACATCGCCGTGATCCCTTCGCCGAGATCCTTCGAGGGCAGAAACGCCGAGTTCCACGCCGCGACGTAGCGCAGGCTGGCCGCCACCTGGGCGGTGCGCTGCTCGTCGAGGACATCCTTGATGCCCTGCACCACCAGGGGCGGGTTGGCGGCGATCTCCGCGGCGGTGGCGTGCGCGGCCTCCAGGCACGCCTCTGCCGAGTCGTACACCGCGTTGACCAGGCCGATCCGCTCCGCCCGGGCGGCGTCGATGTCCTTACCGGTCAGTGCGAGCTCGCGCAGGTGGCCGTCGGACAGGATCAGCGGCAGCCGGGCCAGGCTGCCGACGTCGGCGACGATCGCGAGCTTCACCTCGCGCACCGAGAACTTCGCGTCCGCGCTCGCATAACGGATGTCGACGGCGCTGATCAGGTCGACACCGCCGCCGATGCACCAGCCGTGCACCGAGGCGATCACCGGCGTGCGGCAGTCGGCCACCGCGGTGATCGACTGCTGCATGCCCTTGAGGCGGGTGTGGAACTCCGCGCGCGGGCGGGCCAGCGCGCCCTCGGCGAGCATCGGGGTCAACGTATCGCCCATCGCCGCCAGGTCGAGGCCATAGCTGAAGTGCTTCCCCGAACCGGTCAGCACGATCGCGCGGACATCGGGGTCGGCGTCCAGTGCGGTGAACGCCTCGGGCAGCTCCGCCCAGAACGCGGGGCCCATCGCGTTGCCCTTACCGGGCCCCAGCAGCGTGACCCGGGCGACGTGGCCGTCGATGTCGACGGACAGCGACTCGTATGTAGCCATGCCTGCAGAGGCTAGCGGCCGATCAAGATCTCACTGAGCCGGGCCGTCGGCAGATACTCGCAGATGGCGTCGGCCAGCGTCTTGGCGACCACCGTGCCCTGGGAACCCAGCGAGCCGCCGCCGTCGCCGGTCAACTCCCCGACGACCGCCAGCTGCGCATCCTCGTCGAGGTCGATGTACTCGGCGCAGGTGATGGTCTGGGCGTCGGGCACCGGCGGGCCAGGTTCGGTGGTCTGCGCGACGGTCCCGGTGACTGTTCGGGTGCAGCCGGTCAGCACCCCGGCCAGCAGCAGCGCCGCCGCCGTCACTCTGCGCGCTCGCATACCCACCTGCGCCACGATAGGCGTACGCGGGACGTAACGTGGGCGCCATGCGTAGCGACCTGCCGCAGGGACCTGACTCACCGCCCACCGATGATCTGCGCTCCGCCGAACTGACTCTCGGGGTGTTGCAGCAGGTGGTGCGCGGTATCGCGGCCGACGACCTGACCAAGCAGACGCCGTGCCGGGAGTACGACGTCGCCTCGCTGACCGATCACCTGCTGAACTCGATCACCGTGCTCGGCGGCATGGCGGGCGCCGAGTTCCCGGCCCGCGACGCCGACGACACCGTGGAGCGGCAGATCATCCTCGCCGCCCGCCCGGCGCTCGACGCGTGGCACCGCCGCGGCCTCGACGGCACGGTACCGTTCGGCAAGGGTGAGGCGCCCGCGAAGGTGCCGGTGGGCATCCTGTCGCTCGAATTCCTCGTGCACGCCTGGGATTACGCCGCCGCCACCGGCCGCACCGTGCCCGCACCCGACTCGCTGTCGGAGTACGTGCTGAACCTCGCGAAGAAGATCATCACGCCGGAGGGCCGGGCGACGGCCGGCTTCGACGATCCGATCGACGTGCCCGACGACGCCCCGCCGATACAGCGCCTGCTGGCGTTCACCGGCCGGCGCGCCGACGGCTAGGGGTCACACCCGCTCGAGGTAGAAGTACAGGTGGCGGCCCTGATCCAAGGCACCCTTACCGTTCATGATGCCCATCACGGCGTTGTCGTCGACCTTCTTGAAGTGGTCGTGCACGGGTGCGCCGTCATAGACCATTGAGGCGGTCACCTCGCCGCGGAACTCCTCCATCCACAGGCTGGCCTCGCCCTTCATGGCCTCGGTGTTGGAGAACTTGGCCCCGTCGGCGTCCAGGCACACCAGCGGCTTGGCGTCGGCCGCGCTGTGGAAGGTCTTGCCGAACCAGTTGAGCCGTTCCATGAACCCGTTGGCCTTGTGGCCGGTGTGGAACTCGCCGCCCTTCCACTCGCCGATCATGAAGTCGATGTCGACGGGCTCCAGGGTGCCCCAGAATTCGTCGAGCTCGGCGTCGGAGAGCCGGTCGGTGCGCTCGGTGAGCGCGGTGAACGTCTCGCGGGCGGTGCGCGTCGAGGTCATGCGGTTCCTTTCCAGCGTCGGGCGAAGTCGAGGAAGGCGTCGTTCTCGTGCGGTGCGGCCACGGTGACCCGCACCCCGTCCTCACCGTACGGGCGCACGACGATGCGGTCCTCGGCGGCACGTTGGACGAAGTCGCGCGTGCGTTCGGCCAGCGGCAGCCACACGAAATTGGCCTGCGACGGCGGCACCGTGAATCCGACCTCGCGCAGCGCCGCGGTGACCCGGGTGCGTTCGGCGACGACGGCGTCGGTGCGCGCCAGCAGCTCGTCGGCGGCCTCCAGCGAGGCGATCGCGGCGGCCTGCGACAGGCTGGTCGCCGAGAACGGGACGTACACCTTGCCCAGGGCGGTGACGATCTCCTCGTCGGCGACGGCGTAGCCGACGCGCAGCCCGGCCAGGCCGTAGGCCTTCGAAAACGTGCGCAGCACCACCACATTGGGGTGCGCTCGAACCAGGCCGAAGCTGTCGGGCAGCAGGCCGTCGCGGATGTACTCGACGTAGGCCTCGTCGATCACGATCAAGATGTCCGGCGGCACCGCGGCGACGAACTCGGCCAGCGCCCGCGGGTCGACCACGGTACTGGTCGGGTTGTTGGGGTTGCAGACGAAGATCAAGCGGGTGCGATCGGTGATCGCGGCCAGCATCGCGTCAAGGTCATGGGTGTGGTCGCGCAGCGGCACCTGCACCGGGGTGGCGCCCGCGGTGCGCACCTGAAGCGGGTAGATCTCGAAGCTGCGCCAGGCGAACAGCACCTCGTCGCCCACCGAGGAGGTGATCTGGATGAGCTGCTGACACAGGCTGACCGAGCCGCAGCCGACCGAGATCTGCTCGGGGGTGAACGCTCCCGCCCCGAGGGTCCCGTCGAGGTGCTTGGCCAGGTGTTCGCGCAGCTCGAGGTAGCCGTTGTCGGGATACCGGTTGAGGTGCTCGGTCGCGATCTCGATGGCGGCGCGCACACTGGGCAGGGGACCGTCGACGGTCTCGTTGCTCGCGATCTTGATGGCGCCCGGGACGGTCTTGCCCGGCGTGTAGGCCGGAATGTCGGCCAATTCGGGCCGGAGGCGGGCAGTCACCTGACCAGCATAGGGCCGGCCTTCAACCGGCTTTGCTTCCATGGGCGGCCGGTGTGTACTCTGTGCCCTCGGCGGATAATCGTCAGGAGGCGTGCCAGAGCGGCCGAATGGGACTCACTGCTAATGAGTTGTCCCCCTTACCGGGGACCGGAGGTTCAAATCCTCTCGCCTCCGCCGCGGCTGACCCGTCAGCCACGACACAACTGAACACGCAAGCGCCCGTAGCTCAACGGATAGAGCATCTGACTACGGATCAGAAGGTTAGGGGTTCGAATCCCTTCGGGCGCGCCCAACCCACCGTCGGGGGACTCTGGGGTGAGGTCATGTACCGCCTGAGCTCGCTGGCCGGCGCCGACACTTGGGTGTTCGGCGCGCAGCGCCTGCGGCTGCTGCGAATCTATCTGGGCGCCACCACGTTTCTCTACGCCTACGGGGTGACGTTCACGCTGTTCCCGGTCCGCACCGATATCGCCTACGGCAATCCGGTCGGCGGGATCATCGCGGTGGTCCTCGGGGTCTCGGCGCTGGTGTCCCTTGCGGTACGGCCGTGGCAGCTGATGCCGGCCACCGTGGCGGCCGTCGCGGCCACGCCGATCGTCATGGCGTTCCACGTCACCATCACCGCCGAGTACGTCTGCCTGTTCGCTCCGGTCTTCCTCGCGATGTACCTGCGGGCGTTCCACCCGCCGCGTCAGGCGTGGCCGTTGATCGCCGTGCTCACCGCGGCCTGCTCGGTGGCCGTCGTGGTGGCCCCCGCCCCGCACGTGGGCGTGCTCACGGTCCTGACGATCATCGTCGCGATCGTCGGGGCCGCCGAGTCGTTCGGGGTGCTGATGCGGGCGATGTTCACCGCGGCGTGCACCGACCCGCTCACCGGTCTGCTCAACCGGGCGGGCTGGGAGATCGGCACCACCGACGTGCTGGCGCGGCACCGGGGCAGACCCGTCCCGGTCACCGTGGTCGCCCTCGACATCGACGGGCTCAAGACTCTCAACGACACCTACGGCCACCAGGCGGGCGACCGGCGCATCGCGGAGTACGCGCGGCACTGGGAACAGGCCGCACCCCGGCACGCGGTGGTGGCGAGACTCGGCGGTGACGAATTCGCCGCCTGCCTCGCCGGGGAGCGGCAGGAAGTTGTCGAGGCGTTCCTCGACAGCATCCGGCGGCACACCCCGCAGGTCAGCATGGGCACCGCCACCGGTACGTCGGCCGACGCCGGCATCGCCGAGCTGTACGCCTGCGCCGACACGGCGCTGTACCGGAGCCGCGGACGACCGCTGCGCGACGATTCCGGCACGCCGAACGCCGAATCGGTCTAGCGGGTCACAGCCGCTCCACCGCGTACGTCGCGGCCTGCTGCGTCAGCCCGTTGACCCCGTAGAGCGCGTGCGCGATGCTCGGCTGCCCGCCCGGAGCGCCGTTGCAGATCGTGTCACCCTCAGCGCACAGCTGCAGCGTCTTCGGCGCGTACAGGGGGCCGATGACCACCGGCGGGGCGCCGAATGTGCCAAGCCACTGCGGAGACGGCAGCCCGAACAGGGTGACCGCCGTGACGTGCTCGGCGACCTCCGCCGCGAGCGGCTGGGGAACGGCGTTGCGATAGGCGGCCGGCACGGCATCGGGCACCGTCGAGGAGGTCACGAACCCGGCGACCACGGCCCCCTGGGAGAACCCGCCCAGCACGATGTCGGTGTTCGGGCACGTCGTGGCGATGGTCTGCACGCGGTTCCCGGCGTCGCGGATCCCATCGACGACGGTCCTGGCCAAATCGTCGCGGGCGTCGAAGTTGTTGGACGCCGCATAGTTCACCGAGTACACGTTCACGGTCCGCGGGCCCGCCTGCGCGCGCACGGCGTCGACGAACGACTGCCCGACGCCGCCGACACCCGGCGCCTCACCGCTGCCGCGGGCGAAGACGATCTCCACGTCCGGGCATGTCTGGGCGGACGCCGACGGGGCGGCCACGCCCACCATCGCGGCCCAGGTGGTCACGGCCACCGCGCCGACGACGCGACCGAACTGACGAACTCTCATGGGGACTCCTGCTGAACGTTGCGGCCCGACGAGAGGCGTGATTACCCTCGCGTCCGCCCGCCAAACTCCGCGTAATCTCGCACGGTATGACGACACCCCCGGTGATCCAGCGCTGGCTCGACCTCATCGATGGTGACCACGGCGGCGATGTGACGGCGCTGCTGGCGCCCGATGCGGTGTTCTACTCGCCGGCGGTGTTCACCCCGCAGGAAGGCCGCGAGACCACCGCCGCCTATCTGAACGCGGCCGCGAAGGTACTCGGTGGCCAGGGTTTTCGCTACGTCAACCACTGGTACGCCAACCGTTCGGCGGTGCTGGAGTTCGTCGCCGACCTCGACGGGATCCACGTCAACGGCATCGACATGATCGAGTGGAACGACGCCGAGGAGATCACCTCGTTCAAGGTGATGCTGCGGCCGTTCAAAGCGCTGCAGACCGTGATCCCGAAGATGGCCGAATTGCTGCAGTCGCCGGTCCAGGGGTAACCGATGCGGCTGCTCCTCCTCGCCGACACCCATGTGCCCAAACGGGCGCGCGACCTGCCCGCGGTGGTGTGGGACGAGGTGGCGCGCGCCGACGTGGTGATCCACGCCGGTGACTGGGTCGAGCCGCGTCTGCTCGACGTGCTCGACGAGCGCTCGAGACGGCTGGTCGCGTGCTGGGGCAACAACGACGGGGAGGAGTTGCGCCGTCGCCTGCCCGAACGCGCGGATGTCACCCTGGGTGGGGTGCGGTTCACCGTCGTGCACGAGACCGGCGCCTCGGGTGGGCGTGACGCCCGGATGGCCAAGCTGTACCCGGACACCGACGTGCTCGTGTTCGGACACAGCCACATCCCGTGGGACACCACCGCGGCGACAGGGCTGCGGCTACTCAACCCGGGTTCGCCGACGGACCGGCGCCGCCAGCCGTACTGCACGTACATGACGGCGACGGTCGCCGACGGGGTGCTGGGCGAGGTCGTCTTGCGCAACGTGGAGCGGCGTGGCTGACCGTCCCGCCAGGGTCGCCGACGTCCACGAGATCGCGGCCGCGATGCCGCACACCAAGCGCATCGAGGGCCCGAAGGGCAACGCGATCTATCAGGTCGGCGGCAAGTCGTTCGTGTTCTTCCGCACCCCCCAACCGGACGCCGCGGATCCGGACACCGGTGAGCGCTACCCTGACGTCATCATGGTGTGGGTGGAATCCGAGGCCGACAAACTGGCTTTGGTCCAGGACCCCCACTCCCCGTTCTTCACCACCGACCGGTTCGACGGTCACCTTTCGGTTTTGGTGCGCGGCAAGGACATCAGCCGCATCGGGCTCGAGGAACTGACCGAGTTGATCCAGGACGCCTGGTTGTCGCGGGCGTCGCGCCGACGCGCCGAACGCTGGCTGGCCGACCGGCAGGGCTGACAAGTCGCTGCACTCCGGCCGGCATGGTGACATCATCGCCAAGGTGGCCGTCAGCACTCCGCAGTCCATCGCGTATCCGGCGCCCGGTTCGCGCCCGCACCGTATCGACGAGGAGAAACTCGATCCGCACGTCATCGTGCTGTTCGGGGCGACCGGCGATCTGGCGAAACGCAAACTGCTGCCCGGTATGGCGTATCTCGTCCAGTCCTCGCTGGCGCCGAAGATCCGGGTGGTCGGCACGTCACTCGAAGATCTCAGCGGCGACGAGTTCCGGGCACTGGCACGCGAGGCCGTCGACGCGTTCGGCAGCCATACGTTGACCGACGAGGAGTGGGAGGGCTTCGCCTGCCGGATCTCCTACGTGCCGCAGAGCGCAGGGCCCGAGCCGCTCGCCGCGGCGGTGAAGGCGGCCGAGGCCGAACTCGGCCCAGATACCCGGCGGCTGCACTACCTGTCGGTGCCGCCCAACGCGGCCAAGGCCGTGATCACCATGCTGAGGGATTCCGGCCTCGTCGACCGCTCGCGGGTGGTGATGGAGAAACCGTTCGGCACCGACCTGGCCAGCGCCTGCGCACTCAACGCCTTCGTCCACGACACCTTCGACGAATCGCAGATCTTCCGCATCGACCACTTCCTCGGCAAGGAGGCGGCGCAGAACATCCTGGCGTTCCGGTTCGCCAACGGATTGTTCGAGCCGATCTGGAACCGCAATTTCATCGATCACATCCAGATCGACATCCCGGAGAAGCTGGGGCTCGATCAGCGGGCCAACTTCTACGAGAGCACCGGCGCCTTCAAGGACATGGTGGTCACCCACCTGTTCCAGGTCATGGCGTTCGTCGTGATGGAGCCGCCGACCGCCCTGGAGCCCAGGGCGATCAGCGAGGAGAAGAACAAGGTCTTCCGGTCGATGCTGCCCGTCGACCCGAAGAAGGTCATCCGCGGCCAGTACGTCGGCTACCGCCAGGAGGACGGGGTGGCACCGGATTCGGAGACCGAGACGTTCATCGCGCTGCAGGTCGGCATCGACAACTGGCGCTGGGCCGGCGTGCCGGTCTATCTGCGCACCGGCAAGAGGATGGCCGAGGGGCAGCGGATCATCTCGATCGCGTTCAAAGAGGCGCCGCGCTCGATGTTCCCGCCCGGTTCGGGCGTCGGGTCGCAGGGTCCGGACCATCTGACGTTCGACCTGGCCGACAACTCCAAGGTGTCGCTGTCGTTCTACGGCAAGCGGCCGGGGCCCGGAATGAAGCTCGACAAGCTGTCCATGCAGTTCTCGACGCAGGAGACCGGACGCGTCGGCGACGTACTCGAGGCCTACGAACGTCTGATCCTCGACGCGATGCGCGGTGACCACACCCTGTTCACCACGGCCGAAGGCATCGAATCACTGTGGGACCGTTCGGCTCCGCTGCTCGAGGACCCGCCGCCGGTGAAGCTGTACCAACCCGGCACGTGGGGTCCCAACGCCATCCACCAGCTGATCGCACCCAACGCGTGGCGGCTGCCGTTCGAACGCGAATGGCGGGACCACAGGGACTAGGTCAACCGGTCTTCGCCGCGCAGATCAGGTCGATGTGGCGGGTCGCCCACTCGCCGAGCGGTTCAAGCGCGTCGAGCAGTTCGCGGCCCGCGGGTGTCATCGAGTACTCCACCCGCGGCGGCACCTCGTGGAAGCTCTCGCGGTGCACGACGCCGTGGCGCTGCAACTCCTTGAGGTGCTGGGTGAGCATCTTCTGCGACACCCCGGCCAGGCTGCGGTGCAGGGCATTGAAGCGTTTCGGCCCGTCCTGGAGCTCCCACAGGATCAGTGGTTTCCACTTGCCGTCCACCACGGCCATCGCCGCGTCCAGGCCGCAGGTGTACTCGCCGAGCTGACTCATCGGAACCCCCTGTTGGCGTTCATTACTTACCTCTTGGTGAGTACCGCACTAAATAGTGGGTACTTGTCGGAAACTCCGCGCTGATTCGACGATAGCGGCATGACCACCTCCACCACCGTCACTTTCCTCGGCCTCGGCGCCATGGGATCGGCGCTCGTCGGCGCCGCCGCGGCCGCCGGGCACCGCAGCGTCGTCTGGAACCGCACCCCCGCCCGGGCGGCCGCGCTGGCGTCCGCCACCACCGACGTGGCCGCCACGGTCGCCGAGGCGGTCGACGCCGGCGACGCCATCGTCGTGTGCCTGTTCGATGCGCGATCGGTGCGCGAGGTGCTCGACCCGGTCGCCGGGCGGCTGGCCGGAAGGCAGCTGATCAACCTGACCACCACGACGCCCGACGGGGCCCGGGAGCTGAGCCGCTGGGCCACCGGCCACGGCGCCGACTACCTCGACGGCGGCATCATGGCCGTCCCCGCGATGATCGGTGCGCCGGGATCCCTGATCTACTACAGCGGTTCGCGCACCGTCTTCGAGCGTCACCACGCACTGCTCGAAACCTGGGGGCGTACGGAGTATTTCGGTGACGAC
Source organism: Mycobacterium sp. PS03-16 (assembly GCF_004570325.1). GTDB lineage: Bacteria > Actinomycetota > Actinomycetes > Mycobacteriales > Mycobacteriaceae > Mycobacterium. The sequence continues at coordinate 49,675 of NZ_SPQO01000022.1, read as the reverse complement.
GCGGGTTTGGCGTCGCTGCACGATCTGGCGCTGCTCTCGGCGATGTACGTCATGTTCGCGGGCTTTTTCCACGGCGCCGCGCTGGCCGGCACAGCGGGCATGTCCGCCAAGGAGTTCGCCGGGCGCGCGACCGCCTGGCTGACCGCGGTGCTGCCGGCTCTCGCCGAGTACGCCGAGATCATCGACGGCGGTGACTACACGCTGCCCGGCCAGCAGAGCCTGGACTTCTCCGACATCAGCGAGATCGTCGAGGCCAGTCGCGCCGCCGGGCTCGGCACCGAGGTCGTCGACGCGGTGCAGCGGCTCATCCACCGGCAGATCGACGCCGGCCACGGTGCCGAGGGTTTCGCGCGTGCCATCGAGGGCATCCGCCGGCCGGGGCGGGCGGCGTGATCAGCGTCCTCGGACTCGGCCCGATGGGGCAGGCGCTGGTCGGGGCGCTGCTCGACGCCGGGTGTCCGGTCACGGTGTGGAACCGCACCCCCGCCAGGGCCGAGCGTGTGCGGGCCCGCGGTGCGCAGTGGGCGGACAGCCCGGCCGCGGCCGTCGCCGCCGGTGACCTGACCCTGATCAACGTCGTCGATCAGGGTGTGCTCGACGCCCTGGTCGCGGCGGCGGGTGACGCTGTGCGCGGGCGAGTGGTCATCGGACTGACCGCGGCCACCCCCGAGGCCGCCCGGGCCACCGCTGCGCTGGTCGACGGACTGGGTGGCCGCTACCTCGACGGTGCGATCATGACGCCGACCGACACCATCGGCACCCGTGAGGCCAGCCTGCTGTTCGCCGGACCCCGCGACCTCTACGACGCCCACCGCGACATCCTCGAGATCCTCGGCGCCACCACCTATCTCGGTGCCGACCCCGGGCGGGCCGCGGTGTTCGATGTGGCGCTGCTCGACCTGTTCTGGACGGCGATGAGCGGAATGCTGCACGCGCTGAACGTCGCCCGCGCGCACGACGTGACGCCGGCCGAACTGCTGCCGCACGTGCACGGCATCCTCGGCATCCTGCCGCCCATCGCCGACGAGGTCGCCGAGCGCATCGGCGCCGACCGGCACGGGGACGCCAGTGCGCCGGTGTCGTCGGTGGCCGCATCGCTGCCGCACCTGATCGAGGCCTCCCGTGCCGCGGGCGTCGACGCGGCCACACTCGAGGCGCTGCGCGGTTATGTCGACGCCGCGGTGGCGGCCGGATACGGCGGCGACGAGATCAGCCGCATCGCGCAGACGATGCACCGGTGAACACCGCCGCGTTTCGCAGCGCCGGGCCGATCATGGTGGCAGGGTCGGCGGCATGGAGCAGAAGGCACCCACCGCGAGCATCGTGGCCGCCCACCGCGAGCACCTGACCACGCTTCCGTTCGACGACACCACCGACTTCGACGACGCCGACCGCGGCTTCATCGCCGCCCTGCAGCCGTGCGTGGTCACCGCCGCCGACGGCCGCGTGGTGTGGGACAACGACCAGTACTCGTTCCTCACCGCAGACGCGCCGCCGACGGTGCATCCCAGCCTGTGGCGGCAGTCCACGCTGGCCGCCAAACAGGGCCTCTACGAGGTGGTGGAGGGCATCTACCAGGTCCGTGGCCTCGACCTGTCCAACATCAGCTTCATCGAGGGTGACACCGGGGTCATCGTCATCGACCCGTTGATCTCCACCGAGGTCGCGGCGGCGGCGCTGGCGCTGTACCGGGACCACCGCGGTGACCGCCCCGTGGTCGCTGTCATCTACACCCACAGCCACGGCGACCACTTCGGCGGCGTCCTCGGGGTGACGAATCAGGCCGAGGTCGACGCGGGCACGGTGGCGGTCATCGCGCCCGAAGGGTTCGTCGAGCATGCGGTGCAGGAGAACGTCTACGCCGGCACCGCGATGCTGCGCCGGGGCACCTACATGTACGGGACGTTGCTCGCGCGCGGGCCGCAGGGGCAGGTGGGATGCGGGCTGGGGCAGATGACCTCCACCGGCGAGGTGTCGATGATCGTGCCGACCGTCGACATCCGGTCCACCGGCGAGCGTCACACCGTCGACGGGCTGGAGATCGAATTCCAGATGGCGCCGGGCACCGAGGCTCCCGCTGAGATGCACTTCTACTTCCCGCGATACCGCGCGCTGTGCATGGCCGAGAACGCCACCCACAACCTGCACAACCTGCTGACACTGCGCGGCGCGCTGGTGCGCGACCCGCACGGCTGGGCGGGCTACCTCACCGAGGCCATCGACACGTTCGCCGACCGGGCCGACGTGGTGTTCGCATCGCATCACTGGCCGACGTGGGGCCGGGAGAACATCGTGCAATACCTGTCCCTGCAACGGGATCTGTATGCCTACCTGCACGACCAGACGCTGCGGCAGCTCAACCAGGGCCACACCGGCATCGAGATCGCCGAGAACTTCCAGATGCCGCCGGCGTTGGCCAGGGCGTGGCACACCCACGGCTACTACGGGTCGGTCAACCACAACGTCAAGGCGATCTACCAGCGCTACATGGGGTGGTTCGACGGCAACCCGGCCCGGCTGTGGCCGCATCCGCCCGAGGCCATCGGCCCGCGCTACGTGGCGGCGATGGGCGGCGCCGACCGCGTCGTCGAGCTGGCCCGCCAGGCCTACGGCGACGGGGACTTCCGTTGGGCCGCAACGTTGCTCGATCATCTGATGTTCACCGACGAGCATCACACCGCCGGCCGGGAGCTGTACTCCGACACCCTCGAGCAGCTCGCGTACGGCGCGGAGAACGCGACGTGGCGCAACTTCTTCCTGTCCGGGGCCACCGAGCTTCGGCAGGGCACCTTCGGCACGGCCGGTCAGGTCGGCTCGCCGACCATGCTGGCGCAGCTGTCGCCGGAGCAGATGTTCGACGTGCTGGCCATCAGCGTCGACGGCCCTCGGGCCTGGGACCTCGACCTGGCCATCGACGTCTCGCTGACCGACGTCGGCGTGAACTACCGCGTCACGCTGCGCAACGGCGTGCTCGTCTACCGCACCGTGGCCGCCGACGAGTCGACGGCCCAGGTGACCGTGCGGTTGGCGAACAAGCTGCGTCTGCTCGGCCTGGCGGCCGGGGACAACGACTCGCCGGGACTGGAGGTCACCGGCGATACCGGGGTGCTGGCGTCGCTGCTGTCGGTGCTCGACAAGCCCGACCCGAACTTCACCATCGTCACGCCGTAGTGGCCTGCTACACGCCGCCGTCGGCCCTTACGATCGATCCGGTCGTGAAGCTCGACGCGTCGGACATGAGAAACAGTGCGGCGCCGATGATCTCGGGCGGCTGACCGGCGCGTTGCAGCGACAGGTGACCGAACGGCTTCTCGACGCCCCCGAAGTCCCACGCCTTGCTGATGTCGGTCAGGAACGGTCCCGGCATCAACGTGTTGACCCGCACCGTCGGCCCGAACGCCGAGGCCAGCCCCTCGGTCATCGCGTTGAGGCCGGCCTTGGCCGCGGCGTAGGGCAGCATGTGCGCGTCCGGGCGCAGCGATCCGCTGGAGCTGACGTTGATGATCGAGCCGCGGCCCGCGGCGACCATCCGCTCACCGATGAGCGCCGACAACCGGAACGGACCCTTGAGGTTGAGGTTGACCACCGCGTCGAACAGCTTCTCCGACACCGAGGTCAGCGAGTCGTACAGCGGCGACATCCCGGCGTTGTTCACCAGCACGTCGACCCGGCCGAACCGCTCGTAGACGGCGTCCACCAGACCGTCGAGCTGATCCCACCGCCCGACGTGCACGGCGTACGGGAACGCCGTGCGGCCGGTCGCCTCCGCGATCTCCGCGGCCGTCGCGGCGCACGCCTCGGCCGACCGGCTGGCGATCGCCACGTCGGCGCCGCACCGCGCCGCCGCGAACGCGATCTCGCGGCCCAACCCGCGGCTGCCCCCGGTGACCAGCACGACGCGGCCGGTGAGGTCGAACAGATCGTCGGCGTAACCCATGGGCCCCTATGGTGTCACGGTGCAATTGCTTCTGGTCAGACATGCGCTGCCGCTGCGCAGCCAACCCGGGCAGGGCTCCGACCCGGATCTGTCCGAGGACGGTGTCGAGCAGGCCAAGCGGCTGCCCGACGCGTTGGCCCGCTTCCCGATCACCCGCCTGGTGAGCAGCCCGCAGCGGCGGGCGGTGCAGACCGCGCAACCGGTGGCCGACGCGCTGAACCTGGGCGTCGAGGTCGACGAGCGGCTCGCCGAGTACGACCGCGATCTGCCGCACTACATCCCGATCGAACAGATCGCCAAGGAGAACCCGGCCGAACTCGAGCGGCTGATCAACGGTCAGTTGCCCAGCGGGGTGGACGTGGACGCGTTCACGGCCCGTATCTTCGCGGCCGTCGACGACGTCGTGGCGTCCGCCGACCGCGAGGACACCGTCGCGGTGTTCAGCCACGGCGGGGTGATCAATGCGTTGCTGCACCGCGTCCTGCGCACCGAACGACTGCTGTCGTTCCACGTCGACTATGCGTCGGTGACGCGGCTGCTGTGGTCGTCGCGGGCCGGGCAGCTGTCGGTGGCGTCGGTCAACGGCACCGAACATGTATGGGACCTGCTGCCGCGCAACCAGCGGTGGTAGCACCCGCACCGGCCCGGCCAACCGGGTGGTAGACACATCGCATGATGTCCTCCTCCCTCGACGGGCTCGACCTCGACGCGCTGGACCGCCATCTGACGGCGGAAGGCATCGCCCGCAGCGGTGAGCTGCGCGCGGAACTGATCGCGGGCGGGCGCTCCAACCTGACGTTCCTGGTCTTCGACGACGCCTCGAAATGGGTGCTGCGCCGCCCGCCGCTGCACGGCCTCACCCCGTCGGCGCACGACATGGCCCGCGAGTACCGGGTGGTGGCGGCGCTGGCCGGCACCGCCGTCCCGGTGGCCCGCGCGGTCACCATGCGCAACGACGACAGCGTGCTCGGAGCGCCGTTCCAGATGGTCGAACACGTCGAGGGCCGGGTGATCCGCCGCGCCGACGAACTGGAAGGCCTCGGCGACCCCGCCACCCTCGACGGCTGCGTGGACGCGCTGATCACGGTGCTGGCGCAACTGCACGCCGTCGACCCCGGCGCCGTCGGGCTGGGCGACTTCGGCAAGCCGGCCGGCTACCTCGAACGCCAGGTCCGCCGCTGGGGCTCGCAGTGGGACCACGTCCGCCACGACGACGACACCCGCGACGGCGACGTCCGCCGCCTGCACGCCGCCCTCGGCGAGCGGGTGCCGCAGGAGAGCCGCGCGTCGATCGTGCACGGCGACTACCGCATCGACAACACGATCCTCGATGCGACCGACGCCACCACGGTGCGCGCGGTGCTGGACTGGGAGATGTCGACGCTAGGCGATCCACTCAGCGACGCGGCGCTGATGTGCGTGTACCGCCACCCGATGTTCAACCTCGTGCACAGCGACGCGGCGTGGACCTCAGAGCTGCTGCCGACCGGCGACGAGATGGCGCACCGCTACTCGGTGGCGTCCGGGCAGCCGCTGGCGCACTGGGACTTCTACATGGCGCTGGCCTACTTCAAGCTGGCGATCATCGCCGCCGGCATCGCGTTCCGCGCCAGGATGGGCGGCACCACCGATCCGGTCGACGACGCCGTGGCGCCGCTGATCGCCGCGGGCCTCGAGGCGCTGGACTGAGCCGTGTCAGCGCGGGCTCAGCGCAGCGCGGCCTTGTAGTTCTTCTTCGCCGCGCGGCGCAGCTGGAAGATCCGCGCGGCGCCGGCCAGCACCGCGATCAGGCCGCCACACACCGCGGCGAGAAGGATCGCCACGCCCAGCGGCAGGCTCCACTGCCAGCCGAGGAACGCGAACTGCGCCGACTCGGTGTTCTGCGCGATGAACACCAGCAGGATGATCAGGATCAGGAAGCCGGCGATCACCGATGTCCACAGCGCCCCGGCGCGGGTGAACTTGACTTCCTTGGCGGGCGGCGGCGGGTTGGGGGAGCGGTCCGCGACCTCGTAGTCTCCGGGCACCGGCGGCCCGGGGTTGGGCGGGTCCAGCGGCCCCTGATCGCTCGCTGACGTCCCGTACGGATCGGTGCTCATGGCTTCATCATTGCCCTTTCCGCGAGGTGACGAAACCCCCGGTAACGCGGCACCGCGCCGGTGCTGCCGCTACTCTCCGCAAGGACCACTACGCCGAGAGGATTCCCGAATGGCGACCACGCGGAAGCGGGGTCTCGCCCGCTTCGCCACCCGATGGGCCGCTGCGATGGCGGTGTGCGCGCTCGCGCTGGCCGGCTGCGGCAGCTCCAATCCACTCGGCGGGGGTGAGATCTCCGGTGACCTGAAATCGATCATCGTCGGCTCGGCCGACTTCACCGAATCGAAGATCATCGCCGAGATCTACGCCCAGGCGCTGGAGGCCAACGAATTCCAGATCAGCAGGCAGTTCGGGATCGGCAGCCGCGAGACGTACATCCCCGCCGTGCAGGACCACTCGATCGACCTGATCCCCGAGTACACCGGAAACCTGTTGCAGTACTTCGACAAGGACACCGAGGTCACCACCCCCGACGCGGTGGTCCTCGGCCTGCTGCGGGCGCTGCCCGGGGATCTGTCGATCCTGTATCCGTCGCCGGCCGAGGACAAGGACACCGTCGCCGTCAGCGCCGAGACCGCACAGCGGTGGAACCTCAAGACCATCGCCGACCTGGCCACCCACTCGGCGGAGGTGAAGTTCGGCGGCCCGTCGGAGTTCCTCAACCGCACCGAGGGGCTGCCCGGCCTCAAAGCGAAGTACGGGTTGGACGTCGCGCCGTCGAACTTCATCGCGATCAGCGACGGCGGCGGCCCGGCGACGGTGCGGGCGCTGACCGACGGCACGGTCACCGCGGCGAACATCTTCAGCACGTCCCCGGCGATCGAGCAGAACAACCTCGTCGTCCTGGAGGATCCGAAGAACAACTTCCTGGCGGCGAATGTGGTGCCGCTGGTCGCGTCGCAGAAGAAGTCCGATGAACTCAAGACCGTGCTCGACGCCGTCAGCGCGAAGCTCACCACCGAGGGGTTGATCGAACTGAACTCGGCCGTCGAGGGCAATCAGGGCGTCGATCCCGACGAGGCCGCCCGGACGTGGATCGCCGACAACGGTTTCGACCAGCCGGTCGGAAAGTAGGCGCCCCGACATGATCACGTTCTCCAGCGTCACCAAGCGCTACCCGGACGGCACCGTCGCGGTCGACGACCTGTCGCTCGACGTGCCCGAGGGCACGCTCACCGTGTTCGTCGGCCCGTCCGGCTGCGGTAAGACCACCTCGATGCGGATGATCAACCGGATGATCGAGCCGACATCGGGCACGCTCACCGTGGACGGCGACGACGTCACCACGGTCGACCCGGTCAAGCTGCGGCTCGGCATCGGCTACGTAATCCAGAGCGCGGGGCTGATGCCGCACCTGCGCGTCGTCGACAACGTCGCCACCGTGCCGGTGCTGCGCGGTGAGTCCCGGCGCAGCGCCCGCAAGGCCGCGCTGGGCGTGATGGAGCGCGTCGGGCTCGATCCGAAGCTGGCCGACCGGTATCCCGCCCAACTGTCCGGCGGTCAGCAGCAGCGCGTCGGCGTGGCCCGCGCGCTGGCCGCCGATCCGCCGATCCTGTTGATGGACGAACCATTCAGCGCCGTCGACCCGGTGGTCCGCGAGGAGCTGCAGAGCGAGATCGTGCGGCTGCAGAGCGACCTGCGCAAGACCATCGTGTTCGTCACCCACGACATCGACGAGGCGATCAAGCTCGGCGACAAGGTGGCGGTATTCGGCCGCGGTGGCGTGCTGCTGCAGTACGACGCGCCCGCCCGGCTGCTGTCCAACCCGGCCAACGACGCGGTCGCCGGCTTCGTCGGCGCCGACCGCGGCTACCGCGGGCTGCAGTTCCGCCATGCCACCGGGCTGCCGCTGCACGACGTACGCCACGTCGGCGAACCCGAGATCGACGGGCTGCGGCTGGCCGCCGGCGACTGGGTGCTGGTCACCCGGCCGGACGGCACGCCGTACGCCTGGATCGACGCCGCCGGAGTCGACCTGCACCGCGGCGGCAGCTCGCTGTACGACAGCACCACCGCGGGCGGTTCGCTGTTCCGCCCGGACGGGACGCTGCGGCTGGCGCTCGATGCCGCGCTGTCGTCGCCGTCGGGGCTGGGCGTGGCCGTCGACGAGGCCGGGCAGGTGATCGGCGGGGTGCGGGCCGACGACGTGCTCGCCGCGCTGGACAGTCAGCGGCGCGGCGCCGGGATCGGGTGAGCGCGTGCAGTACCTGCTGACCCACCTCGACGACCTCTGGACGCTGACGGTCATCCACCTGCGGCTGTCGCTGATCCCGATCGTGCTCGGCCTGCTGATCGCGGTACCCGTCGGCGCGCTGGTGCAGCGGACCACCGCCCTGCGGCGGCTCACCACGATCACCGCGAGCATCGTCTTCACGATCCCGTCGCTGGCACTGTTCGTCGTGCTGCCGCTGGTCATCCCGACCCGCATCCTCGACGAGGCGAACGTCATCGTCGCGCTCACCCTCTACACCGTGGCGCTGCTCGTCCGTGCGGTACCCGAGGCGCTGGACGCGGTGTCGCCCGCGGTGCTCGACGCCGCCACCGCCGTCGGCTACACACCGCTGATGCGGATGCTGAAAGTGGAACTGCCGCTGGCGGTTCCGGTGCTGATCGCCAGCCTGCGCGTGGTGGCGGTGACCAACATCTCGATGGTGTCGGTCGGTTCGGTGATCGGCATCGGCGGGCTGGGCACCTGGTTCACCGAGGGGTACCAGGCCAACAAGAGCGATCAGATCGTCGCCGGCATCATCGCGATCTTCGTGCTGGCGGTCGTGATCGACACGATCATCATGCTGATCGGCCGGGCCCTGACGCCGTGGATCGGAGCGTCGGGCGCCGGCGCGCCCCGGCAGAAGGCGGGGGCGGCCGCGTGAACTTCCTCTCCGATGCGCTGTCCTACATCTTCACCGCCGCCAACTGGTCCGGCCCGGCCGGCCTGACCGCCCGCATCGTCGAACACCTCGAGTACACGGCGATCGCGGTGGTGTTCTCGGCGCTGATCGCCGTTCCGCTCGGGATGGTGATCGGCCACACGCGCAAGGGCACCTTCCTGGTCGTCACGGGGGTGAACGCGCTGCGCGCGCTGCCGACGCTGGGCATCCTGCTCCTGGGTGTGCTGCTGTGGGGTCTGGGCCTGATCCCGCCGACCGTGGCGCTGATGCTGCTGGGCATCCCACCGCTGCTGGCCGGCACCTACTCCGGCATCGCGAACGTCGACCCGACCGTCGTCGACGCCGCCCGGTCGATGGGCATGACCGAGCTGCGGGTGCTGCTGCGCGTCGAGGTGCCCAACGCCGCGCCGCTGATCCTGGGCGGGCTGCGGACCGCCACCCTGCAGATCGTGGCCACCGCGACCGTCGCCGCCTACGCCAGCCTCGGCGGGCTGGGCCGGTACCTGATCGACGGGATCAAGGTCCGCGAGTTCTACCTCGCGCTGGTGGGGGCGCTGATGGTGACGGCGCTCGCGCTGATCCTCGACGGCCTGCTGGCGCTGGCGGTGTGGGCGTCGGTGCCCGGGACCGGCCGGTTCCGGCTGAGCGGCCGGATGCCCCAGCCGTTCCTGTCCGACGAGGTGGCCCTGGAGTCGGGTGGGCGGGGCATATCCGCGCGGACTTCGGGAGCGGACTACGAACGGACGCGCTCGTCGCATACGGTAGAGACGTGAGTGAAGCAGGCCGCTCTGATGCGAATGCAACCACCTGGCCGACGGTGTTGACCTGGCGTGCGCACGACTGTGCGCAGATGGAATCGGCGCGGGTCCAGGTGGCGGGCCGGCGGATCAAGGCCTACGGCCGGATCGTCGCCGCGGCCACCGATGCCCATCCGGCGTTCTCCGCGTCGTATGACCTGGTGACCGACGAGAGCGGCGGCACCAAGCGGCTGTCGTTGACGGTCACGCTGGCCGAGCGGGAACGCCAGTATTCGATCGCCCGCGACGAAGAGAACATGTGGCTGGTGCAGGACCACCAGAACCAGATCACGCGGTCGTCGTTCGAGGGGGCCCTCGACGTCGACGTGGTGCTCAGCCCGTTCTTCAACGCGCTGCCGATCCGGCGCACCGGCATCCACGAGCGCAGCGATACGGTCACGCTGCCGGTGGTCTACGTGCGCATCCCCGACTTCTCCGTCGAGCAGGCCACCGTCACCTACAGCAGCGCGCCGGACGGCATCAAGCTGGAGTCCCCGGTCGCCGACACCACGCTGTCGGTGGACCCCAACGGCTTCATCCTCGACTACCCCGGACTGGCAGAGCGGTTCTGATCACCCCGCCGGCGCGGCCGGCGGCGGCCAGTTCCTCACGCCAGTTGTCGGCGCCGATCACCGTGGTGATGATCTGCGGGCGGCTGAAGCTGTCGTAGCGGATCCGCGCGGCGTGCCCCTGCTCGACCAGGTCGGCCACCGATCCGTGCCGGGCGAGCGCGTCGCGGGCGGTGGCGAGCAGCGCCAGCGCGTGGTCCAGCGCGGGTAAGAGCTGCGTGGAATTGGCCTCGCACATCGCGCGCACCAGGTCGGGCGCGCTGGCGGCCACCCGGGTGCCGTCCCGGAACGAGCCGGCGGCGAGCGCGAACGCCAGCGGCACCTCGCCCGCGGTGGCGGCCAGCGCCTCGGCCAGCAGGTGCGGCAGGTGCGAGATGGTGGCCGCGGCGGCGTCGTGTTCGTCGGAGCGGGCGGGCACGACCACGGCGTGGCAGTCCAGCGCCAGATCCATCACCTGTGCCCACACCTGCGGGTCGACGCCGTCGTCGACGCTGATGACCCAGGGGGCGCCGGTGAACAGGCGGGCATCGCCGGCCGCCCAGCCGGAGTGTGCGGTTCCGGCCATGGGATGCCCACCGACGAACCGGTCCCGCAGGCCGAACGCCTCGACCTCCTGCAGCACAGCACCTTTGACACTGGTCACGTCGGTCAGCGCGCAGTGCGGCGCGGTGTCGCGGATGTGGCCGAGCAGCAACCCCAGGGCGGGCATCGGGACCGCCAGCACGATCAGCGCCTCGGCGGCCGCGGCCCGGCGCAGCACCTGGTCGAGGTGTTCGCTCGCGTCGAACCCGTCGAACCGGGCCGCCGCCGCTCCCTCGACCGACCGGTTGTAGCCGAACACCTCACGTCCGGTCGGGGCGAGCGCACGCATCACCGACCCGCCGATGAGGCCCAGACCCAGCACGCACACCGGAGGCTTCGTCACCGTTCCAGGTTGGCACACCCCGGCCGGGCCGGATCGGCACACCTGGTCAAAGCCGCTGGTGGAGGACTACCGTACTGCGGCATGGGAGCACAGAGCGCGCCGGCGCAGGACACGCCCGACGGGTTCGGCGTGGCCGTGGTCCGCGAGGAGGGCCGGTGGCGGTGCGCGCCGATGCGCCGGGCCGCGCTCGACAGCCTGGCCGTCGCGCAGAAGGAGCTGTGTGAGATCCGCAGCGCCGGAGCCGTGTTCGGGCTGCTCGACATCGACGACGAATTCTTCGTGATCATCCGGCCCGCGCCGTCGGGAACCCGGCTGCTGCTCTCGGACGCCACCGCCGCACTCGACTACGACATCGCCGCCGAGGTGCTCGAACAGCTCGACGCCGACATCGAACCCGACGACCTCGACGACGTCGATCCGTTCGAGGAGGGCGACCTCGGCCTGCTCTCCGACATCGGGCTGCCCGAAGCCGTGCTCAGCGTGATCCTCGACGAGACGGATCTGTACGCCGACGAACAGCTCGGCCGCATCGCCCGCGAGATGGGGTTCGCCGACGAACTCTCCGCGGTGCTCGACCGTCTCAATCGGTGACCTCCGACGAGCAGCTGATCCGCGCCGCACTCGACGCCGCCGCGCTGGCCGGGCCGGCCGACGTGCCGATCGGCGCGGTGGTGTTCGCCGCCGACGGCACCGAGCTGGCCCGCGCCGCCAATGCCCGCGAGGCGCTGGGCGATCCGACCGCGCACGCCGAGGTGCTGGCGCTGCGGGCGGCCACCGCGGTGGTGCACGACGGGTGGCGGCTGGAGGGCACGACGCTGGCGGTGACGGTGGAGCCGTGCACGATGTGCGCCGGGGCGCTGGTGCTCGCGCGGGTGAGCCGGCTGGTGTTCGGGGCGTGGGAACCGAAGACCGGGGCCGTCGGATCGCTGTGGGATGTGGTGCGCGACCGCAGGCTCAACCACCGCCCCGAGGTCCGCGGCGGGGTGCTGGCGGCCGAGTGCGCGGCGCTGCTCGAAGGCTTCTTCGCGGGCCACCGGCGCGATTAGGGGCTGCGCCGCCGGTTCGGTAAGCTGCCACACGGTGGCGTGTCCGAGCGGCCTAAGGAGCACGCCTCGAAAGCGTGTGACGGGTAACCCCCGTCCGAGGGTTCAAATCCCTCCGCCACCGCCATAAACCGCCCGCCTGTCTATGCAGATAAGGGCGGTTTTTTGCGTGCGGACTCTTTCCGGACCCTTCGCTGCAACGGTCCTACGGCGAGATCGACACCACGGCTGTCGTTCGCCTTGCGAACCTCGCAATCCACCACCATGGTGTCGATCTCGCGGGAGCAACGCCCGAGCGATGTACCCGGCTCGGAGCCCGGCTGGCGCGATACTGGCGGAGTGCCTGATCGCAACGTCCTCGGTGGCCCCCTGCAGGAGTGCGGCACCGACCCACTGACCGGCTTCTACCGCGACGGCTGCTGTTCCACCGGCCCGGAGGATCTGGGCGCCCACACCATCTGCGCGGTGATGACCGCGGAGTTCCTCGACCATCAGCGCTCCATCGGCAACGACCTGTCCACGCCGCGCCCGGAGTACCGGTTCCCCGGGCTGGCGCCGGGCGACCGCTGGTGTGTGACGGCGGCGAACTGGCTGCGCGCGCACCGCGACGGCTACGCCGCGCCCGTGGTGCTGGCCGCGACCCATGAGCGCACTCTCGACGTGGTGCCGCTCGACGTCCTGCACCGGTACGCGGTCGACGTCCCCGACGACCTGGCCGGCCTGTAGCGGCTCAGTAGTAGAAGGCCGTGAAGTCCGGCCGCCAGCCACCGTTCTTGCACACCAGCACCAGACCGTCCGGTGACTGCGCGACGCCGGGGCTGCCGTCACACGGCGCACTGTTGGTACGCACACCGACCAGCGGCGGCTGGCTGACCCACCGGCTCTGCGTGGTGCACAGGTAGTTGTTGCCCGAGGCGTCCATGCCGAACAGGTACCGGCTGCCGCCGGGCACACAGGCATCGGCGGGATTGATGTTGCGGTCGACGTAGGGCACACACCCCGCGTCGTCACACCGGTCCGCCGCGGCCGGGGCGGCGATGAGCAGCGGAGCCGCGAGCGCGCCACCGGCCAGGGCGAGTGCAGCCACCAACTTCATGAGCACAGCTTAGATTCCGCTGTACCGCCGGCGGACGGGTTCGCCCCGATCAGCCCGTCACCGCAGCTCGAGTGGCAGCGTCGCTGACGCCGAGACTGAAGCTACGCAGGGCCGCTCTCGCACTTTCTCTGCGTGGCTTCAGTCTGGACGCGTGACGCGCCCGGGGTCGCGCCGCGCCGACGCGTGACGCCCCCGATCAGCCCGTCACCGCCGGGCGCAGGAACTCGCCGGACACGGTGATCGCCGGCGCCGACGAGTCGCCGCCCACCACCAGTGTCGCGAACGCGATGTCGCCCGCGATGCCGGCGAACCAGCCGTGCGAATGAGTGTTGTCGCCGAACTCCGCGGTGCCGGTCTTACCGCCCAGGCCCGGGATGTCGGCCAGCGCCGACGCGGTGCCCTCGGTGACCGTGGCGCGCATCATCGCGCGCAGCGCGGCGGTGACGTCGGCGGGCAGCGGTTCGGATGGGGTGTCGGCTTCGGTGGTCGCGCCCTGCACGAGCGTCGGCGTCACCGTCGCTCCGTGCGCCAGGCTGGCCTCGGCGAGCGCCAGACCGAACGGGCTGACCGTCACGGTGCCCTGCCCGATCCCGTTCTCCACCCGCAGCGCCGCCGTCTCGGCCTCCGGAACCCGGCCGGTGACGGTGGTCAGGCCGGGTATCACATAGTCGACGCCGATGCCGAAGGCCCGCGCGGTCGTGGGGAGCGCATCGGGAGGTAACCGGTCGGCCAGCGCCCCCATCGTGGTGTTGCAGGAGCGGGCGAACGCCGTGGTCATCGGCACGGTACCGAGGTCGAAGTCGTCGTCGTTGGGGATCGTGCGGTTCTCGATGGTGAGCCGGCCCGGGCACGTCACCGGCGAATCCGGGGTGACCAGCCCGGCCTCCAGCGCCGCCGCGGTGGTGATCGTCTTGAACGTCGACCCCGGCGGATAGAGCCCGGAGAACGCGATCGCGCCCTGGGCGTCGGCGGCCGCGTTCTGCGCCGCGGCCAGGATGCCGCCGTCCGACGGCGACATCGCCACCAGCACCGAGGGCCGTGGCTCGGCGGCCACGGCGCTCTGCGCCAGCAGCTGCAGGCGTAGGTCGAGGGTGGTGCGCAGCGGGTCGGTCGGCTTCGGCGGGGTGGCGGTCAGCTGCTGGGCCGGCGCCCCGGTGCCGTCGACCAGGTACACCGACCAGCCGGCGTTCCTCGTGATGCGGTCGTGCCACATCTCCGGCAGATCGGCCATCGCCGGGGACGACAGCGCCCGGTCGGCGGTGAGCAGGTCGCCCTGTTCGGTGATTCCCACGCCGGCGATGGCGAGCAGCTGTTCACGCACCGGGTTCAGGTCGGCTTCCCGCAACCGGATCACCGTGATCACCGGGTTGTCGTTCCCGTCGAACTGGGCGGCGATGGTCTGGGCGGTGATCGTCGGCTCGATCGGCGCGAGCACCGCGGCCAGCGCGGCCGCCGAGTCCAGCCGCGCCCGCTCGAGCGTCACCAGGCCGACGGTCTGCCACATCATCAGCGGCTGGCCGGTCCGGTCGAGCACCGGGGTCTGCAGATCGCTGTCCTGGCTGTACTGGAATTTCAGGCCCGGCGCGAGGTCCGGGTGCAGCAGCGCCGGGGACCACTGCAGCCGCCACGCGTCGTCCTGGGCCGCTGCGGCGCCGGTGACCTCGTACTCGAACTCGCGGCCGGGGGCCAGGGTCCAGTGGTAGGTCAGCGTCTCGCCGGCCTCCTCGCCTTCGATCGGTGCGGTGTCCACGCGTACCGCGGCGTCCTTGCCCATACCCGCGAACATCGCCGCGATGACCGGTTCGGCCGCGGCGGGGTCGTCGGTCTGCTGGGCGGCGGCCGCCGCGTCCCGCCGCTGCACGGCGTCGGCGAAGGCCCGGAAGGCGTCCGAAGGTTCGGCGGACGAACAGCCCGCCATCGCCAGCAACAGCACGCACGCCAACACCGGCGCGAGGAGTCGTCGCGTCATGAAGACATGGTGTCAGCCGGATGCGCGAACGCCGTGGCGCCGCGGGGGTCGACACGGCAGGATCTTCGCCATGGCGGAAAACAACGACCTCGACCAGGGTCGAATGCGGATTCTGGACGCGAAACCGGTCAATCTCGACGGATTCAGTGTCGTCGATCCCGACCTCGGACTCGCTGCGATGCACAGCCCGCACGATCCGGCGCCGTCGCTGGTGGTCGCGGACGGGGTGGTCGCGGAGATGGACGGCAAAGCCGCCGCCGACTTCGACGTGATCGACGAGTTCATCGCCCGCTACGGCATCGACCTGTCGGTCGCCGATGAGGCGATGGCGTGCTCCGACGTCGAGCTGGCCCGCCTCGCGGTGGATCCGGGGGTGCCGCGTACCGAGGTGGTGCGGCTGATCGGCGGCACCACCCCGGCGAAGCTGGCCCGGGTGGTCGCGGTGATGACGCCGGTCGAGATGCAGATGGCGATGAGCAAGATGCGCGCCCGCCGCACGCCGAGCAACCAGGCCCACGTCACCAACCAACTCGACGACCCGCTGCTGATCGCCGCGGACGCGGCCAGCGCCGTCGCCTACGGGTTCCGCGAGGTGGAGACGACGGTGCCGGTGTTCGGCGACGCCCCGTCGAATGCGATCGCGCTGCTGATCGGCAGCCAGGTGGGCATTCCGGGGGCGATGGCGCAGTGCTCGATCGAAGAGGCCATGGAGCTGCGGCTGGGGCTGCGCGGGCTGACCAGTTACGCCGAGACCATCTCGATCTACGGCACGGAGCAGGTGTTCGTCGACGGGGACGACACGCCGTTCTCCAAGGCGATCCTGACGTCGGCCTACGCGTCGCGCGGGCTCAAGATGCGGGTCACCAGTGGCGGCGGCGCCGAGGTGCTGATGGGCGCCGCCGAGAAGTGCTCGATCCTCTACCTCGAATCGCGGTGCGTCTCACTGGCCCGCGCGCTGGGCAGCCAGGGCGTGCAGAACGGCGGCATCGACGGCGTCGGCGTGGTGGCGTCGGTCCCCGAGGGCATGAAGGAACTGCTCGCCGAGAACCTCATGGTGATGATGCGCGACCTGGAATCGTGTGCGGGCAACGACAACCTGATCTCCGAATCCGACATCCGCCGCAGCGCCCACACCCTGCCCGTGCTGCTGGCCGGCGCCGACTTCATCTTCTCCGGCTTCGGATCGATCCCGCGGTACGACAACGCGTTCGCGCTGTCGAACTTCAACGCCGACGACATGGACGACTTCCTCGTGCTGCAACGGGACTGGGGCGCCGACGGCGGGCTGCGCACGGTGTCGCCCGAACACCTGGCCAGAGTCCGCCGGCATGCCGCGACCGCGGTGCAGGCGGTCTACCGCGACCTCGGCCTGGCCGACTTCGACGACGACCGCATCGACGCCGTGGTGGTGGCCAACGGGTCGCGCGACCTGCCCGCCGGTGATCCGAAGGCCGTCGCCGAGGCGGCCGTCGCGATCGAGGCCAAACAGCTGACCGTGTTCGACGTGATCGCCTCGCTGCACCGCACCGGCTACGCCGAGGAGGCCGAGGCGATCATGCGGCTGACGCGGGAGCGGTTGCGCGGCGACCAATTACAGACCTCGGCGATCTTCGACGACCAGTTCCGGGTGCTGTCGAAGATCACCGATCCGAACGACTACTCCGGCCCCGGCACCGGCTACGCGCTGACCGAGGCGCGCCGCGCCGAGATCGACGGTATCCGCCAGGCGCGCACCGCGGCGGAGCTGACCGCCGACCAGGCCGAGCACGAGGGTCACCTCATCGTCACCGACGTGGAACCGGCCCGCCAGGGCAGCGATCCGCGGGAGGTCTGCATCGGACTGTCGCCCGCGCTGGGCCGTTCGGTGTGGCTGACGCTGTGCGGCCTGACCGTCGGGGAGGTGCTGCGCCAGATCTCGGCCGGTCTGGAGGAGGAGGGCTGCGTGCCGCGGCTGGTGCGGGTCCGCTCGACCATCGACGTCGGGCTGATCGGGCTGACCGCGGCCCGGCTGTCCGGATCCGGGATCGGAATCGGGTTGCAGGGCAAGGGCACCGCGCTGATCCACCGCCGCGACCTGGCGCCGCTGGCCAACCTCGAACTGTTCAGCGTGGCCCCGCTGCTGACCGGCCGCATGTACCGCGAGCTGGGCCGCAACGCCGCCCGGCACGCCAAGGGGATGGCCCCGGTGCCGATCTTCACCGGCGGCACCGACGAATCCATCTCCGCCCGCTACCACGCGCGCGCCGTCGCGCTGGTGGCCCTCGAACGCCAGGCCTGCGAACCCGGACAGGCCCCGATCACCGTGGAGGCGAAGCGCGCATGACCGCTGGCACCGACAAGTTCACCGTGCAGTCCGCCGTCGACGGCAAGCTGACGTTGGCCGATCTGCGGATGGATCCCGCCACGCTGGCCTACCAGGCCGTCGTCGCCGAGGAGCACGGCAACCCGCAGCTGGCCGAGAACTTCCTGCGCGCAGCCGAACTCGCCGTCATCGACGACGAGGAGGTGATGGGTCTGTACGAGGCGCTGCGCCCGCACCGCTCCACCGCCGCGGAACTCGAGACGCTGCGCACCTCGCTGGAGACCCGCGGCGCATCCCGCTGCGCGGAACTCGTGCGCCAGGCGGCCGACGTCTACGCCCGCCGGGGCCTGCTTCGGTGACCCGCGGCGCCGCGGTGGTCGCCGGAGTGGACGTCGGCAACCACACCACCGAGATCGTGCTGGCGCGCATCCACGACGGGGCGGTCGAGGCGCTGACCCACGGGCAGGCGCCGACGCGCGGGCGCAAGGGGTCGAGGGAGTCGCTCGAGGGCGCGGCGGCGCTGTTGCACCGCCTCGAGGTCGACGCGCAGGCCGACGTCGACGAGGTGGTGCTCGCCACGATCCGTCCGGTCGACACGGCCACCGCGCCGATGCCACCGGCCACCTCCCCGCGCGCCCCGGTGCGCAGCCTGCGCCGCGCGGACGCCTCCACCCCGGCGGGCACCGGATTCGGTGTCGGCAGGCACGTCCCGCTGGCCGACCTGTCCGGTCCCGTCGACGACGGACCGGTGATCGTGAGCGTGGACGGCGCAACGGATTTCGAGGTGGCCGCCGACGCGATAGGTGAGGCTGTGCGGCGCGGCTGGCGGATCGCCGGTGTGCTCGCCGTCCAGGACGATGCGGTGCTGATCCGCAACCGCATCCCGATCGACGTGCCCGTGGTCGACGAGGTGGATCTCGACGGGCTGGCGCGGGGTGCGCTCGTCGCGGTCGAGGTGGTGGCCGAGGGCCGGGCCTACCGCGCGATGGCCGATCCGATCGCGCTGTCGGCGGCGCTGCGGCTCGGCCACGACCGGTTGCCCGACGTCGCCGAGTTCACCCGGGAACTCGCCGACGCCCCGGCGATCGCGGTCACCGCCCGCACAGTGCCACCGGATCCGCCCACGGTGGACGACGACTTCGTGGACTGCCGGGTCGGCGGTGAGGTGGTGCGGCACGCACCGGCCGCGGCCTACGGTCTGCTGCGCCTCGAACCGCCGGGCTGCGCGGTACGGGTGCGGCTGCGGGCGCTGGCCGCCACCGGCGACGGCCTCGCGGTCGACGACGCGTACTTCACCGATCTCGCGGCGATCGACAACGGTGCGTGGCTGCGGCGCGGGGTCGCTGACGCCCGCGGCACCGTGGTCGCGCTGCTGGCCACCGACGCGCTGACCGACGCGGCCGCAACGCTGTCCGAGTTGACGGGCCGCCCCGCCCGCACCATCGCCACCGAACCCGCCGCCGCGGCGCGCGGTGCGCTGACCACGCCGGGTCTGCCGCCCGGTGCGGTGGTCTGCGACATCGGCGGCGGCACCGTCGATCTGATCGCCGAGGGCCGCACGGTCACCGCCGCGGGGGCGGGTGAGGCGATCACCACCGCGGTGGCCGCCGTGCTCAACATCCCCCGCGCGCTGGCCGAGCGGGTCAAGCGGACCCCGGCGCTGCGCGTCGAGGGGCCGCACGTCGCCCACGAGGAGGACGGCCGCCGGGTGTTCCTCGACCGTCCCGCGGCGGCCGAGGCGATCGGGCGGCTGTGCACCCGCGGCAGTGCCGGGCTGGTGCCGTTCTCCCACCGGCTGGCCGCCGAGGAGTGGCGCAGCCTGCGGCTGGCGATCAAACAGGAGACCGTGGCGGCCAACATCGCGCGCTGCCTGGCGGCGCTGGACCGGCCGCCGCGTGCGCTGGTCCTGGCCGGCGGCGGTGCGCTCGACGACGAACTGCTGCGCACGGTCGGCGAATCGCTGCGACCCGCACGGGTGGTGGTCGGCCGCGCCGACATCGGCGGGGTGCACGGGCCGCGGTTCGCGGTGGCCTCCGGGCTGGTGCACCTGTCGGCCGCCGAGCGGGTGGGCGCCGCACAGCGCGCCTGACGGACGTCAGGCGGCGGCGGGTGCGTCCGCCTCGGACGTGCCGGCCGAAACGTCGGTGTCGGTGTCGGTGCTGCCCTCGTCGCCCGCGACCTCGTCTTGATCCTCTGAAATCGGTTCGGATTCCTCGTCTTTCCCGGGCTTCGGCGTGCGCCGCGACGTGGCGTCGGACTCGGCTTCCCGGTCGTCGGTCAGCGCGTCGTCGTCGGTGCCCTCGGCCGGTTTCTTGACCTTCCGCGCCGGCGGGGTGATGGCGTCGACGAAGTTCTCGGCGCCGTCGCGCAGGGCCTCGGGAAGCGCGGCCATCGTCTCCCTGATGCGGTCGTGCGGCGTTGCCAGGGAGAACCGGGTCGGTTCGTCGGCGTGCTGGTAGGCGGGGTCGTCGTCGGAGCCGATGGTGCGGTAGTGACGGTCGGTGTAGCCCATGTCGACGAGCAGGCGCAGGGTGGGTTCGATCGCGCCCAGCACCGGTTCGGTCAGCACGGTGCTTCCGGTGGCGGCGGCGATGTCCCGGATCGGTTGCAGCAGCGGCAGATGACGGGCGCGGATCAGCACATAGGTGTCGGTTCCGCCTGCGGCGTTGTCGACCACCAGCACCGACGTCGGATGGGTGTCGAGGTCGACGGCGTCGGGACCGTGGTCGCCGTGGAAGTACAGGAACCCGACGACGGCGTTGGCGAACGTCAGCGGATTGCCGTAGGCGGGAAAGTCGGCGACGAGGTCGTATTCCATGGAGTAGAACGTGGTCGCGTACGGCGACGGCTGCGTCGGCCCCATGTTGGTCAGCCCCGGTATGCGCAGATCGGGGAAGCGGGCGTAGATCCCGCCGTTGGGAACGAAGGGGGAACCGATGAGCGCGAATTCGATCCGGTCGGTCGGCGGGCGGTGCGGATCCCTCGCCAGGTCGCGCCGGACCTGTTCGGCGACCAGCGCGCCCTCGGAATACCCGACGACGACGACGCGCCCGCCGGCGGCGCTGTCGATCACGGCGTGCAGTTTCGGCACCCCGTCGCGGATGCTGGGCCCCAGCGGCAGTGCGGCCGGGTAGCGCAGCCCCTCGAACGTGTAGCCGTCGTCCTCGAGTGCGCCGACGAGGTCGCCGCGGAACTTGTCCCGAACCCGGTCGCTGGTCGGGTTGTTGGCGCCGCCGACGCCGACCACGATGTCGCGCGGGGCGGCCGTGGCGGCGTCCACGGACGGGCCCAGCGCCAGGACGGTCGTGAGTCCGGCGGCCGCGACGGTACTCAGCAGCGTCCGGCGGGATGCGCGGTGTCTGGCCATGGCGGTACTCCCGTGCGGCGGGCGAGGACGGGCAAACTATCTCACAGCCGACCGCGCCAGGCGGCGAGGAACGCCTGGCTCAGGCGGCGGTTGCCGGGGACGGGTCGTCGGCGGTCTCCGCGGCGTCGTCGCCGGCGGTGTCGTCGCCGGCGGTGTCGTCGCCGGCGGTGTCGTCGCCGGCGGTGTCGTCAGCGTCCTCGGGTGCGGTGTCGGTGGAGTCGCTCGTGAGGTCCGCGACGTCCGGCTCGTCGTCCTCCGGCGCGCTGTGGCGTCCGCGCTGCGGCGCGGAGCGCTTCGGCTCCGCCGGCTCGTCGGGTTCGGACGACACCTCGGCGTCGTCCTCGCCCGTGGACAGCGCCCGGCCGCCGGCCGGAGTCTCGTGGTCGCGCTGCTGCCGGCCGGGTGGGGTGACCGCGTCGACGAAGCCGTCGGCGCTCTCCCGCAGCGCGCGGGGCAGCTCGGTGACGGTCTCGACGATCCGCTCGGGCGGCGTGAACAACGAGAACGGCGTCGGCTCGTCGGCGTTGCGGTAGTCGCGGTCGGTGTAGCCCATGTCGACCAGCAGGCGCAGGGTCGGTTCGACGGCGGCCAGCAGCGGTTCGGTGAGTGCGGTGGTCCGCAACACGGCCGAGACGTCGCGCACGGGCCGCAGCAGCGGCAGGTGCGCGGCGTGGATCAGGATGTAGGTGTCCCGGCCGCCGGCTTCGGTGTCGACCACCTTCACCGACTGTGGGGCGGTCTGCAGGTCGACGTTGTCTGGTCCCTGGTCGCCGTGGACGTACACCAGCCCGGCCACCGCGTTCGCGAGCGACAACGGGTTGGCGTAGGCGGGGAAGTCGCCGATCAGGTCGTATTCGAGGGTGACGAAGGTTTCGTCGTACGGCGACGGCGCCGCCGCACCGGTGCTGGTGAAGCCCAGGATGCGCAGGCCGGGGAAGCGGGCGTAGATCCCGCCGTTGGGGACGATCGGTGCGGCGATGAAGAGGAATCGGATGTCGTCGCGGTCGGGCGACCCGGCGGCGACCAGCGCACGCTTGTAGCGCTCGGCGACCAGTGAGCCCTCCGAGTAGCCGGCCACCAGGACGGTGCCGTCGTCGAGGGCGAGCGCCACCGCGTCCCGCAGCGGCTGCTGACCTTCCGCGACGCTCGGATCGACGGGGAGTTGCGCCGGATACCGCACACCGACGAATCGCTGACCGGGTGGGACCAGCTCACCCTCGAACTTGCGCGGAATGCGGTCACTGGTGGGATTGCGGAAGCCGCCGACGCCGACCACGGTGTCCGCGGTGGGAATCGTCGCGGCGGTCGCGGTGGCCGCCTGGCTCAGTGTGAGCGCCACCGACATCCCGGTCGTGGCGAGTGCGGCACGCGCGAACGCGCTACGGCTGCGGCGTGGCCTGCTGTGCTTTGCCAAGATCTTTCTCCCAGGTGTCTTGGCGCCCCGTCGCGCCGACTCCTCGGACAGTACTGCACTCGGGTTCGGCCTCGATAGACGCAGACGGCGGCGGCGTCCGAAGACGCCGCCGCCGCTGTGTCGATGTGCCGTCAGGGGCAGGTGACCTCGATCTCGAACGGCTTGGTGACCGGCTGCAGCGGGTTGGCCATGTCCACGCCGGTGGCGTTGCCCTTGATGTTGTAGGTCTTGTCGTCCTTCTCGACCTCGGCGTTGCCCTGGCCGGTGCCCTGCTGGAATCCCAGCGTCACGCCGTTGACGTTGCCCAGCCCGACCGACTGCACCGTCGGCTCGTCACCCTCGGTGACCACCGCGCCGATGCCGGTGGTGGCCTGGCCGATCGCGATGTTGAGGTTGCCGCCCATCGCGGTGCACGCGACGGTCCCCTGGATGTCCTGGTCCTGCCCGTCGATCGTGACCTTCGCCCCGCCGGGCGCCGACGTCGCGCTGGCCGACACGCTCGCGGTGGCGGTGTCACTCGACTCCGCAGAGGTGGTGGATTCGGACGATCCGCTGTCCGAGGAACAGCCCGCCAGGCCGGCGATGACGATCGCCGCACCGCCCACACTCACCAGGAAACCACGCTTCACCACAGTTCTCCTTTTGTCGTCGCGGTCCGTCCACGCGGTCGGACCGTCGGGAAGCAGTATGGTGGGCGGCCTCGCGGTGCTCACGGGTTTGATGGAAAACCGTGCCGGCGCACCCGGTAGGTTCGCCCTCATGCAGACCTTGCGCACGCCCGACGACCGGTTCGCGGACCTGCCCGACTTCGACTACCAGCCGCACTACGGCGAAATCGACGACGACGAGGGTGGCCGGCTGCGAGTGGCGTGGATCGAGGCCGGTCCGGCCGACGCGGACCCGGTGCTGATGCTGCACGGCGAACCGTCGTGGTCATTCCTGTACCGCAAGATGATCCCGATCCTGGCCGCCGCGGGTCACCGCGTGGTGTGCCCCGACCTGGTCGGGTTCGGCCGCTCCGACAAACCCACCCGCATCGAGGACCACACCTACGCCCGGCACGTCGAGTGGATGCGCGCGCTCGCATTCGACGTACTGGATCTACAGCGGGTGACGCTGGTGGGGCAGGACTGGGGCGGGTTGATCGGATTGCGGCTGGCCGCCGAACATCCCGGCCGCTTCACGGGCATCGTGGTCGCCAACACCGGTCTGCCGACCGGCGACGTCCCCATGCCCGATATCTGGTGGAAGTTCCGCGAGGCGATCCAGAAGGCGCCCAACGTCGACGTCGGACGGTTCGTCGAGGGCGGCTGCCGCCGGCCGATGCCGCCCGAGGTGCGCGCCGGCTACGACGCGCCTTTTCCCGACGACTCCTTCTGCGCGGGACCCCGGGCGATGCCCGGTCTGGTGCCGACGAGCCCGGACGACCCGGCGTCCGCCGCGAACCGGTCGGCGTGGGAAGTGTTGTCGCAGAGTGAGACTCCGATGCTCGTCGCCTTCAGCGACAGCGATCCGATCACCGGGGCGATGGGTCCGATCCTGCGCCGCCAGATGCGGGGCGCACAGGGGATCGACCATCCGGTGATCGCCGAGGCCGCGCACTTCCTGCAGGAGGATGCGGGCGAGGACCTCGCCACCGCGATCGTCGATTTCCTGCGCCGTTAGGGCGACGTGACCGGCGACTACTTCACCGTCGAGGCCGAACTGCCCGACCGCCTCGGCCGGGTCGGGGTGATCCACACCCCGCACGGCGACATCCACACCCCGGCGTTCATCCCGGTCGGCACCCAGGCCACCGTCAAGGCGGTGCTGCCCGAGACGATGAAAGAGCTTGGCGCTCAAGCTGTGCTGGCCAACGCCTACCATCTCTTCCTGCAGCCCGGGCCGGACATCGTCGACGCTGCGGGCGGGCTCGGCGCCTTCATGAACTGGCCCGGACCCACGTTCACCGACAGCGGCGGCTTTCAGGTGATGTCGCTGGGGGTGGGTTTCAAGAAGGTGCTGGCCATGGACACCGAGCGGGTGCAGGCCGACGACGTCATCGCCGCGGGCAAGGAGCGGCTCGCTCACGTCGACAACGACGGCGTGACCTTCCGCTCCCACCTCAACGGCAGCATCCACCGCTTCACCCCGGAGGTCTCGATCGGCATCCAGCATCAGCTGGGCGCCGACATCATCTTCGCGTTCGACGAGCTGACCACGCTGGTCAACACCCGGGCCTACCAGGAACAGTCGGTGCGGCGCACCCACGAATGGGCGGTGCGCTGCCTGGTCGAGCACCGCAGGCTCGAGATCGAGCGCGCCGGCAAACCACCGCAGGCGCTGTTCGGGGTCGTACAGGGCGCACAGTACGAAGACCTGCGCCGCCAGGCCGCCCGCGGGCTGGCCGAGATCGGTTGTCACGCAGGGCCGGCCGAGGGGTTGAGCTTCGACGGCTACGGCATCGGTGGTGCGTTGGAGAAGCAGAACCTGGCGACGATCGTCGGGTGGGTGAGCAGCGAACTGCCCGCCGACAAACCGCGCCACCTGCTCGGGATCAGCGAACCCGACGATCTGTTCGCCGCGGTCGCGGCGGGCGCCGACACCTTCGACTGCGTGTCGCCGTCGCGGGTGGCGCGCAATGCGGCGGTGTACTCGGCAACCGGGCGCTACAACATCACCGGGGCCCGCTACCGGCGGGACTACACGCCGCTGGATCCCGAATGCGACTGCTACACCTGCGCGCACTACACCCGCGCCTACCTGCATCACCTGTTCAAGGCCAAGGAGATGCTGTCCGCCACGCTGGCCACCATCCACAACGAGCGGTTCGTCGTCCGGCTGGTCGACCGGATCCGCGAGTCGATGCTCGCCGGTGACTTCGATGCGCTGCGCGAGGAGGTCCTGGGTCGCTATTACGGCTCCTGACCTGCAGGGTTCTTCGACGCGTGCACAATAGGGCCATGACGACGACCGCGGACACCCACGCGCTGCTGGGCCGCCTGCTCGACCCGTCGAACCGCGCCGACCCCTACCCGCTGTACGCGGACTTCCGCGCCGCCGGCCCGATCGCGGTGCCCGAGGCGAACCTCGTGGTGTTCTCGTCGTTCGCCGACTGCGACGAGGTGCTGCGCCACCCCGCCGCGGCCAGCGACCGGCTCAAATCCACTGTCGCGCAACGGGAGATCGCGTCCGGTGCGGTGGCCCGCCCGCTGGGCTCACCGGGTTTCCTGTTCCTCGATCCGCCCGACCACACCCGACTGCGCCGGCTGGTCAGCAAGGCGTTCGTGCCGAAGGTGGTCAAGGCGCTCGAGCCCGAGATCGTCGCGCTGGTGGACGGTCTGCTCGACGCGGTGGCGGCCAAGGGCGAGTTCGAGGCCATCGCCGATCTGGCGTATCCGCTTCCGGTGGCGGTGATCTGCCGCCTGCTCGGCGTCCCGTTGGAGGACGAGCCGCAGTTCAGCCGGGCCTCGGCGCTGCTGGCGCAGTCGCTGGACCCGTTCATCACCGTCACCGGTCAGGCGGCCGACGGATACGACGAGCGGTTGCAGGCCGGGCTGTGGCTGCGCGACTACCTGCGCGGGCTCATCGACCGCAGGCGGTCCGAGCCACGCGACGACCTGATCTCCGGCCTGATCGCCGCCGAGGAATCCGGTGACCAGCTCACCGAGGACGAGATCGTCGCCACCTGCAATCTGCTGCTGGTGGCGGGACACGAGACCACGGTCAACCTGATCGCCAACGCGATCCTGGCGCTGCTGCGCAATCCCGGCCAGTGGGCGGCGGTGGCGGGCGACCCGCAGCGCGTGGCCGCGGTGGCCGAGGAGACGCTGCGCTACGACCCACCGGTGCAGCTGGTCGGCCGGATCGCCGCCGAGGACATGGCCATTGGAAATGTGACCGTGCCGAAGGGGGACAGCACGCTGTTGCTGCTCGCGGCCGCACACCGCGACGGCGCGGCGTTCGAGCGACCGGATGTCTTCGACCCCGACCGCGCCGGAATCCGCCACCTCGGCTTCGGCAAGGGCCCGCACTTCTGCCTCGGGGCGCCGTTGGCGCGGCTGGAAGCCGCAGTCGCGCTGGCGAAGCTGACCGAGCGCTTCCCGTCGGCCCGGCTGGCCGGCGACCCGGTCTACAAGCCGAACCTCACGCTGCGCGGGATGGAGACGCTTTACGTCGCCATATAGCGCTTTGGATGCGGGAACCGTCGTGAACACCCGCTGATACGGCGGAATCCGTATTAGGGTGCGGGCATGCGAATCCTGTTGGTCGGTGCGGGCGGTGTCGGATCGGCGTTCTGCGCGATCGCCGCGCGCCGGGACTTCTTCGAGCAGATCGTGGTCTGCGACTACGACGAGGCGCGGGCGCGCGAGTCCGCCGGCGCGGTGGGGGACCCGCGGTTCACCGCCGCGCGCGTCGATGCCTCCTCGGCCGATGCCGTCGCCGCGCTGGTGCGCGAACACCGGATCACCCACGTCATGAATGCGGTGGACCCGCGATTCGTGATGCCGATCTTCGACGGCGCGCTGGCCGGCGGCGCCGACTATCTCGACATGGCGATGAGCCTGTCGCAGCGCCATCCCGAGCAGCCCTACGCGCTGACCGGCGTGAAACTCGGCGACGAGCAGTTCGCCGCCGAACAGCGGTGGACCGACGCGGGCCGGCTGGCGCTGGTCGGCATCGGCGTGGAGCCCGGCCTGTCCGACGTGTTCGCCCGGTACGCCGCCGATCATCTGTTCTCCGAGATCGACGAACTCGGCACCCGCGACGGATCGAACCTGACCGTGGCGGGGTACGAGTTCGCGCCGTCGTTCTCGATCTGGACCAGCATCGAGGAATGCCTGAATCCGCCGGTGATCTGGGAGGCCGACCGCGGCTGGTTCGTCACCGAACCGTTCAGCGAGCCGGAGGTTTTCGACTTCCCCGACGGCATCGGACCGGTCGAGTGCGTCAACGTCGAGCACGAAGAGGTGCTGTTGATGCCGCGCTGGGTGAAGTGCAGGCGCGCCACCTTCAAGTACGGGCTCGGCGAGGAGTTCATCGACGTCCTCAAGACGCTGCACAAGCTCGGGCTGGACCGCACGAACAAGGTGACCGTCGGTGGGGTGCAGGTCAGTCCCCGCGACGTGGTGGCCGCCTGCCTGCCCAACCCCGCCACGCTCGGCCCGATGATGACGGGTAAGACGTGTGCGGGGTTGTGGGTCACCGGCACCGGTAAGGACGGTGACCCGCGTTCGACGTACCTGTACCACGTCGTCGACAACGAATGGTCGATGGGCGAGTACGGCCACCAGTGCGTGGTGTGGCAGACGGCGATCAACCCCGTTGTCGCGCTGGAACTCCTGGCCGGCGGAACGTGGAGCGGGGTCGGGGTGCTCGGCCCGGAGGCGTTCGACGCGGTGCCGTTCCTCGAGCTGCTGACGGCCTACGGCTCACCCTGGGGAGTCAAGGAGTTACCCGCCGAGCAGACGTAAAGTGCCTGTCTACCGCGTGTTTTCGGGCACTTTTGCGACTGCTCGCGCCATGAAGCCGACGTCTACAGTGGGTTGAGGATGCGCTGCAGGAACGCCCGGGTGCGCTCCTCGGTCGGGTTGCCGAGCACCGCCTCGGGTGGGCCCTGTTCGAGGATCACCCCGCGGTCGGTGAACAGCACCTGGTTCGACACCTGCCGGGCGAACTGGATCTCGTGAGTGACGACGATCAGCGTCCACCCCTCCTGCGCGAGATCCCGGATCACCGAGAGCACTTCGCCGACCAGTTCGGGGTCCAGCGCCGAGGTCGGCTCGTCGAACAGCACGACTTTCGGCCGCAGCGCGAGCGCCCGGGCGATCCCGACGCGCTGCTGCTGACCGCCGGAGAGCTGGTACGGATACTGGTCACGTTTGTCGGCGAGGCCCACCTGGCCGAGCAGCTCCAGGGCGGCGGCCTCCGCCTGCTCCCTCGGCTGTTTCTGCACGACGATCGGGCCCTCGGTGACGTTCTGCAGCACCGTCTTGTGCGGGAACAGGTTGTGCGACTGGAACACGAAGCCGCTCTGGGCCCGGTAGCGCCGTAACTGGTCCTTCGGCACCGGTTTCGAGAAGTCGATCGACACGTCGCCGATGCACACCGTCCCGGAGTCGGGGACGTCGAGGGCGTTGAGCGCGCGCAGCAGCGTCGTCTTCCCCGATCCGGACGGTCCGATGATCGTGGTCACCGACCCGGCCACGACGCGGAACGACACGCCTTTGAGCACTTCATTGTCGCCGAACGACTTGTGCAGACCGTCGGCGACAACGCGGTCTTCGGTCATCTCGCCACGTACCTTTCCAGTCGGCGTTCGATGCGGCCCTGGCCGAACGACAACACCAGGCAGATCACCCAGTAGTACACCGCGGCCGTGCCGTAGAGCGCGAAGAACTCGAACGTCGGCGCGGCCACGATCTGCGCCTGGCGCAGCAGTTCGGTGACCAGGATCGTCGACGCCAACGAGGTGTCCTTGACCAGTGAGATGAGTGTGTTCGACAACGGCGGCACGGCCACCCGCGCGGCCTGCGGCAACACGATGCGCCGCAGCGAGGTCGGATAGCCCATCCCGATGGTCTCGGCGGCCTCCCACTGCCCCTTGGGGATCGACAGGATCGCCGAGCGGATGATCTCGGCCGCGTACCCGCCGACGTTGAGCGAAAACGCGATCACGGCCGCGGGGAACGGGTCGATGCGCACGCCGAACTCCGGCAGTGCGAAGAACACGATGAACAGCTGCACCAGCAGCGGCGTCCCGCGGATCACCGAGATGTAGAACCGGGCGACGTTGCTGAGCACCACATTCGACGACAGCCGCGCCAGCGCGACGGCCAGCGCCAGCACCAGCCCGATCGCGAAGCTGATCACGGTCAGCGGAATCGTCATGGTCAGCGCGGCGCGCGCCAGCGGCCAGAGGTTGTCGGCGATCAGCTGCCACGTGGATCTGGGAGCGGCAGTCTCCGCCGGAGCCGGCGCACCGGAGGCGTTGGCGTTGAGGTAGCGCTGCGAGATCTCGGCCAGGGTGCCGTCGGCGCGCAGCTCCTCGAGCGCCCGGTTCAGTTCGGGCAGCATGCCGCTGTCCTTGCGGGCGGCGAAGCCCTGTTCACTCTTCTCGCCGACCGTTCCCGAGATCTTGACCGACGTGTCCCCGGTCTCGGCGAGGTAGGCGTACACCGCGATGCTGTCGTTGACCACGACGTCGACCCGGCCCTGGCTGAGCAGGGTGATCGCCTGGGTGAACCCCTCCACCGCCTCGACCCGGGCGCCTGCGTCGCGCGCGACCTGTGACCAGTTGCTGGTGGCGTTCTCGGCGGCGACCTTACCCGCCAGATCCTGCAGGCTGGTGATCGAATTGTCGTCGGCCCGGGTGACGATGACGCCCTCGCCGACCGAGTACGGTTCGGACAGATCGTATTTGGCTTGCCGTTCGGGTGTGATGGTCACCTCGTTGGCGACCACGTCGAACCGGTTGGCCTCGAGCGCGGCGAAGATCGAGTCCCACGGCGTCTCGACGAATTCGACCGGCACGCCGATCTTGTCGGCCACAGCGCGGGCCACGTCGACGTCGTAGCCGACCAGCTGCCCGGTCGCCGCGTCGTGGTAGCTGAACGGGGCGTACACACCTTCGGTGCCCACCCGCAGCACCCCGGCCGCCTTGATGGGTTCGTCGGATCGGTCGGCGGCGGATCCGCACGCGGCCACGGTCAGCATCGCCAGCAGCAGCGCGACGATTCGCAGAAACCTCACCGACGGACGCTAGCAACTGTCACGGGGGTGGCAGAAGACTTCCGCTCACCGGGACGGTATCGAGTGGCCACTCGGCGGCTGGGGGCGGTAGATCCACGGCTGGCGTGGCAGCCTTGCGGGATCGAACCGCGCCACCATGTCGTCGAGCGTGGCCGCCCGCCAGCCCAGGGACTCGGCGATCTGTGCGACGGCATGCTCGACGCCGATCTCGGCCAGCGTCACGGCGCCGTCGCGTTTGGCCAGCCGGGCACCGTCCTCGTTGAGCACCAGCGGCACGTGGGCGTACACCGGCTCCGGGTGGCCGAGCAGCCGGGCCAGATACGCCTGCCGTGGCGACGAGCTCAGCAGGTCGTCCCCGCGCACCACCTGGTCGATGCCGGCGGCCGCATCGTCGACCACGACGGCCAGGTTGTAGGCGGGCACGCCGTCGCCGCGGCGGACCACGAAGTCGTCGACGATGCCGGTGTAGCTGCCGTGCAGCACATCGGTGACGGTGTGGGTGAGGACGTCGGTGCGCAGCCGCAGCGCGGGCGGGCGGCCGGTCTCGGCGCGGCGGGCGTCGCGTTCGGCGGGGGTCAGCTCGCGGCAGATGCCGGGGTAGGCGCCCTGCGGGGCGTGCGGCGCGCGCGGCGCCTGCAGGATGTCCTTGCGGCTGCAGAAGCACTCGTAGACCAGGCCGGCGTCGACCAGGCCCGAGATCACGGCGTCGTAGCGGTCCCGGTGCCCGGACTGGTAGTCGGTCCCGTCGTCCCAGGTCAGGCCGAGCGCGGCCAGGTCCCGCAGCTGGCGGGCGGCGATGTCGGAGTCGGTGCGGTAGTCGAGGTCCTCGACGCGCATCAGGAACCGGCGGCCGGTCGAGCGGGCGAACAGCCACGCCAGCACGGCGGTGCGCAGGTTGCCGATGTGCAGATCGGCCGACGGGCTCGGGGCGAACCGGCCCGCGGGGGTGCGGGTCACGTCCGCAATCTAGCTGTCACACCAAGGCGGACACGATCTCGAACACGGCGGTGCGGGGTGCGTAGTCGACGCTGTAGGTGGCGGCGGTTCCGGGCGTGATGATCGTGTGCGTCCGCTCCCCGCCGTCGGACCATCCGGCGAAGACGAGTTCCTGCCCGTCGACGATCTGTGACGCCGGGGCGCCGAGTTCGCGCGCCACACCCACCACGGCCTTCTCGGTGACCGTACCGGTGACCGGGCGGCCGTCAACGGTGAAGACGGCGTTGCCCGGGGTGGCCTCAAAGGTGAGGTCGACGAGGTTGGGCCGCACCTCGACCGACTCCGTGGTCGACAATCCGCCCCGGTCGGTGACGGTCAGCTCGATCTCGTAGTAGGTGTCGGCACCGTTGTGCGGGTCCCGGGTGATGAGGACGCTGCCCGACTCGGTGGTGACGTTCTCCAGGTACGGGTGGATGTGGTCGGCGTGGTGGAAGATCACGCGCCACCGGTAGCTGAGCGGATCGGCGTCCGGGTCGGTGACGACGGCGTTGAAGCTGATGGTGTCGCCGGCGTCGTAGCGACCGCCTTCGGCGTCGGTACGGATCTGGGCGATCACCGGCGCCCGGTTTCCGACCGTGACGGCAGTGGTGGTCTTGCCGGTCTTGTCGCCGTCGCTGACGGTCAGCGTGACGGTGTAGGTGGTCGACTCGGCCGTCGCGTAGGTCTTGGTGGGGTTCTGTTCGGTGGAGCTGGTGCCGTCGCCGAAATCCCAGTGATAGGTCAGGGTTTCGCGCTCCGGGTCGATGGAGCCCGCCGAGGAGAACTGGACGGTCAGCGGGGACAGGCCGTTGGCCGGGGTGGCCGTGGCCACCGCGGTCGGCGCGCGGTTGCCGTCGGAGACGCTGATGCGCGACAGCACACCAGGATAGATCGTCAACTGGTACAGGTCGCCGTCCGGTCCCTCGGCCAGGCGCACGGTGGTGCCCGCGTTGTTGTCGAACGAATCCTCGCCGATGACCGCGGAGTAGTCCTCGTTGAACCGCAGCACCCGAATCCATTTGAGCGAGTAGTCGGCGACGAAGACGGTGTTCTCGTACTCCGAACCGAAGTTGTCGCTGGTGAACAACGTGACCGCGGTGATCGCGCCTTGACGGATCGGCTCCGGCGTGTGCGGATAGGCATAGACCGGATCGATGAACCCGTCACAGTTGACGGTGCAGTCGCCCTCGGCGCCCGGCCATCCGTAGTTGCCACCGGAAGTGATGAGATTGATCTCCTCCCAGCTTCTTTCGCCCACGTCGGCGAGCAGCATCTGACCGTCCGGGGTGAACGTGAAGCGGTACGGGTTGCGCAGCCCGTAGGCGTAGATCTGCTCGATCGCACCCGGTTGGTCGAAGGTCGGATTGGGATCGTGGAACCGGGGATCCGGTGCCGCGCCGGTCATCGGATCCATGCGCAGCACCTTGCCGTGGATGTTGGTCAGATCCTGAGCGTTGGTGCTCCTGCCGTTGTCGCCGACCGACCAGTACAGCAGTCCGTCGGGGCCGAACTTGATCTCGCCGCCGTGGTGGATCTGCCCGGTCGGCAGCGTCGACTCGACGAGGACGGTCTCACCGGCGTACTCGCCGTCGGTGATGGTCAGCCGCGTCAGCACGTCGTGGTTGCGCAGATTCGTGTAGGCGACGTAGACGTACCCGTTCTGCCCGTCGAAGTCCGGGTGGAACTCGATGCCCGACAGCCCGCGTTCGCCCACGTCGGCCAGCGTCGGCAGCACGACCAGCGGATCGGGTCGCAGCACACCGTCGTCGACTACCCGGATCGCGCCGCCCTTCTCGGTGATCCAGATCTGGGTGCCGTCCGGGGTGAAGCGGAAGTCGGTCGGCGCGTTGAGTCCGGAGACGACGGTCGTGCGTTCGAAGCCGTCCTCGATGGCCAGCGTCTGCCCGCAGGTCGTGAGGCGGAACCAGATGCGCTGGGTCTCCGCGGACACGGTGGCGATGAACGCCCTCACCTGGGGCGTGGCGAGGAAGTCGTCGACCTGGCGGCGGACCCAGGCCAGCAGTCCCCACATTGCCGGCGAATCGGCCGGCGCCGCCGGCTCACCCGAGGTGGCGCCCGGTGTGCCGGGGACGATGCCGAAGGCGCCGGCCACCGCGGTGACGACGGCGGCCACCGTCTCGACCACCCGCCGGGCGAGGTGGCACATGCACGTGGTCACCTGGGTCTGGAGGTCCCGCAACGCGCCTCGCGGTGAGAGCCCGGTGAACGGTGCGGCCGGCACGGTGAGTGCGGTGACGAGATCCTCGGCGGTGCGCGTCGATGTGGTGTCCGGTTCGGTCTCCTCGACCGCGACGGTCAGCGCGGCGCCCTCGATTGCCGCGTCCTCGGTGGCGGCGTCCGGTGCCGGTTCGTCGGCCTCGGGTTCCTCCTGCGGCTGTTCGGTCACCGTCGCGGGCGGGGTGACGGGCCCGGGCGCGTCGGAGCCGGCGGGGGCGGCCGGCTCCTCGACGGGCTCCTCGACGTCGAGCGGCTCGTCGACCGGTTCCTCGACGGGCTCCTCGACGTCGAGCGGCTCGTCGACCGGTTCCTCGACGGGCTCGTCGGCCGGCTCGTCGACCGGTTCCTCTTCGGCGACCGGCTCCTGCGCCTCGCCGTCCCCGGCGTCGTTCGCGGCATCATCGCCGGCGTCGTCCCGATCGGCGGCCTCGGTATCGGCGGCCCCGGACGCCGCGCTGGCGGGCGTGGGGGAGCCGTCGTCGGCCCACGCGAGGCCGGGGGAGCTGGCGAAGGTCCCGCCGAGGCCGAGCGCGAAGGCCAGCGCGCCGACGCGTGCGACCCCACTGGCGTACGCGCCGGTGGCGGCCGCGCGCCTGCTGGATTGCGGAGTTGCAGTGTCTGACGCCATGGATCCCCCCGAGCCGCGCTGCCCGTCGCCGATACCGGCGACCGTCACACTATGGGCACCGGAGTCGCCCCTTGTCGCGACATTGCAGGTCAAGGACTTGCAAGTACTTTCGTGCGCAACGTTCCTCGCGCGAAAGTGTGGTCGTTGGCAAATAACTCAACGCCTCCGTCCAGGGGGCTGCCGTGGTGTCGCGCGACTTTGCCCCACACCGCACCGCGCCGAAGAGTCGCTGACAGGGGCGTCAATAGGCGGGGGAGATGCCGAGCATCGAGCGGCGTGACCAGCAACCGCGAGGCACCCGTGCGGCTGCGTCCTGGCGAACTCGCCGTGAGGGCGCCGTTCCTCGAAATTCGCCGAGTGCCGTCAGAGCCCCGGAATGATGTCGCGCAGCGCGAAGGTGACCGGCTGGTCGAGCTGCTCGTAGGTGCAGGACCGAGGATCGCGGTCGGGCCGCCAGCGGTTGAACTGCGCGGTGTGGCGGAACCGTTCGCCTTCCATGTGGTCGTAGCGCACCTCGACGACGAGCTCCGGCCGCAGCGGGACGAACGACAGATCCTTACCCGCGTTCCACCGGGAGCCCTCGTTGCGCCGCGGTGTCCGGTCATCGGCCAGGTGCGCCGCCCAATTCCACGGATGCTCGTCGAAAGACGTGATCAGCGGTTGCAATTCGGAGAACAGGTCGCGGCGCCGGGCCATCGGGAAGGCGCCGATGACGCCGACCGAGGCGAGCTGACCGTCCGCCTTGTACAGGCCCAGCAGCAGCGAGCCGATCGCGTCGTCACCGGACTTGTGCAGGCGGTAGCCGGCCACCACGCAGTCGGCGGTGCGCTCGTGCTTGACCTTGAACATCACCCGCTTGTCCGGTTGGTAGGTGAGCGCCAGCGGTTTGGCGATCACCCCGTCGAGCCCGGCGCCCTCGAACTCGTCGAACCAGCGCTGCGCGGTGGCGAGGTCGGTGGTCGCCGGGGTGACGTGGAAGGACGGTCCCGCGCTGGCCAACGCGTCGACCAGGGCCGCGCGGCGCTCGTGAAACGGCCGGGCGGTGTAGTCGTCGCCGCCGAGGGCGAGCAGGTCGAAGGCGATGAACGCGGCCGGGGTCTGCGTCGAGAGCAGCCGCACCCGGGACTGGGCCGGATGGATGCGCTGCTGTAGCGACTCGAAGTCGAGGCCGTCCCCGGTGGCGACGACGACCTCCCCGTCGATCACGCACCGCTCGGGCAGTTCGGCCAGGGCCGCTGCGACCAGTTCGGGGAAGTAGCGGGTGAGCGGCCGTTCGTTGCGGCTACCGAACTCGACCTCGTCGCGGTCGCGGAAGCAGATCGACCGGAAGCCGTCCCATTTCGGCTCGTAGCTGGCGTCCGCGGGGATGGTGCGGACCGACTTGGCCAGCATCGGCGATACCGGCGGGGTGACCGGCAGCTCCATCAGCGGGAGAGCTCTTCGGCGATGACGGCGACGAACCGGTCGACGTCGTCCTCGGTGGTGTCCCACGCCGTCATCCACCGGACCTCGCCGCGGGCGCGATCCCAGTCGTAGAAACGCACCTGCTCGCGGATCCGGTCGGTCGCCTCGACGGGCAGCGTCGCGAAGGTCGCGTTCGCCGGGCCGGCCTGGGTGAGCGCCAGCCCGGGCAGCGTGCCGTCGGTGATACCGGCCTCGAGCGCGGTGCGCAGTCGCCGGGTCATCGCGTTGGCGTGGGCGGCGCTGCGCAGCCCGAGATCGTCGTCGAACAGCGCGAGCAGTTGCGCCGAGGCGAACCGCATCTTGCTGGTCAGCTGCATGGTGAGCTTGCGCAGGTAGGTCAGGCCGGTGGCGCGGTCGGGGTCCAGCACCACCACGGCCTCGGTGCCGAGCAGGCCGTTCTTGGTGCCGCCGAGGCTCAGCACGTCCAGGCCGGCGTCGGTGGTGAACGCCCGGAACGGCGCGTCCAGGGCCGCGGCGGCGTTCCACAGCCGGGACCCGTCCATGTGCACGGCCATGCCGTGGTCGTGGGCGTACCGGCAGATCGCGGCCACCTCGTCGGCGGTGTAGAGGGTGCCCAGCTCGGTGGTCTGGGTGATGCTGACGGCCAGGGGCTGGGCGCGGTGCTCGTCACCCCAGCCCCACGCCTGCCGGGCGATCAGGTCAGGGGTGAGCTTGCCGTCGGGGGTGGGCACCGTCAGCAGTTTGATGCCGGTCATCCGTTCGGGCGCGCCGGCCTCGTCGGTGTGGATGTGCGCGGTCTCCGCGGTGACGACCGCACCCCAGCGCGGCAGCACGCTGGTCAGGGAGATGACGTTGGCCCCGGTGCCGTTGAGGACGGGGAACACCTCGGCCCGTGTGCCGAAGTGCTCGCCGATGACCTCCCGCAGGCGGGCGGTGTAGTGGTCCTGCCCGTAGGCGGGCTGGTGGCCGCCGTTGGCCGCGGCGATCGCGGCGAGCACCTCGGGATGCACGCCGGCGTAGTTGTCGCTGGCGAAGGTCCGCCAACCGGGGTCGTGCAGCGCGGAGATCGACACCCCTGTGATTGTTCCAGCGATGACATCGCCCGGTGCCGGAGGTCTAACCGGGTAAGGCCGAGAAGAGATGGGAGCAAGCATGACGAACCAGGAAGGTCCCGCCATTGCGCCACCGTCGAGGGGGCCGAAGCAGCTCGTGCTGCCCGACGTCGTGCCGCCTGAGGACTGGCAGGCCGCCCGAGCCGAGTTGTTGGCCGAAGAGAAGGCCCTGATGAAGGCGCGAGATGCGCTTGCCGCCAAACGCCGGCGGCTGCCGATGACCCGCGTGCGGAGCGACTACCGATTCATCGGCCCAGACGGTGAGGTGGACCTGGTGGGCTTGTTCGCCGGGCGGCGCCAACTCATCGTCTACCGGTTCTTCTATGCCCCCGACGTCGAGAACTGGCCGGACGGGGCCTGCTCCGGCTGTTCGCTGTTCGCCGACACCGTGATCCACCCGGCACATCTCGCTGCTCGCGACACGACTCTGGTCTTCGTCACCGCGGCCACGCAGGAGCGCGTCACCCAGCTCAAGGCTCGGACGGGTTGGGCGGAACTCCCGTTCTTCACCCTGGTGGGGGACGAATTCTCCGAGGACTTCGGCGTCGAGGAGATGTTCGGGCTCAACGTCTTTGTCCGCGACGACGACAATCGCGTCCATCGCTCCTACTTCGTCAACGGACGCGGCATCGAAGAGATCGGGCCGGTGTGGTCGTTCCTCGACATCACGCCACTGGGTCGCCAGGAAGACTGGCAGGACGTCCCCGCCGGCCGACCGCAAGGCCCCGTCTATGAATGGTGGCGTCTGCACGACAACTACGGCGACATTGCCGGGGGTCAGCGGTCTACGTGAGTATGGAACTCATGCGACTCCCCGTGCAGCCACCCGTGGAACCGATGCTGGCCAAGGCGCAGGCGAAGGTGCCCGACGACGCGGGGGTGTGGTCATTCGAACCGAAGTGGGACGGCTTCCGGGCGCTGGTGTTCCGCGACGGCGACGACGTCATGCTGCAGTCGCGCAACGGCAAGGACCTCGGCCGCTACTTCCCCGAACTGCTCGACGCGCTCCGCGACGAGATCGCGCCGCGGTGCGTCCTCGACGGCGAGATCGTGGTGCCTCGCGAGATCGGCGGGCGCATCCGCCTGGACTGGGAGTCGCTCAGCCAGCGCGTGCATCCGGCCGCGAGCCGCATCAAGATGCTCGCCGCGCAGACCCCGTCGCACTTCATCGGTTTCGACGCGCTGGCCACCGATGACCGGTCGCTGCTCAACGAACCGTTCCGGGTGCGGCGCGAGGCGCTCGCCGAGGCGATCACCGAGCAGACGTGGTGCCACGTCACCCGCACCACCGAGGATCCCGCTCTGGGTGCGCAGTGGCTCGACACGTTCGAGGGCGCCGGCCTCGACGGGGTGATCGCCAAACGGCTCGACGGGCCGTACCTGCCGGGGAAGCGCGAGATGGTGAAGGTCAAACACGCCCGCGACGCGGACTGTGTGGCGATCGGCTACCGGATCCACAAGAGCGGCGAGGGCGTCGGCTCGGTGCTGCTCGGCCTCTACCGCAGCGACGGCGAACTGCAGATGGTCGGCGGCGCAGCGTCGTTCACGGCCCGCGACCGGCTCAAGATGCTCGCCGACCTGGAACCGCTGCGGGAAGGCGACGAGATGCGCGAGGGTGATCCGAGCCGCTGGAACTCCGCGGCCGACAAGCGCTGGATTCCCGTGCGGCCCGAGAAGGTGTGCGAGGTGGCCTACGACCAGATGGAGGGAAACACCGAGGACGGCAGGCGTTTTCGGCACGCGGTGAAGTTCCGGCGGTGGCGGCCCGACCGGGAACCGCGCAGCTGCACGTTCGACCAGCTCGACGTCCCGCTCAACTACGACCTCTACGACGTCCTGGAGGGATCCTGACATGGCCACCCCCGCAGAGGAACTCGACGTCGACGGGGTCAAGGTCCGGCTGACCAACCCCGACAAGGTGTACTTCCCGAAGCTCGGCGCCAAAGGCACCAAACGCACACTGGTCGAGTACTACCTGTCCGTCGCCGGGCCGATGGTCGCGGTGCTGCGCGACCGGCCGGTGCATCTGCAGCGCTTCCCCGACGGGATCGAGGGCGAGGAGATCTACCAGAAGCGGGTGCCGCAGAAGCACCCCGACTACCTCGAGACCTGCGAGGTGACGTTCCCCTCGGGACGCACCGCCGACGCGCTGAAGGTCACGCATCCGTCGGCACTGGCCTGGGCCGCGCAGATGGGCACGGTGACGCTGCACCCGTGGCAGGTGCGCTGCCCGGACGTCGAGCACCCCGACGAGCTGCGCATCGACCTGGACCCACAGCCGGGTACCGGGTTCGCCGAGGCCGCGGCGATCGCCGTCGACGTGCTCAAACCGCTGCTCGACGAATTGGGGCTGGTCGGCTATCCGAAGACCTCGGGTGGGCGCGGGGTGCACATCTTCCTGCGCATCGCGACGGACTGGGATTTCATCGCGGTGCGCCGGGCCGGGATCGCGCTGGCCCGTGAGGTGGAGCGCCGGGCGCCCGACGCGGTCACCACATCGTGGTGGAAGGAGGAGCGCGGGCAGCGGGTGTTCATCGACTACAACCAGAACGCCCGTGACCGCACGTTCGCCTCGGCGTACTCGGTGCGCAAGACCCCGATCGCCACCGTGTCGACGCCGCTGACCTGGGGCGAACTGGCCGACGCCGACCCCGACGACTACACGATCGGCACCGTGCCCGGCCTCGTCGCCGGCCGTACCGACCCGTGGGCGGACATCGACGCGAACGCCCAGTCGCTGCAGATGCTGCTCGACATGGTGGCCGCCGACGAGGAACGCGGGCTCGGCGACCTGCCGTACCCGCCGAACTATCCCAAGATGCCGGGGGAGCCGCCGCGGGTGCAGCCGTCCAAGAAGGTCGCCGCGCACTGGGACGACGACGGCAACCGCGTCTGACCGCTCAGCGCGGCTGCTCGGGTGTGGCGACTGCGCGGACGAACGCCTCGGCCAGGAGGTCGCAAGCCGTCGGCAGGTCGGGCAGGTCGACCCGTGGGAACTCCGAAAGCCCGGGCCGCATGACGGCATGGACGAGGATCGGGCTGATCAGCTGCTGGATCAGCAGGGTGCGGGGCAGGTCGCGGATGCGCCCCGCGGCGACTTCGCCGTCCAGCCACTGGCGCAGGACGGCGATCGTGCGCACCGCACCGTATTCGGTGAGGATGCCGGCCCCGGGGCCGGCCGGGCGGGCGAGGGTTTCGGCGAGCACCGCGGGGAGCACCCGCGGTTCCTGGGAGCACAGCTGCGCCAGCGTGCGATAGACCGCGCCGACGGTCTCGGTGAGCGCGCCGTCCGGTGCCCCGCCGACGAGTGCCTCGACATCGATGGTCGGGAGGTAGCGGTCATAGACCGCGCGCAGGAGGCCCTCGCGCCCCCCGAACGTCGCGTACAGGCTGGGCACCGAGCAGTCGGCCTCGGCGGCGATGGCCTCCAGCGTCGCCGACGCGACACCGCGGACGCCGATCATCTCCGCGGCGGCCTCGACGGCGCGCAAGCGGACCGGTGGGCGCCCACCCGGATCGACCCCGATGTCTCGCACCGCATCGTCCAGTGTCCGGCGGGAGCCGCCGAGTTGCCGCAGTAGCGTGCTGCGGGACACGCCGAGCGCATGCGCGATGACGACGATGGGCACATCGGCGACATCTCGGCCCAGGCGCTCGGCCGATCGCAAGGTGGCTTGGATGACCTCCGAGGGCACCGCATCCGCCCGCCGGGACCTGCGTCGTGGCATACCGATAGATGTTCCTCGCTGACACATCGCTATAGCGAGGGTCTACCCAGGTTTCAGGCCGCCCAAGATCGGTAACACAACGCGTGGCGCGGTGTGGCCCCGGTCACAGCTCCGCCGTCGAGAAAGGGGAGCAGGATGGCCGAACGCGGCGCTGAGCCTGCGGTGCCGCGCGGACGCCGGATGTTCCTGCGCGCGGTCCGGCATCTGTTCAAACCGTTGCGACCCGACGACTACCTGGAACTGGTCAACCCGATGTGGACCACCAAGGAGTTGCGCGGGCGGGTGGAGCGGATCGAGCCGCAGGGCTCCGAGGCGG
This sequence comes from Mycobacterium sp. PS03-16, assembly GCF_004570325.1. Lineage (GTDB taxonomy): Bacteria > Actinomycetota > Actinomycetes > Mycobacteriales > Mycobacteriaceae > Mycobacterium. The sequence continues at coordinate 9,115 of NZ_SPQO01000022.1, read as the reverse complement.
TGAGTGTGCTGATCCGGCCGGCCTACGATTGGCCGGGGCACAAACCCGGACAGTACATCCGGCTCGGGTTGGTCATCGACGGCCGATATCACTGGCGTGCCTACTCCCTGACCTCGGATCCCGAGCCGCCGGACGGCCTGATCAGCGTCACGCCGAAGAAGGTGCCCAGCGGCGTGGTGTCGCCGTACCTGACCCAGAAGATCCAGCCGGGCGAGCTGGTGCGGCTCGGCGAGATCGAAGGCGTCTTCACGCTGCCCGACCCGCTGCCGGACAAATTGCTGTTCGTCAGCGCCGGCAGTGGCATCACGCCGATCATCAGCATGCTGCGCAGCCTCGATCACCGCGGCCGGCTCGACGACGTGGTGGTGCTGCATTCCGACCGCAACCGCGAGCAGGTCATGTTCCTGTCCGACCTGGAAGATCTCGAGCGCCGCACCGAGCGCATGCGGCTGGACGTCCGGCTCACCAGTGAGCGGGGCCGGATGTCGCCCGAGCAGCTCGACGAGCTGTGCCCGGACTGGCGTGAGCGCGAAGCGTTCTGCTCGGGGCCGGGCGAACTCCTCGACGCGCTCATCGAACACTGGGAGCGCCACGGCGACTGCGAACGACTGCACTACGAGCGGTTCCAGCCCAAGATCGACGCCGACGCCGCCGCCGGTGAGGGCGGCCAGGTGACGTTCCTGGGTAGCGACACCACCGTCGAATGTGACGGTGGCACACCGATTCTGGAAGCCGGTGAGCAGGCCGGCCTCAACCTCGCCTTCGGCTGCCGGATCGGCATCTGCCACACCTGCGTCGGCACCGTGAAATCGGGGCGGGTGCGGGACCTGCGCTCCGGTGAGGTCACCGAGCCGACCGGCCAGGACGTGCGGATCTGCATCCACACCGCCGAGGGTGACCTCGAACTGGACCTCTGACCTACCGAAAGGACCGCCGTGACCGCATCGATCACAAGCCCGCTCGCCCGGCTCAGCGAACAGGAACTGGAGAAGCTCGCCAAGGAGTTCGACGCGATCCACGACGAGGTCTTCGCCGAACTCGGCGATCGCGACCGCCGGTACATCAAGAACGTCATCACCGCTCAACGCCAGATCGTGGTGGCCGGGCGGGTGCTCCTGTTGGCCTCGCGCTCACGCACCTGCTGGGTGCTGGGGACGGCGTGCCTGAGCATGGCCAAGATCCTGGAGAACATGGAACTCGGCCACAACATCCTGCACGGCCAGTGGGACTGGATGAACGATCCCGACATTCATTCGTCGGTCTGGGACTGGGACACCGCGTCGAGCGCGGAAGCGTGGAAGCACTCGCACAACTACATCCACCACACCTTCACCAACATCCGCGGCAAGGACAAGGATCTCGGCTACGAGATCATGCGCATCGACCCCAACCAGAAGTGGCGTCGCGCCAACCTGGGCCAGCCGCTGTACAACTTCCTGCTGATGATCCTGTTCGAGTGGGGCGTGGCCCTGCACGACACGGACGTCGAGGCGCTGTGGCGCGGGCAGAAGACGATGGCCGACCTCAGGGACGACTTCAAGAGCATCGCCGGCAAGGCCCGCCAGCAGATCGTCAAGGACTATCTCGGGTGGCCGCTGGTCAGCGCGGGAGCGTTCGCTCTGGCGAAGCTGGCGTTGGGCGGCCGGATCGATCAACCGGCGCACTCCCGCATCGGCCGTCGGCTGCGCCGGCTACCGGGCAAGGGGCGCACCGGCGCGGCGGCGTCCTTCCTGGACAAGGTGCTGCCCGGCGTCGAGAGCACCTATCTGCGGACCCTGGGCGCCGACGCGCTGGCCAACCTGATCCGCAACGTGTGGGCCCACGCCATCATCTTCTGCGGCCACTTCCCCGACCAGACGTACACGTTCAGCGAGGAGGAGGTGGAGAACGAAAGCCGCGGCGGCTGGTATGTCCGCCAGTTGATCGGCGCCGCCAACATCGAGGGCAGCCCCCTGTTCCACCTCGTCAGCGGCAACCTCGGCTACCAGGTGGAGCACCACCTCTATCCGGACATGCCCAGCAGTCGCTACTCGGAGATCGCGCCGAAGGTCAAGGACATCTGCGAGCGGTACGAGCTGCCCTACAACTCCGGACGGTTCGGCAAGCAGTGGTTCACCGTGCACCGCACCATCTTCCGCTTGGCGTTACCGGGTGGGACGCCGCGGCCGAAGCCCGGGCCGTACCGCAGTGAGGACGGCCGCGCGCGGCCGAAGGGGCCCAGTGAAGCCAGCCGTTTCCGCGAACGGGTGCCGGCCGAACACCCGGACGCCGGACCGGAGCACCAGTCCAGCGGGGTGGCGGTCGATCCGCCCCCGCGGGGCGACGACTGAGGTTCGCCCTCAGCCGAGCGGCACCACGCCGCGCGCCTGCGGCAGCGGCAGGTCGGCGTAGGTGGCGATGCCCGGCGCGGCGGCCACCACGGCCGGGATGGCGTGGATCGGCGGCATCGCGGTCATGATGTGGCCGAGGACGAAGAAGTCCTCGAGCGTCTTGGCGTTCTCGATCATGTCCTGCGGCGGCAGGAAGCCGACAGCCATGTTGACCGTCGGCCGGCCGTCGACGGTGATCTTCCAGCCGTCCCCGTCGAGCGGCCAGTCCGGCTCGAGTGTCTGCCCCTTCTTCCATCGCACGTTGATGTCGATGATCGTGCGCCCGCCGATGCGGCCCTGCCAGCTGGCGGCCACTCCCGCGACGTGCCCGGCCGGGATCGTCCACGATGCCATCGGCAGGTCCTCGGTGGTCTGCGCGTACTCCGGCTCGCAGACGATCTCGTCGAGCTCGATGCCGAGGGAGTCGGCGACCAACTGCACCGCTTCGGCGAACACCTCGGTGCCCTTGGCGGCCATCGGCGCGAGGTTCGGATCGTCGATGGCGGTGCCGAACCCGACGGGACGTTCGGTGTCGGGGGAGTCATAGAGCGTGGTGTCGGCCGACTCGGCGATCGTGATCTTGTCGACGCGGTCGCACGCGGTGGCCGCGACGATGGCCAGCAGCTCGGCGAAGCCCGGGGAGACGCCGGAGCCGAACAGCGTCGCCCCACCCCTCTCGCACGCCTCGACGAGGCGCGCGCGGCCGTCGCCCAGGTTGTGGCCGGTGATGAACGAGGCGGAGGCCACCACGTTGACGCCGGCGTCCAGGATGCGGACCAGTTCGTCGACGTTGATCCACATCGGGTTGTAGACCACGACGTCGGGCTTCAGCGCGAGGAGCGCGTCGACGTCGTCGGTGGCGGCGACGCCGATCGGCTCGATGCCGGCCAGCTCGCCGGCATCGCGGCCGACCTTGTCGGCCGACCACGCGAAGCAGCCGACCAGCTCGAGGTGCGGGTGGCGGGCGATCGCGGTCACCGAGCTCTTGCCGACGTTGCCGGTCGTCCACTGGACGACCCGATACGAGGTGTTTGGCACTCGCTCAACATAGGCGCGCCGCCCCGCGGGCGGGGGGTTTTTTACCGATCGGCGAAAAAGCGATCCGCGCCCCGTAGGCTGCGGTGCGTGGACATCGGGCCGGCGCGGGCGCAGGCGCAGCGCAGGCCGCGGGGCCGGCCGCCGCGGATCAGCCGCGATGAGATCGTGGCCGCCGCGCGGGCGACCGCGGGGCGCGGCCTGACCATGCAGGCCGTCGCCGATGCGCTCGGCGTGAGCCGCAAAGCGCTGCACTACTACGTGGGGGACCGTCAGGGCCTGCTCACGCTGGTGGTCGCCGCCCGCTTCGAAGACGAGCTGCGCCGCGTGGAGCTACCCGAGGACGGCGACTGGCGTGCCGTGCTGCGCGCCTACGCCCACGCGTTCCGCGACGGCCTCGTCCAGGTCGGTGTCGCCGTCGAGAACACCCCGTTCCACGGGGTGGGTGCCGTCGCGGTGCTCGACATCGCCGAGCGGGTGCTGCACGCACTGCTCGCCGCCGGGTTCGGCGTCGAGGACGCCCGTCGCGGCGTCACCGCCGTCGCCGACATCGCCGAATCCGCCGCCCAGCACGCGCTGCGCAACCCGGTGCGGGACATCCATCAGGCGGCAACGCGCGACGCGCTCGAGCGGTCGCCGGCCGGGCGGTATCCGGCGCTGCGGCGGGTGCTGGCCACTGCGCCCTCCGCCGACGACGGGCAGTTCGACTTCGAGCTCGACCTCGCGATCAGCGGCCTCGAGCGGCGGCTCCGCGGGATCTGAGCGTCACGGTCCGGGGGCGAGCGTGGCCTTGCCGGTGCGCTGCTGGCCGGCCCGGTCGATCCAGGTGACGTCGACGACGTCGCCGGGGTAGTGACGGTCCAGCGTGTACGTCAGCGCGGTGGCGGAGTCCAGCCGGGTGCCGTCCACCGCGATCAGCACGTCGCCGTCGGCCAGTCCGGCCGCCTCGGCGGGACCGCCGCGCAGCACCTCCTGAATGATGACGCCGGGCACGTCGCTCGGGGCGGTGCGCACACCGACGCCGAGCAGGGCCGGCGGACCGATGTGGACGGTGTCGGACGGAATCCGCGACCGGATCTGGTTCGCGATCGCGATCGCGTCGTTGATCGGGATCGCGAAGCCCTTCCCGCCGGGCCCCATGCGATAGCTGACGGACGCGGCGACCGTGATGCCGACGACCTGTCCGGCGCCGTTGACCACCGGTCCGCCGGAGTCGCCGGCGCGCACGGGCGCGGCGAACTCGATCAGCCCGGTGAGTTCGTCGGACGCGCCGGTGAGGGTGTCCTCGGCGTTGACGGTGCGCCCGAATGCCGTGACGCTGCCGACCTCGCGGGTCAGCGGCGCCGCGCTGCCGCCGGCGTTGCCCAGCGCCACCACCGGCTCACCCGCCACCAGGGCCGCCGAGTCGCCGATCGGTGCGACGGGCAGCCCGCCCGCGCCCAGCAGCTGGATGACCGCGATGTCGCGGCCGCGGTCGTAGCCGAGCAGTTCGGCCGCGAAGCGTTGACCGCCCACGGTGGCGCTCATCCGGTCCGCGCCCTGCACGACGTGGTAGTTGGTCAGCACCTGACCGCCCGGGTCGAGCACGATTCCGGTTCCGGATCCGATCGCGCTCTGATAGTCGATCTCGGTGTCGATCCGCGCCACGGACGGTTCGACGGCCGCCGCGGCGGCGATGGGGTCACCGGGTGCCGCGTGTGCGGTGGTGGCCGGGGCCACCGGCATGACGAGCGCGAGCATGGCGGCCAGCACGATCGAGCACACGGACAGCCAACGGGTACGACGCATGCCCATGAATTGCCCTTCGACGCAGTTTTGTAACTCGGGTTCTCTTACATCTTGCTGACCAGCGCCCGAGGTGTCGAAAGGAATCCGCTGACCTCAGTCTTCGACGGCGACGCCGCCACGCAGGCGGCGGCGCCGCGTTGCGTCGCCCTTGCCGGTCGGACGACGGTTGCGCAACCGACCGCGGGTGGGGGCCGGTTCGTCGGAGTCGGCGGGGGCGGAGTCGTCGGCCGTCTCGTCGGTGGCCTCGACCTGCGCGGACGGCTCGTCGCCGACCTCGGGCTCCGCCTCCTCGTCGGCCGTGCCGGACCCCTCGGCGGTCGTGGTCGCCGTGTCGTCGGCGTCAGGCTTGTCGGCCTCGTCTGCGGCTTCGGGGGTGTCCTGCTGCTCCGCCTTCGCCTCGGCGGCGGACTGACCGCGGCCACGGCGGCGCGTCGCGGTCTTGGGCTTGAGCGGCTTGGGCGGCGGAGGCGGCAGTTCGGCGACGAACGCCAGGTAGAAGGCGAAGATGCCGAGCAGTGCGACCGCCGCGGCGGCGCCGTAGATCCCGAACAGCCAGGGGCCCGCGCTGTCGAGGTCCAGCCAGATCTCGCTGATCGCGGCGCCGAGGATCAGCGCACCCGCCAGCGCGTGCAGCGCGATCGACGTGGTGCGCAGGCGCAGGGCCAGCAGCGGCGTGCCGAATTCGGGGAGGCGGGTGCGCAGCAGCGTGAACACCACGGGCAGGGCGGCCAGCCCGATCAGCGCGGCGGTGACGATGCGCAGCACCGTGCCGAGCGTCGGCGACGTCTGCCCCATCAGCTCGAACCAGCGGGGCAGGACGAAGAAGAAGTACAGAACAGCAGCGATGACGGAGAACGATGCGTGCCAGACGATCGCGACCGAGCGCCGCATACTCCTCCTCGAGATCGGTGGGCCGGCGGTGCGGTCAGAACCGTCGGTCGCTGACCGCACCCCCGGGCCGAGTGCGGAGGATGCGGGATTTGAACCCGCGAGGGCTGTTAACCCAACCCGCGTTCCAGGCGAGCGCCATAGGCCACTAGGCGAATCCTCCGCGGGCCATGGTAGCCGACGGGCGCTGTCCGCCCGTCGAGATGGGGTCCGATCGCGGGGTATTACACTCGACCCGGACCCCGCGCGGCGTCCATCCTGTGAACTCCCCCAGGGCCGGAAGGCAGCAAGGGTCAACGGGCTCTGGCGGGTGCGCGGGGTCCCCTTACGTTTCTGCTTCCGGCGTGCACAGTGAAAGGCCCGCGGTGTCGTTTCAATCCCTCGGCCGCGATGAGCTGACCGCCGAGCACGAGCGCCAACAGCGCAACTACGCCGAGCTGCGGGAACAGGGCCTACGCCTGGACCTGACCCGCGGGAAGCCGTCACCCGCCCAGCTCGATCTGTCCAACGGCCTGCTCGACCTGCCCGGGCGGGACTCCTACCGCGACGGCGACGGCACCGACGTCCGCAACTACGGCGGTCTGCACGGCCTGCCCGAGCTGCGCGCGATCTTCGGCGAACTGCTCGGCATCCCGGTGCCCAACCTGATCGCGGGGAACAACGCCAGCCTCGAGCTGATGCACGACGCCGTGGTGTTCTCGCTGCTGCACGGTGGCGTCGACTCGCCGCGGCCGTGGATCGACGAGCTGCGCGACGGCGCCGGCGTGAAGTTCCTGTGCCCGGCCCCCGGCTACGACCGCCACTTCGCGATCACCGAGAGCCTCGGCATCGAGATGATCGCGGTGCCGATGCACGAGGACGGCCCCGACGTCGACCTCATCGAGGAACTGGTGGCCGCGGATCCGGCGATCAAGGGCATGTGGTGCGTGCCGGTCTTCGCCAACCCGACCGGCGTCACCTACTCGTGGGAGGTGGTCCGCCGGCTGGTGCAGATGCGCACGGCGGCAACGGACTTCCGCTTGTTCTGGGACAACGCCTACGCGGTGCACACGTTGACCCCCGACTTCGACCGGCAGGTCGACGTGCTGGGCCTGGCCGCCGCCGCGGGAAACCAGAACCGGCCGCTGGTGTTCGCCTCGACCAGCAAGATCACCTTCGCCGGCGCCGGCGTGAGCTTCCTGGGCGGATCGCTGGGCAACATCGCCTGGTACCTGCAGCACGCGGGGAAGAAGTCGATCGGCCCGGACAAGGTCAATCAGCTGCGGCACCTGCAGTTCTTCGGCGACGCCGACGGGGTGCGGCTGCACATGCAACGCCACCGCGAGCTGCTGGCGCCGAAGTTCGCCCTGGTCGCCGAGATTCTGGAGGACCGGCTCGGCGACGCCAAGATCGCCTCGTGGACCGACCCCAAGGGTGGCTACTTCGTCAGCCTGGACGTGTGGCCGGGCACGGCGCGGCGCACGGTCGCGCTGGCCAAGGACGCCGGAATCGCGGTGACCGAAGCCGGGGCGTCGTTCCCGTATCGAAAAGATCCGGAGGACAGGAACATCCGGATCGCGCCGACGTTCCCCTCGACCCCGGACCTGCGGGCGGCCATCGACGGTCTGGCCACGTGCGCGCTGCTGGCCGCGACCGAGGCGCTGCTCGCGGAATGACGGAGCGACCGGCCCCACTCCGTCGGTCCGCGTCGGTAGCCTGCTGACCGTGGCGCTCTACCGCAAGTACCGACCGGCGACCTTCGCGGAGGTGGTCGGCCAGGAGCACGTCACCGAACCGCTGTCGGTCGCGCTGACCGCAGGCCGCATCAACCACGCGTACCTGTTCTCCGGCCCGCGCGGCTGCGGGAAGACGTCGTCGGCGCGCATCCTGGCCCGCTCGCTGAACTGTGAGCAGGGCCCCACGCCGGCGCCGTGCGGGGTGTGTGACTCGTGTGTGGCGCTGGCCCCGAACGGGCCCGGCAACGTCGACGTCGTCGAACTCGACGCGGCCAGCCACGGCGGTGTGGACGACACTCGCGAGCTGCGTGACCGCGCGTTCTACGCCCCCGCGCAGTCGCGCTACCGCATCTTCATCGTCGACGAAGCGCACATGGTCACCACGGCCGGATTCAACGCGCTGCTCAAGATCGTCGAGGAGCCGCCCGACCACCTGATCTTCGTGTTCGCCACCACCGAACCGGAGAAGGTGCTGCCGACCATCCGGTCGCGCACCCACCACTATCCGTTCCGGCTGCTGGCCCCCAAGACCATGCGCACGCTGCTGGAGCGGATCTGCGGCGACGAGGGCGTCACCGTGGACGACGCGGTGTACCCGCTGGTCATCCGGGCCGGCGGCGGGTCGCCGCGCGACACCCTGTCGGTGCTCGACCAGCTGCTCGCCGGCGCCGCGGACAACCGGGTGGAGTACGGGCGGGCGCTGGCCCTGCTGGGCGCCACCGACGTCGCGCTGATCGACGACGCGGTCGACGCGCTGGCCGCCGGGGACGCCGCCGCCCTGTTCGGTGCGGTCGAATCGGTGATCGACGCCGGCCACGACCCGCGCCGCTTCGCCACCGACCTGCTCGAACGCTTCCGCGACCTGATCGTGCTGCAGGCGGTGCCCGACGCCGCGGCCCGCGGTGTGGTCGACGCGCCGGGCGACGTGCTGGACCGGATGCGAGAGCAGGCCGACCGGCTGGGCGCCGCCACGCTGGCCCGCTACGCCGAGGTGGTGCACGCCGGGCTGGGCGAGATGCGCGGGGCGACCGCGCCGCGCCTGCTGCTCGAGGTGGTGTGCGCCCGGCTGCTGCTGCCGTCGGCCAGTGACACCGAGTCGGCGCTGCTGCAGCGCATCGAGCGCATCGAGACCCGGCTGGACATGTCGATCCCGGCGTCGGACGGCGCCCGTGCCACCGCCGAACCGGCGAAGACGTTCACCCGCAAGAGCCGGCGCGTCGAGACGCCCGCCGAGCCGGCCCCTGCGGCGCCGTCAGTCGAGGAGCGTCCGGCACCGGCGCCGCGTCCCGCTCCGCCGCCGGCCCCCGCGCCGCCCGCGCC
>NZ_SPQO01000079.1 GCF_004570325.1 Mycobacterium sp. PS03-16 | reverse complement strand
GTCAGGTTGGTGACAGTCGGCTGGTCGGGGGTTGTCCTCCGAGGGCTGAATGGCGGCGTTGATTGTTGTAGTAGTCGAGCCAGGGGGCAAGGGCTGCGCAGCGGGCGTCGTTGGTGGTGAAGACCTGCCGGTAGGCCCATTCGGTTTGCAGGGTGCGGTTGTAGCGTTCGACCTTCCCGTTCTGCCAAGGACAGTGCGGCTTGATGAAGACGTGCCGGGCGCCCAGGTCGGCGACGACGGCAGCGACGTCGTGGGAGTGTCGATAGCTCCAGTGGTTGTCGGTGATGATGCGTTCGATGGCCGCGATGCCGTGTGCGGCGTAGTAGTCCGCGGCGCGGGCCAGGAACGCCGCGCAGGTCGGGCCCTTCTCGTCGGGCAGGATCTCTGAGTACGCCAGGCGGGAGTGGTCATCGACGGCTGAGTGCACGTAGTCATAGCCGCTGCCGTGTCGACGGTCGCGGTTGTCGCCCTCACCACGGCCGTTGGCGCGCCAGCCGCCGCCGTTGGGGATGCGGCCGATCTTTTTGACGTCCATATGGATCAGCTCGCCTGGACGGGCCCGCTCATAGCGCACGGCAGTGGTCTTGGAGGCGCGGATCACCTCACCGGTCAGCGGGTCACAATCGCGCAGATAGGGCAGATGGTGGCGGCGCAGGATGGCACTGACGGTGCGGGCCGGCAGACCCAGCTCCGCGCCGATCCAGTCCTGGCCGCGCCGGGAGGAGCGGCGCAATTCGACCACTGCCGACTCCACCGCGGCGGTGGTGCGGCGCGGGCATCGGTGCGGCCGCGACGAGCGGTCCACTAGTCCAGCCGGACCTTCCTCGAGATAGCGCTTCACCCATCGATGGGCGCATTGCCGCGACACACCCAGTTCGGCGGCCACGTGAGCGGCTTTTCGGCCACCGATGAGCACTCGGTCAACGAGCAGTTGTCGACCATGGACGGTCAGCCGAGCATTAGCGTGGGACACGAGGACCTCCGTGTGTGTGAAGACGTCAGACATCTCCACTAAGCCCGGAGGTCCTCCCCTCTCACAGCCAAACCGTCAACAACGTCCCTGCCGAGTACA
>NZ_SPQO01000021.1 GCF_004570325.1 Mycobacterium sp. PS03-16 | reverse complement strand
GCGGGCGCTGGCCGCGGCGGGCCCGGACGCCGCCGCATCGGCCGACGCGTTGACCGGGCTGGACGCCGATGCGCTCGGCGTGGGCCGCTTCAACGCCTCGCAGCGGCTGCTGAACCGTGCGGCCGCCGCGACCGACGTCGCGGGAGGCCGACGGCTCGGCGTGCGGCTGGCCTGGGTGCGCGCCGAGCTCGCGATGATGCGGGGCGACGGGGCGGGCGCCGTCGAGCACGCCGAACGCGCGGTCGCGGCGGCCGCGGACCATCCGTCGGCACGGCATCGGGTGAAGTCCGACGTGGTGCTGGCCGCCGCGCTGTGCAGCCGCGGCGACCTCGCTCACAGTCGCGCGGTGGCCGACGCCGCGCTCGCCGCCGCCGACCCGCTCGGCCTCGTCCCGCTGAGGTGGGCGCTGGCCAGCCTGCTGGCCGGAATCGGAAGCGAGACGTACACGCCGACGCAGGTCACGGCGATTCGGGACGTGAGCGCAGATACTGTCCGTCACAGGGGCGGCGTGTGGTCTGATCACTAGTCCGGTGGCCCCCGTCGCGATCGTTATTGTTTAGCTGAGCCAAACCGCCGGGATACGCCCCGTTCGTAACGTTGGAGATATCGCCCACGATGACAATTTCGGGAGACCGTCTCGATGCTGTCGTCGCTGAGGCAGTGGCAGGCAACCGAGACGCCCTCCGGGAAGTGCTGGAGACCATCCGGCCGATCGTGGTGCGGTACTGCCGGGCCAGGATCGGCGCAACGGAACGAAGTGGTCTGTCAGCAGACGACGTTGCGCAGGAGGTGTGCTTGGCCGCCATCACGGCGCTGCCGCGCTACAAGGATCAGGGACGACCGTTCCTGGCCTTCGTGTATGGCATCGCTGCGCACAAGATCGCCGACGCCCACCGAGCGGCGTCGCGCAACAAGTCCGACCCCACCGACGTGGTGCCCGAGCGGTACTCGTCGGAGGCCGGGCCCGAGCAGATGGCCATCGACGCCGAATCGTCGGCGCGGATGCAGGAACTGCTCCGCGTACTGCCCGAGAAGCAGCGCGAGATCCTGATCCTGCGCGTCGTCGTCGGTATGAGCGCCGAGGAGACCGCCGAGGCGGTCGGCAGCACCGCCGGCGCCGTCCGGGTCGCTCAGCACCGGGCCCTGGCGCGACTCAAGGCCGAAATCATCTCGACGGGGCACGACCATGCCTGACTTCAATCGCAGACGCTTCAACGGGGGCGATCCGTCGCTTCCCGAGATCAACCGCACCGACCGGCTGATCGACGCCCTGGCGGGCGAGCAACCGGTCTACTCCCACGATCCCGGCGAGGCCGAACTGGCCTACCTGCTGGCCGGCTGGCGGGACGAGGTGCGTCACACCCCGCCGACCACGGTGCTCACACCGCACGACGCGGCCCTCGCGCTCGACCGTGCCACCTCCTCGGGCCGGCGTCGCCGGCTGTCGCTGGCCGTCGTCGGCTCGGTGGCCGCCGCGGTGCTGTGCCTGGGCGGCTTCGGCTCGGTGATCTACGGCGCCGGCCCCGGCGACGCCCTGTACGGGCTGCGCACGATGTTCTTCGGCGACCAGCAGGCCACCCGTGACGATCAGGTCGCGCTGGCCGCGCAGACCCAGATGCAGCAGGTGCAGCAGCTCATCGACCAAGGTGACTGGGCCGCCGCGCAGGACAAGTTGCAGACGCTGACCACCACGGTGGCCGCGGTCGACGACACTGCGCGTCAGCAGGAACTCGTCGACCAGTGGCAGCAGCTGTCGGTGAAGGTGGAGACGCGCGACCCGGCCGCGACGGTGCCGCCGAACGCGCCGCCCGTCGTCCTGCCCGAGGTGCCGTCTGACATCCCGTTGCCGGCGCTGCTCTCACCCGACGCCACGCCGCCGTCGACTTCGGCGCCGTCGGATCCGGCGACACCGTCCACCTCGCCGACATCACCGACGTCACCGACATCGCCGACCGCGCCCACGTCGCCGCTGCCGACTCCGTCGACCTCCGCACCACCGACGTCGCCGTCGCCACCGGGCACGCAGACCTCGACGACGGCGGCGCCCACCTCGGCGCCGTCGTCCGTGCCCCCGACGACCGACGAGGTGCCGGTCGAGGCGCCGCCGCCGTCGTCCGCTCCGGTGCCCACCACCGCCGTTCCCGGCGTCACCACCACCGTGGTGACGTCGGCGCCGATCGTCGAGGAGAGTCAGCAGGCCCCGGCGGTCGAGGCGCCGACGGTTCAGGCGCCTCCGGTCGAGGCGCCCGTGACGCGAGTGCCGAGCCCACGTATCGAGGTCCCCGACGTGAGTGTCCCGGTGACGACGACGCTGGCCGATCTACCGGTTCAGGTGCCGATCGAGATTCCCGGTAGTCCCGGCCGCGGCGGAAATGGCAACGGCAATGCAGGCGGTAACGGGAGCAGCGGCGGTAATCAGGAGTGAGATGTGACTCAGCGGTAGCCGTCTGAGTCCGACGTCGCCTCGTTGAGCGAGGCATCGGCGTAACCGCGGCAGTAATCCCACGTGACGTATGCGTCGGGTTCCGGATCGTAAGCCGGTTCGTGGGGACGGACCGTGCCGTCGACCAGCAACTGCAGCAGGTTCGCCCGCAGCATGTCCCAGTCGTGGTAGTGGTCCTGCTGGCATTCGTCGCAGCACACGACGAGTCCGCGAATTCCCTTGTGCGCGAGCAGTGCTTCGTACACCGCGAGGTCGGCGAGGTCGGCCTCGACGGCCGTCCGCTCCTGCGGGTCCAGCGGCTGGCCGGGTTCGAGCGCGTCGAGCGCCGCCGAGGGATCGCAGGGATCGTCGGCGAACGGATCAGGCGGCAAACCAGGCGGCAGGTGGTCTCGCACGTGTCCCACATTACGCAGCCCCACAGTCTTCGCGCCAGCGGTGACCGGCGTGGCGACCTGCCGGTGGAGGGCACCCGTGGAGAAATCAGGCAGTGGGCGGCAGCGGATAGGATTGGGTATCCGTTTGAGCCCCCTTGGAGGCCCGCCCATGTCGATCGCTGAAAGCAGCGTTCCCATCGCCGTACCGGTCCCGACCGGCGGCGACGACCCGACGAAGGTCGCCATGCTCGGGCTGACCTTCGACGACGTCCTGTTGTTGCCCGCCGCCTCCGACGTGGTGCCGGCGACCGCCGACACCTCGAGTCAGCTCACCCGCCGCATCCGGCTGCGGGTGCCGCTCGTCAGCTCCGCGATGGACACCGTGACCGAGGCGCGGATGGCCATCGCGATGGCCCGTGCCGGCGGCATGGGGGTGCTGCACCGCAACCTGCCGTTGACCGAACAGGCCGGTCAGGTGGAGACCGTCAAGCGCTCCGAGGCGGGGATGGTCACCGATCCGGTGACGTGCTCGCCGAACAACACGCTCGCCGAGGTGGACGCGATGTGCGCGCGGTTCCGCATCTCGGGTCTGCCGGTGGTCGACGACGCCGGCGCGTTGGTCGGCATCATCACCAACCGCGACATGCGCTTCGAGGTCGACCAGTCCAAGCCGGTGTCCGAGGTGATGACCAAGGCGCCGCTGATCACCGCGCAGGAGGGTGTCTCGGCGGAGGCGGCGCTGGGGCTGCTGCGGCGCCACAAGATCGAGAAACTGCCGATCGTCGACGGCCACGGCAAGCTCACCGGGCTGATCACGGTCAAGGACTTCGTCAAGACCGAACAGTTCCCGCTCGCCACCAAGGACTCCGACGGCAGGCTGCTGGTCGGCGCCGCCGTCGGCGTCGGCGACGACGCGTGGACCCGTGCGATGACGCTGGCCGACGCCGGTGCCGACGTGCTGATCGTCGACACCGCCCACGCCCACAACCGGTCGGTGCTGGAGATGGTGCACCGGGTGAAGACCGTGCTCGGCGACCGGGTCGAGGTCATCGGCGGCAACGTCGCCACCCGCGCGGGCGCGGCGGCCCTGGTGGAGGCCGGTGCCGACGCGGTCAAGGTGGGCGTCGGGCCCGGCTCGATCTGCACCACCCGCGTGGTGGCCGGTGTCGGCGCCCCGCAGATCACCGCGATCCTCGAGGCGGTCGCGGCATGCGCGCCGGCCGGGGTGCCGGTGATCGCCGACGGTGGGCTGCAGTACTCCGGGGACATCGCCAAGGCGCTGGCCGCCGGCGCGTCGACCGCAATGCTCGGGTCGCTGCTCGCCGGGACCGCCGAGTCGCCGGGTGAGCTGATCTTCGTCAACGGCAAGCAGTTCAAGAGCTACCGGGGAATGGGATCGCTCGGCGCCATGCAGGGTCGCGGCGCGGCGGGTTCGACGGGCGGCTCCTCCCGGGGCTCTTTTTCCAAGGACCGTTACTTCCAGGACGACGTGCTCAGCGAGGACAAGCTGGTGCCCGAGGGCATCGAGGGCCGGGTGCCGTTCCGCGGGCCGCTGTCGACGGTCATCCATCAGCTCACCGGCGGCCTGCGGGCGGCGATGGGCTACACCGGGTCGGCCACCATCGAACAGTTGCAGCAGGCGCAGTTCGTCCAGATCACCGCGGCCGGCCTCAAGGAGAGCCACCCGCACGACATCACGATGACGGTCGAAGCGCCGAACTACTACGCCCGCGGGGTTTGAACGCATGCGCGACATGGTCGAGATCGGCATGGGCAGAACCGCCCGCCGCACTTACGAACTCAGTGACATCAACATCGTGCCGTCGCGGCGCACCCGGTCGTCGAAGGACGTCTCGACCGCGTGGCAGCTGGACGCCTACCGGTTCGAGATCCCGGTGCTCTCCCATCCCACCGATGCCCTGGTGTCGCCGGAGTTCGCGATCCAGCTCGGCAAGCTCGGCGGGCTGGGGGTGCTCAACGGTGAGGGCCTGATCGGCAGGCACGCCGACGTGGAGGAGAAGATCCGCGAGGTCGTCGCGGCCGCCGAGAAGGAACCCGAGGGGTCGGCGGCGATCCGGCTGCTGCAGCAGCTGCACGCCGCGCCGTTGGATCCGGACCTGCTCGGCGCCGCGGTGGCGCGCATCCGCGATGCGGGTGTGACCACGGCGGTGCGGGTGAGCCCGCAGAACGCGCAGTCGCTGACCCCGGCGCTGGTGCAGGCCGGGATCGACCTGCTGGTCATCCAGGGCACGATCATCTCGGCCGAACGGGTCGCGTCGGACGGTGAGCCGCTCAACCTCAAGACCTTCATCTCCGAACTCGACGTGCCGGTCGTCGCCGGCGGCGTGCTCGACCACCGCACCGCGCTGCACCTGATGCGCACCGGTGCGGCCGGCGTGATCGTCGGCTACGGCTCGACGTCCGGGGTGACCACGTCGGACGAGGTGCTCGGTATCAGCGTGCCGATGGCGACCGCGATCGCCGACGCCGCCGCCGCCCGTCGCGAGTACCTCGACGAGACCGGCGGGCGCTACGTGCACGTGCTGGCCGACGGCGACATCCACACCTCCGGCGATCTGGCCAAGGCCATCGCCTGTGGCGCCGACGCGGTGGTGCTGGGCACGCCGCTGGCCTCGGCCGAGGAGGCGCTGGCCGGGGGCTGGTTCTGGCCCGCCGCCGCCGCGCATCCGTCGCTGCCTCGCGGTGCGCTGCTGCAGATCGCGCTGGGGGAGCGGCCGCCGCTCGAGCAGGTGCTCAACGGTCCGTCGGACGACCCGTTCGGGTCGCTGAACCTGGTCGGCGGGCTGCGCCGGTCGATGGCCAAGGCGGGCTACTGCGACCTCAAGGAATTCCAGAAGGTCGGTCTGACGGTCGGTGCCTGACGCGCTCGGGACGCGCCCTCACCTCTCTCTGGAGGGGCGCCTACTCGCCTCTCTGGCGCGGGGCGCGCTCACCTCTCGGGCGCGAGCAGTCGCAGAGTCGCGTGATCAAGCCCCATGGAACGCGAGTCCATGCCTGCTCGCGGGAAAAATGGTTTACACGTTAGGCCTACCTGTCTAGAAAGTTACCCGGCGGTAACCCATACTGGTGTCATGCAGCCTGACTACGACGTCCTCATCATCGGTTCGGGGTTCGGTGGCAGCGTCTCAGCGCTGCGCCTCACGGAGAAGGGGTACCGCGTCGGCGTCCTCGAAGCCGGCGCCCGCTTCGCCGACGAGGACTTCGCCAAGAACTCCTGGCGCCTGCGGAAGTTCCTGTGGGCGCCGAAGCTCGGGTGTTACGGCATCCAGCGCATCCACCTGCTGCGCAACGTGATGATCCTGGCGGGGGCCGGCGTCGGCGGCGGCTCGCTGAACTACGCCAACACCCTCTACGTGCCGCGCGAGCCGTTCTTCAACGACCCGCAGTGGAAGCACATCACCGACTGGAACGACGAGCTGCTGCCGCACTACTCGCAGGCGCAGCGCATGCTCGGCGTCGTCACCAACCCGACGTTCACCGACGCCGACCGCATCATGAAGGAGGTCGCCGACGACATGGGCGTCGGCGACACCTTCGTGCCGACGCCGGTCGGGGTGTTCTTCGGCCCCGACGGCGAGAAGGCGCCCGGCAAGACCTTCGCCGACCCGTACTTCGGCGGCGCCGGCCCGGCCCGGCGCGGCTGCATCGAGGTCGGCGAATGCATGACCGGATGCCGCCACAACGCCAAGAACACGCTGGTCAAGAACTACCTGTACCTCGCCGAGAAGGGTGGCGCCGAGGTGCATCCGATGACCACGGTGACCAGCTTCGCGCAGCGGCCCGATGGGGTGTGGGAGGTGCAGACCCGCCGCACCGACCGCTGGGTGCGCAAGGGCAAGCGCACCTTCACCGCCAACCAGGTGATCCTCGCCGCCGGTACCTACGGCACCCAGCGGCTGCTGTTCAAGATGCGCGACACCGGCCGGCTGCCCAAGCTCTCCGACCGGCTCGGGCTGCTGACCCGCACCAACTCCGAATCGATCGTCGGCGCCGGCCGGCTCGAGGCGCGCGACGACCTCAAGCTCACGCACGGCGTGGCGATCACCTCCTCGATCCACCCCACTGGCGACACGCACGTCGAACCCTGCCGCTACGGCAAGGGCTCCAACGCGATGGGCCTGCTGCAGACGTTGATGACCGACGGCGACGGCCCCGAGGGCACCGATGTGCCGCGCTGGAAGCAGTTGGTGCGCAACGCCCGCAACGATCCACGCGGCACCATGCGGCTGCTCAACCCGCGGCGCTGGAGTGAGCGGACGATGATCGCGCTGGTCATGCAGAACCTGGACAACTCGATCACCACGTTCACCCGCAAGACCAAGCTGGGGTTCCGGATGCTCGACAGCAAGCAGGGCCACGGCGAGCCCAACCCGAGCTGGATCCCGGTCGGCAACGAGGTGACGCGGCGCATCGCCGAGAAGATCGACGGCGTCGCCGGCGGCACCTGGGGCGAACTGTTCAACATCCCGCTGACCGCACACTTCCTCGGCGGCGCGGTGATCGGCGACAGCGCCGAGCACGGCGTCATCGACGCCTACCACCGCGTCTACAACTACCCGACGCTGTATGTGGTCGACGGTGCGGCCATCTCGGCGAACCTCGGGGTCAACCCGTCGCTGACCATCACCGCGCAGGCGGAGCGGGCGGCGTCGCTGTGGCCGAACAAGGGCGAGGAGGATCTGCGGCCGGCGCAGGGCGAGGGCTACCGCCGTCTCGACCCGATCGCCCCCGCGCACCCGGCGGTGCCCGAACACGCCCCGGCGGCGCTGAACTGGAACGCCGACCGCGACGCCGTCAACCGCCGCGACCCCACCACCGCTGAGGCCCGCGGCGCCTGAGCGGCCTCAGCGCTGCCCGTTCATCCTGCGCCGCATCGGTTCCCGGCCCGGCGGCTGCTGCGGTGGCGGCAGCAGCGGCCGGCACGGTTCGATTGCGACG
Source organism: Mycobacterium sp. PS03-16 (assembly GCF_004570325.1). Classification (GTDB taxonomy): domain Bacteria; phylum Actinomycetota; class Actinomycetes; order Mycobacteriales; family Mycobacteriaceae; genus Mycobacterium. Next base: position 88,583 of record NZ_SPQO01000021.1, on the reverse strand, counting down.
GTCGTCGGTTCCCGGGTGTCGAGCGTGACTTCCCGGTCGGCGTGCCGGATGGTCAGCGTGCCGTCCGGACCGTCGCGCAGCGTATAGGTGACGTCGGAGTGGGTGACCTGCACGGTCAGCCGGAAGTCGCGCCAGCGGATGCGGAAGCGCAGGCACGTGATGCCGTCGGGCAGATGGGGATTGAGGGCGAGAACACCCTGGTCGTCCCGCAGGCCACCGAATCCGGCGACCAGTGCGGTCCACGCGCCGGCCAACGACGCCATGTGCAGGCCGTCGCGGGTGTTGCTGTGCAGATCCCGCAGATCGATCATCGCCGCTTCATACGCGTAGTCGTGCGCGAGATCGAGATGGCCGACCTCGGCGCACATCACCGCCTGGGTGCACGCCGACAGGGACGAGTCGCGGGTGGTACGCCGTTCGTAATAGTCGACGTTGCGGGCCTTCTGCTCCGCGGTGAAGGCGTGGCTCTGCCACTGCATGGCCAACACGAGGTCGGCCTGCTTTATCACCTGCGCGGGATAAAGCCGGACATAGGGTTCGTTGAGTAGGAGGGGATAGACGGTGTTGGCGGTGAAGTCCCACTCGCGCAGCGTCGTGAAGCCCTCGTTCTGCGGGTGGACACCGAGCTCTTCGTCGAACGGTATGTGCGCGGCGTCGGCGGCGTCACGCCAGGCCGCGGTCTCCTCGGTGGTGACATTCATCAGGTGCGCGAGGTCGGGGTGGCGCAGGCATGCCTCGGCGGCCGCGCGCAGATTCCCCGCCGCCATGAGGTTGGTGAAGACGTTGTCGCGCACCACCGCGGTGTACTCGTCGGGCCCGGTGACCCCGTCGAGGTGCCAGACGCCGTGGCGGTCGTGATGGCCCAGCGACATCCACAACCGCGCCGTCTCCACCAGCACGGTCAGTCCGCATTCGCGTTCCAGTGACTCGTCCCCGGTGACCTGGCGGTAACGCTCGAACGCCCTGGCGATGTCGGCGTTGACGTGCCAGCCGGCGGTTCCGGCCGGCCAGTACGCCGAGCACTCCTCACCGCGGATCGTTCGCCACGGGAACGCCGCGCCCTGCAGATCGAGTTGCGCCGCGCGTTCTTTGGCGAGGTCGAGGATGGACGCCCGCCAGCGGAGCGCGTCGGCGGCGGCCGACGGTTTGGTGTAGGTGAGCACCGGCAGCACGAAGCCCTCGGTGTCCCAGAAGGCGTGGCCGTCGTATCCGGTGCCGGTGAGCCCCTTACCCGGAATGGCGCGACGTTCGGCGCGCGCGCTGGCCTGCAGTACATGGAAGAGTCCGAAGCGGACGGCCTGCTGACAGTCGGGGTCCCCTTCCACCTCGACATCGGCGCAGTCCCAGTACTCGTCGAGGTACGCGCGCTGCGAATCGAGCAATCCCTGCCAGCCGCTGTAGCGGGCGCTGGTGATCGCCCCGGCGGCCTGGTCGCGCAGCGCCGGCCGCGAGCGCAGGCTCGACCACCCGTAGGCGAGGTATTTGACGATCCGCAGCCGCTGGCCGGGCCGTAGCCCGCAGATGACAGTGGTGCGGGCCAGGTCGTTGCTGGCGTCGGTGAGCACCTCGACCCGTCCGGGCACGTCGACCTCATGGTCCATGGCCGCAGCCATCATCAGCGCACTGCCGCGGGTGCGGTGCACCAGCAGCGCGCCGTGATCGGTGTGTTCGTGGTGCACCGCTTCGAGCGGTTTGTCCAGCACTGCGGAGACCCGCGGATCGCCCGAGGTCCTGGGCTGGTCCTCATTGGCGACGAGTTCGGATTGGACTGTGACGCGGACGAATTCGTCGAGCGCCTCCACGACGTACTCGATCGCTGCGACGCTGCGCTGCGCCAGCGACACCAGCCGGGTCGAGTGCACCTTGACCTTCTTGCCCGCCGGCGAACGCCACTGGGTGTGGCGGGTCAGGGTGCCGGCGCGCAGATCGAGGGTGCGCTCGTGGTCGATGACCTCGCCGTAGCGGACGTCGAACGGTTCGTCATCGACGAGCAGCCGCAGGATCTTGCCGTTGGTGACGTCCACGACGGTCTGGCCGGCCTCGGGGTAGCCGTAGCCCGCCTCGGCGTACGGCAGGGGACGGATCTCATAAAACGAGTTGAGGTAGGTGCCGGGCAGCCCGTGAGGTTCGCCCTCGTCGAGGTTGCCGCGTAATCCGATGTGACCGTTGGACAGTGCGAACAGCGATTCGGACTGGGCGAGCAGGTCGAGTTCCAGCCGGGTCTCGCGCACCTGCCACGGTTCGACGGGGAACACGTCGTGCGGAATGGTCATGTGTGCTACCGCAATTCCGCGAGGTCGGTGACGACGACGTCCGCGCCGTGGCGGCGCAGCTCCTCAGCCTGCCCGACGCGGTCGACGCCCACCACGTAGCCGAAGTCCCCGGCCCTGCCGGCCGCCACACCGGCCAGCGCATCCTCGAACACCGCGGCGCGATCGGGTGGCACGTCGAGCAGTTCGGCGGCGCGCAGGAACGAGTCGGGCGCCGGTTTGCCCGCGATGTGCTCCTCGCGCATGGTCACGCCGTCGACACGGTGCTGCACATAACGCGCCAGCCCGGTGATGTCGAGCACCTCGCGGGTGTTCGCGCTCGAGGAGACGACGGCGATGCCGAGGCCGGCCGCGCTGGCGGCCTCCAGGTAGTGACGCGAACCCTCGAAGACCTCCACGCCGTCCCGGCGCAGCGTCTCGTGGAACATCTCGTTCTTGCGGTTGCCCAGCCCGTGCACGGTCTCGGCGTCGGGCGGGTCGTCGGATCCGCCCTCGGGCAGTTCGATCCCGCGGCTGGCCAGAAACGACCGCACTCCGTCCTCGCGGCGCTTGCCGTCGACGTAGCGCTGGTAGTCCGCCCCCGCATCGAACTCCACGAAGGGCTCACCGGTGCGCTGCGACCGGGCCCGCAGATAGGCGTCGAACATCGCCTTCCACGCCCTGGTGTGCACGCTGGCGGTGTCGGTGAGGACCCCGTCGAGATCGAACAGGCAGGCGGTTATCTGCTCGGGCAGACCCAGCACACGGACCTCGCTTCCCACAGTCGTCGGTAGGACCGGGGTAACCAATGCGGCCGGAACGCAATCTTGCGCGCGGGTGACGTGACGGAGGAGACGCCGATCGGGCCCCGACTAGACTGAGGCAGTGAATTCCCCCGCCAACCCTGCGGCGCCGCGGCCGGTGCTCGTGATCGACTTCGGCGCCCAGTACGCGCAGCTGATCGCGCGCCGGGTCCGCGAGGCCCGGGTGTTCTCCGAGGTCGTGCCGCACACCGCCACCGTCGCCGAGATCAAGGCGAAGGATCCGCAGGCGATCGTGCTCTCCGGTGGCCCGGCCAGCGTCTACGCCGAGGATGCGCCGCAGCTCGATCCGGCGTTGTTCGAGCTCGACGTCCCCGTGTTCGGCATCTGCTACGGCTTCCAGGCGATGGCGCAGACCCTCGGCGGCACGGTGGCACACACCGGCACCAGCGAGTACGGGCGTACCGAGCTCAAAGTGTCTGGGGGAGAACTGCATTCGGATCTGCCGGCCACCCAGCCGGTGTGGATGAGCCACGGTGACGCGGTCACCGCGGCACCCGAGGGGTTCGAGGTGGTCGCCGCCAGCGCCGGCGCGCCGGTCGCCGCGTTCGAGAACCGGGCCCGCCGGCTGGCCGGGGTGCAGTACCACCCCGAGGTGCTGCATTCCCCGCATGGCCAGCAGGTGCTCAGCCGCTTCCTGCACGAGTTCGCCGGCATCGACGCGAAGTGGACGCCGGCCAACATCGCCGACGCGCTCGTCGAGCAGGTCCGCGCCCAGATCGGTGACGGCCGGGCGATCTGCGGGCTGTCGGGCGGGGTCGACTCGGCGGTGGCCGCGGCGTTGGTGCAGCGCGCCATCGGTGACCGGCTGACCTGTGTGTTCGTCGACCACGGCCTGTTGCGTTCGGGTGAGCGCGCGCAGGTGCAACGCGACTTCGTCGCGGCCACCGGTGCCAACCTGGTCACCGTCGACGCCGCCGACCGCTTCCTCGAGGCGCTGTCCGGTGTCCGCAACCCGGAGGGCAAGCGCAAGATCATCGGCCGGGAGTTCATCCGGGCCTTCGACGGCGCGGTGATCGACATCGCCGGACACAGCGGTGCGCCCGTCGAGTACCTGGTGCAGGGCACGCTCTACCCCGACGTGGTCGAATCCGGGGGTGGTTCGGGCACCGCGAACATCAAGAGCCACCACAACGTCGGCGGGCTTCCCGCCGACCTGAAGTTCCGGCTCGTCGAGCCGCTGCGGCTGCTGTTCAAGGACGAGGTCCGCGCCGTCGGCCGCGAGCTCGGCCTGCCCGAGGAGATCGTCGGGCGCCAGCCGTTCCCGGGCCCGGGCCTGGGGATCCGGATCGTCGGTGAGGTGACCCGCGACCGGCTGGAGACGCTGCGGCAGGCCGACGCCATCGCCCGCGAGGAACTCACGTCGGCGGGGCTGGACCACCAGATCTGGCAGTGCCCGGTGGTGCTGCTCGCCGACGTGCGCTCGGTGGGCGTGCAGGGCGACGGCCGGACCTATGGTCACCCGATCGTGCTGCGGCCGGTGTCCAGCGAGGACGCCATGACCGCGGACTGGACCCGGGTGCCCTACGAGGTGCTCGAACGGATCTCGACGCGCATCACCAACGAGGTGCCGGAGGTCAACCGGGTGGTGCTCGACGTGACGAGCAAGCCGCCCGGCACCATCGAGTGGGAGTGATCACCCCTCGTCGGCTTCGGCCGCCTTCTCGATGAAGTCGGCGAGGATCTGGCTCACCAGGCCTTCGATCGTGGACTCGATCGACGTCGCGAGCGTCGCGGCCACGGACGCGACGGCCTGGGTGCGGAACCGCACCAGCATCGTGATGAGTTCGGCGACCTCGGTGTCGTCGGGCAGCGACGCCCCGGGTTTGATGACGTCCTGAACCTGCTCGGCGCCCGCCTTGACCAGGATCTCGCTGATCTCGTTGACCAGAGGCAGCACCGCGACGTGGATGTCGATGAGTTTGTCTGCGGTGACGCCGAATTCGCGGATCTCCCGGAACGCCTCGAGCAGCTTGGGCCGCATGACGGTCACGGTGTCGCCGTCGACCCGCAGCAGGTCGAGGTCGGCCATGCGGTCGAACGCGGCCGGATCGGCGATCAGCTGCTGCGCGTCGGCCAGCGGCATCGACTCCGGCTTCTCGGCGGCCCAGGTGCCGGCGATCGCGTTCTCCAGCCCGAGCACGTCACCCAGGTCCTTGCCCTGCTCCCAGGCGGAGAGCATCTCGTGCACGTGCGCGATGTTGTAGCCGCGGTCCAGCATCGAGGTGATCAGCCGCAACCGGGTCAGATGGGTGTCGTTGAACAGTGCGATCCGGCCCACCCGCAACGGGGGGTGCAGCAGACCGCGGTCCCGGTACACCCGGATGTTGCGGGTGGTGGTGCCTGCCAGCCGGGCGAGATCGTCGATCCGGTACTCACCGGAGGAGGACTCGGAGTGCGGCTGCAGGACGGCGGCGTCGAACAGCTGGGAGACCGCGTTCTCGATCACGTCGCGCGATCCGCGGCGGACGCGGCGCGGGGCACGCCGCAGCCCACCGAGGATCGCCGAGATCGCGCCCGCCTGGTGGCGCTCGGCGGGCTCGTCCCTCACGCCCGGATGCGAACGCCGGTGCGTGTGCCCTGGGCGACCGCCACGTAGTCGCCGAACCGGAAGTCCCGCATCTGTCGAAGATACTGCGTGGCGAAGCCCGGGTACATCGAGGCGTTGAATCCGTCCGCCGTCAGATACCAGCTGCTGCAGCCCGACATCCACGTCGTCCTGGTCAGGCGCCGCTGCAGCCGCTCGTTGTAGCGGCGTTGGACCTCGGCCCGCACGTCGAGGTAGCGCAGATTCTGCCGCAGCACCGTGGTGATGCCGCGCACCGCGTAGTCGAGCTGACCCTCGACGTACACCAGCAGCGAGTTGTGGCCGGGGCCGGAATTGGGCCCGGTCATGATGAACAGGTTCGGATAACCGTGGGCGTTGATGCTCTTGTAGGCCTGCGCGCCGCCGGCCCACTCGTCGGCGAGGCGCCGCCCGCCGATGCCGGTGACCGGATACGGCGGCCCGGTCAGGTGGACGTCGAAGCCGGTGGCGAACACGATGCAGTCCAGGTGGTGTTCGACGCCGTCGCTGGTGCGGATTCCCGCGGGGCTCATTGTCGCGATCGGCCAGTCGATCAGCTTGCAGTTCTCGCGCTGCAGTGCCGGATAGTAGTCGCTGGACACCAGCATGCGTTTGCAGCCCGGCGTGAAATCCGGGGTCAGCTGGCGGCGCAGCCACGGGTCTTTGACCTGTGAGCGCAGATGCGCCTTGCCGAGGCGGGCGACGAGCCCGGTCAGCGGGGTGTCCCATACCAGCGCGGTGGCGCTGGCCTCGTGACCCCAGAACAGCGCTTGGCGCGCAAGGCTCTGTACCGCAGGAATCTTGGCGAACAGTTGCTGCGCCGCCGGCGGGACGCCGACGTCGAGCCGGGGCAGCACCCAGCCGGGCGTGCGCTGGAACACCTTGACGAAACCGGCCGTGCGCACGAGTTCGGGAACGATCTGCACGGCACTGGCGCCGGTGCCGATCACCGCGACCCGTTTACCGGTGAAGTCGTAGTCGTGATCCCAGCGGGCGCTGTGGATCTTGTGGCCGGTGTAGGTGTCCAGACCGCGGATCTCGGGCCAGCTGTGGTCGGGCAGCGGCCCGGAGGCCAGCACCACCGTGCGCGCCAGGAATTGTCTGCGCCGCGTCGTCTTCACCGTCCACACCCCGGTGGACTCGTCGAAGTGCAGGCCGTTGACCTCGACCCCGAACCGGATGCGGCGCCGGACGTCGAACTCGTCGACCAAGGCCTCGATGTGGTCGCAGATTTCGCCGGCGGGGGAGTACGCCCGCGACCAGGACGGGTTGCGGGCGAAGGAGAACGAGTACAGCAGCGACGGGATGTCGCACGCCGCACCGGGATAGGTGTTGTCCCGCCAGGTGCCGCCCACCCGGTCGGAGCGTTCGAGGATGACGACGTCGTCGACGCCGGCCTCGGCGAGTTTGATGGCCGCGCCCACTCCGGTGAACCCGGCTCCGACGATCAGTGTGTCGTGAATCTGGGGCATGTCAGGCCGCCGGCTCGTAGGTGAGTTCCTTGAACCAGCTGGGGATCGGCCGCAACAGCGCCCGCGGGTAGCGCTCGGACACCCACACCATCGAGTTGGCCAGCAGGTGGTAGGGGTGGCGGGGGTTGACCACCATCGCCGCGTGTCGGCGCAGCACCCGGTAGGCCGGGACCCGGCCGCTGGACTCGCCGCGCTCCCCGAGTTGGTTGAACCGCTTGACCGCGTTGTAGAGCCGGTCGGGTTCTAGCCCCATGCCGACGATCTCGTTGCGGATCCGGTTGAGCAGCGGGATGTACATCAGCGCACCGATGATCAGCGCCGGGGTGGCGACGGTGCCGACGAACTCGATCGCCAGCCGGCGGGCGGTGGCGTGGCCGATCATGTCGAGCACCTCGAAGTCGACGACGATGTGTCGGGATTCGTCGTTGTTGATCTTCTCGAACACCCGGTGGCACACCGGATCGTCGACCTCTTCGAGCAGGAATTTCAGCAGCGCCCCGTCGAGCGCCACCTCGAGCATCGGGATCACCGTGCCCAGCACCGAAAGCGGCATGTCATCGGCGTAGCGGTCCAGCCAGTCCATCGCCAGGCGGATGTTGACGTTCGGTTCGGGCATCTCGTCGTCGTCGAGCATGCCCCACCGCTTCATCAGTGCGAGTTCGGCGTTCGCGTGGCGCTGCTCCTCGGCGTGGAAGTAGCGGTAGATCTCGGCGATCGTCGGCGTGGGCGCCTTCTTGGCCAGCGCCGCGAAGCCGCGGGCGCCGATGTTCTCGATCCAGCACAGGTCGGCCATGAACGCCTTGAGCTTCGGCCGGAACTCGTCGGAGATGGTCTCGGCGCCCGGTGCGTCCCAGTCGATATCGGCCAGGGCCCACTGCCGGTCCTTGATCTTGTCGAGCATGGCGTCCATGTCGATTCCCGCTTTGGTGGCCATCAGATGATCCCTCCTTTGGTGAGTCCGACCGCGCGGGTGTAGAGCTCCGGCGCGAATCGCTTGGCGTGCCAGCCGAAGCGGGCATCGAGCTGCGGCATGCAGTACAGGCCGCCGCGGTCATGGGTGTCCAGGCACATCCGGGCGACGCGCTCGGCGGAGACGCCGGTCCAGCGCATCAACCGGCCGGCGAGGGCGGCCGCCTGGTCGCTGATGGCGTCCGAGTCCAGGATGTTGGTCTTGACGAAGGTCGGACACAGGGCGGTGACCGCGACACCGGAGCCGCTCAGTTCGGCGGCGAGTGTCTCCGACAGCGACAGCACGCCGGCCTTGCTGACGTTGTAGGCGGCCATGCCGGGGGCGGCGCCGAATGCGGCCGCCGACGCGACGTTGATGATGCCGCCGGCGCGGGCGTCGCGCAGGATCGGCGCGAACACGTGGCAGCCGTGGATCGGTCCCCACAGGTTGATGTCGAGCACCCGCTGCCAGTCGTCGAGGGTCACCTCGCCGATCGGGGTGCCGCCCGCGCCGATGCCCGCGTTGTTGATGACCAGTGTCGGTGGGCCGCCGAAGAAATCCTGTGCGGCCGCGGCGAGCGCGGTGACGTCGGCGACGCGCGAGACGTCGCAGTGCACGGCCGTCGCGTGACCGCCGGCGTCGGTGATCGCCGCGGCGGTGGCCTCGGCGGTGGCGGAGTCGATGTCGCTGCACACCACGCGGCCCCCGCGACGGGCCAGTTCGAGTGCGAACGCGGCGCCGATACCGCTTCCGGCGCCGGTGATCACGGCATCCGCGCGACGGCTGCGTCGCGGCGAACCCAGGAATCCGAACACGTCAGCCCACCGCCTTGCCGAGGTCGTTGTCACACAGTGCTTCCGAGACGAACCGGCGGATCTCGCGGACTGCGCTCGCCGCCTCCGGGGCCAGCCGGGGCAGGGCCTGGAAGACGTGCACCTGATCCGGCCACACCTGCAGCTCGCAATGCCCGCCCGCGGCACGGACGTCGTCGGCCAGGGTGATGGCATCGCCGGCGAGCATCTCGGCACCGCCGGCCTGGATCAGCGTCGGCGGCAGCGGCCGCCCGCCCGCGACGTCGAGCGTCAGCCGGGGATGGGTCGGTTCGACGGCGGCGCAATACAGTTCGATGAGCCGCAACGCGTCCCGCGATCGGATCGCCGGATCGGGCCGGAGCAGTTCGCGTTCCCTGGCGCGGGCGAACGTCAGGTCGATCAGCGGTGAGAGCAGGACCAGCCCGGCCGGGTGCGTGGTGTCGGGTTGCAACAGCAGGTCGACGGTGAGGTGTCCGCCCGCGGAGTCGGCGGCGATCACCATCCGCTCAGGCGCTGTCCCGCGGTCGTGGACCAGCCAGTCCCAGCCCGCGCGGACATCGTCTGCGGCGCTGGGGAAGCGGTGCCGTGGCGCGAGCCGGTAGTCGACGGTGAACACCGGAAGTCCGGTGGCGGCCGACAGCCAGCCGGTCAGCCGGCGGTGGGTGCGCGGTGAACACAGTGCGTACCCGCTGCCGTGGACGTAGTAGATCGCCCGGTCGGTGCGGGCGGGCACCGCGGGCCCGCGGACCCATTCACCGACGAGCCGCCGGCCGTCGGGCAGTCGGAGGTCGACGGGATCGGTCCGCACGCCGGACAGCGACGGGCCGAACGCGTCCATGATGCGGGCGATGATCTGGCGCGACGCCCACAGACCCCAGGCCTGGCCGGGCGGCAGCACCGCGCTGATCTGTCGCAGGGTCAGCCCGCTGACGGCCGCCGCGGTGCGGGAGCGCAGGGAGCCCTGCGCCGGCATCGTTGCCATGGCTGTGAGTACAGCAACGAATGGTGACATTTGTCAATGACAACATTGGCGATTGTCGATAGAGGTGAGGCGCTCCAGGGTCGGGAGGCGGGTGCCGAGTGGCCACCTGCGCGCTTGACGCTGTCGGTGGGGAAGTGTTTACTCGGCATATCGAACACACTTTCGAAAAAGTGCTGGGGCCGGTGATGCGGGAGGTGTAGCTGTGACAGCGGCGACGAACCTTGACCTCCGGCATCATACCCGGGCTGAGCAGGTCGAACACCTGCGTAAGCAGATGGCCGCCGTCGCAGGAAAGGTCGGTTCCGGACGCCGCGGGCCGACGCCGGCGACGGACCCGGCGCCGGCCCAGGATTCTTTGCTGCCACTGCCCGAATCGCTGGCCGGACAGCTACCCACCGCGTTGCCGCGGGGAACGGTGGCGGTGCTGTCGGGAGCCCGCTCCCTGCCGCTGGGCATGGTCGCGGCGGTGACGTCGGCCGGCGGCCACGCGGCGATCGTCGGTCAGCCGGGCCTCGGTCTGCTGGCCGCCGTCGAGATGGGCGCCGACCTCAGCCGGCTGGCGGTGATCCCGGACCCGGGCACCGATCCGGTCGAGGTGGCCGCGGTGCTGATGGACGGCATGGACCTGGTGCTGCTCGGCCTGGGCGGGCGGTCCGTGCCGGCGGGCCGGTCCCGCGCGGTGACGGCCAGGGCGCGGCAGAAGGGATGCACCCTGTTGGTCACCGACGGGGACTGGCAGGGCGCCTCGGCCCGGCTGGAGGCCCGGGTCTGCGGCTATGAGGTGGTGGGCGCCGGACCGGCGGACCGGCCGACCCCCGGGTGCGGGCGGATCGGCCGGGTGCGGCTGGCGATGCGCGGGCGCGGTCGTGGCTTCGGCCCCGCACGGGCGGTCGGTGAGTAGCGTGGCCGGGCCTTCTCGACCGGCGGCCCGGGTGCTGGCGGTCTGGTGCATGGACTGGCCGGCGGTCGCCGCGGGTGCGGCGGCGCGGCTGCCACCAACCGCACCGGTGGCGGTCACCCTGGCCAACCGGGTCATCGCGTGTTCGGCCTCGGCGCGGGCCGCCGGGGTGCGGCGCGGCCTGCGTCGCCGCGAATCCCAGGCCCGGTGCCCGCAGTTGCACGTCGCCGCCGCCGATCCCGCGCGCGACGCCCGGCACTTCGAGGGCGTCACCGCCGCGGTGGACGACCTGGTGCCGCGCGCCGAGGTGCTGCGGCCGGGCCTGCTCGTACTGGCGGTGCGCGGTGCGGCCCGCTACTTCGGTTCCGAACAGGCGGCCGCGGAACGGCTGGTCGACGCGGTGGCCGCGGCCGGGGTGGAATGTCAGGTCGGCATCGCCGATCAGTTGCCCACCGCGGTGTTCGCCGCCCGCGCCGGCCGCATCATCGAGCCCGGGGAGGACGCCCGGTTCCTGTCCGCACTGTCGATCCGGCAGCTGGCCACCGAGCCCAGCCTGGCCGCTCCCGGCCGCGAGGAACTAGCAGACCTGTTGTGGCGGATGGGAATTCGCCACATCGGTCAGTTCGCCGCGCTGTCGCGCACGGATGTCGCCTCGCGGTTCGGCGCCGATGCCGTCACCGCCCACCGGTTCGCCCGCGGTGAGCCGGCCCGCGGTCCGTCGGGCCGGGAACCGCCGGCCGAACTGGATGCGGTCATGAACTGCGACCCGCCGATCGACCGGGTGGACGCCGCCGCGTTCGCCGGCCGGTCGCTGGCCGGTGAACTGCACCGGGGTCTGGAATCGGCGGGGGTGGGCTGCACCCGGCTGGCGATCCACGCCGTCACCGCCGACGGCAAGGAACTCGAACGGGTCTGGCGGTGCGCCGAACCGCTGACCGAGGACGCCACCGCCGACCGGGTGCGCTGGCAACTCGACGGCTGGCTGAACCGGCGCAACCCCAACGACCGGCCCACCGCGCCGATCACCGTGCTGCGGCTGCGGCCGGTCGAGGTGATCTCGGCCGAAGCGCTGCAGCTGCCGCTGTGGGGCGGGGTCGGTGAGGAGGACAGGCTGCGCGCGCGCCGGGCGCTGGTCCGGGTGCAGGGCCTGCTCGGACCGGAAGCGGTGCAGGTTCCGGTGCTCAGCGGTGGGCGGGGGCCGGCCGAACGAATCACGCTCACCCCGTTCGGGGACGAACCGGTGCCCCAGGCCGATCCGCGGCAACCATGGCCGGGGCAGCTGCCCGAACCGTCACCGGCGGTGCTGCTCGACGATCCGGTCGAGGTGCTCGACGCCGACGGCAATCCGGTGCGGGTGACCCACCGGGGGCTGTTCTCCGGGTCCCCGGCGCGGCTCGACGGTGGCGGGTTCCGCGGCCGGCTGTCGTGGTGGGCCGGGCCCTGGCCGGTCGACGAGCGCTGGTGGGATCCCGACCGGGCCAGGGGGCGTACCGCGCGGGCCCAGGTGCTGCTCGACGGCACCTCGGGGCAGGCGGCGCTGCTGCTGTGTTACCGCCAGCGGCGCTGGTATGTGGAGGGAGCCTATGAGTAGACAGTGAGCGGGCTCAGCCCAGCCGGCGGGCGAACGGCCCGACGCGGGTGATGAACCGGTCGAAGAACGCGGCGGGGTCCACGCCGATGCCGACCAGCGCGTTCGGCGGACGGCCCCACCGGCCGTTCCAGTCGGCCACCGTCATCCCGCGGGTCAGCGTGCCGGTCAACTCGACGTCGACGGTCGCGGGCCGGTACTGCACCAGGTCGGGGTCCAGCGCGACGGCCGCAGCCAGCGGATCGTGCAGATGGGCGAGATAACCCTCGCCCTCGTCGAAGTGGAATTCGAAGTAGAACCGCATCGCATCCTCGAGCACCCGGATAAGTGGGTTGGCGGCCACCGACCGCGTGCCCCGGTCGTCGAGCACACTCATCGGCGCCGTCGGCGACTCGGCGGCGGCGGCCAGTCGGCCGAGCACCGACGGCGTCATCGCGATGCGTTCGGTGAGGTTGAGGCCCAACACGATCGGCGGGGTCAGTCCCGGCGCGCTCCAGGCCGTGAACACCTCGGCCGCGGCCTCCGGGTCGACGCTGATGTTCCACTCGGCGGTCGCGGTGGTGTTGCCGCGGTAGTCGAACGCGCCGCCCATGATCACCAGCCGGCGCAGCAGCGTCGGCAACCGCGGTTCGTCGCGCAGCGCCAGCGCCAGGTTGGTCAACGGGCCGACCGCCATGCCGACCACCTCGCCGGGGCGACTGCGGGCCGCCCGTACCCACGCCTGCGCGGCGTCATAGGACGTGAGCGCGGTGTCCGACGGCGGCAGCACGGCATAGCCGAGTCCCTGCGGGCCGTGGGTGTCCCCAGCGGTCCGCAATTCGCAGGCGACCGGACCGTCCGCGCCGCGCGAGACCGGAATGCTTGCCGCGCCGCACAATTGCAGCAGCTCCAGGTTGTTGCGGCACACCTGATCGACATCGACGTTGCCGGCGGTGGACGCGATCCCGACCAGTTCGGCGTCCGCACTGGCCAGCAGGTACACCAGTGCCATCGCATCGTCGACACCGGTGTCGACATCGGCGAAAACAGGCACCGGCGCGGCGGACTCGTGTGCGGGACTGGTCACGGCCGACGACGATACTTGGCTTCGTCGCCGGCGGTCAGCCGCGCGCGCCGCGGGCGCGGGTGACGACGTCGGACAGCGCTGCGAGCTGGTCGGCGGTCAGCCCGGCCAGCCCGAAGTCGGCGGCCGCCAGCGCGGTGGTCGCCTCATCGGCCATCTCGCGACCCGCATCGGTGATCGACACCAGCGTGGCCCGGCGGTCGGTGGGGTGCGCGTGGCGGGTGACCAGCTCCCGGTCGGCGAGCCGCTCCGTGGCGACGCTGACGGTGGTGGCGTGCACCACCAACCCGCGTGCCACCTCGCCGAGCAGACAGGTGCCGCCCTCGGCGAGTTGCAGTTGTTTGAGGATCTGATAGTCGATCAACCGCAAGCCGAACCCGTCCTTGAGCTCCTGGTCGACCACCGCGGTCATCGATCGGTAGAGCCACAGCACCGAGCGCATCGCCCGCCAGCCCGGTGATTCGGCCATGGCCTACCGGTATCCAGAAATGCGCGGGCTAACCGGAAAGATAGGGTCCGATTCACGCGAGGAAGGGAGTTCCATGCCGATCGACCCGCACGCCGTTGGCCAGAAATCAGAGCCGACGCTCTACGAATGGACCGACCGCGACACGCTGCTCTACGCGCTCGGGGTCGGCGCGGGCACCGCGGATCTCGCATTCACCACCGAGAACAGCCACGGCGTCGAGCAGCAGGTACTGCCCACCTACGCGGTCATCGGTTGCCCGGCCTGGGGTGCGGTGGGCGCGGTCGGATCATTCGACTTCAGCAAGCTGCTGCACGGGTCCCAGCAGATCCGGCTGCGGGCCCCGCTCAAACCCGCGGGCCGGCTCAGCGTGGTCTCCGAGGTGCTCGACATCCAGGACAAGGGCGAGGGCAAGAACGCGATCCTGGTGTTCAAGGGCACCGGCACCGACCCCGACACCGGTGAGGTGGTCGCCGAGACGGTGTCGACCGCGGTGATCCGTGGCGAAGGTGGCTTCGGCGGACAGCCGGGCACCCGTCCGCCGGCCCCGGACATCCCGGACCGGGAACCCGACGCACGCCTTGCGCTGCCGACCCGCGAGGATCAGGCGCTGATCTACCGGCTGTCCGGAGACCGCAACCCGCTGCACAGCGACCCCTGGTTCGCCCGCGAACTGGCCGGCTTCCCGCGGCCGATCCTGCACGGGCTGTGCACCTACGGCGTCGCCGGCCGGGCTCTGGTCGCCGCACTGGGCGACGGCGACGCCACCAGGGTGACCGCGGTCGGCGCACGGTTCACCTCCCCGGTCTTCCCGGGAGAGACGCTGACGACGTCGATCTGGCGCACCGGCCCGGGTGCGGCGGTGTTCCGCACGGAGGCCGCGGCGCCGGACGGCTCCGGTGCCCGCCTCGTCCTCGAGGACGGCACCGCCGAGTTCGACGGCTGATTTCGTCAAGCGCCGGTGGGAGCGGCGCGCGATTGACAGGATTGGACCTCCGCGGCCTTGGCCGCTGCGCGAGATGCGGAGGTTCGTCCATGAAACTGGTCGTCGGGTATCTCGCCACCCCCGGCGGTGGTGACGCGTTGGCCCTCGGAGTCCGGCTGGCCCGCACCCTCGGTGCCACGCTCGAGGTCTGTATGGTCATGCCCCCCGACCGGACGCTGCCCGCACTGGTGCCCACCGGTAACTACGAGAATCTGCTGACCGAACAGGCGCAGGTCTGGTTGGGCGACGCGCTGGCATCGGTACCCGCCGATGTCACCGCCGCCACCCACATCGCCTTCGATGAGTCCTACGCCGACGGCCTCATCCAGGCGGCGGTGCGCCAGGCGGCCGACCTGATCGTGGTCGGTGGGTCGGGCGGCGGTCTGGCCGGCAGTCACTCACTGGGGTCGGTGGTCAACGAGCTGCTGCACTCCTCGCCGGTGCCGGTCGCGGTGGCGCCGCGGGGAACTCGGGAATCGCCCGTCGACCGGGTGCGCGAGGTGACGTGCGCGATCGGCCGGCGACAGGGCGCCGATCTGCTTCTGGCCCATGCGGTCCGGTTCAGCGCCGCGGCCGGCACCCCGCTGCGGTTGGTCTCCCTGGTGGCGCTCGACCCGGCGCTCGGCGTGTTGCGCGGTGACTCCGACGCGCTGCTCGAGCGCGCCCGCGAACACGCCCGGCGCACGGTGGACACCGCGAGGAGCGAGCTTCCGGAAGACATCCCGGTGACATCGGCCGTCGTCGACGGACCGACGGTCGAACAGGCCGTCGGTCAATTGGATTGGCACGACGGTGATCTCATCATGGTCGGGTCGAGCCGCCTGAGCGCACCGCGGCGGCTGTTCCTCGGATCGACCGCGGCCAAGATGCTGCGGGTGCTCGAGGTGCCGATGGTGGTCGTCCCGCGGGATCAGCTGACCGACGGGGATCTGCCGTGACCGCCTCACGCGATGACCTGCGCGCCGCAGAGGAAGCGGCCGGCCTGCAGGCCAAGGGGCTGGCGGCGGGAAAGGTCGGGACGTTCTCCGGCGCCGTGCTCGGGATCTCCTCGGTGGCGCCCGGATACACGCTGACCGCCAGCATCGGGCTCATCGTCGCCGCGGTCGGGCTCAAGATGCCCGCCATCCTGATCGCCGGGTTCATCCCCATGTTCCTCACCGCCTACGCCTACCGTGAACTGAACTCCCGCGCACCGGACTGCGGCGCGTCTTTCACCTGGTCCACCAAGGCCTTCGGCCCGTACGTGGGCTGGATGTGCGGCTGGGGCATGGTGGTCGCGACCATCATCGTGCTGTCGAATCTCGCCGCGATCGCCGTCGAGTTCTTCTATCTGTTCATCGCCCGGATCGCGAACAGTCCGGAAATCGCCGATCTGGCCGGCAACAAAGCGGTCAACATCGTCACCACGCTGGCGTTCATCGCGATCGCCACGTACGTCGCCAGCCGCGGTATCACCACCAGCGAGCGCGTGCAGTACGTGCTCGTCGGCTTCCAGATGGTGGTGCTGGTGGCGTTCGCGGTGACCGCGCTGGTGCACGTCGGCAGTGGGGACGCGCCCGCGGGTCTGGCGTTCGACCTGGACTGGTTCAACCCGTTCAGCGGCTTGGCGTTGAGCGCGTTCATCATCGGGGTGACCGGATCGATCTTCGCGTTCTGGGGCTGGGACACCTGCCTGACGCTCGGCGAGGAATCCAAGGACCCCACCAAGGTGCCCGGCCGCGCCGGACTGCTGTGCGTGCTGTCGATCCTGCTGACCTATCTGCTGGTCGCGGTGGCGGTGATGATGTACGCCGGGGTGGGCGACGCCGACCTGGGACTGGGCAACCCGGACAACGCCGACAACGTCTTCGGCGCGCTCGCCGACCCGGTACTCGGCTCGTGGGCGGGCCCGCTGCTGTTCCTGGCGATCCTGGCCTCGTCGGTGGCCAGCCTGCAGACCACGTTCCTGCCCGCCGCGCGCGCCATGCTGGCGATGGGCGCCTATCGTGCGTTCCCGCAACGGTTCTCGTCGGTCAGCCCGCGGTTCCTGGTGCCGGTGTTCAGCACCGTCGTCGCCGGCGTGGTGACGGCGGTGTTCTACACCGTGGTCAGCCTGCTGTCGGAGAGCGTGCTGCTCGACACCATCGCCGCACTGGGCATCATGATCTGCTGGTACTACGGGATCACCGCATTCGCCTGCGTCTGGTTCTTCCGCCGCGAGCTGTTCCGCACCGTGCACAACGTGGTCTTCAAATTGCTGTTCCCGTTGCTCGGCGGCGTCATTCTCGCGGTGGTGTTCGTGATCTCGGTGGTGGAGAGCATGAACCCGGACAACGGAAGTGGCGCGTCGATCGGCGGGATCGGCCTGGTGTTCTTCATGGGCTTCGGGATCCTGGCCCTGGGTGCGGTGCTCATGGTGATCTGGCGGATGCGCAGCCCGGCGTTCTTCACCGGCCGGACGTTGCCGCGGGACACCCCGGCCGCCGTCGACCGGACGTGACGATGCTCAGTCGAGCAGCGTGCTCTCGCGCAGCCCGTGCTCGCCGCGCACGTGCAGCAGCGCCAGCGGGTCGAGGGTGTCCCAGACCGTGCTGTAGAACTCCTCTTTGAGTGCGCGGGCCTGGTACTCCATGTTGAGCAGATCGGCGACCTGGTCGTAGCCGTAGTAGAGCAGCGACACCGGCGCGGTGGTCTTGAGCAACTCGTTGACGATCACCTGTGCGCCTGCCCGGTCGCCCTGTGCCGCCTCGACCAGCGCGGGCAGGATCTTGTACGCCGGCACCATGACGTTGACCCACGGCACCATCTGGCTGCCGCGGTAAGCGGCCTCGATGCCTTCGCGGACGACGGGCTTGAATTCCGGTCCGATCGGCAGGCCGAGCACCGCATCGCGGAACGCCAGCACCACGTCCGGCATGTCGTCGGGTTCCGGATCGTCGGGCCGGAAGGGGTTGGGGCTCCACGGCACGGGTTCGGCGGCCGCGGCGAGCGACGGGGCGGCGGTGTCCGCATCCTCGGTCACCTCGGCGTCCCGCTCGACGATGTCGGCGGCCTCGTCGGTGTTGTCGTCGGCCATCCGGTCCCGGTCCGGGATGGGCCTCTCGACGGCGGCCTCGCGGGGGGTGAACAGACCGCGCAGTTTTTCGACCTGCTCGGCCTCGAACTGCGCCGCGGACTTCTTGAGCTCCCTGATCACCGACCGGGCGTCCGCGTCGTCGTCCGCGTCGTCGTCCGCGTCGTCGTTCGAGTCGGCGTCCTCGTCGGCGGCGGGCTTCTCCGGCCCGGCGTTGACCGACGTCTTCGTATCGGTGCGGCTCGGCTCGGCGCTGCTCGACGGCGCGTCGGTGTCGGCGCCGGCCGTGCCCGCGGTCGCGATCGCCGTGCCCACGCCGACGGCGACGGCCACGCCACCGAGGTAGCCGAGGTATCTGGTTGAGGCCATTGCCGTTCCGTCCTTCCGTGGGCCACCCGCATCGTAGAGTGCCGCTCGCGCGTCGGCAGCCCGAGCGCCCGCCGTGCGTCGAGTTCCACCTGAGGGTCGTGAACCGGCCGCTAGAACCGCCCTGGTGCAGAACTCGGCGACCACCGCACATCGAACGCCTGTTCGATACACTGATGCGGTGAGCTTCTCCAACGGGCCGACGTGGCCGGAGATCGAGCGGGTGCTCAACAGCAAGCCCCGCCGCGCCGGGGCGTCGCTGGCAGAACCGCACGGCGACGGCGGTGACAGCCCGGCCTGGTCGCGCAAACGCGGTGCCTACGAGGCGCCGGACCTGCCGCGTCCGGGCGGTTCGGTGCCCTACGCCGAACTGCACGCGCATTCGGCATACAGCTTCCTCGACGGCGCCAGCACACCCGAGGAACTCGTCGAGGAGGCCGCCCGCCTCGACCTGCGGGCGATCGCGCTGACCGACCACGACGGGCTCTACGGTGTCGTCCGGTTCGCCGAGGCGGCCAAGGAACTCGAGATCGACACGGTGTTCGGCGCGGAGCTGTCGCTGGGCAACGTCGCCCGCACCGAGGTTCCCGATCCGCCCGGTCCGCATCTGCTGGTGCTGGCCCGCGGTCCCGAGGGCTACCGGCGGCTGTCGCGGGAGATCGCCAAGGCGCATCTGGCCGGCGGGGAGAAGGGGAAACCGCGGTATGACTACGACGCGCTCACCGAGGCCGCGGGCGGGCACTGGCACATCCTCACCGGATGCCGTAAAGGTCATGTGCGCCAAGCACTTCAGGACGGCGGTCCGGAGGCCGCCGAGCGTGCGCTGGCCGACCTGGTCGACCGGTTCGGACGTGACCGGATCAGCGTCGAGCTGACCCACCACGGCCACCCCCTCGACGACGAACGCAATGCGGCCATGGCCGCGCTGGCGTCGCGATTCGAACTGGACGTGGTCGCCACCACCGCCGCGCATTTCGCCGAGCCGTCGCGGGGACGCCTGGCCATGGCGATGGGCGCGATCCGGGCCCGCCACTCGATCGACGAGGCGGCCGGGTACCTCGCCCCGCTCGGCGGTTCGCACCTGCGGTCGGGGGAGGAGATGGCCCGGCTGTTCGCCCACTGCCCGGAGGTGGTCACCGCCGCGGCCGAGCTCGGGGAGCAGTGCGCGTTCGGGCTGGCGCTGATCGCCCCGCAGCTGCCGCCGTTCGACGTGCCGGCCGGGCACACCGAGGACAGCTGGCTGCGCCACCTGGTGATGGTCGGCGCGCGGGACCGCTACGGGCCACCCGAACGCGCACCGCAGGCCTACGCCCAGATCGAACACGAGCTGCGGATCATCGAAAAGCTCACGTTCCCCGGCTATTTCCTCGTGGTCCACGACATCACCCGGTTCTGCAAGGAGAACGGCATCCTGGCCCAGGGCCGGGGATCGGCGGCCAACTCCGCGGTCTGTTACGCGCTGGGGGTCACCAACGTCGACCCGGTCGCCAACGAGTTGCTGTTCGAGCGGTTCCTGTCCCCGGCCCGCGACGGGCCGCCCGACATCGACATCGACATCGAATCCGATCTGCGCGAGCAGGCGATCCAGTACGTCTATGAACGCTACGGCCGCGACTACGCCGCCCAGGTGGCCAACGTCATCACCTACCGCGGCCGCAGCGCCATCCGCGACATGGCCCGCGCGCTCGGTTTCTCTCAGGGCCAGCAGGACGCCTGGAGTAAACAGCTCAGCAAGTGGAACGGCCTGGCCGACTCCCCGGATGTCGAGGGCATCCCCGAACCGGTGGTCGACCTGGCGCTGGAGATCTCCAACCTGCCGCGGCACATGGGCATCCACTCCGGCGGCATGGTGATCTGCGACCGGCCCATCGCCGACGTCTGCCCGGTGGAGTGGGCCCGCATGGAGAACCGCAGCGTGCTGCAGTGGGACAAAGACGACTGCGCGGCAATCGGTCTGGTGAAGTTCGACATGCTGGGCCTCGGCATGCTCTCGGCGCTGCACTACTGCATCGACCTGGTCGCCGAGCACAAGGGTCTCGACGTCGACCTGGCCAAGCTCGACCTGTCCGAGGCGGCGGTCTACGAGATGCTGCAGAAGGCCGATTCGGTCGGGGTGTTCCAGGTGGAGTCCCGCGCGCAGATGGCGACGCTGCCGCGCCTCAAACCACGGGTGTTCTACGACCTGGTGGTCGAGGTCGCGCTGATCCGGCCCGGACCCATCCAGGGCGGGTCGGTGCACCCGTACATCAAACGGCGCAACGGCGAGGAGGAGGTCACCTACGACCACCCGTCGATGGAGCCCGCGCTGCACAAGACCCTCGGGGTGCCGCTGTTCCAGGAGCAGTTGATGCAGCTGGCCGTCGACTGCGCGGGGTTCACCGCCGCCGAAGCCGACCAGCTGCGCCGGGCGATGGGCTCGAAACGCTCGACCGAGAAGATGCGCCGGCTGCGCGGCCGGTTCTACGACGGCATGCGCACCCGGCACGGCATCACCGGTGAGGTCGCCGACCGCATCTACGAGAAACTCGAGGCGTTCGCGAACTTCGGCTTCCCGGAGAGCCATTCGCTGAGCTTCGCCTCGCTGGTGTTCTACTCGTCGTGGTTCAAACTGCACCATCCGGCGGCGTTCTGTGCGGCGCTGCTGCGCGCCCAACCGATGGGGTTCTACTCACCGCAGTCGCTGGTCGCCGACGCCCGCCGCCACGGCGTCACCGTCCACGGTCCCGACGTCAACGCCAGCCTCGCGCACGCCACGCTGGAGAACGCCGGTATGGAGGTGCGACTGGGCCTCGGCGCGGTCCGCCACATCGGCGACGACCTCGCCGAACGCATCGTCGACGAGCGAAAAGCCCACGGCCCGTTCACCTCTCTGCTGGACCTGACCGGCCGGGTGCAGCTGTCGGTGCCGCAGACCGAGGCGCTGGCCACAGCGGGCGCGCTGGGGTGCTTCGGCGTCACCCGGCGCGAAGGGCTGTGGGCCGCGGGCGCGGCCGCCGCCGAACGCCCCGACCGGCTGCCCGGCGTGGGATCGGCCGGGCAGGTGCCGACACTGCCCGGGATGAGCGAGTTGGAACTGGCCGCCGCCGACGTGTGGGCCACCGGGGTGTCCCCGGACAGCTATCCCACCCAGTTCCTGCGCGAGGACCTCGACGCGATGGGCGTCGTCCCCGCCGGCCGCCTGCTCGACGTGCCCGACGGCACCCGAGTCCTGGTGGCGGGCGCCGTGACCCACCGGCAGCGGCCCGCGACCGCGCAGGGCGTGACATTTCTCAACCTCGAAGACGAGACCGGGATGGTCAACGTGGTGTGCTCGCCGCAGCTGTGGTCCCGGCAGCGCCGCCTCGCCCAGACCGCGCCGGCGATGGTGATCCGCGGCATCGTGCAGAACGCCACCGGGGCGGTCACCGTCGTCGCCGACAAGCTGGGCAAGCTCGAACTGCGGGTGGGGTCCAAGTCGCGGGACTTCAGATAGGTCTGAGCCGTCACCCTTCGGTGGGGGTCGTCCACACCCTGTCGATGCCCACCTTGATACGCGTGCTGTAGGCGCCCATCGCGTCGGTCAGCCCGAACTGCTCCGCGTCGGCGGCGTACTTCGCCCAGTACGGCCCGTCCTCGCGGCAGTCGACCCCCTCGGCGTCCACCCGCGCCGTGCCCCCGACGGCGATGATCCCGCCGCCGTGACCGTCGGAGTCCAGGTTCAGGCTGACCTGCGGATGGTTGCGCAGGTGGCGCACCTTGCCGGCGTCGGGGCGGCTGTAGATCACCAGATCCGCGCCGTCGTAGAGAAACCACACCAGCCGCGGCACGGGCTGCCCCGACTTCGCAACCGTCGTCAGCCACGCGTAGTGGTCGGACTCGAGTCGATTGGTGACTTCGCGCGTCAATCCGTCGGCCATAGGGCGAATGTAGTCTCGCGACAATGAACCTGAACCTGTCTGCGGATGAAGTTCTCACCACCACCCGTTCGGTGCGTAAACGGCTCGATCTGGAGAAGCCGGTGCCGCGCGAGGTCCTGATGGAGTGCCTCGACATCGCACTGCAGGCGCCCACCGGCTCCAATTCCCAGGGCTGGCAGTGGGTGTTCGTCGAGGACCCCGAGAAGAAGAAAGCGATCGCCGACATCTACCGGGTGGCGGCGACGCCGTACCTCGAGGCCCCCAAGCCCGAATTCGGTGACAGCCGCGACGAGCGGACGCCGAAGGTCGTCGACTCCGCCAAGTACCTCAACGATCACCTACACGAGGTGCCGGTCATGCTGATCCCGTGTCTGGAGGGCCGTCCCGACGGCGCGCCCGCCGGGATGAGCGCCGGGTTCTGGGGGTCGCTGATGCCGGCCGTGTGGAGCTTCATGCTGGCGCTGCGCAGCCGCGGCCTCGGCTCGGCGTGGACGTCGCTGCACCTGATGGGCGACGGCGAGAAGAAGACCGCCGAACTGCTCGGCATCCCGTTCGACAAGTACGCCCAGGGCGGCCTGTTCCCGATCGCCTACACCAAAGGCACCGACTTCAAAAAGGCCAAGCGGCTGCCCGCCGAGCAGCTCACCCACTGGGACACCTGGTGAGCTGAGCCGTTCACCGGTCGGCGTGAACCTCACACGGCGCCGGCGAACCCGTGTTGACGCCACGCCTCGTACACCGCCACGGCCGCGGCGTTCGACAGGTTCAACGACCGGCGCCCGGCCAGCATCGGGATCCGCACCTGCGCGGTGACGTGCGGGTCGGCCAGCGTCTGCGCGTCCAGCCCGGTGGGTTCCGGCCCGAACAGCAGGACGTCACCGGGCTGGTAGGCGATGTCGGTGAACGACGTGTGCGCGTGGGCGGTGAACGCGTACACCCGCGCCGGCATGACCGCCTCCCACGCGGCGGCCAGGTCGTCGTGCACGGTCACCGACGCCAGGTCGTGATAGTCCAGGCCCGCGCGGCGCAACTTCGGTTCGGACAGGTCGAACCCGAGCGGATGCACGAGGTGCAGTTCGCACCCGCTGCCCGCGACCATGCGTATCGCGTTGCCGGTGTTGGGCGCGATGCGCGGCGAGTGGAACATCACTCGGAACACGGCACCCATCCTTCCTGTCCGCGAGCCTCGCCCGTCGCGGCCGCCAGGGATAATCGAAGCATGGTCGACACGAGTCTCTGGATGCAGAAGGTCGCGGCCGACCCCGGACATTCGCAGTGGTACATCGAGCGGTTCCGGACGATGGCGCGGGCCGGCGACGATCTGGCCGGCGAGGCCCGGCTGGTGGACGCGATGGTGCCGCGCGGCGCCCACATCCTCGACGCCGGATGCGGCCCCGGCCGGGTGGGCGGCTATCTCGCCGCGGCCGGTCACCGGGTGGTCGGCGTCGACGTCGACCCGGCCCTCATCGAGGCGGCCGAGCAGGACCATCCCGGACCGCGCTGGCTCGTCGGCGACCTCGCCGAACTCGACCTGCCCGCGCGGGGGATGACCGAACCGTTCGACCTGATCGTCTCGGCCGGCAACGTCATGACGTTCCTGGCGCCGAGCACCCGCGGGCAGGTGCTGCGTCGGCTGCGGAACCACCTCGCCGCCGACGGACGGGCGGTGATCGGCTTCGGTGCCGGCCGCGACTACGAGTTCGCTCAGTTCCTCGACGACGCGGCCGCTGCCGGCTTCGCCCGCGACCTGCTGCTGTCGGCCTGGGACGTGCGGCCCTTCACCGACGACAGCGAGTTCCTCGTCGCGATCCTGCGGCCGGTCTGACGGCGCCGCCGTCGTGACACCGGCTTTGCTCGCTTCGCACACAGAAGCGCATCGGTCTGGTCACGAACTCAGCCTGTTCAGTGGGAACTGTGGAAACGCCTGCTCACGGCTGTCATACTCGCTGAATTGCCAGGCGTACCAGGCGTGATTCCGCGCCGCCCGCGTACAGGTGCGAACAGCAGGAAACTCCATGAATGAAGATCCAGTACTGATGTGCGGCGCCGCGGCCGGCGGCCGATGACCACCGCGTCCGTGCCCCCGAAGCGGCCGTCGCGCTGGTCGCCGGCGAACTGGCCGGTCCGCTGGAAAGTGCTGGCGATCGTCCTGGTGCCGTTGCTGCTGGCCGCTACCTTCGGCGGTCTGCGTGTCGCCAACAACGTCACCGAGTACCGCGAGCTGCGGTTGGCCGCCCAGCGCTCCGAGCTGATCCCCGACATCAACGGTTACATGGCGGCTCTGGAAGGGGCGGTCGTCACCGCCACCGAGGGCGGCGACACCCAGACCGCATTGGGCGAGTTCGACACCGCCAAGGCCGCGCTGCGCGAGCAACTCGACGCCACCGACGTCATCCCCGACGTGCGGCTGGCCGTCAACACCCTGCTCGACTACGGGCAGAATCTGGTCAACGGCGTGATGGCCAACTCCGTCGACCTGCGTCAGCGCGTGCTCACCTACGCCCCGCTGCTGCTGACCGCCGAGACCGCGATCACCGGTTCCACCCGCAGCGACGAACAGGACGTCCAACTGCGGGCGCAGGCGCTGTCCCGGGCGATCGGCGCCCGCGGCCAGATGGCGATGCAGCAGATGCTGGTCAACCGCGGCGGCGAGGTCGCCGAACCAGAGCTGCGCACCGCGATGATCACGCTGGCCGGCACCGAACCGTCCACGGTTTCCGGGATGGCCGAACTGCTCGGCGGGGCGTCGCAGGAGGCCGCGGCCCTGCGCACCGAGATGCTCAAGCGCATGTCGCTGATCTCGAACCCGGCGGTTCCGTTGGTGGGCAACCCCGAGCTGCTGCAGTCGCAGGCGGTCACCGCCGGCATCGCCGAGGACATGATCGCCGACACCACGGGAACCATCCCCGCCGCCGTTGCCAGCGAGGCGGCCGCCCAGCGCAGTGCCGCCATCCGCGACGCCGCTGTGATCACGGCCGTCATGATCGTGGCGCTGCTCCTGGTGCTGCTGGTCGCGCGTTCGCTCGTGGCGCCGCTGCGCCGGCTGCGGGACAGCGCCCTCAAGGTTGCCCATGAAGACCTCGCCCGTGAACTCGACCGGGTGCGCGCCGGCGGGGAGCCCGGCCCGGTGACCCCGATCCCGGTGTACACCACCGAAGAGGTCGGCCAGGTCGCGCACGCCGTCGACGAACTGCACGAGCAGGCCGTGCTGCTCGCCGGTGAGCAGGCCCAGCTGCAGGGTCAGGTCAGCGACATGTTCGAGACGTTGTCGCGGCGCAGCCGGTCGCTGGTCGACCAGCAGCTGACGCTCATCGACCGGCTCGAACGCAACGAGGACGACCCCGAGCGGCTGGAGAGTCTGTTCCGGCTCGATCACCTCGCCGCCCGGATGCGCCGCAACGGCGCCAACCTGCTGGTGCTGTCGGGCGCGCGGATCCCGCGCGACCAGGCCGAGCCGGTTCCGGTGGCGACGATCGTCAACGCCGCCGCCTCCGAGGTGGAGGACTACGCCCGGGTGGTCACCGCCACTGTCCCCGACAGCGCGGTCGTCGGTCACGCCGCGGGTGACCTGATCCACCTGCTCGCCGAACTGCTCGACAACGCGCTGCGGTATTCGCCGCCGATCTCCCAGGTGCGGGTGTCGGCCGTGCACACCGGAAGCGGGGGGCTGGTGATCGAGGTCAGTGACATCGGCCTCGGCATGGCGGAATCGGATCTGCGCGTCGCGAACGCCCGCCTGCAGTCCGGTGGTGAGGTGAACCCCTACACGGCCCGACATATGGGTCTGTTCGTCGTCGGCCGCCTCGCCGCCCAGCACGGATTCGTGGTGCGGCTGCGCGCCACCGTCGTCGACGAACCGAACTCGGGGACCACCGCGGGTGTGTACGTGCCCGCTGAACTGCTGGTGCGCGCGGGGGAACCGGCGCCCCGGTACCCCGAGCCGCAGCCCGCGCCGGCGTTCGCCGAACCGGAGCGTCACGACGTCTCCGCAGATGTCCCCCCGATCCCCGAGCAGCAGCTCAACGGTCACGGCGACCTTCCCGCCGGGCTGTTGCCGCAACGCCGCCCGGGCGCCAGCGGGATCGCCGAGATCCCGTCGCCGATGGGCGCTGCGGCACCGCAACCGGCGGCCGAGGCGCCCGCGGAATGGCCGGAAGACACCATGCCGGCCCAGAGCGATCCGCGCCGCCCGATGCCCACGCCGACCAACACCTCGGCGTTCTTCAACTCGCGCGCGCAGGCCGCGGGCAACGGCGTGCACCCGCCCGTCGCCCCACCGGAACCCGAATCCGAACCCGCAACCAAACCCGAACCCGTCGTCGCCGCCGGCCCGCCGGTCGCGACCCCTTCTCCGACGGCCGGCGCCGACGACGCGATCTACCAGTCGATGCTGTCGGAATGGCTGGTCGACCCCACCGAGATCGCCAACAGCAGCGATCTGGACTGGAAGTCGGTGTGGGACCACGGGTGGTCGGCCGCGGCCGCCGCGGACGAGGCACCGGTGCGGGAACTGACCGACGAGGGTCTGCCGGTCCGCGATCCCGGCGCCCGGCTGGTACCGGGCAGCGGAGTGCCCAACGGCGAAGCGCACCGCGGCGGCGCCGAACGCGACGAGGTAGCATCGGCCGCGGAATTCGACACCGGTGGGCAAACAGCGCCGCGACGGGATCCGGAGGCGGTGCGGGCCAGTATGAGCAGCCACTTCGGTGGGGTGCACGCCGGCCGCGCCCACGCACGAGAAAACAGAGGAACCGACTTCGAATGACCGCACGTTCGACACAGCGCGAATCGCTCGACTGGTTGGTCTCCAGGTTCGCTCGTGATGTGTCGGGAGTGACGCATGCGGTTCTGGTGTCCGCCGACGGCCTGCTGATGGCGGCCAGTGAGCACATGCCCACCGAACGCGCCGACCAACTCGCCGCCGTCGCAAGTGGATTGGCGAGCCTGTCGACCGGAGCGGCGCAACTGTTCGACGGCGGATACGTGCTGCAGTCCGTGGTCGAGATGGAGAACGGCTACCTGCTGCTGATGCGGGTCGGCGACGGCTCCAACCTCGCCACGCTGGCCGGCCGGTCCTGCGACATCGGGCAGATCGGCTACGAGATGGCCATCCTGGTCGAGCGGGTCGGCACCGTGATCCAGTCGGCGCGGCGAACACCTCAGCACTCGTGAGCTGCCCGTGGACGATTCGCAATCCGTCGAACCCAGCCTGGTACGGCCCTACACGCTGACCGCGGGCCGCACGGATTCGCGCGTCCACCTGCCGCTCGAAGCGCCCATCGAGACGCTCGAGACGTCGCGCCCGCCGCGCTGGCCGGTCGGGGACATTCGCGGCGACATCCTGCTGCTGTGCGTGCAGAGCCCGTCGGTGGCGGAAATCGCAGCACGATTGTCGGTGCCGCTCGGCGTGGCGCGCGTGCTTGTAGGGGACCTCGTGACGCAGGGTTATCTCCGGGTGCACACCACCCTCGACGAATCGGCGAGCTTCGACGAACGTCGCGATCTCATAGGAAGGACGTTGCGTGGCCTACGAGCACTCTGACAGGCGGGCCGCCTCGTCATGGTCTTCGCGCGAGCGCTCATCCGGCTCAGGGTCTTCGCGCGAGCGCTCATCCGCGACGAAGATTGTCGTCTCCGGCGGCTTCGGCGCCGGCAAGACGACGTTCGTGGGCTCGGTGTCGGAGATCATGCCGCTGCGCACCGAAGCGCTCGTGACCAACGCGTCGGCCGGAGTCGACGGACTCGAGGGAACACCCGACAAGCGCACCACCACCGTGGCCATGGACTTCGGCCGCATCACGCTGGCCGACGACCTGGTGCTGTACCTGTTCGGCACACCGGGTCAGCGCCGGTTCTGGTTCATGTGGGACGACCTGGTCCGCGGGGCGATCGGGGCGATCATCCTGGTCGACGTCCGGCGGCTGCAGGACAGCTTCGCCGCCGTGGATTTCTTCGAAGCCCGCAACCTGCCGTTCCTGGTGGCGATCAACGAATTCGACGGCGCTCCCCGGCACCCTGCGCAGGCGGTGCGCAAGGCGCTCGCGCTGGCCGAACACATCCCGGTCATCACGGTCGACGCCCGCGACCGCCAGTCCGCGAAGGCCGCGCTGATCGCGATCACCGAGTACTCACTCAACAGCCTGTCCGCGCTGCCGGGCTGAGCGGTGGCCGAGTGGGTCGAGCGGGAGTTCACCGGGCACGACTTCCGTGACGACGATCTGAGCCGCCTGCGCACCGAATGCGCCGTCTTCGACGAATGCGACTTCAGCGGGGTCGACCTGTCGGAGTCCGAACACGTCGGATCAGCCTTCCGCAACTGCACGTTCCGGCGGGCGTCGCTGTGGCACAGCACATTCCGGCAGTGCAGCATGCTGGGGTCGGTGTTCACCGAATGCCGCCTGCGGCCGGTGACCCTCGTCGAGGTGGATCTGACCCTCGCGGTGCTCGGCGGCTGCGACCTGCGCGCGGTGGACCTCTCGGATTGCCGCCTACGGGAGGTGAGCCTGGTCGGCGCCGACCTGCGCAAGGCCGTCCTGCGGCGCGCCGACCTGCAGGGCGCCCGGGCGCAGAATGCGCGGTTGGAGGAGGCGGACCTGCGCGGCGCGCGGGTCGATCCGACGTTCTGGACCACGGCCGCAGTGCGCGGCGCCCGCATCGACATCGATCAGGCGCTGGCCTACGCCGCGGCGCACGGACTCGACGTGCACGGCGAGTGAGGGAGGCGCAATGACCACGCGAGCGACCATCGAACGCTGGGTGGCGCTGTTCAACGCCGGTGACGCGCAGGGGATCGCCGCGCTGTATGCGCCCGACGCCGTCAACCACCAGATCGCGCTGACACCCGTACAGGGCCGCGCCGCGATCGAGGACTTCCACCGCGGCGTCTTCGCCGACGCACCGGTGTGCACGCCGATCAACCTGCTCGTCGACGAAGAGTGGGCAGCGCTCGAATGGGTCGACCCGCAGGGTTTCCGCGGCTGCGGGTTCTTCCAGGTGCGCGACGGGCTCATCGTGATGCAGCGCGGCTACTGGGACAGTGCCCAGTTGCGCGACGCGCACCCCGATATGCACTGACGCGCGGGTTGGGCGAGTACCGTCGAGCGCCGGTTCTCACCGGCGTCCCCCGCGGCGACCGCCTCCACCGCGGTTGCCGCCCGGCAGGCTGTTGTCCGGCCCGGCGCCCGGCCGGCCGGGCCGGCCCAGGTCACCGTCGGGTCCGTCGACGTCGAGAATCAGGTCGACACCCCAGTCGTCGCAGTAGTAGTCGTACTCACACGGGTACGGGTAGTAGGGACCCGCGGAACCGCCGCCGGTGCCGCCGTCCGATCCGCGGACGTCGCCCTGCGCGCACACGGTCACGCCGCCGGCGTTGGTGCAGTCCGCGCGCGCGGGCCCGGCGGAGGCGAACATCCCCATTGGCAGGAGTACGGCCACGGCGCCCACCGCCAGCGGGCGATCAATCTGATGCATGGCAGCCTCCCGTCCCACGGCCCCTCGTCCGAGCGTAGGTCCGGACTGGGTTTCGTTCAATGGATAGGTCAGATCGTCCGATGGCTCTTGCTCGGTGTGTGAAATCGTTCGTGATGGCCCGAATTCGGCCCGCCGACATTTCCCGGTCGCCGGTTGTCCGATCCGCAAAACGAATGCGCTCACGGTGCTAATGTCCGGCCATCGGGTCAAGCAGAGGGGCCGAGATGTCTGGACCGGATCTGAAATGGGACAAACCCGCCGCCATGGCGATTCCCCGGGAGGGGTACTTCGAACTCGAGCGTGGCAGGTACGGGCCAGTGTTCCCCCGCACCCCGGCGTGCCATGGGTTCTCGATCATCGCCAAGGTCAAAGAGGGCCGCGAAGAGGCCGTCCGCGCGTACGGGAAGCAGATCGAGGAGGCGGTCGCCGGGAGCCCTGAGGTGCTCGCGCCGCTGCGGCTGCACTACCTGCGGTGGGTGCTCTTCGACGTGGGATCCGGGTTGCACTTCCAATATCAGGGCATCTTCGACACCGACTTCGACAAGTACACCGAAGACGCCGTGCAACTGTTCAGCCAGACCGGGATCACGACGGTGTTCACCAACCTCGAGGGGTTCCCCGAGGACTGGAAGGAGAACCCGGACGCATTCATCGAATTCGTCCGAGCCCACCAGGTACCGAGCTTCCTCGAGTACGGCGAGTACCCGTATGTCACCGCCGATGAGATCAAGAAGGCGCTGCGTCTCAAGGCGGCCTTCGCCACCATGCTCGACCAGATGCAATGACCACCTCGTCCGCGGTGGACGCCGTTGCCGTCGTCCACCGCTATGTCAAAGCCTTCAACGCCGGCGACGTCGACGCCATGTCCGCCTGTTTCACCGACGACGGCTGCATTCTCGACGGCATGGCACCGCACCTGTGGCGGGGTGCCACCGCGCCTCAGGACTGGTACGAGGGCGTGCTCGCCGAAGGCAGGCATCAGGAGGCCGGCGGATGGCGCGTCACGTTGAGTGACGCCGTGCACCATGACGTCTCCGGGGATGCCGCGTATGTCGTGATGCCGGCGACCATGACGTTCGACCACCGCGGCCGGAACGTCACCCAGACCGGTTCCTTCTTCACCGCCGCTCTCGCACACTCGGACGGCGTGTGGCGCATCCGCGCATGGTCATGGACGAAGGGCCGATCGTGACCACCCGTCTGGATCCCGCAGATGACACACGGGTGGCGCTCGAACTCGACGACATCCAGCACATCCTGCTGACCCGCACACCCGCGTTGACCGGCCGTTACGAATTCCTCACGTTCGACGAGCCGGCGGCAGGCCGGCGATGGCTGACCGAGATGCTGGCCACCGTGCAGTCGGCGGCCGAGGTGCGGGACACCGTGGACCGTTCGAAGCGGTGGGTCACCTTGGCGTTCACCTGGACCGGTCTGCGCGCGCTCGGCGTCCCCGATGACTCGCTTGCGACGTTTCCCGACGCGTTCCGGGAGGGGATGGCCGCGCGTGCCGACATCCTCGGCGACACCGGCGACAGTGCGCCACAGCTCTGGACGGATGGGTTGGCGAGTGAGGACGTGCACGCCATCGCAATCCTGTTCGCCCGCGACGACACCGAATACGCGCGCTGTATCGGTGAGCACGACAGGCTGCTCGCCCGCAGCCCCGGCGTGCGGTCACTGTCGCATCTGGACCTCAACGCCACCCCGCCCTTCAATTACGCCCACGACCATTTCGGGTTCCGCGACCGCCTGTCCCAGCCGGTGATGAAGGGCTCCGGCGAATCGCCCACCCCAGGCTCGGGAGCGCCGCTCGAACCCGGCGAGTTCATCCTCGGGTACCCGGACGAGAACGGTCCCGTCAATGACTTGCCTCAGCCGGAAACCCTGTCGCGCAACGGGAGTTACATGGCCTACCGCCGGCTTCGCGAGCACGTCGGCGCCTTCCGTGACTATCTGCGCGAACACGCCGACTCGGCTGAAGAGCAGGAACTGCTGGCTGCGAAATTCATGGGCCGCTGGCGCAGCGGGGCGCCGCTCGTGCTCGCTCCCGAACACGACGACCCGGAACTAGGCGCTGATCCACTGCGCAACAACGACTTCAACTACAAGGAGATGGATCCGTTCGGCTATGCCTGCCCCCTCGGCGCGCATGCCCGTCGGCTCAATCCCCGGGACACCGCCCACTACATGAACCGGCGACGGATGATCCGCCGAGGCGCCACCTACGGGCCCGCGCTCCCCGAGGGAGCCCCGGATGACGGCGCCGACCGGGGGATCGCCGCCTTCATCATCTGCGCCGACCTGCAGCGGCAGTTCGAATTCGCACAGAACGTGTGGATCAACGACAAGGCGTTCCACGAACTCGGCAATGAGCACGATCCCATCTGCGGCACCCAGGACGGCACCCTGGACTTCACCGTGCCCAAGCGACCGATCCGTAAGGTGCACAAAGGCCTGCCCGCGTTCACCACGCTGACAGGTGGTGGCTATTTCTTCATGCCCGGCATCGCCGGGCTGCGTTTCCTCGCCTCCATCGGCTCCTGAGAGACCCGCCATGAGACCGCCGGCCCGCACCTATAACCAGAGCCACATCGCCCGCCCCCACGACGGCCGCCGCCGGGTCAGCATCTACTGGACGTGGAGTTACCCATGGGAGGCGCAACGTGATCCGGCGGCCATGGAGAACCGCTTCTCGACGATGACCGAAGTGCGCAACGTGACCTGGCCGGCCTACGAAACGCCGGAATACGACGCCGCAACGTTCCTGCAGGGGATTGCGGGCACGCTGGAACTCTTCCACCGATCCACGCTGGCGTTCCAGGAGGTCGCTCAGGCGGCCACCGGTCACCCGGTGGCGGTGTTCCAGCGCATCGATCAGGCCGGTTACTCCCTGCCCATCGACGAACGGGTACTCGCCGACACCGACACCCTGATGGTGTTCGGCCTCGACCACGTGCTGTCCGAGCAGCATGCAGGTGACGAGGAGATCGCCGCGCTCACGGAGTGGCTCCAGCGCGAAGGGACGTGCCTGCTGCTCGCACCGCATCACGACGTCGGCTTCACCGCCGACCTCGGACAGCGCCAGGTGGAGTACGAGCACCACGGCGACCGCCTGGTACCGCGTCAGCAACGCTTCGGCCAGTACACCCGATCACTGATGGAGGCCTTGGACGTGCCGGTCCGCAACGTCTGGGGGCTACGCCCGGCGGTCGTGCCGAACACCCGGGAGATCGCGCCACTCAACGGCTTCCGCGACCTCGACGGCCCCCGGCTGCTGGACGATGTCACCACGCTCAACTTCCACCCGCACCTGCCGCACTACGAGCTGACCGCACCGGAAGATGATCATCTCCGTGTGCTCGGACGTCAGAGAGTCGATCCCGACCGCCCGCACCCGTTCACGGCCGCGGGGAACACGGAATTCAACGCGCTGATCTGGATGCCGCCGAACGGTGCTCGGGCCGGCGACATCGTGCTCAACGACTCGACGAACTTCACCACACTGTTCGGCGGCACCGACAGTCTTCGCCACCTCTGGCACAACCTCGTCACCATGAAGTAGCGGGCGGACACGCTATCCGGGGAGTGACGTGGGCCCCGGGGCGCCGCAGCGATTGCGGAAATCGACCATCGGCTGCCGGATGCCCTGGAGGTCGGCACGCACCTGTGGATTGGCATCCGCGTACTCGCCGACCCGCACCCGTACCTCCTCCCGGGGCAGGCCCTTCAGGCTCGTGAAGAACGCGTTGACGTCCGGATGGGTGAACAGGTACGCCGACGTCGCGGCGGTGACACCCGCCGCGACACCTGACAGATCCGCCGCCGTGCAGTTCGGCGGTGGCGGCTGCGCCGAAACCGTTGCGGTTGTGCCCAGCAACGCTGCGCCGGCCATCGTGCCTGCGGCCACCGCGATGCCCAATGCGCCAAGTCGTATCGCCATGTCACTCCCCTCGAGGTGGTGGATGTTCTCGCCGCCGGTGTCTGTCGGCGGGCGGTCAGCGGCCCCCGATACCGCCGCCACCGCCGGGCCGGTCCGGGCGATCCGGCCGGTCACCGGGGCGGCCGGGCAGACCGATGTCCGGGCGGTCACCGGGATTGTCCGGCGGATCGATGTCGGAGTCGTAATCGAACACCGACACCCCGTCATCGCAGAGGTAGTCGTATTCGCACGGGTACGGGTACCAGATGTCCTGATCGGCGGGACCGGTCTCGGCACGCCGGACCTCGTTCTGACACATTGTGATTCCGCCGGTCTCGGTACACTCCGCCGATGCGTTGGGTGCCGTGACGATGAGACAGGCCGGAACAATGCCGACGAGTGCAACGCCGCTGACCGAAAAGACTCGCAGAGCTCGCATGGCCGTTCCTCCCCGATGAAGACGTCCTGAGCGGAGGGTAAACCCGCGATACTTCGCTTTGTGGATATTCGCAGAACTTCCCGTCAAAAAGTGGACAGGCGGCGGGCCACCTCGCCGTAGCGCTCGAAACGCTCCGGATCGGCGGTCGCGTTGTACAGCACGAGCCGCGTCGCGGTCCCGCCGTACTTGGCGATCAGCGCGTCGGCGAGGCCGTCCCACGTCGACTCGGTGGCGAATACGGCCAGGTGCTCGTCGGTGACCTGAGCGGCCATCCCGGCCAGGTCGCCGGCCTTCTGCTTCTCCCGTAGCCGCGCCGTCGTCCCCTCGAATCCCGCCTCGTCCCAGATGAAGGCGTAGTTGGGGGTGCTGCCGTAGAAGCTCAGGCTCATCCGCACCAGCTCCCGCTCCCGCGCCCGTTCGTGGTCGCTGTCGCCGACGATCGTCATCGCAGGCACGATCAGCGCGACGTCGGACGGGGAGCGCCCGGCCCGCTGGGCGCCGTCGGTCACCGTCGGTACGACATGGCGCGCGAGGTATCCCGGCTCGCCGAGCGGGTGGACATGGACACCGTCGGCCACCTCGCCGGCCATCCGCAGCATCCACGGATTCACCGCCGCCACATCGACCTTCGGGTCCGGCGCGTCGATGGGTCCCGCGCTCCACTGCGGAGTGATGAAGTCGAGTTCGTAGAACTCGCCGTGGTGGTCGAGCGTGCCGGACCGGAACGCTGCAAAGCAGGCCTTGACCGCCAGCACGTAGTCACGCAGCCGCGGCCCGGGATGCTCGAACGGCACCCCGTAGCGCCGGACGACATGGGTGCGCACCTGCGTACCGAGGCCCAGCCGGAACGTTCCGCCGGTCGCCTCCTGCAGCTCCCACGCCGCGGCCGCGGTGACGAACGGGCTGCGCGGGAACGCCACCGCCACACCGGTGGACAGCTCGAGGCCGGGCGCCGCCTGCGACGCCACCGCGGCGTTCAGGTAGGCGGTGCGACCGGTCTCGGTGAACAGCATCCCGGAGAACCCCGAAGCCTGGGTGCGCCGCGCCAATCGCCCGGTCTCACGCAGCGGCTGTGGAGTGACCATCACGTCGACCTGCACGAGGGGAGGGTACCGCCGCACGCCCGGACACATTGAACGTTCAAGCGTCTCTGGCCTTCTCGGCGCGGATGGGCGAATACTGGGGCCGTCACGGAGGTGCCCATGACCGAGAGCTGCGATGTCTGCATCGTGGGAGCCGGCCTGGCCGGGCTCAACGCGCTGTTCGCCGCGAGCCGGCATCTCGAGCCGGATCAGCGGATCATCCTGGTCGACCGCCGGGCACGGGCCGGGGGGATGTGGGTGGACACCTACCCGTACGTGCGCCTGCACCAGCCGCACGGCATGTTCACCGCCGGCGACATCGCGTGGACGCTGGGCCGCGACCGCTCGTACCTCGCGACAAGGGACGAGGTGCTCGACCATCTGCAGTACTGCCTCGACGAGATCCGCAAGCGGGTCCGGGTCGACGAGTTCTACGGCTGGGACATGGTCTCCGACGACCCCGTCGACGGCCGGGTGCACGTGTCGTGCCGGAACGCGGCGGGGGAGTCGCTGCGCATCGACGCCGAGAAACTGGTCAAGGCCTATGGCTTCCGCATCACTCCCAACAAACCGCTCCCGGTGTCGAGTGCCCGGGTGCGCTCGGTGTCACCGGACTTCTGCGACGTCCGCGACGGTGAGATCGGCGCCGGTGACGCGCCCGTATGGATCATCGGGGGCGGTAAGACCGCGATGGACACCGCACACGCGCTGATCACGCACCGCCCCGGCCGGGAGGTGAACCTGGTGGCGGGCGGAGGCACGTTCTTCCAGTGCCGCGACACGTTCTTCCCCACCGGCATGCGCCGCTGGTTCGCCGGATCCATGGTCAGCACTCTGGGCGTCGAAACCGCGCGGCGGTTCGACGGAACCAACGAGGACGAGGTGTGGCGCTGGCACCGGGCGCGGTACGGCACCGCGGTCACCGCCGACGCCGCGAATTTCCTGCTCGGTGTGCTGTCCTTGGACGAATGCCGCACCATCACCAACGGCCTGCACTCGGTGACGATGGACTACTTCGTCGACGCCGTCGATCGCGACGACGCGGTCGAGGTGAGGTTGCGCAGCGGCGCGACCACCACGATCCCGCCGGGTAGCTGGATCGTCAACTGCACCGGATACGTCACCCACCGCAATGTGCCGTACGAGCCGTACGTGTCCGCGGGCGGCTCGGTGCTGTCGATCCAGAACCGTTCGGCTACCCTGCATCTGAGCTCGTACATGGGCTACTTCATGACCCATCTGCTCATGCTCGACCGGCTGAAGGACACCCCGCTCTACGAACTGGACGGCCAGGACCTGCTGGACAAGTCGCGGACGGCCTTCCCGTACGTCCTGCTGACCCTGGCCCAGTACAACATCAGCCTGATGGCCGATCAGCTGCCCGCCAAGGTCTTCGCGCAGTGCGGACTCGACTTCGACCGCTGGTACCCGTGGCCGCGGCGGTTGGCGGGTACCGCGCGGTTCATGCTGACCCACCGCCGGGAACGCGAACACCAGCGCCGCACCCTGGACACCGTCCGGGAGCGACTGGATCTGCGCTGCGGGCCGCTGAGCCGGCCACCGAGAGTTCTTGGCGGGTGATCTCCCGGATGCATGAATGCCGTCAGGTTGATCAGAGGAGGACCGACATGGTGATGGTTGATGAGACAACCACGCTGCGCGAGCATCGTGAGCAGGTCGTGAGGCACCACATCGCGGTCGAGAACGACCATGATGTCGAGGCAGTGATCGCGACCTTCCATAGCCCGCGGTACGAGGTGAACGGCGAGCCCAGCGATGGCGCCGACGCCGTGCGGGACCTGCTGCAGAGCTTGATGCACGGCTTCCCCGATCTGCACGCCGAAACGACACGGCTGCGGCACCTGGACGACGGCGTAGTCGCCGAAGGGACCATCGGAGGAACCCATCACGGTGAATGGGCGGGGATTCCGCCGACGGGTCACCGCTTCGATGTTCCGGTGGTCGGGATCTTCGAATTCGATGGCGACCGGCTGATGTGCGAGAGAGCCTTCCTGGACATGGGTGCCGTGCTGGCTCAGCTTGGCGTGCTCTCCATACCCACGCGCTGATCACACCGCACGTGTCGAACGCATTTTCGACAAGATGCTGCCACGGGTGACACGTGTGTGATTCCCGGGCGGTCGTGCTGCACGGCGTGCCGATCAAGACGACACTGTGCGAATGCCCGTCATGAGACGCATCGTCGGCTCGGACCTCGAATTCGAGGTCACCGCCGCCACCACGCTCGAGTTCCAGATCGCGCTCGCCCCGCAGCCAGGCGCCGAGGTGGTGGAGTCGCTCGTGTTCCGGCACGACGGCGAACGGGTCGAGGCCCGGGAGATCACCGGGGAGCACGGCAACCGCATCCACATCTTCGATGCCTCACCGGGCACGGTCACCGCCTCCTACCAGGCCACCGTGACCGGCGTGGCCGACCCGCCGCCGGTGCGCGACATCGACCGGTCGACGTACCTGCGGCCCAGCCGCTACGCCGAGGCCGACAAGTTCTTCGGATTCGCCGCCACCGAGTTCGGGAACGACGCCGACTCGGTGGCGCTGCTGGAGAAGGTGTCGTCGTGGGTGGGGGCACGACTGAACTACGTGCCCGGCTCCAGCGATCCGATCGACGGCGCCGCCGACACCCTCCTGGCGGGCAGGGGCGTGTGCCGTGACTACGCCCACCTGGTCATCGCCATGCTGCGGGCGGTGAACGTCCCGGCGCGGCTGGTGTCGGTGTACGCGCCGGGTTGCAGCCCCATGGACTTCCATGCCGTCGCCGAGGCCTTCGTCGACGGCGCGTGGCGGCTCGCCGACGCCACCTGCCTGGCGCCGCGGCAGTCGATGCTGCGCATCGCCACCGGACGCGACGCCGCCGACACCGCCTTCCTCGACAACCACGGCGGAGCCATCACACTGACGACCATGGCGGTGACCGCGGTCGTCGACGGCGAACTGCCGAGAGACGCGGTGAGCGACGTCGTCACGTTGCGGTGACGCCCAGCCATCTCACCAGCCGGTCGTAGATCTCCGGGTGGTTGAGCAGGTCGAAGTGGTGCAGACCGGTGAGCACCAGGCCGTTGTCCGATTCGAATGGCAGCCGCCGGTGCCTGCCCTGCCCCGATGCGCTGGACGGCTTCACCAGATGGTCGCCCAGCACCCGCCCGACGGCCTGCGGCGCCGCGGACGTCGCCACGAAGTGATA
The DNA here is from genome assembly GCF_004570325.1 of Mycobacterium sp. PS03-16. Lineage (GTDB taxonomy): Bacteria > Actinomycetota > Actinomycetes > Mycobacteriales > Mycobacteriaceae > Mycobacterium. The sequence continues at coordinate 50,303 of NZ_SPQO01000021.1, read as the reverse complement.
CGACGCATTCGGCAGGAACGGAACTTCGCCGCAGCGGTCGCGGAGCAACTCGTCGGGGTCGGCGTCGTGCCAGTCGTCGTCCAGGCAGGCGCCGAAGCGCAGATCCTTGATGCCGTCGCTGCGCAGGTTGAGGAAGTCGGCGATCGCCTGGGTCTCTCGGACCCGCGACAGCGCCCACGAGGCCGCGTTGACGCCCTTCTCGAGGTCCGCGCCGAGGTGCGGGGATCCCAGGCAGATCACCTGTCGGACCAGGCCGGTCCAGCGGTGCGCGCGCTCCCGACCGTAGTGGCAGGCGCTGCGGACCACCAGTCCACCCATCGAATGCCCGACCAGCGCGATGTCGGACACCGGCACTGGCCATGCCGAGACCAGGTCGGCGAGCAGTTCGTCGAGGTCGTGGCCGTTGGTGGAGATGTGGCGCCCGGTGTTGTACCGCACGTCGACGGGCGTGAAGCCCAGGTCGTCGCGCAACCGGTCACCGTAGGACCGGGGATCGGGGGCGTCGACGTCCGGTCGGGGCGGCCGCTGCCAGGAGGACTCGGTCTGGCACAGACCGTGCACGAACACCGCCAGCCGGCCGGTCGCGTCGGGGAAGGCGGCCGCCAGCCCGCCCGGGGTGGGCTCGACGCGGCGCCGGGCCACCCGCACCGCCATCTCGGTGGCCAGCGCGTTCCCGCGGTCGGCGAGCTCGTCGCCGTAGATGCCGTTGAGGGCGGCGATCATCTCGGCCGCGGCCGGCGACTCGTCGACGGGCGCGTCGGCGTCGAAGCCGACGCCGGTGGCCGCGAGCGCGCCGACCAGGTCGGGGATCCGCTGCCCGGCCGTCCCGACCGCGGTGTACACCGTCTGCGCGATCAGGTCGTGCACCACCTCGACGGGGCGGGCGGCCGGACCGATCGAGCTGAACACCCGGCTGGCGATACCGGTGTGCAGGCCGCGGACGACGTTGTTGAGCACAGTGGCACCCTCGGCGGCGACCTCGCCGAGCGCTCGGATCTCAGTGGCGCGCATACCCCTGTGTACCCGGATAGGGGTACCGCTCGCGGCCGTTCGCCAAGGCGCTCAGCGACAGACCCGTGAGGAAGGCGCTGAGATGGCCGACCTCGGTGAAGGTTGGCCGGATCGCGGTGTTGATGGCCAGCACGGCCAGCGCCGCCGCGCGGACCCGGCGCCGGTGCGCGTCGGGCAGGTAGGCCGACAGCGTTCCGGCGACGCCGAGCAGGAAGTAGCTCACCCCGACGTCGCGGGCCTCGGCCAGCCGCGGCGGGGCGTTGCGGGCGCGAATCGACCACCGCAGATAGCCCTGCCCCGCGTACGTTCCCGCCACATGGGCGGCGACCCCGGTCGCCAGCCACCGCACCGATCCGAGCCGGTGCTCGGCGGGGGCCAGCACGGCCACAAAGGGAGGCACGTACGGCCACCATCGCCGGCCGTCGAGCCAGAACAGGCTGGCGGCCAGCACTCTGGTCGGTTCCTCGGACAGATGCTGCAGATTGGTGGACTGGCTGCGCAGCAGTTGGGCGCGCTCCCGGCCGGCCGACCGCTGCACCCGGGTGGTCACGGCCAGGACGAACAGCCAGCCGAACGTCGCCGGCGCATCGGCCACGTAGCGTTCGATCCGACCGAGCGTGCGCCTCACCCTGCGAATCTACCGGTCAGCCCCCGGCCCGCAGGTGTGGCGCGGGCTTGTCAGCCGCTCTTGAGCCGGATCTTCCACCGGACGAACGTCACGTAGGAGACGCTGAGCACGCCGAGCATCGCCATGTCGAACAGCCATGCGCCGCTGGTGTGCTCCCAGTGCCGGTCCTTCGGCGTGAGCGGGCCGGGCACCAGCGTGATCAGGTCCGCGGTGGACGCCGAGGCGGCGAAGCCCCACCGCGCCGGGGTGAGCCACGACAGCTGGTCGAGCCCGATGCGGTCGGTCACGGGGATCATGCCGCCGGAGAAGACCAACTGGCTCATGATCGCGACCACCAGCAGCGGCATGATCTGCTCGCTGGTGCGGGCCAGCGCGGACAGCGCCAGGCCGACCATCGCCGCGGTGACCGTGGTGGCCGCCATCCCGACGAACAGCTCCAGCGACGGGTTGCCCAGCACCACGGCGCCCTGGGTGGGAGCGCCCTTGCCGAGGATCGTGATGCCGGTGACGATCGCCGACTGCACGATCGCGAACACCGAGTACACGCACACCTTGGCCAGCAGGTATGCGGTGGTGGACAGGCCGACCGCCTGTTCGCGCAGGAAGATGGCGCGTTCGCCGATCAGGTCGCGGATGGTCAGCGCGGTGCCCATGAAGATGGCGCCGACATTGAGCAGCACCAGGATCTGCCCCGGTTCGTTGGGGGCGTCGCCCATCGGGTTGGGCACCCCGAAGCCGACGGTGCCGGGCACCGACAGTGACAGTGTGCCCATGATGAACGGCAGCAGCGCGAGGAAGATGAAGTAGCCGCGGTCGGACACGATCAGCCGTATCTGCCGGCGCGCGATCGTCGAGAACTGCCGCCGCAGGCTGGTTTTCGACGGCTCGCCGAGATCGGTGGCCTCCGCGGTGGGGGGCTGCGCGGGCGGCGGGCCGTTGAGCGCGAGGAAGCGCTGATTGGCGCCGTCGGGGTCGCTGGCGACGGTGCTGAAGATGTCGGCCCAGTTGGTCGTGCCCATCGACGGGCCGATCTCGCTGGGCGGCCCGCAGAACGCGGTCTTACCACCCGGGGCGAGCAGCAGCACCTGATCGCAGACGTCGAGGTAGGTCAGTGAGTGGGTGACCACCAGCACCACGCGGCCCGCGTCAGCGAGCTGGCGCAGCATGGTCATGACCTGCCGGTCCAGCGCAGGGTCCAGGCCGGAGGTCGGCTCGTCGAGGATCAGCAGCGACGGGCCGGTCAGCAGCTCGAGCGCCACCGACGCGCGTTTGCGCTGACCGCCCGACAGCTTGTCCACCCGGGTGTCGAGGTGCTTGGTCATCTCCAGCTCCTCGAGCACCTGCATGACGACCTGTTCGCGGTCGGCCTTGGTGGTGTCGGGCGGTAGCCGCAGTTCGGCGGCGAACATCAGAGCCTGCCGCACCGTCAGCTGACCGTGCACCACGTCGTCCTGGGGCACCATCCCGATCCGGGACCGCAGCGAGGCGTACTCGGCGTGGACGTTGTGGCCCTCGAACGACACCGAACCGTTGGTCGGGTGGGTGTAGCCGGCGACCAGTCGCGCGAATGTCGACTTACCCGCACCGGACGGGCCGATCACCGCGGTCAGCGTGCCCGGCCGCGCGGCCAGCGAGATGTTGTCCAGCAGCGTCTTGTTGTTCTCGATCGTCCAGGTGACGCCGTGCACGTCGAGGCCGCCGGTGGCGGTCGCCGCGGCGGTCTCGGTCCGCCGGACCAGCGTGCCGCCGGTGAAGACCAGGTCGATGTTGCCGATCGTGACGACATCACCGTCGTTCAGCAGCGCCGACTCCACGCGGGCGCCGTTGACGAACGTGCCGTTGATGCTGCGGGCGTCGACGATCTCGGTGCCGCCCGCGGCGGGCACCAGGGAGGCGTGGTGGCGCGAGGCCAGCACGTCGGGGATGACGATGTCGTTGTCGCTCGCCCGGCCGATCTTCACCGCGCCCGGGGGCGGTTCCGGCGCCCGGCCCGGGCGCAGGATCTTGAGCATGCTGGTGGCCAGGTTGCCGCCGGCCTCGGACGAGCGCGGCGCGGCGGTCGGGCCCATTCGGGTGACGGGTTCCAGCCCGGCTTGCTCGGACAGCGGCGGGGCCAGCGACGCGGCGGGGGCCGGGCGGGCCGGCGGAGCGCTCGGATAGCGCTGAGGGCCCGACGGATAGGCCGGTGACGGCGTGCCGGTCGGGTAGGCCGGCGGTTGGCCACCGGTCCCGTAGGACTGCGGCCCGGTGGGGTAGCGCGGGTGCGGCCGCGAGACCGGTGGCGCGGCAGGCGGGTAGCCGCCGGTGGCCGCGCGGGCAACGGGGACGGCGGTGGTCTGCGGCGGGCGTCCGGCCGAGCCCTGGTGGCGGCCCACCTCGAAGGTGAGCTGCGGCCCGTCGGGGTTGCCGATGTTGAGGGTCTGTCCGTCGCGGATGTCGACTGCCGGCACGCGGCGGCCGCCGGCGAACATGCCGTTGAGGCTGCCGTTGTCGATCGCGACCCAACGGCCCTGATCGAACCGCAGCACCAGGTGGGCGCGGGAGATCAGCGGGTGGGCGATTCGCACGTCGGCGCGCAGATCGCGGCCGATGACCACGTCAGTGCCCGGGGCGAATGTGCGGGTCGAACCCTCGTACCGAACGGTCAGCGCAGGTGGGACTGGTCGGCTCATCGGGACTCACTGTATAGGTAGCCGTCCCGTCCGGGCGTCTCCGCCGGTCGGTGTTCAGGCGGTGTCGGCGGGTCCTGACCGCGCTTCGGCCAGACCGGGCACGGCGGAGGCGGGGTAGCGGTCGGTGGGCTCCCACACATCCCATGTCTGCACCGCCCAGAAGACAGCGAACTCGAGGATGAGCAGCACCTCGACAATGAAGACCCCGAACTCGACGTCTGCGAGCAGGAAGATCACGGCCACCACCACGGTGGCGAGCATCAGGGTGGCGAGCGCCGCGTAGAACCGGGCGAGCCGGTGCCGGGCGGCGGCGCGGGCGTAGCAGGCGTGATAGACCGCGACCAGCACGATGGCCAGGAACATCGCGACCGCCGCGATGACGTGCGCCCGGTCCAGGAACCAATCCCACAGCGAGAGCACCGCACCGCCGATGACGATCCCGAGCAACGCTGAGGGCAGCCATCTCTCGATGCGCAGCAGCACCGCGGCCACCCGCTTCCACACCGTTGCCGCGGCCGCGCAGGTCTCGGCCTCCGCGGTCGGCAGCGGCTGCGGGTGGCGCCACCGCTGCAGCGCCAGGTACATCGCGGTTCCGGCGGCGGCCGCGACCAGCAGCGCGGCGGCGTTGTTGCCGACGCCGCCGAACGGATCGTCGACCGTCGGCAGCCACGGCTGGCAGAGGCCCACCGAGTCGGTCGGGATCAGCGCGACGATGAAGGCCAGGTATCCGGAGAAGTTCAGCAGCGCGTCCTCACCGACGCGGCTGCCGCGGTAGGCGATCAGGCAGATGCCGATCGCGCACAGTGCGGCGACGAGCACCGCGTGGGTGCGGGTGTAGAAGAATGCGCTGATCGAACTCTGCAGGCAGGTCTGCACCCAGGTCAGCGCGACCGACACCAGCAGGAACACCACCAGCGCGACCAGCCCCACCCGTACGTAGCGGTAGGTGACCATGGCGTCGTCGGCCGCGGCCATGGCGCCGGCTCAGACCGGGATCGAGTCGGGGGCCCCGGTGACCACACAGTGGGTGTGGCGGTAGATCGTCGGCATGCACCGGTTGCAGTGCGTGCACGCCGAGCGGGTGGCGCTGTCGGCCTGGATGCGCGTGAGCAGGTCGGGCTCGGCCAGCAGCGCGCGGCCCATCGCGACGAAGTCGAATCCCTCGGCCATCGCGCGGTCCATGGTGTCGCGGTTGGTGATGCCGCCCAGCAGGATCAGCGGCAGTTTCAGCTCGGCGCGGAACTGGCGCGCCTCGCGTAGCAAGTAGGCCTCGCGGTAGGGGTACTCGCGCAGGAACTTGTGGCCGGTCATCCGGATGCCCCACCGCAGCGGGGGTTTGAACGCGCCGGCGAACTCCTTGACCGGGGCGTCGCCGCGGAACAGGTACATCGGGTTGACCAGCGAGCTGCCCGCGGTCAGCTCGATCGCGTCGAGCCCGCCGTCCTCCTCGAGCCATTTGGCCGTCTGCAGCGCCTCCTCGACCGAGATGCCGCCGCGGACACCGTCGGACATGTTGAGTTTCGCGGTGACCGCTATCGGCGTGCCGGCCTGCTCCACCGCCCGGCGCACCGCGAGCACGGTGCCGCGCGCCACCTTGGCGCGGTTGGCCAGCGATCCGCCGAATTCGTCGGTGCGGCGGTTGAGCAGCGGGCTGAGGAACGAGCTGGCCAGATAGTTGTGGCCGAGATGGATCTCCACGGCGTCGAAGCCGGCCTCGATGGCCAACCGGGCGGCGTTGGCGTGCGCGTCCATCACTTCGCGGATGTCGTCGCGGGTCGCCTTCTTCGCGAACCGCATCGACATCGGGTTGAAGAACCGCACCGGCGCGAGCGCCCTGGCCTTGTTCGTGCGGGCGTTGGCGACCGGGCCGGCGTGCCCGATCTGCGCGCTGATCGCCGCGCCCTCGGCGTGCACCGCGTCGGTGAGGCGGCGCAGCCCGGGCAGCGCCTCGGGCCGCATCCACAGCTGCCACCCGTCGGTGCGCCCGCCCGGCGACACCGCGCAGTACGCGACCGTCGTCATGCCGACGCCGCCGGCCGCAGGGAGCCGGTGGTAGTGGATGAGATCGTCGGTGACCAGTGCGTTCGGGGTCGACGCCTCGAACGTGGCCGCCTTGATGATGCGGTTGCGCAACGTCACCGGGCCGAGCTTGGCCGGGGTGAACACATCTGGCGCGGTGTTCATAGGTGCTGAGCCTGCCACACGCCCATGACAGACTGGCCGATGTGGGTGCGAAAACGCTTGACGGGAAAGCCACGCGTGACGAGATCTTCGTCGACCTGACCCAGCGGGTCGCCGCGCTCACCGAACAGGGGCGCACACCGGGCCTGGGCACGGTGCTGGTGGGCGACGATCCGGGGTCGCAGGCATACGTGCGCGGCAAGCACGCCGACTGCGCGAAGGTCGGCATCACCTCGATCCGCCGCGACCTGCCCGCCGACATCAGTCAGGCCAAGCTCGACGAGACCATCGACGAGCTCAACGCCAACCCCGAGTGCACCGGGTACATCGTGCAGCTGCCGCTGCCCAAGCACCTGGACGAGAACGCCGCGCTCGAGCGCATCGACCCCGGCAAGGACGCCGATGGGCTGCACCCGACGAACCTGGGCCGGCTGGTACTCAACGAGCCCGCGCCGCTGCCGTGCACCCCGCGCGGCATCGTGCACCTGCTGCGCCGCTTCGAGGTGGAGATCGCCGGCGCGCACGTCGTGGTGATCGGCCGCGGCGTCACGGTCGGCCGCCCGCTGGGCCTGCTGCTGACCCGCCGGTCGGAGAACGCCACGGTCACGCTGTGCCACACCGCGACCCGGCACCTGCCGCAACTCACCCGGGACGCCGACATCATCGTCGCCGCCGCCGGGGTGCCGCACATGGTGACCGCCGAGATGGTCCGTCCGGGCGCCGCGGTCGTCGATGTCGGGGTCAGCCGAGACGACGCGGGCAAGCTCGTCGGCGACGTCGCCCCCGATGTCTGGGAGGTGGCCGGGCACGTCTCGCCCAACCCCGGCGGGGTGGGGCCGCTGACCCGGGCCTTCCTGCTGACCAACGTCGTCGAACGCGCCGAGGCCCTCGCCCGCGCGTGACGCCCCGGGAGTTCGCCCGCAAGGTGTTCGCGGGTCAGTGGCCGATACTGGTGGTCGGTTCGGTGTTCGTCGCCGCGTTCGTGCTGGTGGTCGCCGGCTATTGGCGGCGTGGGGCGCTCGTGATGGCGGTCGGTGTCGGGACCGCGGCGGCGCTGCGGCTGGCCCTGACCGACGATCGCGCCGGCCTGCTCGCCGTCCGCAGCAAGGGCATCGACTTCGTCACCACCGCGACGGTCAGCGCGACGATGTTCTACGTCGCGTGGACCATCGACCCACTGGGCACCAGCTAGCTCATCCGCTCGATCGCGAATGCGGTGAGGAACCCGAACGTGGTGATCAACCCGGTGAACACATGGGTCTCGGAGAACGCCTCGGGCACCATCGTGTCGGCGATCATCGCCAGGATCGCGCCGGCGGCGACGGCGGTGATGACCGCGATCAGCGCCGGTGACGCGCCGTCGAGCAGCAGGTAACCCAGCATCGCCGCGATCCCGCTGATCACGGCGATCCCGCCCCACACGCCGAATACGTACCTGGCGCCGCGGCCGGCCTGCTTCATCCCGGCCGCGCTGGACAACCCCTCGGGCAGGTTGGAGATGAACACCGCGGCCAGCACCGGCAGGCCGACGCCCTGACCGCCGATCAGCGAGATGCCGAGCACCACCGATTCGGGCACACCGTCGAGCAGGGCCCCGATCGCGATGGCCGCACCGCTGCCGCCGGCCTGCGCCTCCGACGGTTGCCTGCCGTGGGACCGCTTGCGGTGCCGGGCGCCGTAGCGGTCCAGCACGATGTTCGCGCCGACATAGGCGACGGCGCCGCCGACGAAGCCGATCGCGGTGGCGGCGAGGCCACCGGTGCGCTCGGCCTCGTCCATCAGGTCGAAGGCGAGCGCGGAGATCAGCACCCCGGCGCCGAACGCCATCACCGCGGCGACCACCCGTGTGGGGACGCGCACGGCCCAACCGACCAGTGCACCGATCACCAGCGCCGCGCCGGCGAGCAATCCCCAGCCGCCGGCCGCCAGCCACCCCGGCATGCTCAGGTCGCCCCGCGTCCGGCGGCCGTCAGCTCAGCCTCGCCCGGATGCAGACTGTCACGTACGGCAACGCCAACCCCGTCGCGTTGGCCAGCGCAGGATGGGTGGCCAGCAGCTCGCGCACCTGATCCAACGTGCGGGTGCGGACCTCGGCGGGGGAGGTGATGCAGTAGCTGCGCGAGGCCACCAGGTCGATGAGCGCCTGCGGTGTCAGATAGTTCGTCCATTCGACGTGGTGGCGCGCCACATCGGTGAACGGCGCGGGCAGCGACACCGCATCGGTGAAGGGGTCGTTCTCGTGGCCGATGATGTCGCCCAGTTCCTTGACCCACCCCAGCCGTTCGTCGCGGGTGTTCCACACCAGCCCGAGCCGTCCGCCGGGCCGCAGGACGCGTGCGATCTCCGCGACCGCCCGGTCGGTGTCGAACCAGTGCCAGGCCTGGGCCACCAGCACCGCGTCGACGCTGTCGTCGGCCAGCGGGATCTCCTCGGCGGTGCCGAGCAGCGCCGGGGTGTCGGGCAGTGACCGGGTGAGCACCTCGAGCATCTCGGGGATCGGGTCGACCGCGACCACGTCGAGGCCGCGTTCCACCAGCCGGGTGGTCAGCTTGCCGGTGCCGGCGCCCAGGTCCAGCACGGTGCCCGCACCCGCGGGCAGCAGCCAGTCGATCGCCTCGGGTGGATAGGACGGCCGGCCCCGCTCATAGGCGGCGGCCTGCGCGCCGAACGACAGCGACGGGTGCGCCGGGGACGGCCTCACCGCGCCGCCAGCTCCAGCGTGCGGCGCAGGAGTTTGCCGATCGCCTCGGTCTCCACCAGGAAGCCGTCGTGGCCGTAGAGCGAGTCCACGACCTCGAGGCCGGCGCAGCCGCCGAGCAGCTCGGCCAACTCTTCCTGCAGCCGCAGCGGGTAGAGCCGATCGGAAGTGATGCCGCCGACGATCGTCGGGACCCGGCAGCTCGCCAGCGCGGCCCGGATGCCGCCACGACCGCGGCCGACATCATGGCTGGACAGGGCGTCGGTGAGCACCACGTAGGTGCCCGGATCGAACCGCTCGACCAATTTGGCGCCCTGGTATTCGAGGTAGCTCTGCACCGCGAAGCGCCCGCCGTCGGCCGGGTCCTCGGCGCCCTGGGCGTCGTTGCCGAAGCGGTCGTCGAGTTCGAGTTCGCCGCGGTAGGTCAGGTGGGCGAAGCGGCGGGCGATCTCCATCCCGGTGTAGGGGGCACGCCCGGTGTCGTAGTAGTCGCCGCCGCACCAGTCCGGGTCGGCCTTGATCGCGGCGACCTGGGTGCTCTGGGTGCCGATCTGGTCGGCGGTGGCGCGGGCGCCGACGGCCAGCACCAGCGCTGCGCGCACGGTGTCCGGGTGGCCGACGATCCACTCGAGGGCGCGGGCGCCGCCCATCGAGCCGCCGACCACCGCGGCCACCTCGGTGATACCGAGTGCGGCGAGTGCGGCGAGGTCGGCGTTGACCTGATCGCGGATGGTGATCGCGGGGAACCGCGACCCCCACGGCCTGCCGTCGGGGGCGATGGAGGCGGGACCGGTGGAGCCGCGGCACCCGCCGAGCACATTGGTCGACACCACGCACCACCGGTCGGTGTCGATCGGTGCGCCGGGTCCGGCGACGCCGTCCCACCACCCGGGCGTCGGATGGTCGGGTCCGGCGGGGCCGGTGATGTGGGAGTCGCCGGTCAGTGCGTGCAGCACCATGACCACGTTGTCGCGGGTGGGGGACAGGTCCCCCCACCGCTGCACGGCGATCGACACGTCGTCGAGGACGACGCCGCTTTCCAGGGTCAGGGGGCCGATGTCGACCACCCCGGTCTCGCCCTCGGCGGGCAACGCTGTGATGGACACGTCGGAGATCGTCACGTCTTCTTCCTCGAAACTGTGCTGCCTAGAACGACGCCACCGCGTGGGGGTCGGTCGTCGAGGCGCGGACCCGGGCAGCGGCGGCGAAGCCCTGCTCGAGGTCGGCCAGGATGTCGTCGATGCCCTCGATGCCGACCGCAAGCCGGACCAGGCCGGGAGTCACGCCGGTGGCGAGTTGCTCCTCGGGGCTGAGCTGGGCATGCGTGGTCGAGGCGGGATGGATCACCAGCGAGCGCACGTCGCCGATGTTGGCGACATGGCTGTGCAGCGTCAGCGCGTTGACGAAGGCCTTGCCGGCCTCGACGCCGCCGGACAGTTCGAAGGCCAGCACGGCACCGGTTCCTCTGGGCGCCAACTGTTTTCCGCGTTCGAACCACGGTGAGGTGGGCAGCCCGGCGTAGTTCACCGATTCGACGTCGGCGTGCCCGGCGAGGTACTCCGCGACGCGCTGCGCGTTGGCGACGTGGCGCTCCATCCGCAGGCTCAGGGTCTCGAGGCCCTGGGCGATGAGGAACGCGTTAAACGGCGACGCCGCCGAACCGAGGTCACGCAGCAACTGGACGCGGGCCTTCAGCGCGTACGCCGGCGCGCCGAGGTCGGCGAACACCACGCCGTGATAGCTCGGGTCCGGGGTGGTGAAACCGGGGAAGTGGCCGTTGGTCCAGTCGAAGGTGCCGCCGTCGACGATGACACCGGCGATCGCGTTGCCGTGCCCGCCGAGATACTTGGTGGCCGAGTGCACGACGATGTCGGCGCCGTGGGCCAGCGGCTGGATCAGGTACGGCGTGGCGATGGTGTTGTCGACGATCAGCGGCACGCCCGCATCGTGGGCGACGGCCGAAACGCCGGGGATGTCGAGCACGTCGATCTGCGGGTTGGAGATCGACTCGGCGAAGAACGCCTTGGTGTTCGGGCGCACCGCGGACCGCCACGACTCGAGGTCGTCGGCGTCCTCGACGAAGCTCACCTCGATGCCCATCTTCGGTAGCGAGTAGTGGAAGAGGTTGTAGGTGCCGCCGTAGAGCCGGGGGGACGACACGACATGATCTCCGACGCCGGCGATGTTCAGGATCGAGAACGTCTCCGCCGCCTGCCCGGACGCCAGGAACAGCGCGGCGACGCCGCCCTCCAGCGCGGCGATGCGCTGCTCGACGACGTCGGTCGTCGGGTTCATGATCCGGGTGTAGATGTTGCCCGGCTCGGCCAGGCCGAACAGCGCCGCGGCGTGGTCGGTGTCGCGGAACGTGTAGCTGGTGGTCTGGTAGATCGGCAGAGCCCTAGCGTTGGTGGCCGCATCGGGCGACTGGCCGGCGTGCACCTGCTTGGTCTCGAACGCCCAGTGGGACACGACGTCGGGATCAGTCATCGACACTCCTCCGTGAAACAGGGGGCCCGTTTCACGGCGGACCCGCGCTTGCCTTATAGCCGTGTGCGGCTACTCAACCTGGTCATCACCCGGGGCACCCCACCGCGGTTGGAGGGTTGCCGGCCAGCAAGCCGGGGCTTGTCGCTGGCGCTCATGACCGGAACAGAGCTTAACGCACCGCCGACGGGAGGTGCCACCAGGAGAAGCTACTGGTCAGTAGCCAACGCTGGCCGTCCACCCGTCTCGGCAGGCTTGTAATCTGGCCGCGAGGCATCCACATGAGCGCACTGGGCCGCCGACAACGCGGAGCTGCTTCGATTTCTGACCGATACCGACTCCGGGAGAACACGACATGAGCGCCGAGCAGCCGACCATCTTCTACACCCTGACCGACGAGGCGCCTCTGCTGGCGACCTACGCGTTCCTCCCGGTCGTGCGGGCCTTCGCCGGCGCCGCGGGCATCGACGTCAAGACCGCCGACATCTCGGTGGCCGCGCGCATCCTCGCCGAGTTCAGCGACCGGCTCACCGAGGACCAGCGCGTGCCGGATGCGCTGGGCGAGCTCGGCGAGCTGACGCAGTTCCCGGAGACCAACATCATCAAGCTGCCCAACATCAGCGCCTCGGTGCCGCAGTTGCTGGCCGCGATCAAGGAGCTCAGGGAAAAGGGCTACGACCTGCCGGACTACCCGGGGGATCCGAAGACCGACGACGAGAAGGCGATCAAGGAGCGCTACGCCAAGGTGCTCGGCAGCGCGGTGAATCCCGTGCTGCGCGAAGGTAACTCGGATCGCCGCGCCCCCAAGGCCGTCAAGGAGTACGCGCGTAAGCACCCGCACAGCATGGGCGAGTGGTCGCAGGCCTCGCGCACCCATGTCGCGACGATGAAGCACGGCGACTTCTACCACGGCGAGAAGTCGATGACCATCGACAACGACCGCACGGTCAAGATGGTGCTGACCACCAAGAGCGGCGAGGAGATCGTGCTCAAGCCCGAGGTGAAGTTGGACGCCGGCGACATCATCGACTCGATGTTCATGAGCCGCAAGGCGCTCTGCGAGTTCTTCGAAGAGCAGATCGAGGACGCCTACAAGACCGGTGTGATGTTCTCGCTGCACGTCAAGGCGACGATGATGAAGGTCAGCCACCCCATCGTGTTCGGGCATGCGGTGAAGGTCTTCTACAAGGAGGCGTTCGCCAAGCATCAGCAGGTGCTCGACGAACTCGGGGTCAACGTCAACAACGGCATGTCGGACCTCTACTCCAAGATCGAGTCGTTGCCGGCGTCGCAGCGCGAAGAGATCATCCGCGACATCCACGCCGTCCACGAACACCGTCCCGAGCTGGCGATGGTCGACTCGGCGCGCGGTATCACGAACTTCCATTCGCCGTCCGACGTCATCGTCGACGCCTCGATGCCCGCGATGATCCGCGCCGGCGGCAAGATGTACGGCGCCGACGGCAAGCTCAAGGACACCAAGGCGGTCAACCCGGAGTCGACGTTCTCCCGCATCTACCAGGAGATGGTCAACTTCTGTAAGACCCACGGCCAGTTCGACCCGACCACGATGGGCACCGTGCCCAACGTCGGCCTGATGGCCCAGCGCGCCGAGGAGTACGGCAGCCACGACAAGACGTTCGAGATTCCCGAGGACGGGGTCGCCAACATCGTCGACATCGACACCGGTGAGGTGCTGTTGACCCAGAACGTCGAAACCGGCGACATCTGGCGTATGCCGATCGTCAAGGACGCCGCGATCCGCGACTGGGTCAAGCTGGCCGTCAACCGGGCGCGGGCCTCGGGCATGACCGCGGTGTTCTGGCTGGACACCGAGCGGCCGCACGAGGCCGAACTGCGTAAGAAGGTCAAGGCCTACCTCAAAGACCACGACACCGAGGGTCTGGAGATTCAGATTATGCCGCAGGTGTGGGCGATGCGGTACACGCTGGAGCGGGTGATCCGCGGGCAGGACACCATCGCCGTGACCGGCAACATCCTGCGCGACTACCTCACCGATCTGTTCCCGATCCTGGAGCTGGGCACCAGCGCCAAGATGCTGTCGATCGTGCCGCTGATGGCCGGTGGCGGCATGTACGAGACCGGCGCCGGCGGGTCGGCCCCCAAACACGTCCACCAGCTGGTCGAGGAGAACCACCTGCGCTGGGACTCCCTCGGTGAGTTCCTGGCGCTGGGCGCGAGCTTCGAGGACATGGGCGCCAAGGCCGGCAACAAGCGCGCCGAGGTGCTCGGCAAGACGATGGACGCGGCGATCGGCAAGCTGCTCGACAACAACAAGAGCCCGTCACGCAAAGCCGGTGAACTCGACAACCGCGGTAGCCAGTTCTACCTGACCATGTACTGGGCCCAGGCGCTCGCCGAACAGACCGAGGACCCAGACCTGGCCGAGCACTTCAAGCCGTTGGCCAAGAAGCTGGCCGAGAACGAGGACACGATCGTCGCCGAACTCAACGAGGTGCAGGGGGAGGCCGTCGACATCGGCGGTTACTACTACCCGGACCGCGAGAAGACGACCGCAGTGATGCGGCCCAGCAAGACGCTCAACGAGGCGCTGGAGTCGGCGCAGAAGGCCTAACCCGCGGGCGGTACGGCCCGGCCCGCGGCGGGGCCGGCGTGCTCGTCGACGAAGTCGACGACGAGGTTCGCGATGAGCTCAGGCGCCTCGAACATCGGGATGTGCCCGACGCCGTCGAGGTGGGTCACCTTGGTGTCGTCGGGCAGGGAGTCGGTGAAGTGCCGGGTGAACCGCGGATGCGGCAGCACCCGGTCCTTCTCGCAGATCACCAGGTGGGTGGGGGAACGGCCCTCGGCCAGTTCCAGCAGCCCGGGCAGGGTCAGCGACTTCACCAGCAGCTGGTAGTACGCCGGGCAGTGCGACACGTCGTCGATGATGTCGGCGACGTCCTCGTCGGACAGCCCGTCCACGGTGGCGCTGACCGCCGGGTAGGTCAGGTACCGGGTGATCGGCAGTTTGAGCACCCGCTCCTTGAGCAGAAGGGCCACCAGCCAGATCGGCAGGCCGGCGAGGAACTTGGCGACGATCTCGAACTTGGCCGGCGTGAAGTGCCGCCAGCCGCCGGCGGGCGCGATGCCGGTCAGGGTGCGAGCGCGGCCGCGGCGCTCGAGTTCGAACGCCACCCAGCCGCCCAGCGAGTTGCCGACGATGTGCGCGGTGTCCCAGCCCAGGTCTTCCATCCGGCGCTCGACGTCGTCGGCCAGCGAGCCGCTGTCCAGGAAGAACGGGCCCTTACGGCCGCCGTTGTGCCCGAGCATGGTCGGCGCGTACACCTCGTAGCGGCCGGTGTCGGCGATCACCGGCGCGACCTTCTTCCACACGTTCTGCGACATCATGAACGGGTGCAGCAGCAGCATCGGCTCGCCGGATCCGGCGTGGATCGGTGCGCGTTCGGTCATGCTGCCCGACATTAAGGTGATACCGGCGGTACCGCAAGGTCGGCCGGTCGAGGGGGCGGGTTAGGGTCTGGCGCCGTGATAGTCAGCACCGTCAACGTCAACGGCATCCGCGCCGCGGTCAAGCAGCGCTCGACGGAGAATCTCGGGCTGTTGGCCTGGCTGAAGGAGTCGACCGCCGACGTGGTGTGCCTGCAGGAGACCCGCGCCGACGACGAGCAGCTGGCCGATGCGCTGGCCCCTGCCCTGGCCGACGGCTGGCACCTTGCCTCGGCCAGCCCGCATCTCAGGGGCCGCAACGGGGTGGCGGTGCTGTCGCGGCACCCGATCGACGCGACCCGACGGATGGTCTCCGACGAATTCGGTGAGCACGGCCGCTACCTGGAGGTGGACACCGGCGGGGTGACCGTGGCCAGCGTCTACGTCCAGACCGGCGAGGCCGAGACCGACCGTCAGCTCGAGAAGGAGCGCTTCATGGCCGCGCTGGCGGGCCGCATGGCCGAGTTGCGGGACACCGATGCGGTGGTGTGCGGCGACTGGAACATCGCCCACACCGAGCACGACATCAAGAACTGGAAGGGCAACCTCAAGAAGTCCGGATTCCTGCCCGGCGAACGGCAGTGGCTGACCGACCTGCTCGCGACCGGGTGGGTCGACGTGGTGCGGGTGCTGCATCCCGGCGTCGCGGGGCCCTACAGCTGGTGGTCGTGGCGCGGCCGGGCGTTCGACAACGACGCGGGCTGGCGGATCGACTACCACCTGGCCACCCCGTCGCTGGCGGCCCGCGCGTGCGCGGCGCGCGTCGAACGCGCCGACGCCTACGCCCTGCGCTGGAGCGACCATGCCCCGGTCACCGTCGAGTACGCACCGCACCCGCATGGAAAGATCGGGTCATCATGAACTCCCCAGTCGAGAGCCCGCCCCCCGTGCCACGTGTCGTATTCTCCGGTGTGCAGCCCACCTCCGATTCGCTGCACCTGGGCAACGCGCTGGGGGCCGTGACGCACTGGACGGCGCTGCAGGACGACTACGACGCGTTCTTCTGCGTGGTGGACCTGCACGCGATCACGGTCGCGCAGGACCCCGAGACGCTGCGACGCCGCACGCTGGTCACCGCCGCGCAGTACCTGGCGCTGGGCATCGACCCGTCCCGCAGCACCGTGTTCGTGCAGAGCCATGTGCCCGCCCACGCCGAATTGGCTTGGGCACTGGGCTGTTTCACCGGGTTTGGGCAGGCGTCACGGATGACGCAGTTCAAGGACAAGTCCCAGAAGCAGGGCGCGGATTCCACCACCGTGGGCCTGTTCACCTACCCCGTGCTGATGGCCGCCGACGTGTTGCTCTACGACACCGACCTGGTACCGGTCGGCGAGGACCAGCGTCAGCATCTGGAGTTGACCCGCGACGTCGCGCAGCGGTTCAACGCCCAGTTCCCCGACACATTCGTCGTACCCGACGTGCTGATCCCGAAGGCCACCGCCAAGATCTACGACCTGCAGGACCCGACGGCCAAGATGAGCAAGTCGGCGGCCACGGAGGCCGGGCTGGTCAGCCTGCTCGACGACCCGGCGAAGACGGCCAAGAAGATCCGCTCGGCCGTCACCGACAGCGAACGCGAGATCCGCTTCGACCGGGAGGCGAAGGCGGGAGTGTCGAACCTGCTGACCATCCAGGCCGCGGTTACCGGCGCCGACGTCGACACGCTGGTCGAGGGCTACGCCGGCCGCGGATACGGCGACCTGAAGAAGGACACCGCCGACGCGGTGGTGGAGTTCGTCACCCCGATCAAGACCCGGGTCGACGAACTGCTGGCCGACCCCGCCGAACTCGAAGGGGTGCTGGCCGTCGGTGCCGAGCGCGCCCGCGAGGTGTCTGCCCGCACGCTCAAACGGGTATACGACCGGCTGGGTTTCCTGCCCGCGCGCTCGTAGAGACTGGAGGCTGGTGTGGACGAACCGGCCAAGCCCGGTGTGCTCGACCGCTTCCGCGCCCGCTACGACTGGTTCGACCACGTCATGCGTGCCCAGGAGCGCTATCAGCAGTCCAAGGGCAACTTCTTCGCCGCCGGCATCACCTACTTCACGGTGTTCGCACTGTTCCCGCTGCTCATGCTCGGCTTCTCGATCACCGGATTCGTGCTCGCCAGCCAGCCCGACCTGCTGGGCAGTCTGCAGGGTCGGATCCAGCAGACGGTCTCCGGCGACTTCGGTCAGCAACTCGTCGAGCTGATGAACACCGCGATCGAGTCGCGGACCTCGCTGGGCATCGTCGGGCTGGCCACCGCGGCGTGGGCCGGGCTGGGCTGGATGAACAACCTGCGCGAGGCGCTGAGCGCGATGTGGGAGCAGCACAGCGATTCGAGCACCTTCATCACCACCAAGGTGTCGGATCTGCTGGCGCTGCTGTCGGCGTTCGTGGCGATCGTCGTCACGGTCGGCCTGACCGCGCTGGGGGACCAGAAGCTGATCGCGCGGATCCTGGCCTGGGCGGGCATCGAGGACGTCCCCGGGCTGACGTGGGGCCTGAAGGCGCTGTCGATGCTGGTGGCCGTCGGCGTGTCCTGGCTGTTGTTCACCTGGATGATCGCCCGGCTACCCCGCGAATCGGTGAGTTTCCGCAGCAGCGTGCGGGCGGGTCTGCTGGCCGCCGTCGGCTTCGAGATCTTCAAGCAGGTGGCGTCGATCTATCTGAGCTCGGTGCTGACCGGGCCCGCCGGTGCGACGTTCGGGCCCGTGCTGGGGCTGATGGTGTTCGCCTACGTGACCGCCCGGCTGATCCTGTTCGCGACCGCGTGGGCGGCCACCTCGCACGACAACATGCTCGCCGCGCCGGTCGACCCGCCCGACCCCGCGCAGATCACCACCCGGGTGGAGGTGCGCGAGGGGGTCGGCGTCGGTGGCGCGGTCGTCGCGGCGGCGGTCGGTGCGGCCGGCGCGCTTGGCCTTTCGCGGCTGCGCCGCCGTCAGTGAGCTTGACTGACCAGCTGCAGACCGACGACGCACACGACGATGCCCAGCAGCAGCGCGACCTTGATCAGCGATGCGCTCTCTGCGCCGGTGACGAGCGCGTACAGGACCGTGAGCGCCGCGCCGACGCCGACCCACACCGCATAGCCCGTGCCGACCGGCAGGTCACGCAGGGCAATGCCCAAGCCGCCCATGGAGATCAACGCCGCAACGAGGAAGACCACCACGGGGACGGGACGTGTGAACCCCTCCGACTTGCTCAGCGCGATCGCCCATACCGCTTCGAAGGCCCCCGACACCAGCAGGATGACCCAGGCCATAACACACCTCCAGGCACCGTCTTGTCGCTCGCCGGGTACGGTGCCCCTCGTCCGGTGTCACGGCGTGACGGTCCCCACGGTAGCAAGCACGCGAATGGTCGACTGGCCACGGCACGCGCGTCCCGTCAAACGCCGAGGTGCTCCCACACGCGATTCGATCGGACCGAGGTGAGTCGGTAGTCGGTCACCCGGATGTCGAACAGCCGGGCGCCGAGATCGCGCGCCGCGGACACCGGATCGCACGGATCGTGCACGATCTCACCTCGGCTGTTCCCGTTCCCGATCACCACGCCGGCGAGCGATTGATCCAGATACCGTGTCAGCTCCTGGTATTGGGCGATGACGCCCGACGTCGCGCCGACGTAACTCTCTTCACATGAGATCAACACTCCGACAGTCTTTCCGGTGATTCCCGCCACCACCTGCGCCTGCTGCGGAGCGCTGTTCGCGGTGTAGCAGAACAACCTGTCGAAGACCGACTTGAGGCGGGCCGGCATGCCGTAGAAGTACAGCGGCATCGCGTAGATGATGCCGTCGGCGGGCAGTATCTTGTCGAGGAGCAACGACTCGTAGCCGTCGTTGATGGAGCAGCGCCCGTCCGTCAGCCGGCACCGGCGACAGTTGTCCAGCATTCGTTCGACGTAGTCGTTGAGGAAGACGTGTTCGACCTCATGGCCGGCCGATCTGGCACCGGAGATCGCGGCCTCCGCCAGCACGTGAGAGTTACCGTCCTCACGCGGGCTCGCGCTGATGACCAGAACCTTCATCGATTCACTTCCCATCGTCATCGTGGTGATCTGTTGTCGTCGATTCCCGGATGAAGAGCCGGGTGGGGATGAGACGTCGCGACGTGTCCAACTCCGGTGCGTCGCTGCCGGATTCTCCGCCGGCGATCAGTTGGGTCAGGCATTCGACCGCCCGCGCGCCGATGTCCCGTGGATGTAGGTACACCGCCGTGACCGGCGGGTTGGTCACGCGAAGGATCGAGCTGTCGACCGCACTGGCCAACGCGAGATCGCCGGGAACCGACACTCCCGCGGTGCGCGCAGCATTGAGCAATGCGACCGCGCATCCGTCCGAGCTCGTGAAGATGGCATCGGCCGGTTCCGGACCGGTCCGCAGTGATGCCAGCGCGGCGCCCATGTCGGCGGGGGTGGCATCCGGTACGGCGACAACGGCGGGACTCAGCCCGTGGTCTGAGCACCAGTCGCCATAAGCCTCGACGATGTCACGAATGTAGGACCGCGAGGTGGTGTCGACGATCAGCGCGGGCCGTGACCGGCCCTGCGCCGCGAAGTGGTCGAGTATCTCTCGGGCGGCGGCCCGGTGATCGTTGTCCACAACGAAGCCCGGCGCACCCGCGGCGATCACCGGCTCACCGGTCGTCACGACGGGATACTTTGCCGCAAAGGACGTTTGAAGCACGGGCTCGGAGCCCTTCGGGTCGACGATGATCATTCCGTCGACGCCGAAGCTGCGCATGGACGACACATCCACCCCGGCCGACACGACGATCAAGGCGTACTTCGCGTCGGCTGCGGCCGCTGCGGCGCCGTTGACCAATTCGAGGAAGTACTCCGATTCCGACGTCGGCACCAGCGCGACGTCATGTCCAGCCGGGCCGTCCAGGTCGGGCATCTGGATGACCAGGATATGGCTACGGCGGGTGACCAGCTGCTGGGCATGAGCGTTGGCGGTGTAGCCGAGTTGCTCGGCGGCCGCCAGCACACGGGCGCGGGTCTTGGCGGAGACCCGGCCGCGACCGTTGAGCACGTGCGACACCGTCGTCACCGACACGTCGGCGTGCCGTGCCACATCCTTGATATTCGCCACGTCGTCCTCGACCTCGGGAGGCAGCTGCGTGTCCGCGATCACATTTGACTCTTGACCGGCCGCAGATCACTGCGTTACGGTTTTAGCAGAACATAGCCAAAACGTTTTGTCAAGCGCAGTGGTCGTTCGATTGCCGCCTCACCTCCAGGAGTACTTCTATGCCTTCGTCGCACATCCGCGAATGCCAAAACCTTTTGTCACTGAGCGTGGTGGCCCTGCCGGGCCATGAGACGGCCGCATGATGGCCGCGCCCACCGAACTCGGCGTTCACGCCGACGCGAACGCCGACGCCCTCGGTCGCATGTTCGCCTGTGCGCCGCGATTGGTCGCGATCTCTCGCGCGGTCGACACCGTTCCCGGCATGCGCCGCAATCTGATCCTCACCTCGGGGCCGACGATGCCGTTCGAGAAGTACACCGGAGGGCAGCGCGAGGCCCTGCTCGGCGCGGCCATCTACGAGGGCTTCGCCGAGGACCGCGTCGCGGCCGAAAGAGCCTTCCTGGCGGGTGAAGTCACCGTATCCGGCTGTCAGGAACTCGGCGTCGTCGGATCGCTGGCCGGCGTCACCACGGCCTCCATGCCGGTCGTCGTGGTCGAGGATTCCCAGACCGCCGACCGCGCCTACTGCACGCTCTACGAGGGCGACGCGGTGGACCGGCTGAACTACGGGGTCTACACCGAAGCCACCCGGCGCAACCTCGATCATCTGCGTGACCACGTGGGCCCGGCGCTGGATCGTGTGGTGCGGCAGCACGGCGGCGTCGACCTCAAACCGATCATCGCGCGGGCGTTGACGATGGGTGACGAACTGCACAGCCGGAACACCGCTGCGACAACGCTCTTCGCGCGCACGCTCTTGCGCTCGATCGCCGAGGCGCAAGCGGAGGACGCGCGCACCGTGGCCGAGTACCTGTCGGAGGGCGACTACTTCTTCCTGCGTCTGGCGATGGCCGCCGCCAAGGTCATGGCCAACCGGATGCGCGGGGTGGCCGGATCGAGCGTGGTCACCGCAATGGCATTCTCCTGCCGGGAATTCGGAATCCAGGTTTCCGGCACGGGAGACAGATGGTTCACCGGTCCCCTTCCCACGTTCGAGGCCATGAAGCTGTATCCCGGCCATTCCGAGGACGACATGGAGTTCATGGGCGGGGAGAGCGTGATCACCGAGACCGTCGGCCTGGGCGGTGTCGCTCAGGCGGCCGCGCTACCACTGCAGCGGTCGAGCGGCGGTAAGGCCGCAGCGATGCTCGAACGCACCGAACAGATGTACCGGATCTGCGCAACCACCCATCCGGACTTCCGGATACCCGCGCTCGACTACCGCGGTACGCCAGTCGGATTCGACGTCCGCGCGATCGCCGAAACGGGGATCACCCCCGTCCTCGACATCGGGATCGCCGGTATCGGAGGCGGGCAGATCGGCGGCGGGGTCGCGCGTGCGCCTCTCGAGCCGTTCACGCTCGCCGCCGAGGCACTCGCCAACCAGCCGTAACCACCACGGGGCGCTCATCGCTCGCCATCCGGCGCGGCCGCCCGACCATGAGAAGGAGAATCCCATGACAGACACCATCTTCGAACGCAACGACACGCTGTACGCCTTGGATCCCGAGCATTCGCGGGTGGCCAAGGAACTCTCGGCCAACGGCGTGAAGTACGCGATGGCGAACTGGATCGATGTGCTCGGCCGGCCGAAGTCGAAGATCGTGCCGATGACCCACTTCGCGGACCTGGTCGCGGGCGCTGAACGCTACACGCCACGCGGGTTCGGCGGGATCGGCAACATGAATCCCACCGAAGACGAGGTCGTCGGCGTGCCGGATCTGAGCACGCTGAAGATCCTGCCGTGGGACCGGCGCTACGCCTGGATGGTGGCCGACATGAGCTTCGGCGGCCGCGAGCCGTTCGCGCTGTGCCCCCGCAATGCCCTGCGCTCCCAGGTCAAGGCGGCGGCGGAGTTGGGCTACTCGGTGCATCTCGGTGTCGAACCGGAGTTCTACGTCTTCCGGCCGGAATCGCTTGAGGGCGAACATGATCGCCTGATGCCGATCGCACGTAGCGGATCGCTCAAGCCGTCACCGGCCTATGACGTCGAGGCGACGCTGGACGCCTCGGAGTTCTTCGACAAGCTCGTCGGCTACCTGGCGGAGATGGACTTCGGGGTCTACGCCTTCGGCCATGAGGGCGGTGACGGGCAGTACGAGCTCAGCATCGGACACGCGCCGGTGCTGGAGATGGCCGACCGGATGACGCTGTTCCGGTTCGCCGTCAAGCAGATCGCGAAGGAATGTGGCCTGCTCGCCACGTTCATGCCCAAGCCGTACGCCAACATGTGGGGCTCCGGCGCGCACCTCAACATGAGCCTGGTGGACCTGGCGACCGGACGTAATGCGTTCCGGGGTGACTCGGCGGGCGAGTGGACCCAGACCACCTACCAGTTCATCGCGGGCGTCCTCAAGCACGCTCCGGCGTTCACCGCGCTGGGCAATCCGACGACGAACTCCTACCGGCGCCTCACCCCGCGCCTCGCCGACGGCCAGATCTCCTGGGCGCCGACCCGGGTCAGCTACGGCTCGAACAACCGGTCGTGCACCGTGCGCCTCCCGCAGAACCGGCCGTGCATCGAGTACCGCGCCGCCGACAGCGCCGCAAACTACTACTTCGCGTCGGCGCTGATGATCGCCGCCGGGTTGGAGGGCATCCGCGAGGGACTCGATCCGGGCAAGCCGCTGGAAGAGGCGTCGCACAACTCCAAGGCCCCGGTGCTGCCGCGCACGCTGCTCGAGGCGATCGAGGCCTTCCAGGAGGACCCGCTCGTGCACAAGACCTTCGCGCCGGCCTTCGTGCAGGAGTACACCGAGATGAAGCTCAAGGAGTGGGAGTCCGACCACCTGCTCGTGTCCGACGCTGAGCGCCGGAAGTACCTGCTGGACCTATGACGGTCGTCGGCGTCGTCATCGCTCTCGGGACCGATGGCTTCTTGAGCAGCCATCGGAACTACATCGACGCGGTGGTCAGGGCGGGCGGCATGCCCGTCCTGATCCCCGCGACGCTCGATCCCGAGCAGGCGGTCAGGCTGACCGCCCGAATCGATTCGCTGCTGCTGCTCAGCGGCGGGGACATCCATCCCAGCCGGTACGGCGACCGGGCCCGCGCCACCCTCTACGGAGTCGACGAACGACGTGACGAGGTCGAGCTCGCCGTCCTCGACGTGGCGAGGCGCCGCGGGATCAAGACCTTCGGGGTGTGCCGCGGAGCCCAACTGCTCGCTGTGGCGCACGGCGGGCGCCTGCATCAGGACCTGGTGGCCTACGGGGTGCGCAAGCACATGGAGGACACCGTCGACGGAGGTTACGCCTCGATCCGTCACTCCATCGAGATCAAGGAGGGAACAGTCGCCCATTCGCTCTTCCCCGAGTTGAGGAAGGTCAACTCACAACACCATCAGGCCATCTCGGACAGCGGGTCGCTCCTGGCAACCGCGTGGAGCCCGGATGGAGTCGTCGAGGCGGTGGAAGGCGAGAACTGCTTCGGGGTCCAGTGGCACCCCGAACTGATGTACAACGACAATCCAGACCATCTCCGGCCATTCGAGTGGCTCATCCGAAAGTGACAAACCGCATGGAAGACAAAGGTGTCGAAACTGCGATCAAGGACCGCTTCTTTCAGGTAGAGCGGCACGGTATCGAGTACATCCCCGAGGACGAACGCCGTTCCCGGCCGAGCAATCTCTACGTGTTGCTGCTCGGCGGCAGCATGACCTTCGGCCTGTTCATCATCGGCTGGTATCCCATCGCCTTCGGCCTGGGCTGGTGGTCGGCGGCGACCTCGATCCTGTTCGGGTCGGCGGTGGGCGCGGTGTTCCTCGGGCTGTCCGGCCTGATGGGTCCGCACTCGGGAACCAACAACCCCGTGTCCAGCGGTGCCTACCTCGGGGTGGCCGGCCGGTTGATCGGCTCGTTGCTCGAGGGCACGGCCAGCCTGGCGTTCGCGGCCATCTCCATCTGGACGGGCGGTGACGCGCTGGCGGCCGCGCTGATCCGCGTGCTCGACATCGGCGACAACGAGGCGGTGCGGCTCACCGCCTACGGCATCCTCAGCATCATCGTCACGGTCATCTCCGTGTACGGCCACCACATCATGATGAGCTCGCTGAAGTTCATCCTGCCCACCGCGGGACTGTGCATGGTGATCGGTCTGTTCGTCTACAGCGGCGACTTCGACGCGCGCTATCAGGGCACCGGGGAGTACGCGTTCGGCTCGCACACCACGACCTGGCTGATCTCCGCTCTGCTCTGCGCGGCGACGGTCTCGTCCTACGCCGCCTACTCCGGCGACTGGACACGCCACATCTCACCGCGGAAGTTCTCTGATCGCCGGATCGTGCTCACCCTGTTCATGGGGGGCATCTTCGGGATGGGTGTGTGCTTCCTGTGGGGTGCCTACACCTCGGCGGCGGCGTTCAACGCGATGGCCGCTGACGCCGACACGCCGTTCGTGTTCGGCATCGTCGAGGTGGTGCCGATGTGGTTCATCCCGTTCCTGCTGTACCTGGGCCTGGCCTCGGGCACCACCCAGGCCGTGATCAACACCTACGGCACCGGCCTGGACACCAGCGCGATCATCCCTCGCTTCAACCGGATCCAGGCCACGCTGCTGGCGTGCGCCCTGGCGACGGCGCTGGTCTACGTGGGGCACTTCTACGACAAGATCGAAAGCGGGATGGCGGTCTATCTGCAACTGCTGGTCTGCTTCTCGATCCCGTGGGTGGTGATCACGGTCTACGGCCACCTCAAGCGCGGCGGGTACTACAACGTCGACGACCTGCAGGTCTTCAACCGTGGTGAGCGCGGCGGCGTCTACTGGTACACCCACGGGCTGAACACCCGGACGGTGGGGCTGTGGGTGCTCTCCGCGTGCGTCGGCATGCTGTTCTCGGTGAACGACGCCTACACCGGGGCGCTGGTGCCCCTCATGGGCGGCATCGACGGCGGGCTGATCGCCTCAGGTCTGATCGCCCTGGTCGGCTGTGTGGTGATCAACCGGCTCTGGCCCGACCCGCCCGAAGTCTGCGGGCCGATTCCCGCTCCGGCCGTAGTGCCCGAAGTCAGCGTCAAGCGGGTCCCCGCCGCGGTGACCGATCCGAGCTGACCGACGCAGACGAAATACCACGCAGTGAGGTCGCCGGCCCGCTGCGTGGTATTTCTCGTTCGTGCCCCTTCGAACTCCCTGGTGCGAGACGCTCGGCATCGACGTGCCGATCGTCAACGCGCCGATGGGCGGTGCGGCGGGCGCACGGTTGGCTCAGGTGGTGTCGGGTGCCGGCGGCCTCGGCATGGTCGGGATGGGCAGCGCCGCCACGCCCGAGCTGTTGACCGGCGAGCTGCGGGCACTCTCCGGCATCGAGCGGCCGGTGGGGATCGGCCTGGTGCACTGGGTGACGCAGCGCCACCCACGCCTGCTCGACGCGGCGCTGGCCGCCGGGCCGGCGCTGTTGAGTGTGAGCTTCGGTGAGGACTGGTCGTGGGTGCGCCGCGCGCATGATGCCGGGATCCGCACCGCAGGTCAGGTCGGCACCGTCGCCGCGGCGCACCGCGCGGTCGACGCCGGGGTCGACGTGCTGGTGGCCCGCGGCGCGGAGGGCGGCGGCCACGGGGAACCGCGGGTCGCCACACTTCCGTTGCTGGCCGAGCTGCTGGACCGGTTCGACGTGCCGGTGCTGGCCGCAGGCGGGATCTCCACGGCGCGCGGACTGGCCGCGGTGCTGGCGGCGGGGGCGTCGGCGGGCTGGCTGGGCACCGTCTTCGCGGCATGTGTGGAGGCTTCGACGCCGGACACGGCGCGCGGTGCGCTGCTGGCCGCCGACAGCGCCGACACGACGCTCACCCGCGAATTCGATCTGCAGCAGGACTACGACTGGCCCGCCCACATCCCAGAGCGCGTGCTGACCGACGAAGCGGGGGCGCCGACTCCGGTCAACGCCGGTCAGGGCGTGGGGGCGGTCAGCGCGAGCGAGCCCGCCGCCGAGGTGGTCGCCCGGCTGAGCCGCGACGCCGAGGCGTTGCTGCGGCGATGGTGCTGACCGGTCAGTGCTGCGGGCGCCGGTTGAGCGACCGCGCCGCCATGATGAGCGCCAGCACGATGATCGTGCCGATCACTGCCACACCCACCCGGACCGGCAGCGCGTCGGCCGTCGGCAGCACGGCGGCGGCCTGCGCGGCCGCATCGGTCTCGACCGCCTCCGGCTGCGGGTCCAGCGACGGGTCGGGCTCGATCAAGGTGCCGACGCCGGTGCCCGCAGGCAGGCTGAACCCGTAGTCCAGCAGGCGGGCCGCCTGCTCCCACGGCGCGATCGGCACGCGGGTGCCGCGCAGCAGCACCGCGACCAGGCGCCGCCCGTCGCGTTCCGCGCCGCCGACGAAGGTCTGCCCGGCGTCGTCGGTGAACCCGGTCTTACCGCCGAGCGCACCCGGATAGTTGTAGAGCAGCTTCACGTCGTTCTCGATCGGGTACGGCGGATTGCCGTCGCGGCCCGGGAAGTCATAGGTGCGGGTGGCGACGATTTCGGCGAACGTCGGATTGCGCCAGGCGTACCGGTAGAACAGCGCGATGTCGTAGGCCGACGTGCTCATGCCGGGGCCGTCGAGCCCCGACGGGGTGGCTACCCGGGTGTCGCGGCCGCCGAGCTTGCCGGCGAGCTGGTTGAGCTTGAGCAGCGCGGTGTCCATTCCGCCGAGTTGGCGGGCCAGCGCGTGGGCCGCGTCGTTGCCCGAGTACATGAGCAGGCCGTGCAGCAGATCGTTGACCGTGTAGAGGCCGCCGACGTCGACGCCGACGCTGGTGCCCTCGGCGGCGGCGTCCTCGGCGGTGCCCGGCACGGCCTTGGCCAGGTTGAGTTCCTTGAGCGACGCGAGCGCGGTGAGCACCTTGATCACGCTGGCGGGCCGGTGACGGCCGTGCGGATCGCGGGCGGCGATCACGTCGCCGGTGTCCATGTCGGCAACCAGCCACGCCTCGGCGGAGACGTCCCCGGGCGGCGGCGGGGCGCCGGGGGCGGTGATGATGCCGCACCCGCCGAGCGCGTCGCCGCCCAGCGGGGTGGCCGGCACCGGCAGCGCGACGGGGGGATCCTGGCCGGGCTTGGGCACCTCGGAGGCGTCGATGGCCGGCGGCGTCGTCGTCTTGTAGGGGCATGCCGCGGGCCCTGCCGCGGGCTGGGCGCCGGCGACCGGCGCCGCCACGAGTGCGGGAGCGACCAGCACCGCGGCCGCCATCACCAGCGCGGCCGCGCGCGTCGAGAGGGTCCGTGTGCTCGCCATCACCGCGCACATTAAGTGATCTTCGCTGTGGCCCGGGGGAGGCACGCTGTGACTGAAGTGAAACATGTGACTGAGCGCGCCGTACGCGGCGTTGACTCTGCATCCAGATCGCGGATCTGGCCGCAATCTCGATCCGGACGCAGAGTCAACCGGGTCGGTCTGGACCTACAGCACGACGTCGTCGAGGCTGACCGACGCCAGCGCCGACGATCCGATGCAGGCCAACCACAACCGTCCGCCCGATTCCACCAACCCGGTGACCATGCCGAAGTCCGGGTGGGTGGTGCGCAGCCCCGCGACGACCTCGCCGCTGTCCGGAGCGAATGCGACCGCCCACACCTCCGGCGCGATCTGCGGGGCGAAGCGGTCGGGGAGCGCCCACACCAGGTGACGCAGCACCGGCGCCCGCGGGGCGAGCCACTCGGCTGTCGCATTCGGCGGTGACACCATCGCCACCCAGATGCGTCCGTCGGCGCCGGTGGACATGTTGTCGGGGTGGCCGGGCAGGTGCTGCACGAACGGGGTGATCGTGCCGGCCTGCGGGCCGGTCAGCCAGTACTTGGACAGGCTGCGGCCCAGCGTTTCGGCGAACGCCAGCGCCGAGCCGTCGGCGGTGACGGTCACGCCGTTGGTGAAGTACAGCCCCTCGGCCAGCGTGGTCACGGTGCCGTCGCGATCGCGGCGGAACAGGCTGCCCCGGCCCCGCGACTCCAGCACCGCACCCTTGAAGTGCTCATAGGTGAACGCGCTGGTCGACTCGCTGAAATAGATTGTGCCGTCCCCGGTTTCGATGACGTTCGAGCAGAACTGCAGATGCCGGCCCTGCACCGTCTCGACGAGCGGTTCCAGCGCGCCGGTTTCCGGGTCGAGCGCCAGCAGCCCGCGCGGGCTGTCGCAGATCAGCAGCCTCCCGTCGCCGGCCACCGCCAGCCCCAGCGGCCGTCCGCCGGTGTTCGTGACCACGGTGGCGTTGCGGCCGTCGGGGTCCAGCCGCAGGATGCGCCCGTCATCGACGCCGGTCCACAGCCGCCCGCCCGCGTCGACGACGACGTCTTCGGGGGCGTGGCCGGGCACGGGTACGACGGTCACGTCCGGTGCGGGCAGCGCCGCCAGCTGTTCGACGGGCGGCGGCTGCCAGCGGACCGGGTGGATCGGCGGTTTGCGGCGTGGCGTCAGCGGCGGCACACCGCTGACGCTACGCCGGACCCGCTACGAAACCGCCGGAATCACATCCGCCGGCTGGCTTCGCCCAGCACGCTGTGCAGGATGTCGTAGATCGCGTCGAACTCCTGCTGGCCGCTGATCAGCGGCGGGGCCAGCTGCACGACTGGGTCGCCACGGTCGTCGGCGCGGCAGTACAGCCCGGCGTCCCACAGGGCGGGGGTGAGGAACCCGCGCAGCAGGCGTTCGGACTCGTCGTCGTCGAACGTCTCCTTGGTGGTCTTGTCCTTGACGAGTTCGATGCCGTAGAAGTAGCCCTCACCGCGGACGTCGCCGACGATCGGCAGGTCGTAGAGCTGCTCGAGCGTCGCGCGGAACGCCGGGGCGTTCTCCTTGACCCGGTCGTTGAGGCCCTCGCGCTCGAAGATGTCGAGGTTGGCCAGCGCCACAGCCGCCGATACCGGATGGCCGCCGAAGGTGTAGCCGTGGCCGAAGGTGGTCTTCCCGTCGTTGAACGGTTCGAACAGCCGGTCGCTGGCGATCATCGCGCCGATCGGGGAGTACCCGGAGGTGAGGCCCTTGGCGCAGGTGATGATGTCGGGCGTGTAACCGAAGTCGTTGCACGCGAACATCGATCCGATGCGACCGTAGGCGCAGATCACCTCGTCGGAGACCAGCAGCACGTCGTACTCGTCGCAGATCTCGCGGACCCGGTCGAAGTATCCCGGCGGGGGCGGGAAGCAGCCGCCGGCGTTCTGCACCGGTTCGAGGAACACCGCGGCGACGGTGTCGGGGCCCTCGAACTCGATGGCCTCGGCGATCCGGTCGGCGCAGTACTCGCCGAACGCCTTGATGTCGTTGTCGTACGGCTTGGGCGCGCGGTAGAAGTTGGTGTTGGGTGCGCGGAAGCCGCCGGGCGTCAGCGGTTCGAACGGCGCCTTGAACGCCGGGATGCCGGTGATGGCCAGCGCGCCCTGAGGGGTGCCGTGGTAGGCGATCGAGCGCGACACCACCTTGTGCTTCCCGGGTTTGCCGGTCAGCTTGAAGTACTGCTTGGCCAGCTTCCAGGCGCTCTCGACGGCCTCGCCGCCGCCGGTGGTGAAGAAGACCCGGTTGAGGTCGCCGGGGGTGTAGCCCGCGAGGCGTTCGGCCAGTTCGATGGCCGGCGGCGTCGCGTACGACCACAGCGGGAAGAACGACAGCGTTTCGGCCTGTTTGGCCGCCGCCTCGGCGAGTTCCTTGCGGCCGTGGCCGGCCTGCACGACGAACAGCCCGGACAGGCCGTCGATGTAGCGCTTGCCCTTGTCGTCGAAGATGTGCACGCCCTCGCCGCGCGTGATGATCGGCGGTGTGATGCCCTCGCCGTGGCGGGCGAAGTGACCCCACAGGTGGCGGTTCGCCTTGGCGGCGAGATCGGTGGTTACGGGTTGATCGGTTTCGGAGATGATTGTCATCGGGTGCCCCAATTGTATTGCTGTTTAACGAGTTTGAGGTATACGAGGGTCTCGGTGGATATCACTCCCGGCAGTGCGCGGATCTTGGTGTTGAGCAGGTCGAGGAGGTCGTCGTCGTCCTCGCACACCACCTCGGCGATGGCGTCGAAGGATCCGGCGGTGAGCACGACGTAGTCCACCGACGGCATCGCGGCCAGCTTGTCGGCGATCTTGGTGGTGTCGCCGGTGCAGCGGATGCCGATCATGGCCTGGCGGGCGAAGCCCAGTTGCATCGGATCGGTGACCGCGACGATCTGCATGACGCCGGCGTCGACCATGCGCTGCACCCGCTGGCGCACCGCGGCCTCCGACAGACCGACGGCCTTGCCGATGCCCGCGTACGACCGCCGCCCGTCCTGCTGCAGCTTCTCGATGATCGCCTTCGACAACTCGTCGAGCTGAAAGAATGCGCCTGCGCGCGGCTGGCCCACGCGCAGCGACACGGGCTGGATGTCGCGCTGACCCTCTGGGTTGGCCATGCCTGGCATTGTGCACGGAATCCGCAGAATCAAGCAACCATATCTATGAATTCAATCGTTTCGACCGGGTGACAGCGAGGGAATACGTAGCAGCGGTGTGGTCGGTCCGATAGCGTTGGGCCATGACCGCGACCGTGAACTCAGTGGCCAGCAGTTGGATCGACGGCGCCCCGGTGCAGACCGGTGGCGGCGTCTTCGGGATCGTCAACCCGGCGACCGGTGCGGTCGTCACCGAATACGCGCGGGCGGTGAACGCCGACGTCGACGTGGCGGTGGCCGCGGCGCGGGCCGCGCTGCCCGGATGGGCGACCGCGACGCCCGCCGAACGCTCGGCCGTGCTGGCGAAGCTGGCCAAGCTGGCCGATGAGCACACCGAGGCGCTGGTCGCCGAGGAGGTCAGTCAGACCGGGAAGCCGGTGCGCCTGGCCCGCGAGTTCGACGTGCCCGGCAGCGTGGACAACATCGACTTCTTCGCCGGCGCGGCCCGCCACCTCGAGGGCAAGGCCACCGGTGAGTACTCCGGTGACCACACCTCGAGCATCCGGCGGGAGGCGATCGGCGTCGTCGCCACGATCACGCCGTGGAACTACCCGCTGCAGATGGCGGTGTGGAAGGTGCTGCCCGCGTTGGCGGCCGGGTGCACCGTCGTCATCAAGCCCTGCGAACTGACCCCGCTCACCACGCTGACGCTGGCGCGCCTCGCCGGTGAGGCCGGTCTGCCGCCGGGGGTGCTCAACGTCATCACCGGATTCGGCGCGGACGTGGGCACCGCGCTGGCCGGGCACCCCGGGGTGGACCTGGTGACGTTCACCGGGTCGACGGTGGTGGGCCGCAAGGTCATGTCGGCGGCTGCGGTGCACGGCCACCGCACCCAGCTCGAGCTGGGCGGCAAGGCCCCGTTCGTGGTGTTCGACGACGCCGACCTCGACGCCGCGATCCAGGGCGCGGTCGCCGGTTCGCTGATCAACTCCGGCCAGGACTGCACGGCTGCCACCCGCGCCATCGTCGCCCGTGATCTGTACGACGACTTCGTGGCCGGCGTGGCCGAGGTGATGGGCAAGGTGGTGGTCGGCGACCCCGAGGATCCGGACACCGACCTCGGCCCGCTGATCTCCATGGCCCACCGGGAGAAGGTGGCCGACATGGTGGCCCGTGCGCCGGGTGAAGGCGGCCGGATCGTCACCGGCGGATCGGCCCCCGACCTGCCCGGATCGTTCTACCGGCCCACGCTGATCGCCGACGTCGACGAGCGCTCCGAGGCCTACCGCGACGAGATCTTCGGGCCCGTGCTGACCGTGCGTTCCTTCACCGACGACGACGACGCGATCCGTCAGGCCAACGACACCGAATACGGGCTGGCCGCCTCGGCGTGGACCCGCGACGTGTATCGCGCGCAGCGGGCGTCACGCGAGATCAACGCCGGGTGCGTGTGGATCAACGACCACATCCCGATCATCAGCGAGATGCCGCACGGCGGGGTCGGCGCGTCGGGCTTCGGCAAGGACATGAGCGACTACTCGTTCGAGGAGTACCTGACCATCAAGCACGTGATGAGCGACATCACCGGGGTGGCCGATAAGGAGTGGCACCGGACCATCTTCAAGAAGCGCTAGCGGATTGACGCATCAACTCCGGCAAGAAGCGCTAGCGGATTGACGCATCAACTCCGGCAAGAAGCGGTGTTCAGCAGCCGAGGATGTTGATGCCGCCGGCGACGATGTCGTTCGCCGCCTCCACCGACGCGCCTGACCACTCGAGCCGATCCTGCACCATCGTCACGATGGTCGACGAGCCCAGCCCGCTCTTGGCGGCCTGACAGGCCCAGCGACCCTCGCGGAGCAGCTGATCGGCGGTCAGGAACGTCAGCCGATCCTGAAGCTTCAGGTACTCGGCTTCGTCGGCGGCGGCCGGGGGCGCCAGCCCCAGGGTCGCGGCCATGACGGCGATCGAGGCGAGGAACGTACGGACCATGGGCCACCTCCGGGCGTCGCGACGCTGCGATGGATGGGGGATTCTCCGGATCGGATGCGCTGAAACATCGGATTCGCCCCGAAGGCGGAGGCAGCGCTCGGCTCACGATCCCCGCGCCGGTAGCCGTGACGGCCCCGGGAAGCGCCGTGCTCGTACCGGCGTTACAGCGTCCGGTCGGCAACGTCGCGCCGCCCCGAACAGAAGGGATCGTCACGTGAAGTACGCAATCATCGGGTCGGGCAACATCGGGTCGGCCGTGGCGCGCGCCTTCGCGCGGGCCGGTCTGTCGGTCGGCGTGGCCAACTCCCGCGGTGTCGATGCCGTCGCCGCGCTGGCCGCGGACATCGGTCCTGAAGTCGTCGCGACCGAGGTGTCCGATGCTCTGCGCGCCGACGTCGTCGTGCTGGCGGTGCCCTTCGAGGCGGTCGAGTCCCTGGTCGCCGGCGTGCCGGACTGGGGCGGGCGCATCATCATCGACGCCACCAACGCGATCGACTACACCGACTTCTCCCCGGCCGACCTCGGTGGCCGTGCCTCGTCGGACCTGGTGGCCGAATGGGCCGTCAACGCCCGGGTGGTCAAGTCGTTCGGCCACACGTGGGCCAAGGTCCTGGCCCGCGACCCCGGCGACGGGCGTGGGGGACGGCGGGTGGTCTTCGTCTCCGGCAACGACCCTGACGCCAACACCGCGGTGGCGGAACTGGTCTCGCAACTGGGGTTCGCGCCGATCGATCTCGGGCGTAACGATCAGGGTGGGCTGCTGCAGCAGTTCGGCGGCCCATTGACCACGCACAGCTTCATCTCCCAGCCGATCGCGGGTGCCTCGCCGGCGGAGATGGACGTGGTCGACCCCCGCTGAGGCCGGCACGCGCGTGGTGGACCCGCCCACCGCCTAAACTCGACCGACATGACCGCCAGTACGCGGGTCGACGAGTTCGAGGCGTTGCGACCGCATCTGCTGACCGTGGCGTACCGGCTCACCGGCACCCTGACCGACGCCGAGGACGTGGTGCAGGACGCCTGGCTGCGGTGGCAGGGCAGTGATGGCCGCGCCGAGATCAACGATCTCCGAGCGTGGTTGACCACCGTGGTGAGCCGGTTGAGCCTGGACCGGCTGCGCTCGGCCGCGCACCGGCGCGAGACGTACACCGGCGAGTGGTTGCCCGAACCGGTGGTGACCGACCTGGGTGGCGACTTCGCCGATCCGCTGGCCGCGGTGGTCGCCGCCGACGACGCCCGGTTCGCCGCGATGGTGGTGCTCGAGAAGCTCGGCCCCGATCAGCGGGTGGCGTTCGTCCTGCACGACGGGTTCGGGGTGCCGTTCGGGGAGGTCGCCGATGTGCTCGGGGTCAGCGCCGCCGCGGCCCGGCAGTTGGCCTCCCGGGCCAGGCGGGCCGTCGCCGCGGCGCCCCCGCCGGTGGCCGACGACGTCCACGCCGAGGTGGTGGCCGCGCTGATGGCCGCGCTGGCCGCCGGTGACATGGGAGCCGTTGTGCGCCTGCTCCATCCGGACGTCACGTTCACCGGCGACAGCAACCGGCGGGCGCCCACGGCCGCGCGCGTCATCCACGGGCCCGAGAAGGTGGCCCGGTTCCTGTTCGGGCTGGCCCGCCGGTACGGACCGGGCTGGCTGGAAGCCGGGCAGCCGGCGTTGGTCAACGGCCAGCTCGGCAGTTGGACGCCGGGCCGCCCGGCCGGCGAACGCTATCCGGCGATGATGCCGCGGGTCACCGCATTGACCGTGCGCGACGGCAAGGTGTGCGCGGTGTGGGACATCGCCAACCCGGACAAGTTCACCGGGTCGCCGCTGCGTCCGGATCGGCCCACGGCACCCGGCACGCGTCACCGGAGTTGAACCCCTGCTCGGTGATGCCGAGCGCCGAGTACATCCGGGCCCGCATGTTCTCCACGCCGATCTGGTAGGTCAATTCGACCACGCCTGCGTCGCCGAAGCGCCGCACGAGGTCGGCGACCTGCTCGTCGGTGATGGTGTGCGGGTCGGTGGTCATCGCGTCGGCGTAGGCGATCGCGGCGCGTTCGTCGTCGGTGTAGCGCGGCGAGCTCGCGTACTCGTCGATCTCCTTGAGGCGGTCGACGTCGAGGCCGTCGAGGCGCTGCAGCATGGACCCGAAGTCCACGCACCACGAGCAACCGACGGTGCGGGCGGCCCAGAACACGGCCAGCTCGCGGACGCCGGCAGGCAAGACCTTGGAACCGGACTGCAGCAGGCCTTCGTGGACCACGTTGGCGACCATCAGGCGCGGATGGTGCGCGGCCACGGCGAACGGTTCGGGTACCTCGCCGAAGCGGCGTTTGGCGACCCGGAAGAACAACTTCGTCACCATCGAGGCGCGCTGTGGCGGAAGGGGTTCGATACGCGATGTGTGTGTCATACCGGTCAGACGAGACAGCGTGCCGAACTGTGACAGCGCTTGTGACGGGTGCGGTCGGGGGTCGATAATCTGAACAGGGGTCAATATCGAGTCGGGGCGATCCGGGTCAGTTCCATGTAGACAAGGAGTCGCACACAATGACCATGAAGAAACTCGTCGCGGGAGGCGTCGTCGCCGGCGTCCTGACCGCGGCCGCGGCGGGGGTCGGGATTGCACCGGCCGGCGCGGATCCGGACTGGCGGCCCGATAAGGACCGGGAGTGGGTGGACCACGACTGGCGTGACCGCGGCGGCGACTGGGACAAATGGTGGCGTGCCAACAAGTGGCGTAACGACGACCGCCCGCCGTGGGGCTGGGGACCGCCGCCGCCGCTGCACTGGCGCGGCCATCCGCCGGCAGTGATCGACTACTGGGGCTACCCGGTGCGGCCGATCTGGGATCCCGGGTTCCGGGGCTGGGGTTTCTGGCTGTTCGGAGTGTTCATCCCGGTGGTCGTGATCTAGCGTCGGCTGGCGCCACCAGACGCAGAATCGCCCTTTTCCCGCGGGAAAAGGGCGATTCTGCGCCTGCTCGCGGCAAGACCGCGCTCGGCGGGTATGGATGAGGGGTGCAGAAGACGACGAGCGCGTTCCCGAACCGCGGCGCGGTCTACGGTGCCCACCTCCGATCGAGCGCGGTGGTGGCGGTGCAAGTCCTCGCGGTCGCCGCCGCGCTGTGGGTGCTGGCATGGGTGGTGGGCAAGACCTGGGTCATCCTGCTTCCGGTGGCGCTGGCCCTGATCGTGTGCACGGTGCTGTGGCCACCGGTGCGGTGGCTGCGGGCCAAGGGGGTGCCTCCGGCGGCCGCGGTCCTGCTGACGCTGCTGCTCGCGGTCGGGATCCTGAGCGGGCTGGTGGCCGCGGTCGCGCCGGCCATCGTCGAGCAGTCCACCGAATTGGCCCAACAGGCCACGGCGGGCGTCGTCAAGGTGCGTGACTGGCTCGGTGGGCCACCGCTGAACATCAGTGAGAACCAGTTGAATTCGGCGGTCGCGGCGATCACCGACCGGTTGAACTCGAGTAGCGCACAGATCGCGTCCGGCGTGTTCACCGGGGTGGGTGCCGCGACGTCGGCACTGGTCACCGCGTTCACCGCCGTCGTCGTCACGTTCTTCCTGCTCAAGGACGGCCCGCGCTTCATCCCGTGGTTGCGCCACACCGTGGGCAACCCGGCGGCACCGCACGTCGCCGAGATTCTGCAGCGCGTCTGGGCGACGCTGGGCGGCTTCATCCGCACGCAGGCGCTGGTCAGCTTCGTCGACGCGGTGCTCATCGGCATCGGTCTGGTGGTCCTCGGTATCCCGTTGGCGTACGCGCTGGCGCTCATCACGTTCATCGCGGGGTTCGTGCCGATCGTCGGTGCGTTCGTCGCCGGTGGCCTGGCCGTCCTGATCGCGCTGGTGTCGAACGGTCCGGTGGACGCGCTGATCGTGCTGGCGATCATCCTCGCGGTCCAGCAGCTCGAAGGCAACGTGCTGCAGCCGTGGCTGCAGTCGAAGTCGATGAAGCTGCACGCCGTGATCGTCCTGCTGGCCGTCACGCTAGGCGCCTCGACGTTCGGTGTCATCGGCGCGTTCCTGGCCGTCCCGGTCGTGGCGGCCGCAGCGGTGATCGTCCGCTACTACGACGAGCAGGTGGCGGCGCGGGCGGGGGAGAACCCACCCCACCAGGAGCCCGACGAAGAGGCCGACGAAGAGGCCGAGGAACAGGCCGCGAAGTGAGTTCGGCGTGTTCGGTAGCGCTGAGCGCGACCGAACACGCCGAAATCCCCGTGGGAGCGGGTCAGCGGGCGAACATCAGCGCCCGCTTGACCTCCTGGATCGCCTGGGTGACCTGGATGCCGCGTGGGCAGGACTCCGTGCAGTTGAACGTCGTGCGGCAGCGCCACACGCCGTCGGCCTCGTTGAGGATGTCGAGCCGCTCGGCGGCACCTTCGTCACGCGAATCGAAGATGAACCGGTGCGCGTTGACGATCGCGGCCGGGCCGAAGTACGAGCCCTCGGTCCAGTACACCGGGCAGCTGGTGGTGCAGCAGGCGCACAGGATGCACTTGGTCGTGTCGTCGTAGCGGGCGCGGTCGACCTGGCTCTGGATGCGCTCCTTGGTCGGCTGGTTGCCCGACGTCATCAGGTACGGCTTGACCGCGCGGTAGGCGTCGAAGAACGGCTCCATGTCGACCACGAGGTCCTTCTCCACGGGCAGGCCGCGGATCGGCTCGATGGTGATGGTCAGCTGCTTGCTCGCCTTCTTGGGCAGCATGTCGCGCATCAGCACCTTGCACGCCAGCCGGTTGACGCCGTTGATCCGCATGGCGTCCGACCCGCACACGCCGTGCGCGCACGACCGGCGAAAGGTCAGCGTGCCGTCGAGGTACCACTTCACGTAGTGCAGCAGGTTGAGCAGCCGGTCGGTCGGCAGGCACGGCACCCGGAAGCTCTGGAAGCCGGCCGAGTCGGGATCCTCCGGGTTGAACCGGGCGATCTTCAGCGTCACCATCACCGCACCCTCGGGCACTGGCGGGGTGGTGGCCTCGTTCTTCTCGATTGCGGGCGCGCTCATCAGTACTTCCGTTCCATCGGCTCGTAGCGGGTCTGCACGACGGGCTTGTAGTCCAGGCGGACGTCGGAGAGCAGGTCGCTACCCTCCTTGTAGGCCATGGTGTGCCGCATGTAGTTGGTGTCGTCGC
Organism: Mycobacterium sp. PS03-16; assembly: GCF_004570325.1. Lineage (GTDB taxonomy): Bacteria > Actinomycetota > Actinomycetes > Mycobacteriales > Mycobacteriaceae > Mycobacterium. The sequence goes on along the minus strand of NZ_SPQO01000021.1, from coordinate 12,541 downwards.
GGTTCGGGTAGTCCTCGCGGGCGTGGCCGCCGCGGGACTCCTTGCGGTTGAGCGCACCGACGACCGTCACCTCGGCGAGCTCCAGCAGGAAGCCGAGCTCGATGGCCTCCAGCAGATCGCTGTTGTACCGCTTGCCCTTGTCCTGCACCGAGATTCGCGCATAGCGCTCCTTGAGCGCGTGGATGTCGGTGAGCGCCTGCTTGAGGGTCTCCTCGGTGCGGAACACCGCGGCGTTGTTGTCCATCGACTGCTGCAGGGCGCCGCGGATGTCGGCGACGCGCTCGTTGCCGTGCTCGGAGAGGATGTCGCCCACCCAGCCGACGACCATGTCGGCCGGCTTCTCCGGCAGGTCGACGAAGTCGTGGCCCATCGCGTAGTTCGCGGCGGCGATGCCGGCGCGGCGACCGAACACGTTGATGTCGAGCAGCGAGTTGGTGCCCAGCCGGTTGGCGCCGTGCACGGACACGCATGCGCACTCGCCGGCCGCGTAGAGGCCCGGCACGATCGTGGTGTTGTCGCGCAGCACCTGACCCTGCACGGTGGTCGGGATGCCGCCCATCACGTAGTGGCAGGTGGGGTAGACCGGCACCAGTTCCTTGACCGGGTCGACGCCCAGGTAGGTGCGGGCGAACTCGGTGATGTCGGGCAGCTTGGCCTCGAGGACGTCCTCGCCGAGGTGGCGCACGTCGATGTAGACGTAGTCCTTGTTCGGCCCGGCGCCGCGGCCCTCGAGCACCTCGAGCACCATCGAGCGGGCGACGATGTCGCGGGGCGCGAGGTCGACGATCGTGGGCGCGTAGCGCTCCATGAACCGTTCGCCCTCGCCGTTGAGCAGGCGGCCGCCCTCGCCGCGCACGGCCTCGGAGATCAGGATGCCCAGGCCGGCCAGACCCGTCGGGTGGAACTGATGGAACTCCATGTCCTCCAGCGGAAGACCCTTGCGGAACACGATGCCCAGGCCGTCTCCGGTGAGCGTGTGCGCGTTGGAGGTGGTCTTGTACATCCGGCCCGACCCACCGGTGGCGAACACGATCGCCTTGGCGTGGAAGACGTGGATGTCACCGGTCGCCAGCTCGTAGGCGATGACGCCGGTCGCGACCGGGCCGGCGGGCGTCTCGGTGAGTGCGATGTCGAGGGCGTAGAACTCGTTGAAGAACTCGACGTCGTGCTTGACGCAGTTCTGGTACAGCGTCTGCAGGATCATGTGGCCGGTGCGGTCCGCGGCATAGCAGGCGCGGCGGACCGGCGCCTTACCGTGGTCGCGGGTGTGGCCGCCGAACCGGCGCTGGTCGATGCGGCCCTCGGGGGTGCGGTTGAACGGCATCCCCATCTTCTCGAGGTCGAGGACCGCGTCGATGGCTTCCTTGCACATGATCTCGACGGCGTCCTGGTCGGCGAGGTAGTCGCCGCCCTTGACGGTGTCGAAGGTGTGCCACTCCCAGTTGTCCTCTTCGACGTTGGCCAGCGCGGCGCACATGCCGCCCTGGGCCGCGCCGGTGTGGGAGCGGGTGGGGTAGAGCTTGGTCAGCACGGCGGTGCGCACCCGCGGCCCGGCCTCGACCGCGGCGCGCATACCGGCGCCGCCGGCCCCGACGATGACGACGTCGTAGCGGTGTTCAACAAGCATGGAACTCTCCGACTCTAGGTTTTTCCGTCGCTTCGCTCGCCATCAGGCGATGTTCGCGTCGAACGTCACCAGCACATAGGTGCCGAGCACGAGGATGAAGATCATGGACAGCGCCAGCAGCGAATTCAGCCAGAACCGCGTCGAATCCTTGCGGGCGTAGTCGGCGATGATCGTGCGCAGGCCGTTGCCGCCGTGCAGCTGGGCCAGCCACAGCAGCAGCAGGTCCCAGGTCTGCCAGAACGGCGACGACCACCGCTCGGCGACGTAGTTGAAGTCGATGCGGTACACGCCGTCCTGCCACATCAGCATGATGAACAGGTGGCCGAGGGCGAGGAACACCAGCACCAGGCCGGAGAACCGCATGAACAGCCACGCGTACTTCTCGAAGTTGGGCATGCCGCCCGCCCGCTTGGGGGCGCGCGGGTTGTCCAGGCTCGGCGGCCGGTCGTGGCTGCGCTGCAGCACCGGCGCGGGGCCGCCGCGGTCGCTGATGTGGTCGTAGGGATTCTCGGCCATTGTCAGAAGAACCTCTCCACCATGTGCATACCGATCACGCCGACCGACGCGATCATCACCGTGAGGAAGACGCCGGCCACGATCCACAGCATGGTGCGCTGATGGCGCGGGCCGTCCTTCCAGAAGTCGATGAGGATGATCCGGATGCCGTTGAGCGCGTGGTACAGGACCGCGCCCACCAGACCGATCTCCATCAGGCCGATGATCGGGGTCTTGTAGGTCTCGATGACGGCGTTGTAGGCCTCCGGGCTGACCCGCACCAGCGCCGTGTCCACCACGTGGACGAACAGGAAGAAGAAGATCGCCGCACCGGAGATGCGGTGCAGCACCCACGACCACATACCGGGATCGCCACGGTAGAGGGTGCGCCGACGCGTGGGCTTGGCGCGCGGAGCGGGGACATCCCCGTCCGGAGATGTCAGACTGGGTGCCTGAGTTGTCATTGGGCCTCCAACGCCGTTGGTGGACGATCGGGGCTGGGTCGAGGATCTCTGCTCGGTCCTCACCACTGCCCCGAACCTCGGGGCGACTCTAATCCCCTTTGTACTGTTGAACGAACTAGCGTGCCGCCGTATGCCCCGCTCAGAGGGCAGAAGTTAGGGTCACCTATCTGGCTTTCCGGGGGCCGGGACGCGGGCTTCGGAATGCATTCAGAGCGACTGCGAAGGAGCTGAGATGTCTCCCGAGATCGACTGGAATCTATTGCGCCGCAAAGCGATAGACGTTACGAGGCAGGCGTACGCGCCGTATTCGCGGTTCCCGGTCGGCGCGGCGGCGCTGGTCGACGATCACCGGTTGGTGGCCGGATGCAATGTGGAGAATGTCTCATATGGCCTGGGTCTCTGCGCCGAGTGCGCTGTGGTCTGCGCCCTGCATTCCAGCGGGGGCGGACGGCTGGTCGCGCTGTCCTGTGTGGGCCCCGACGCCGAGCTGCTGATGCCGTGCGGGCGCTGCCGTCAGCTGCTCTACGAACACGGCGGCCCGGGCCTGCTGATCGACCACCCGCTCGGCCCGCGCCCGCTGGCCGACCTGCTGCCCGACGCGTTCGGGCCCGCGGACCTGGACCGCCGCGACCGGGTGCCGGTGGAGGAAACACCGTGACGGACTTGCGCTTCGGGTCCGGGTTCGACGCCCCGACGGTGATCCGCACCAAGCGCGACGGCGGTGCGCTCTCCGACGCGGCGATCGACTGGGTGATCGACGGCTACACCCACGGCCGGGTGGCCGACGAGCAGATGTCGGCGCTGCTGATGGCGATCTTCCTGCGCGGGATGACCGGCGCGGAGATCGCCCGGTGGACCGCGGCGATGGTCGGCTCCGGTGAGCGGTTCGACTTCTCGGAGCTGAGCCGGGGCGGCCGCCCGCTGCCGCTGGTGGACAAACACTCCACCGGCGGGGTCGGGGACAAGATCACGATCCCGCTGGTGCCGGTGGTGATGGCGTGCGGCGGGGCGGTCCCGCAGGCCGCCGGCCGCGGCCTCGGTCACACCGGCGGCACGCTCGACAAGCTCGAGGCCATCCCCGGCTTCACCGCGGAGTTGTCGAAAGACCGCATTCGCCAACAGCTTTGCGATATCGGCGCGGCCGTGTTCGCGGCCGGTGAGCTGGCCCCGGCCGACCGCAAGATCTACGCGCTGCGCGACGTCACCGCCACCACCGAGTCGCTGCCGTTGATCGCCAGCTCGGTGATGAGCAAGAAGATCGCCGAGGGCGCCCGCGCGCTCGTCCTCGACACCAAGGTCGGCGCCGGCGCCTTCCTGCCCGACGAGGCCGAGGCCCGTGAGCTGGCGCGCACGATGGTCGAGCTGGGGGCGGCCCACGGGCTGGTCACCCGGGCGCTGCTGACCGATATGAACGTCCCGCTCGGCCGGGCGGTCGGCAACGCCGTCGAGGTCGCCGAATCGCTCGAGGTGCTCGCCGGCGGGGGACCGGCCGACGTCGTGGAGCTGACGCTGGCGCTGGCCGCGGAGATGCTCGACGCGGCCGGGCTCGACGCCACCGACCCCGCCCAGACGCTGCGCGACGGCACCGCGATGGATTGTTTCCGCGCGCTGGTCGCCGCGCAGGGCGGTGACGTGGACGCCCTGTCACCGGACGGTCTGCCGACCGGTGTGCACAGTGACACCGTCAGCGCACCGCGCGGTGGCACGATGGGGGACATCGACGCGATGGCGGTGGGTCTGGCGGTGTGGCGGCTCGGTGCGGGCCGCTCGGTGCCGGGCGAGCGGGTCCAGTCCGGCGCAGGCATCCGCATCCACCGCCGTCCCGGGGAGCCGGTCGCCGCCGGCGAACCGCTGTTCACCCTCTACACCGACACCGCAGAACGGCTCGGGCCCGCGCGGGCCGAGCTCGACGGCGGCTGGAGTGTCGGCGAGACCGCCCCGCACGACCGCCCGTTGATCATCGATCGGATCTGCTGATGACACCGTTCACTCTCGACTCGATCCGTCAGGCGCCCAAGGCGCTGCTGCACGATCACCTCGACGGTGGCCTGCGGCCCTCGACCGTGCTGGACCTGGCCGGCCAGGTCGGGTACGACGAGCTGCCCGCCGAGGACGTCGAGGGCCTGGCCACGTTCTTCCGCACCGCGGCCCACAGCGGATCCCTGGTGCGCTACCTGGAACCGTTCGCCCACACCGTGGGCGTCATGCAGACCCCCGACGCCCTGCACCGGGTGGCGTTCGAAGCCGTCGAGGACCTGGCCGAGGACAACGTCGTCTACGCCGAGGTCCGATTCGCCCCGGAACTGCACATCGACCGCGGGCTGTCGCTCGACGACGTCGTCGACGCCGTGCTGGCCGGCTTCGCCGACGGGGAGAAGGCCGCCGCAGGCGCCGGCCGCACGATCACGGTGCGCTGCCTGGTCACCGCCATGCGGCACGCCGCCCGCAGCCGGGAGATCGCCGAACTGGCCATCCGGTTCCGCGACCGCGGAGTCGTCGGATTCGACATCGCCGGCGCCGAGGCCGGCTACCCGCCCACCCGCCACCTCGACGCGTTCGAGTACATGCGGGGCAACAACGCCCGGTTCACCATCCACGCCGGCGAGGCGTTCGGGCTGCCGTCGATCCACGAGGCCATCGCGTTCTGCGGCGCCGACCGGCTGGGGCACGGGGTGCGCATCGTCGACGACATCACCGTCGAAGACGACGGCCGCGTCCGGTTGGGCCGGCTGGCGGCGATCCTGCGCGACAAGCGCATCCCGCTCGAGCTGTGCCCGAGCAGCAACGTGCAGACCGGCGCGGTGGCCAGCATCGCCGAGCACCCGTTCGATCTGCTCGCCCGGTCCCGGTTCCGGGTCACCGTCAACACCGACAACCGGCTGATGAGCGACACCACGATGAGCCAGGAGATGCTGCGGCTGGTCGAGGCGTTCGGCTACGGCTGGAGCGACCTCGAACGGTTCACGATCAACGCGATGAAGTCGTCGTTCATCCCGTTCGACGAGCGGTTGGCCCTGATCGACGACGTCATCAAACCGCGGTACGCGGTGCTGGTGGGGTGAGCGCGGACGAACGTCGGCTCGACCCGCCGCAGCGCCGCGCGTGGCTGGCGTACATGCGCGTCTACCACCGGCTCGAGTACGAGATGAACCGGCAGCTGCAGAGCGACTGCGGGATGTCGCTGGCCGACTACACCGTGCTCAACGCGCTGACCAATGCGCCGCGGGAGCGCGCGCAGGTCAACGCGCTGGCCACGACGATCGGGTGGGAACGCAGCCGGCTGTCGCACCACCTGCAGCGGATGAGCCGCCGCGGCCTGGTCGAGCGCCTGGAATCCGAGGGGGACCGGCGGGCCACCGACGTGGTGCTCACCGGCCGCGGCCGCCGGGAGTTCGAGGCCGCCGCGCCGCTGCACGCCGCCTGGGTCAAAGCGCTGTTCTTCACCGATCTCACCGCCGCTCAGGACGAGGCGCTCGCCGAGATCCTCGGCACGGCCTACGAGTCGATCCTGCGGCACGGGACCCTGCCGCGGCCGGACATCGACGAGGACCGGCCGCGGCAGCGGTCGTGACTCAGATCTGCTGCTGCCCGCCGTCGACGAAGAACTCGGTGCCGGTGACGAACGCGCTCTGGTCCGAGCCGAGGAACACCACGGCCGCGGCGACGTCCTCGGGACGGCCGAGGCGGCCGAGCGGGACGTCGGCTTTCATCTGGTCGAGCAGCTCCCGCTCCTGCCCGTTCGGGGCGAGCTCACGCAGGCCGCGGGTCTCGATCGGGCCCGGCGCCACCGTGTTGACCCGGATGCCGCGCTCGGCCAGTTCGGCCGCCCAGGTGCGCCCGAACTGCCGGATGGCGGCCTTGGATGCGGCGTAGGCGCTGAACGCGGGGGTGCCGTTGTGGGCGGCGGTCGACCCGGTCAGCACGATCGAGGCGCCGTCGTTGAGCAGCGGCAGCACCGCCTGCACCGTGTACACGGTCCCGAAGACGTTGGTGCCGAACGTGGTCTGCAGGTGCTCGGGGGTGATGTCGGGCAGGGCGGCGAACTCGCCGCCGCCGGCGTTGGCGAAGACCACGTCGAGGCCGCGGCCGCGCGCCTCGATGGCGGCGACCACCGCGGCGAGGTCACCGGGCCGCGACACGTCACCCCGGATGCCGGTGGCGGTGGATCCGATCGAGGCCACGGCCGCGTCGAGCGATTCCTGGTTGCGCCCGGTCAGGAAGACGTGGGCGCCTTCGGCCGCCAGGCGCTGCGCGGTGGCCAGCCCGATGCCCGAGGTGGCGCCGGTGACCAGTGCGGTCTTGTTCTCCAGCTGGTTCATGACATGCCTTTCGATCGTTGAGGTGCGTACCTCCGCCCCAACGATTGGTGACATGTCACCTATTCCCGGGTCACTCCTGGCGCAGGCGGGATTCGACGAACGCCTCGAGCGCCTCCCACTGCTCCACGGCCTCCGCGTGCGGCGGTTCGGGCTGCTCGGCGCCGGGATCGGTGACCGCGGTGACGAAGGTCCCCAGTGCGGTGCCCTCGGCCAGCGTGCGCTCGACGGTGTTGTCCTCGGCGTACTGGCCGACGTCGCGCAGCAGTTCCACCGCCAGCGCGAGCTGATCGCGGTCCACCGCGTCGGGTCCGTCGGCGATGTCGTCGGCCAGACCGCTGAGCACGTAGACGTTCTCGTCGGTGACCTCCACCCGGAGCGAGCCGTCGGTGGCCGCGGTGCGGATGTCGTCGTAGGTGGCCAGGTCGGACAGATCGTGATCGTGCTCGTCGGCCAAATACCGGGCCAGTGCGCGCTCCGAACCGAACACGCTGATGCGGCCGTTGCGGCCGAGGAAGACGGGCTCGTCGTCGAGGTAGCACCGCAGCGTGTAGAAGGTGCCCGACCGGGTGAGCATCCGCACCGGGTCGATGCCGACCTTCATCCAGAAGTCCTCATCGCCGCCGAGCACGGCCGTCGAGGCCGGCGCCTCCAGGGCGTCCTCCTGCGCCTCGTCGCCTTCCGGCTCGTCGTCCTGCTCGACGCTGGCCGCGGTGTCGGCCTCGTCGTCCTCGGGTTCGGGAGCCGGCTCCTCCAGCTCGGCCGCCGCCTTCTGCGACACCGCCGCATCGACGTCGGGAGTGGTGACGATCTCGTCGATGGCATCGAGCACGCCGTCCCAGCCGCGGCCGATGACGGCTTCGATCTCACCCCAGCGCTTGCGGCCGCTGCGGCCCTTGAACGCCTCGGCGCCGCCACCGAGCGAGCTGAGCACCGGGTTGCCGTTGAAGAACTTGGTCACCACCGGCAGGTCGCACACCGAGCCGATGGCCGACACGATCGCCAGCGTGCGCTGCAGCGTCTGCACGGTGTCCTCGGACGGCTTCTCGGCCGCCGTCTCCGGCACGCCGACGATGTCGTGGCGACGGTCCTCGGCCGGGTCCATCCGGTGCGCCGACGCCTCGGTCAACTTCTCCCACGCGGGATGGTCGGTGAGGTCGTTGTCGGAGTCGGTGCGCACGAACGCCACCAGATCGGCGACCGATTCGAAGGCGTAGAGGTCCTCGTCCTTACCGAGGAACGCTTCCCATTCGTCGCCGGCGTCGCGCCAGCGCGGAGCCCACAGTGTGTACAGGTCGCCCTTGGTCAGCCCGAGCCGGACCGGCACGATGTCAGCAGCCATGCGGCACAGCCTAACCACCCAGTTCTGCGGTCAGGACGTCGAGCACCGTGCGCGCCGCGGGCCACTCGACCGCTCCGCCGGTGTTCATATCGCGGACACGCCTGAACAGCGGTGCCACGATATTGACGTGGGTGACGTGGGGGACGGTGCGCTCCCGGCCGCCGGCCTGACCTGTTCGGGGTGCGGCACGAGGTCGGGTGTGGCGGCGAAGTACTGCAGCCAGTGCGGCACGCCGCTTCGGCCGTCACCGGCGTTGGCCGAGTACAAGCAGGTGACTGTGCTGTTCGCCGACATGGTGCGCTCGATGGACCTCGCGGCCCAGGTCGGTCCCGAGCGTCTGCGCGAGATCATGGCGGACCTGGCCGACCGCTGCGCGGCCGTGGTGCAGCGGTACGCGGGCACCGTGGACAAGTTCACCGGCGACGGCATCATGGCGGTCTTCGGGGCGCCGGTCGCGCTCGAGGACCACGCGATGCGTGCCTGTCTGGCGGCGCTCGGCGTCCAGGACGCGGCCAAGCGTCTCTCCTTGGCCGTGCGGGATCGCGATGGTGTCGAATTATGGCTGCGGATCGGTCTGAACTCCGGGCAGGTGATCGCCGGTGAACTCGGCTCGGGACCGTTCGGTTACACCGCCGTCGGCGAGCAGGTCGGGATGGCGCAGCGCATGGAAGCGGTGGCCCCGCCGGGCGGAGTGATGCTCAGCGAGTCCACCGCCCGGCTCGTCGAGGACGCCGTCGTGCTGGGTGAACCCGAGATGCTGGACATCAAGAATGCGACCGCTCCCGTGGCCGCACGCCGACTCATCGCAACGACCGGGCGTCACCGCCACGGCAGACGCAACGATCCCACGCTCGTCGGGCGTACGTGGGAGCTCAACACCGTCGCCGCGATCCTCGACGAGGCGTTCGGCGGTGCCGGCTGCGTGGTGAGTGTGCAGGGACCGCCGGGTATCGGTAAGAGCCGCATCGTGCGCGAAGCGGCCGCGCTGGCCGCCGATCGCGGGGTGGAGGTGTTCACCGCCTACTGCGAATCGCACACCAACGACATCCCGTTTCACGCCGTGACGGCACTGCTGCACGCGGCCCTCGGGACCGACGGTCTCGACGGCGACGCCGCCCGGACGCAGGTGCACGCCCGCTTCCCCTACGCCGACCCCGAAGACCTGCTGTTGATGGATGATCTGCTCGGTATCGCCGAGCCGGGCGCCGCGTTGCCGAACGTCGGACCAGACGCGCGACGGCGCCGTCTGACCGCACTCGTGATCGCCACCTGGGTGGCCCGCGGCGAACCCGCGCTGTATGTCATCGAGGACGCCCACTGGATCGACGAGACCAGCGAGTCCATGCTCGCCGAGTTCTTCGCCGTTGTCTCGCAGACCCATTCGCTGGTGCTCATCACCTACCGTCCCCACTACCGGGGTGCGCTCGCCACGATCCACGGAGCGCAGACGATCGCGCTGCGTCCCCTGAGCACCGGGCAGACCGCCACGCTGACGGGGGAACTGCTCGGCCCGCACACCTCGGTGCGCGACCTGGCTCAGCGCGTCGCCGCACACGCCGGCGGCAATCCGTTCTTCGCCGAGGAGATCGTGCGGGATCTGGCCGAGCGTGGGGCGATCCGCGGTACGCCGGGGTCCTACGTCTTGCACGGCGACGCCGCGGACATCGCTGTGCCTGCCACTCTTCAGGCCGCGATCGCGGCACGCGTCGACCGCCTCAGCCGCTCCGCGAAACGGACGCTGTCCGCCGCCGCGGTGATCGGCTCGCGGTTCACCCCCGAGCCGCTGTCCGCGCTGATGGGAACCGAGCCGGTCCTCGACGAGCTGGTGGCGACCGACCTGATCGACCAGGTCGGGTTTTCGCCGCGGGTCGAGTACGCCTTCCGGCACCCGCTGATCCGCTCGGTGGCCTACGAGTCGCAGCTCAAGGCCGACCGGGCAGAACTGCACCGACAACTGGCGGCCGCGATCCAGCGGCGCGACCCCGATGCGGCCGACGCCAACGCGGGCATGGTCGCCGAACACCTCGAATCCGCCGGCGACCTGCGGGCGGCGTTCGACTGGCACATGCGCGCCGGGGCCTGGCTCACCCACCGCGACCTCACCGCGGCGCGGGGCAGTTGGCAACGGGCGCGAGAGGTAGCCGACCGATTACCCGATGACGCCTCATCCGCGCGGGCGGCGCTACGCATCGCGCCGAGGACGCTGCTGTGTGCCAGCGCGTGGCTGGCGGGCGGCAGCATGGCCGACACCGGTTTCGAGGAACTTCGCGAACTCGCGGACGGTGCCGGCGACAAGACATCGCTGGCGATGGGGATGAGTGGATGGGTCGCCACTCTGATCACCCACGCTCGCTTCCAGGACGCATCACGCTGGTCTTCCGAACTGACGACTCTGCTGGAGTCCATCGGCGACCCCACACTGCTGCTGGGGCTGGCCTATCCCGCGCTCGCCGCCAAACTCCAGACCGGAGAGATCGCTGCGCTCCTGCAGCTGGCGCAGCGGATGATCGACTTGGCCGACGGCGACCCCACTCGAGGCAACCTGGTCATCGGATCGCCGCTGATCGCGGCGCTCATGTTGCGCGGATGTGGACGGTGCTGCGTCGCGGACGCGCGGTGGCGTGACGACGTCGAACGAGCCTCCACGATGGCCCGACCCTTCGAAGTGACGACGCGCGCCTTGATGCTCCTCTTCAAATCGACCCTCGCCTCCCGGAACGGGGCGCTCCTCCTGGACGAGGCCTTCCTCGAGGAGTCGGCCGAAGTGCTCGAGGCGGCGGAGCGATCCGGCCACGATCTCACGTTGGCGACTGCCGAATTCGTCCGCGGGCTGGCGCTCGTGACCGGCGATGATCCCCGGCGCGACGAGGGCTGCACGCTGCTGGCCGCCGCCCGCGAAGCCGCGCTGCAGGAACGCTTCACGATGGTGGCGGCAGCCGGCGCCGACGCGGTCTTCGCCATGGAGAAGGCCCGCGCCGGCGATCTCGACGGTGCCGTGGACCTTGCCCGGGGCGCCGTCGAATGGGGATACTCCTGCGGCGCACTGGCCGACGCGGGGCGGGCCACCGACGTGCTGGTGGAAGCCCTGCTGCGGCGTGGGGCGGACGCTGATCTTCGCGAGGCTGAAGTGGCGATCGACCGGTTGGCGGCAGTGCCGACCGAGCCGGCCTTCGTCGTGAACGAGCTCTGGCTGCTGCGGATGCGCGCGCTGCAGGCTCAGGCGCATGGTGACACCCCGGCCTACCGGACCCTGCGGGACCGCTACCGCCACAGGGCCGCCGAAATCGGCTTCGCGGGCCACCTGCAGTTCGCCGACGAGATGCCCTGAGTCAGGCCGTCGGCCGCCAGAACCCCTGAAAACCCTGCCCCGCGTTCGTCGTTCGGACCGGCGACAGTTTCACCGGATCGCCGGCCTCGATCATCACGCCGTCCCCGACCACCATCGCGACGTGGCCGTCCCACACCGCGAGATCGCCCGGACGCAGCGCGCCCCCGTCGACCGCCGCGCCGACGTCCTGTTCCTGCGCCAGCCGCGGCAGGTTCAGCCCCGCTTGGCCGTATGCCCACTGCGTCAGGCCGCTGCAGTCCAACCCCACGCCGGGGGTGGTGCCTCCCCACTGGTACGGCACGCCCAGCTGGGTCAGCGCGTGCCGGACCGCGTCGGCGGCAACGCCGTTGGGTGCCATCGCCGTGCTGCCGTCGGGCAGTCGCACCGCCACCCCGTCGCCGAACACCGCCGCATCAGGGCGCGGGAGTGCACCCTCGGCCGGCGCCGCCCGCGAGGCCAGCGCGACCGACTCACCGGCGCCGCCCGGTGTGGTGCCGAGAGGAGCGCCGCCCGGCTGTGGCGGGGTGAAGCCGGCGCCGAAGCCGGCCGGACCGCCCGCTGCCACGGCCGGCGAGGGTGGCGCCGCGGCCAGGTCGGTCAGCGTGGCGGTCTGGCCGTCGAGTTCGGCTCGCAGATCCTCCACCACGGCGAGCGCCTCCTGCAGCGCGTGGCGCGCCTCGGCGCGGAGTGCATCGGCGACCTGCGCGTCGTCCAGTTGCGGTTCCAGCGCGGCCGCCCGCGACTCGAACCGGTCCACGATCTCCTGCAGGCGGGCGCGGGCGCGGGCCACGGCGTCACCGGCCGCACGGGTGGTCGCGCGCAGCCGATCGGTGCGCTCGGCAAGGGTGTCGACCGCGGCCACCGTCGCCGCCGCGAATGCCGCGGCCTGCTCAGCTCCCGTCCCCGACCATTCGGTGCGCTGCCAGGCTGAGTGTGCGGCCGCCGCGACGCCGCTCAGCCGGTCGCGCG
>NZ_SPQO01000078.1 GCF_004570325.1 Mycobacterium sp. PS03-16 | reverse complement strand
GACACCCACCACCGCAATCGGCTCGAACTGACCCTGCTCAGCCACCGCCAACCGCGCAGTCAACTCATCAATCCTGCGCAACGCGTCCGTGATGATCGCACGACGATCCGACGACACAGCAGTCATGACATTCACCCCACTTTCTCTGCGAGGGACACTCCGGCGAGGGGCTCGCAGCCGTCGCGATCCGGAGGCGGCGCGGTTTCGGCATCGGACTCGCCCAGGGGGACGAGGTGGTCGGCGAGGGATTCGACGGTGGCGTTGTCGAACAGATCGGGTGAGGACACCTCGACGCCGAGCGTCGCGAGCAGTGCACGCTGCAGGACGACGGTCATCATCGAATCCATACCGAGCTCGAAGAAATCGGCTTCCGGGTCCAGCGCATCGGGTGACGCCAGGCCCATCACCGCCGCGATCAGCACGCTGATGTGGTGCCGGAGCAGCGACCGCCGCCGGTCGGGCGGATAGGTGCGCCAGAGCTCGATGATGTCGCCGTCCGGTGTCGCCTCCTGCACCACGGTGTTCTCGTCGGTGGAGGCGCCGACGGTGATGAGGCCGCCCCACAGCTCGGCGTGGTCGCGGGACAGGCTGTCGGCGAGGCCGATCAGGGTGGCGCGGGCGGTGGGTGACTTCGCGTCGCCGACGCCGATCGCGAGATGCAGTGTCGGCGGGGTGGCCATGGCCGCCAGTACCGACGTCAGCCGTCGCACACCGCTGAAGAGTCGGTACCCGGCGTTGGCGTCGAAGCCGTCCGCAGGCAACTCGGGAGCGAAGACGACATGGTCCACCGCTGCCAGTGCGTCGAGAAGCGCTGCGCTCGTGGCTGATTCGTCGAGCACCGAGGTGGGTACCACATCGGCGCGCGCGCCGCGGGTCACGGTGTCGACGGGCTCGTCGACGATGAGCAGCCACGACCCGTCGGTCATCTCCCCCACCGAGGGCATCGGCACGTCGGCGCGGTCCACGCGAACCGGATCCGGATGGTGCCCCGAGCGCACCTCGATCCAGTGGTGGGTGTGGCGCCAGGGGGTGGTGGGCAACTGCGGATGCGGCTCCGGCGGGTGCGGCGTCTGCGGCGGATGGGTGGTGTGGGTGGTGTTGAGGTTGGTGTGGAAGGTCAGGGTGTCGTCGGTGTCACGAGCCAACGT
>NZ_SPQO01000020.1 GCF_004570325.1 Mycobacterium sp. PS03-16 | reverse complement strand
CGCGGATGCGGTCGGCGACGGCCGCCGCGGCGTCGCCGTCGATGTCGGTGACCAGCACGGCCGCACCGGCCTGGGCGAGCGCGGCCGCGACCGCCGCCCCGATGCCGCCACCGGCGCCCGCACCGGTGACCATCGCCGCGCGTCCGGTCAGGTCGAAGTAGCCGGGCATCAGTAGCTCCTGGGCAGGCCGAGGACGTGGGAGCCGAGGAAGTTGAGGATCATCTCCTGGCTGACCGGGGCGATCTTCATCAGTCGCGCTTCGCGGAAGAAGCGGGCGACGTGGTACTCCTCGGCGTAGCCCATGCCGCCGTGGGTCTGCAGCGCCCGGTCGGCCGCGGCGAATCCCGCGTCGGCACACAGGTACTTGGCGGTGTTGGCCTCCCGGCCACAGGCCTTGCCGTTGTCGTAGAGCCAGGTCGCCTTGCGCAGCATGAGTTCCGCGGCGTCCAGCCGGGCCAGTGAATCGGCCAGCGGGAACTGGATGCCCTGATTCATCCCGATCGGCCGGTCGAACACGTGCCGGTCGGTGGCGTAGGTGACGGCCTTGTCGAGCGCGACGCGGCCGATGCCGAGCGCTTCGGCGGCGATCAGCATCCGCTCCGGGTTGAGCCCGTCGAGGATGTAGAAGAAGCCCTTGCCCTCCTCCCCGACCCGGTCCTCGACGGGGATCCGCAGGTCGTCGATGAACAGCTCGTTGGAGCTGACCGCGTTGCGGCCCATCTTCTGGATCGGCCGGATGTCGACGTGGGCCCGGTCGAGGTCGGTCATGAACAACGTCATGCCGTCGGTCTTCTTCGTCACCTCGTCATACGGGGTGGTGCGGGTGAGCAGCAGGATCTTCTCGGACTCGAGCGCCTTGGAGATCCACACCTTCCGGCCGTTGACTAGGTAATGATCGCCGTCGCGTCGGGCGAATGTGGTGATGCGCGAGGTGTCCAGACCGGCACCGGGTTCGGTGACGCCGAAGCACACGTGCAGATCGCCGGCGGCGATGCGTGGAAGGGTGCGCGCCTTGAGCTCGGCCGAGCCGTGCTTGACCACCGGATGCATCCCGAAGATCGACATGTGGATCGAGCTCGCCGCATTCATACCCCCGCCGGACCGTGCGACGGCCTCGGCGAGCAGCGTGGCCTCGGTGATGCCGAGGCCGTGTCCGCCGTACTCCTCGGGGATCGTCATGCCCAGCCACCCGCCACCGGCGACGGCGTCGTAGAACTCGGACGGGAACTCGTGTTTCGAGTCCTTCTCCAACCAGTACTGGTCGTCGAATCGGGCCGCCAGTTCGCTGACCGACTTGTAGATCAGCTGCTGATCCTCGGTCAGCTCGAAGTTCATCCCGCCTGACACTGCACTCCCTCTGTCCTGTGGTTACACCGGTGGCCGCGCCGGTCGGTCGCCGACACGGCGGGACCACCGGAGCGGCTCGGTCGCGCCGGTGATCTGCTGTCCGGCCGCCCTATTCGCGCGCGCCGGATACCGCCTTGGCGTTCGCCTGGAAGTCGGCGAAGCTGGTCTTCGCGCCGTCGCGGTGGTGGCTCAACGCCCGGACGGAGACGTCGTGGCCCTCCGCGGCCCGGCGCAGCGCACCGACGGTGGCCTGCTCCTTGGGGATGTGGGTGAACGGTTCGAAGTGGTACCAGCGCATGGCGTTCTCGTGAGTGATCTTGTTGATCTCGTCGTCGGGCACGTCATAGGTGTCGAACACCGCCCCCAGCTCTTCGGGGGCGCCCGGCCACATCGAATCCGAGTGGGGATAGTCCATCTCCCAGCAGATGTTGTCGATGCCGATGGAGTGGCGGTTCTTCACGCCGACCGGATCGGAGATGAAGCACGTCAGGAAGTGCTCACGGAACACCTCGGACGGCAACTTGCCGCCGAAGTCCTGATGGGTCCACGTCGAGTGCATCTCATAGGTGCGGTCCACCCGGTCGAGGAAGTAGGGAATCCACCCGGTGCCGCCCTCGGACAACGCGATCTTCAGGTCCGGATACGCCTTGATCGGCGCCGACCACAGCAGATCGGCTGCCGCCTGCACGATGTTCATCGGCTGCAGCGTGATCATGACGTCCATCGGCGCATCGGGCGCGGTGATCGCCAGCTTGCCCGACGAGCCGATGTGGACGTTGAGCACTGTGTCGGTGTCGACGAGCGCCTCCCACAACGGCTTCCAATGCTCCAGGTCGTGGAAGCTCGGATACCCGAGCGTGGAAGGGTTCTCGGTGAACGTCAACGAGTGCACCCCTTTCTCCGACACCCGGCGCACCTCCTTGGCGCACAGTTGCGGGTCCCAGATCGCCGGGATCGCCATCGGGATGAAGCGGCCCGGATTGCTGCCGCACCACTCGTCGATGTGCCAGTCGTTGTAGGCCTGCACCAGCGCCATCGAGAAGTCGGGATCCTCGGTGGCGAACAGCCGGGCGGCGAAACCCGGGAACGACGGGAAGTTCATGGTGGCCAGCACGCCGCCGGCGTTCATGTCCTTCACCCGCTCGTTCGGGTCGTAGCAGCCCTTGCGGATCTCGTCGAGCCCCTGCGGTTCGAGCCCGTACTCCTCCTTCGGGCGCCCCGCCACCGCATTGAGCGCCACGTTCGGAATCACCGTGTCACGGAACTGCCACGTGTCCGACCCGTCGGGATTGTGCACCAGCCGCGGGGCGTCGTTGACGTACTTCTCCGGCAGGTGGTTCTTGAACATGTTGGGCGGCTCGATGATGTGATCGTCGACGCTGATCAGGATCATGTCCTCGTGCTTCACGGCCGTTCCTTCCGGTTGGTGCCCGCACTCGCGCTTCCGCAATCTTCTCCCTGTCAGGAAACTATCTTCTCACTGCAGGAGAATCAACGCCGCCCAGCGATTGCCGCAGCGCGGGTGCGGTGTCCGGCGACGCGCCGACGGGCACCGGAGACGGGTGTATTGACCATCCCACGGTGGATGTGAAAATCTGTTAGTCGAAAATGAGAACCTGATTCTCATACCGAACCGCGAAAGGAGCCGCCGTGCGCGTGCCCCCGTTACCGGCGGACCGGTGGGATGACGACGTGCGGCGCGCGCTGTCGGTGATGGTCCCCCCGGAGCGGCAGAACCCCGAAGCGGCGGGGAACCTGCTGGCGACACTGGTGCGCCATCCCGACCTCACGCGCGCCTTCCTGCGTTTCAACGTCCACCTTCTCTTCGGCTCGACGTTGTCACCGCGGCTGCGCGAGCTGGCGATCCTGCGCGTCGCCCACCTCCTCGGCGCGGACTACGAATGGCGTCATCACGTTTCGATGGGCCGCGAAGCCGGGCTCACCGACGCCGCGATCGACGGCGCCGCCCACGGTCGCGGCGGCGACGAACTCGACCAGGCGATCCTCGACGCGGTCGACGAATTGCAGGACAAGGCCAATGTGTCCGATCGAACCTGGGCGAAGCTGAGCGCCCACCTCGACGAGCGCCAGCGCATGGACCTGGTTTTCACCATCGGCTGCTACGGCGCACTCGCGATGGCCATCAACACATTCGGCGTCGAACCCGACTTCCACATGGATGCAGAGAGGTAACGGATCGTGGCATTTTTTCAGAAGCCGGCCGCCGGCAGCTGGACCGAGAACTGGCCGGAACTGGGCACCGCACCGGTCAATTACGAGGACTCGGTCGATCCCGAGCACTACAAACTCGAGCAGCAGGCGATCTTCAAGAAGACCTGGCTCAACATCGGACGCATCGAGCGGTTGCCGAAAAAGGGCAGCTACTTCACCCGGGAGATGCCGTCGGTCGGCCCCGGCGTGTCGATCATCGTGGTCAAGGACGGAGACGAGGTCCGCGCCTTCTACAACTTCTGCCGGCACCGCGGCAACAAGTTGGTGTGGTCGGACTACCCGGGCGAGGAGGTGTCGGGCAGCTGCCGTCAGTTCGTCTGCAAGTACCACGCCTGGCGCTACAACCTCAAGGGCGACCTCACGTTCGTGCAGCAGGAGGGCGAGTTCTTCGACCTCGACAAGTCGCGCTACGGACTGGTTCCCGTGCGCTGTGAGGTGTGGGAAGGCTTCATCTTCGTCAACTTCGACAACGACGCGATACCGCTGCGGGAGTACCTCGGCGACTTCGCCGAGGGCCTGGAGGGCTATCCGTTCCACGAGATGACCGAGCACTACAGCTACCGCTCCGAGATCAAGTCGAACTGGAAGCTGTTCATCGACGCGTTCGTCGAGTTCTACCACGCACCGATCCTGCACATGAAGCAGGCGGAGAAGGAGGAGGCCGAGAAGCTGGCCAAATTCGGCTTCGAGGCGCTGGCCTACGACATCAAGGGCGACCACTCGATGGTGTCGTCGTGGGGCGGTATGAGCCCGCCCAAGGACCTCAACATGGTCAAGCCGATCGAACGGATCCTGCACAGCGGTCTGTTCGGGCCGTGGGACCGGCCGAAGATCAAGGGCATCCTGCCCGACGAACTGCCGCCGGCCATCAACCCCGGTCGCCACAAGACCTGGGGCACCGACTCTTTCGAGTTCTTCCCCAACTTCACGCTGCTGTTCTGGGCGCCGGGCTGGTACCTCACCTACCACTACTGGCCGACCGGGGTCGACACGCACATCTTCGAAGCCGACCTCTACTTCGTCCCGCCGACGAATCTGCGCGAACGGCTCTCCCAGGAGCTGGCGGCGGTGACGTTCAAGGAGTACGCGTTCCAGGACGCCAACACCCTCGAGGCCACCCAGACCCAGATCGGTACGCGGGTCGTCACCGACTTCCCGCTGTGCGACCAGGAGATCCTGCTGCGCCACCTGCACAAGACCGCGCACGAGTACGTCGACCGGTACAAAGCGTCGCTGGCCAACGGCAACGGGGCGACCAACGGTGCGGCGACCACGTCGAGCGAGAAAGACCACGCACATGCCTAAGCTGCCCGAGGAGTTCGCCGACCTGGAGCGGTTCGCCGAATGGTGCCTGCCCACCGAGGAGGAGCGCTACACCAAGCGGCTCAACTCCACGATGGAGGAGATGCAGGCACTCTACGACGCCGGCATGGCGCGACTCGAGGACATCATGGTCTACGTCGACGCCCGGTTCCCGCTCAGGGGGATGCCCGAGGACGCCAAGGCGCTGGTGCATCTGGGCCAGTCGATCGTCATGGTGAGCTTTCCCGTCGAGGTGTGGAAGCAGCCGCGCGTCCTCGACAGCGGCGCCGCCTACATCAAGCTCGTCAAGGAGCCGGTGGTCTAGACGTGGTGACCCTCAAGGCCGCGGGTTACCTCGACGTCGACGCCGGGGAGATCGTCCGGCCCGGCGTCATCCATGTCGACGGCGACCGCATCGCCGGCGTCGGCGGCGACATCCCGCCGGAGTCGACGGTGCTCGATCTGGGTGAGGCGATTCTGCTGCCCGGGCTGATGGACATGGAGGTCAACCTGCTGATGGGCGGCCGCGGGGAGCATCCCGGCCTGTCCCAGGTGCAGGACGACCCCCCGACGCGGGTGCTGCGCGCGGTGGGCAACGCCAGGCGCACGCTGCGCGCCGGCTTCACCACGGTGCGCAACCTCGGCCTGTTCGTCAAGACCGGCGGATACCTGCTGGACGTGGCGCTGGGGAAGGCCATCGACGCCGGCTGGATCGAGGGCCCGAGGGTGGTGCCGGCCGGTCACGCCATCACGCCGACCGGCGGCCACCTCGACCCGACCATGTTCGCCGCGTTCATGCCCGGCGCGCTCGAGCTGACCATCGAGGAGGGCATCGCCAACGGGGTCGACGAGATCCGCAAGGCGGTGCGGTACCAGATCAAGCACGGCGCCCAGTTGATCAAGGTCTGCGTGTCCGGTGGCGTGATGTCGCTGACCGGAGAGGCCGGCGCGCAACACTATTCGGACGAGGAGCTGCGGGCGATCGTCGACGAGGCGCACCGGCGGGGTCTGCGCGTCGCCGCGCACACCCACGGCGCCGAAGCGGTCAAGCACGCGGTCGCCTGCGGGATCGACTGCATCGAACACGGGTTCCTGATGGACGACGAGGCGATCCGGATGCTCGTGGAGCACGACCGCTTCCTGGTCACCACCCGCCGCCTGGCCCAGGCCATGGACGTGTCGAAGGCGCCGCAGGCGCTGCAGGACAAGGCCGCGGAGATGTTCCCCAAGGCCGAGACCTCGATCAAGGCGGCCTACGAGGCCGGCGTGAAGATCGCCGTGGGCACCGACGCCCCGGCCATCCCTCACGGCCGCAACGCCGATGAGCTGGTCACGCTCGTGGAGTGGGGTATGCCGCCGGCCGCGGTGCTGCGCGCCGCGACCACCGTCGCGGCCGATCTCATCGACGTCTCCGACCGGGGACGGCTGGCCGAGGGACTCCTCGCCGACATCATCGCGGTGCCGGGCGACCCCCTGGCCGACATCACCGTTACACAGCGGGTCAACTTCGTAATGAAGGGCGGTAAGGTCTTCCGAGATGACATCCACAACTGACCGGCCTCCGGCCCCGACCCGCACCGAGGACCTGGTGGAGATCCAGCAGCTCCTCGCGAAGTACGCGGTGACGATCACCCAGCTCGACATCGACGGGTTGATCAGCGTGTTCACCCCCGACGGCACCTACAGCGCGTTCGGCGAGACCTATACGCTCAACCGGTTCCCGGTGCTGGTCGACGCCGCCCCGAAGGGCCTGTTCCTCACCGGCACCGCGCTGGTCGACCTGGTCGAGGGCGCCGACACGGCTTCCGGGACCCAGCCGCTGTGCTTCATCGAGCACTCGCAGCACGACATGCGGATCGGCTACTACCGCGACACCTACCTCCGCACCGAGGACGGGTGGCGGCTCAAGACCCGGGCCATGACGTTCATCCGGCGCAGCGGTGACCACGACCACGGCCGTCCGCACGCGATCGGGAGGCCGGAAGCGGGATGACCGATCTGCATGAGCCCGCCGCGTTCCGCACCGCGCTGCTGGATTGGCTCGACGAGAACGATCTGACCCCGCCCGAGGGGGACGCGTCGCTCGACGCCCATCAGGCCCAACACCGTCGGGTGCTCGCAGCGTTGTACGACGCGGGGTGGATGCGCTACGGGTGGCCGGAGTCGGCGGGCGGGCTCGGCGGTCCGGACATCCTGCGCGCGATCGTCGGCGAGGAGATCGTCGGCCGCGGCATCGACCACCCGGGGCCGTACTCGATGCTCGACACGCTCACCCCGACGTTGATCGACTACGCGCGCCCCGAACTGGCCGCCGAGATGGTGCCGAAGCTGCTGTCCGGGAAGGAGACGTGGTGTCAGGGCTTCTCCGAACCCGGCTCGGGCAGTGATCTGGCGTCGCTGACCACGCGCGCCGTGCCGCGGGGCGACGCCTGGGTGATCAACGGCCAGAAGGTGTGGACCAGCTTCGCGCAGTACGCCTCCCGGTGCATCCTGCTGACCCGCACCGGTGGGCCGGACGTGCCGAATCACGACGCGATCACCGCGTTCTTCGTCGACCTGGACACTCCCGGCATCACGGTCCGGCCGTTGCGCACCATGCACGGCGTCGACGAATTCTGCGAGGTGTACTTCGACGATGTCGAGGTGCCCGCGGACCGGATGCTCGGCGGGCCGGGCGACGGCTGGAAGCTGGCGATGGATCTGCTGCCCTACGAGCGCTCGACGTGCTTCTGGCAGCGCATCGCCTACCTGTACTCGCGGTTCGACGCGCTGATCGAGGATGTCAAGAGGCAGGGGCAGGCGGTGGACTCCGACATGGGTGAGGCGTATCTGGCCCTGCACACGCTGCGCTGCCGGTCGCGCGCCACCCAGCACCGGCTGGGCAACGGGGAGAAGCTGGGTCCCGAGACGTCGATCGACAAGGTGCTGCTCGCCGCCGCCGAACAGCGCCTCTACGACACCGCACGCGATCTGTTGCCGGGCGTCATCGAGCTCGACGACACGCCGTGGCGGACCGAGTATCTGTACTCGCGGGCGGCCACCATCTACGGCGGCACGGCCGAGGTGCAGCGCAACATCATCGCCCGGCGCCTGCTCGACCTCGGAAAGGAGTGACCGTGATCCACGGATCCGACGCCGAGTCGCTCGGCCTGCTCGAAGACGGTCTGCGCAAGTCCATGCTGTCGGTTTCCGGCCCCGAACTCGACGCGGCGCTGACCGAACTCGGCTGGGCCGAGATGCTGACCGAGATGCCCCAGGTCGCGGTGCCGCTGGTGTTCCGGCTGCTGGGCGAAACCGGCTCGCACGCATCAGTTCTCGTTGACGTGGTGCTCAACGCGACGGGCAACACGATCGGCGACACCGTCGAACTGCCGCTCCCCTACGCCGGCAACGCCTGGGTGGTGTGGGACCGCATCAGCCCGGCCAGTCTGGACCCGACGCTGGGCGGACTCCCGCTGCGCCGCGAGGAGGAGGGCTATCCGATCCGGGTGGCCGAGGCGCGGGTGGCCGTCGGCTGGTGGCTGGTCGGGGCGGCGCGTGCGATGCTGGCCCTGGCCCGCCGGCACGCGCTCGACCGCGTGCAGTTCGGCCGGCCGATCGCGGGCTTCCAGGCCGTGCGCCACCGGCTCGCCGAGACCCTGGTGGCGATCGAGGGCGCGGAGGCGACGCTGAGCCTGCCGAGTGCCGACAACCCCGATCTGACCGCGCTGCTGGCCAAGGCGGCCGCGGGCAAGGCGGCGCTGACCGCGGCCAGGCACTGTCAGCAGGTGCTCGGCGGCATCGGGTTCACCGAGGAGCACGAGTTCGCCCTGCACGTGAAGCGGGTGCTGGTGCTCGACGGGTTGCTCGGCAGCTCACGGGAACTCACCCGCCGGGCCGGTGCGGGGCTGCGGGCCCGCGGCTCGGCCCCCCGCCTCGCCAACCTCTGATTCCCTTTTTCCGCGAGCGTGCGTGTTTGCGCACAACACGCCGCGAGATTGACAACGCGCAGCGCACGCTCGCCCACCGGTGACTGTGCACAACTGCGCGGCTATCCACAGCGCGAGCAATCGCCGCTGCCTGCGCGGTCCGATCCGATCGATCATGACCGCTATGGATGCAGTGCTGCAGCGGCTTTTCGACCGCCAGGGTGGGGTGGCGACGAGTCAACAGATTCTGTCAGTGGTGTCGAGGTACGAGTTCGAGACGGTCGTCAAGACCAAGTACGTCGAGCGGATCTGGCAGGGGGTGTACTGCCTCGGTGAGCCGATCGACTTGCTGCGACTGCGGGGGCTCGACCTGTCGTGCGGCACCACCGTCGCGATCTGCCTCGCGACCGCAGCGGCGATGTTCGGTTTCGACACCGAAGAGCCGAGCGATCTGCATGTGCTCAACCCGATGGGCCATCAGCTGCGTCCCGTCGACGGTCTCGTCGTCCACCGCCGCGAGGGTGCGCCGCTCGTGTCGACGGGTGAGCGGCCTGCCACCGCACCGGCGTGGACCGCGGTCGAAGTAGCGCGCGGCCTGCGCCGACCGCGGGCCCTGGCCACCCTCGACGCCGCCCTGCGCAGCGGAATGTGCAGTCATGGCGAGATGTGGCGTGCGGCAACGCAACAAGCCGGCCGTCGCGGCATCGTCGCAGTCCGGAACCTGCTCGCGCTGGCCGACGGGCGAGCCGAGTCGCCCATGGAGAGCGAGGCCCGGCTCGCCATGATCGACGGCGGATTGCCGACCCCTGAGCTGCAGTACGAGGTCATCGACGGGAACGGCGAGCTGCGCCGCCTCGACTTCGCGTGGCCCGACCACCGCGTTGCCGCCGAGTACGACGGGCTCGACTGGCACAGCGGACCGGACGCCATGCGCCGGGACCGTCGACGCAGCGCGGCGTTACTCGACATCGGCTGGGTGGTCGTCCCGATCGTCTTCGAGGACGTCCGGTACCGCGCGTGGGATTTCGTCGCGCGGATCGACCAGCAGCTTCGGCACGCTCAGGCCGCGTGAGCGTGCGTGAACTGCTGGAAGGACCGCGGCGTGTCGTGTGCAGACACGCACGCTCGCGGAATGGCGTACAGGGGGCTACTGGACGTTGGATTTCATGTTCTCGAGGTCGACCAGCACCGGCCATCCGCCGACGCTCAGCGCGTTGCCGTGGCCGGTCTGGTGGATGTCGAACACCGACTGGATCGCGGCATAGAAGCCCTGCACGTCGAGGGTCTGGTTGACCGCCCGCTTGGCCTGCCGCAGCGCGAACGGATGCATGGTCGCGATCTGCTCGGCCAGCGCGCGGGTGTGGGTGTCGAGCTCGTCGCGGGGTACCACGCGGTTCACCATCCCGGTGCGCTCGGCCTCCTCGGCGGTCAGCGGCCGCCCGGTGAACAGGATCTCCTTGGCTTTACGCGGCCCCAGTTCCCAGGTGTGGCCGTGGTATTCGACGCCGCCGATTCCCATCAGCGCCACCGGGTCGGAGAACAGCGCGTCGTCAGCGGCCACGATGAGATCACAGGGCCAGCACAGCATCAGCCCGCCCGAGATGCAGCGGCCCTGCACCGCGGCGATCGACGGTTTGGGCACGTTGCGCCACCGCAGCGTGTACTCCAGGAAACGCTTGGATTCCTGAGCGATGATGAACTCGAGCGTGATCTTGTCGGGGACCGGACCGCCGCCGCGCAGGTCGTGACCGGCCGAGAAGTGTTTCCCGTTGGCGCGCAGCACGATCACCACCACCTCCGGGTCCTCGGCCGCCCGCGTCCAGGCCGCGTCCAGCTCGTCGAGCAGCTCCGGGTTCTGCGCGTTGGCCGCTTCGGGCCGGTTGAGCGTGATGGTGCCGATGCGATCGGCGACCTCGTAGTCGATGTACACGTGTCTCCTCTAGTTCCGGGGCAACCCGAGCAGCCGCTGGGCGATGATGTTGCGCTGGATCTCCGACGTCCCTCCGGCGATGGTGCCGGCGAAGCTGCGGGTGTAGCGCTCGAACCAGCCGCACGAGTGGGCGTCCAGATTGAGCGGCGCCCACGGCCCCACGGTCGTCGGATGCGCCAGGCCCTCGGCGCCGACGGCGTTCAGCGCGTGTTCGGTGGCGGCCTGGCCGGCCTCGGAGCCGAGCAGCTTGAGCACCGACAGCCCCGCGGCGTCCTCGACGCCCCGGGCAGCGCGGGCCAGCGCGACCGAACCGAGCAGCCGCAGCGCCATGGTGTCCATGACCATCGTCGCGTACCGGTCGCAGTCCAGTTCCGTCGCCGGCCGGAAGTCCTCGATCAGATCCTGCAGTCGGTCGGCGTAACTCAGCCACAACATGGTGCGCTCGTGGCCGAGCGACCCGTTCGCCACCCGCCAGCCGTCGTTCTCCGGTCCGATCAGGTTCTCGGCGGGCACCTCGACGTCGTTGAAGAACACCTCGTTGAAGTCGAGGTCGTCACGGCCGCAGATCGAGGCGAACGGCCGGCGCACCACGCCGGGCAGGTCGGTCGGGATCATCAGCACGCTGATGCCCCGGTGTTTGGCCGCGTTCGGGTCAGTGCGCACGAACGTCAGGATGACGTCGGCGTCGTGCGCCCCCGACGTCCAGACCTTCTGACCGTTGACGACGAAGTGACCGGCATCGGGTGAGCGCGCGGCACGGGTGCGCAGCGAGGCGAGGTCGGACCCGGCTCCCGGTTCGCTCATGCCCAGCGCCGCGGTGATCTCGGCGCGCAGGATCGGCACCGCCCACTTCTGTTGCTGCTCAGGGCTTCCGAAGGTGATCAGCGACGCGGCGATGATGCCGACGCCCTGTGGGTTGAAGCTGTGGTAGATCCGGCGCCGCGACAACTCCAGTTGGTAGACGTACTGCTGCAGCAGGTCGGCGTTGCGCCCCCCGAACTCCGGAGGGTGACCGGGCAGCAACCACCCGTTGTCGAACAGCAGGCGTTGCCACTGTCGGGCCCACTGCGGGATGTGCGCGGTCGAACCGGGCCGCTCCGTCGCGGTGGCCTCATCGGGCAGGTTGTCGTCCAGGAATGCCACGAAATCGGCCCGGAAGGACTCGACGTCGGCGTCGAAAGTCAGCTGCACGGCACTCCCGGGTCTGCTCTCGGAGGAAACGCTTCTCTATTGCTAGTTGTGAGAATACTATTCTCGTCATGAGGAAGGCACAATCTCCGACACGTTGGCCGCGAGGGGGGCTCGGACCACAATGCCCAGGCGTTCTCCGGTACAGTTCATGCATGTTCTCCCCAACGGGCCAGGCTTCGAGCAGCCGGTGAGCACGCCGAGCGAAGAGCCGGCCTGGAAGCAGCGGGCCGTCGAGCGGTCGATCAAGACCGCCAAATTACGCGCGGCTCAACGCGTGCAGCGGTTCCTCGACGCCGCGCAGGCGATCATCATCGAGAAGGGCAGCACGGATTTCACCGTGCAAGAGGTGGTCGACCGGTCCCGTCAGTCGCTGCGGAGCTTCTATCTGCAGTTCGACGGTAAGCACGAACTGCTGCTGGCGCTGTTCGAGGACGCGCTCAGCCGCTCGGCCGACCAGATCCGTGCGGCCACGGCCGGCCACACCGATCCGCTGGAGCGGCTCAAGGTCGCCGTTCAACTGCTCTTCGAGTCCTCACGACCCGATCCGGCCGCGAAGAGACCGCTGTTCACCGACTTCGCGCCACGCCTTCTGGTCTCCCACCCGTCCGAGGTCAAGGTCGCGCACGCGCCGCTGCTCGCGCTGCTCACCGAGTTGATGGAAGAGGCCGGCGCCGCCGGCCAATTGCGCGACGGCATCAATCCGAAGCGCATGGCGGCGATGACGATGCAGACGGTCATGTTCGTCGCCCAGTCCAGCGGCGGCTCCGACGACGGATCGGTGCACCCGATCACCGCCGACGAGGTCTGGGACTTCGTCGCTCACGGCTTCACCCACGCCTGACCCGCCGCGCGCCACCCCGCGCCTCGTCACCGTCGCTCAGTGCCTCTCTCGTGCGGTGCCGCCTGCCGTCGCGGAAATGACGTTCTACTAAGCGGATAGTACAAATTGCTCCCTCTGAATGTGCCGTTGACACAATTGAGCCGCGATGACAAAGTGCTGTGCACGTGCCCAGCAGACCGACCCCGAGCGGCGGCGCGACCACGAGTGAGGAACGAGGAACCATGGCAGGACGCGTAGAAGGCAAGGTCGCATTCATCACCGGCGCGGCCCGCGGGCAGGGCCGCGCCCACGCGGTGCGGCTGGCGCAGGAGGGCGCCGACATCATCGCCGTCGACATCTGCCGGCAGGTCGACAGCGTGCGGATCCCGCTGTCGACGCCCGAGGACCTCGCGGAGACCGCCGATCTGGTCAAGGGCCTCAACCGACAGATTTATACCGCGGAGGTCGACGTCCGCGACTTCGACGCGCTGAAGTCCGCGGTCGACGCCGGCGTCGACCAGCTGGGCCGCCTCGACATCATCGTGGCCAACGCGGGAATCGGGAACGGCGGCGCCACGCTGGACAAGACCAGCGAGCCCGACTGGACCGACATGATCGACATCAACCTCAGCGGCGTCTGGAAGACGGTGAAAGCCGGTGTGCCGCATATCCTCGCGGGCGGCCGCGGCGGATCGATCATCCTGACCAGCTCGGTCGGCGGCCTCAAGGCCTACCCGCACACCGGCCACTACGTCGCCGCCAAACACGGTGTGGTGGGCCTGATGCGCACGTTCGCCGTCGAACTGGGCGCCCAGAACGTGCGCGTCAACTCGGTCCATCCGACCAACGTCAACACGCCCCTGTTCATGAACGAGGGCACCATGAAGCTGTTCCGCCCCGACCTGGAGAATCCGGGCCCGGACGATATGAAGGTCGTCGGCCAGATGATGCACACGCTGCCCATCGGCTGGGTCGAGCCCGAGGACATCGCCAACGCCGTACTGTTCCTGGCCTCCGACGAGTCCCGCTACATCACCGGCGTCACCCTGCCCGTCGACGGCGGCAGCTGCCTGAAGTAACCGACAGCACCCACGAACCGGGGGCCTCGCCACAGGTGAGGCCCCCGGTTCGCGTCTTCGCCGAAACGCCGCGGCGCCGAAGGGCCGGGTGGTTGCATGAAGTCAGCGGTCCGGGGGGTACCCGTCGGGCACGCCAGGCGGGCGGGCGAGAAATCGAGGTGGGGGCGCGTGAAGCGACTCAACGGCATGGACGCCATGCTCTTGTACAGCGAGACGCCGAATCTGCACACGCACACGCTGAAGGTGGCGATCATCGACGCCACCGGTTACGACGGGAGCCACGACAGCCCCTACTCGTTCGAGGTGTTCCGCCGCACCATCGCCCGGCGCCTGCACCTGCTCGAGCCGCTGCGCTACCGGCTCGTCGACATCCCGTTCAAGTTCCACCACCCGATGTGGCTGGAGAACTGCGACGTCGACCTCGACTACCACGTCCGCACGGTGGCGGTGCCCGCACCCGGTGGCCGGCGGGAACTCGACGAGGTGATCGGCCGCATCGCCAGCACCCCGCTCAACCGGGACCGGCCGCTGTGGGAGTTCTACTTCGCCGAGGGGCTGGCCGACAACCGGTTCGCGTTGATCGGCAAGGTGCACCACACGCTCGCCGACGGGGTGGCCTCGGCGAATCTGCTGGCGCGCCTGATGGATCTGGCCGGATCGGTCACCGAGGAACGCGACGAGTACACGACCTGCGCGCCGCCGCCGAACTCCGCACTATTGGCCGAGGCCGGCCGCGACCACCTCCAGAAGGTGGCCGAACTGCCCGGCCTCGTCGGCGAGGCGGTCCGCGGCATCGGGCGGGTGCGGCGCCGGACTCGCGCGCAGCGCGACGCCGCCGACATGGCGAAGATGTTCCACACCCCGCCGACGTTTCTCAACCACGTGGTCTCGCCGGGACGGACGTTCGCCACCGCATCGGTGGCGCTGTCGGACGTCAAGGAGACCGCCCGGCATCTCGGCGTGACGTTCAACGACCTGATCCTCGCGGTCAGCGCGGGTGGACTGCGGGAGCTGCTGCTGCGCTACGACGGCCGCGCGGACCGGCCGCTGCTCGCCTCGGTGCCCGTGGCCACCGACCGCTCGCCCGACCGGGTCACCGGCAATGAAATCAGCGGCCTGGCCGTCTCGCTGCCCGTCCACGTCGACGATCCACTGGAGCGGGTCCGGCTCACCGCCCAGGCCACCACGCGGGCCAAGGAGGTCAACGAACTCCTCGGGCCGCGGCTGCAGGGCCGAATGATGGAGTACCTGCCGCCGCCGGTGGCGCCCGCGGCGTTCCGGTGGCAGTCCGAGCACGCCTCGCACAACCGCATCATGAATGTCGCGGTGTCCAGCGTTCCCGGGCCCCGCGAACGCGGGCACATCGGCGGCGCCGACGTCACCGAGATCTACTCGGTCGGCGTGCTGTCCGCGGCCAGCGCGTTCAACATGACGGTGTGGAGCTACGTCGACCAGGTCGACATCTCGGTGCTCTCCGACGACCGCACCTTCGACGACGTCCACGAGGCCACGGACGCGATGGTCCACGGGCTCATCGAGATCCGCCGCGCCGCTGGGTTGTCGGCGGAGCTGAGCGCGGTCAGCACGGCGATGGCGCCGGCGTCGGCGGTCACCTAGTCGAGCTGCGCCAGCAGGTCGTTGCGCAGCACCTTGCCGGTGCCGCCGCGCGGCAGTTCGTCCAGTACCCGGATCTCCCGCGGCACCTTGTAGTTGGCCAGGTTGTCCCGGACGTGGGTTTTCAGCTCCTCGGGCGTCACCGACGCCCCGGCCGCCGGGACGACGAAGGCCGCCAACCGCTGACCGTACTGTTCGTCGTCGACCCCGAGCACCACCGCCTCGGCCACCCCAGGATGGGCGGTCAACGTGTTCTCGACCTCGATCGGGTAGACGTTCTCCCCGCCGGAGACGATCATCTCGTCGTCGCGGCCGACCACGAACAGCCGACCGGCCGCGTCGAGGTACCCCAGGTCGCCCGATGCCATGAACCCGTCGTGGAAGTCCTTGGTCGCCCCCGAGGTGTATCCGTCGAACAGCGTTCCGCTGCGCACGAAGATCTGCCCCACCTCACCGGCCGGGAGTGCGCGGTGCGCCTCGTCGAAGATCCTCACCTCGGTGCCGTCCGCCGGGCGTCCCGCCGTGTCAGGAGCGGCGCGCAGATCTGCCGGCGTCGCGGTGGCGATCATGCCGGCCTCGGTGGCGTTGTAGTTGTTGTAGACCACGTCGCCGAACTGGTCCATGAACGCGGTCACCACATCCGGGCGCATGCGCGATCCCGACGCGGTGGCGAAGCGCAGGGACCGGCCGCTGTAGCGCGCCCGGACGTCGGCCGGCAGTTCCATGATCCGGTCGAACATCACCGGCACCACCACCAGGCCGGTGGCGCGGTGCTCGTCGACCAACGCCAGCGTGGCCTCCGGGTCGAACTTGCGGCGGGTGACGACGGTACACGCGAGCAGCGCGGCGAACAGCAGCTGCGAGAACCCCCACGCGTGGAACATCGGGGCGGCGATCACCGTGGTCTCCTCGGCCCGCCACGGCGTCCGGTCCAGCACCGCCTTCAGGTCACCGGTACCGCCGCTGCCCGCGGATCGCTTGGCCCCCTTCGGCGTCCCGGTGGTGCCCGACGTCAGCAGGATCACCTGGCTGGTGCGCGCGGCCGGTCGCGGCCGCCGGCCGCGGTGTTCCTCGATCAGCGCATCCACGGTCGGCCCGGCGGCGGGCGAGTCGTCGACCCAGCCCAGCACCCGCACCGTGGCCGGCGCATCCGCCAGCGCCCGGTCGACGATCCCGGTGAACTCCTCGTCGTAGATCATCACGTCGGCGCCCTCGCGTGCGACGACCTCGGCCAGCGCCGGCCCGGCGAAAGACGTGTTCAGCAGCAGTGCGTCGGCGCCGATTCGGTTGGCCGCCAACAGCGCTGCCACGAAACCGCGGTGGTTGCGGCACATGATCGCCACCGTGTGCGGCGCGCCACCCGGGAAATCCTGCAACGCCGCGGCGAGCGCATCGGCCCGGTCGTCGAGCTGCCGGAAGGTGAGCGTCCCCCGTTCGTCGACCAGCCCCGGCCGGTCCGGGCACCGCTGTGCCGCGATCGCGAAGCCCACCGTGGCCGTCAGGCCGACGCGACGCACCGCGGCACCCATCCGCAGATACCGGTCGGGGCGCAACGGTGCGAGCAGCCGCGCCCGCACCAGAGTCTGCACCAGCCCGGCCGTCGCGCCCACCGCAGCCACCGGGCCGGCCAGCGGGCCCGTCATCCGAGCACCGGGAAACGCCGCTCGCGCGCCAGCTCGTCGAGCGCGGCCTGCATCACCCCGCGCACGTACGCGTCCACCTCGGCCACATCGGGTTCCGCTCCGAAGCGCTCGGTGACGTCGATGGGGTCGAGCACCCGGGTCACCACCTTCGACGGCAACGGCAGGTTCGGCGGGAAGATCACCGACAACCCGAACGGGAAGCCGAAGCTGACGGGCAGGATCTCCAGACGCGCCCGCTTGAGCCCCAGCCGGCGGGCGATCGAGTCACCGCGCGCCAGGAACAGCTGCGTCTCCTGCCCGCCGATCGACACCACCGGCACGATCGGCACCCCCGCCTCGATCGCCGTGCGGACGTAGCCGGTGCGGCCGGCGAAGTCGATCCGGTTCTCCGAGAACGTCGACCGGTACGAGTCGTAGTCGCCGCCCGGGAACACCAGCACCACCGCACCGGAGCGCAACGCCTTGCCCGCGTTCTCGCGGCTGGCCTCGATCACCCCGGCGCGGCGCAGCAGGCCGCCGAGCGGCCCGATGAACACCCCGTAATGGGCGAGCGTGTAGAGCGGACGGTCATAGCCGAAGCGCCCGTAGAACGCCGGTGCGAAGATCAGAACGTCCGGAGTGAGCATGCCGCCCGAGTGGTTAGACACCACCAGCGCACCGCCCGCCGCCGGCATCGCGTCGAGCCCGCGCACCTCCGACCGGAACCACCGCTTGATCACCGGCCCGACGGCCCTGGCCACGGTCGCCGCGAACTGCGGATCCCACTTGGCGACCTCGGCGCCCTCGTCCTCGCTCATCGGCTCCCCCTGGATGGGCTACTGATCAGCGAATACGTTACTCTCTCGAAACGAGAACGCCATCATCCACCCGATGAGGAGACCGATGTCCGACGCGGTGCTGGTAACCGGAGGATTCGGGCTGGTCGGCTCGCAGACGGTGCGGCGACTGGCCGACCAGGGCAGACGGGTGGTGGCCACCGACCTGCGCACCGACGCCAACCGCAAGGCCGCCGAGGCGCTGCCGAAGGGAGCCGAGGCGCGGTGGGCGGACCTCACCGACGCCGCACAGGTCGAGCAGCTGCTCGCCGAGGTGGCGCCCGCCGCGATCATCCACCTCGCCGCCGTGATCCCGCCGCCGATCTACCGCAACGCCGCTCTGGCCCGCAAGGTCAACGTCGACGCCACCGCGACCCTGGTGCGGGTGGCCGAGGCGCAACCGGAGCCGCCACGGTTCGTGCAGGCGTCGAGCAACGCCGTCTACGGCGCCCGCAACCCGCACCGCACCACGCCGCCGGTCGCGGCCGACACTCCCCCCAATCCGACGGAACTCTACGGCGGCCACAAGCTCGAGGCCGAAGAGCTGGTGCGCGCCTCGTCGTTGCCGTGGGTGGTGCTGCGACTGGGCGGCGTGTTGACCGTGGACCCGAAGGCGATGCCGTTCACCACCGACGCGCTCTTCTTCGAGAGCGCCCTGCCCGCCGACGGGCGCATCCACACCGTCGACGTCCGCGATGTCGCCTGGGCGTTCGCGGCCGCCACCACCGCGGACGTCGTCGGCGAGATCCTGCTCATCGCCGGCGACGACTCCCATCGGCTCACCCAGGGCGAGATCGGCGCCGCACTGGCCGCGGCCCGCGGGATGTCCGGTGTGCTGCCGCCGGGCCGGCCCGGAGACCCCGAACGCGACGACGCCTGGTTCATCACCGACTGGATGGACGCCACCCGCGCGCAGGAAGCGTTGGGCTTCCAACACCATTCGTGGCCGGACATGCTCGCCGAGATGCGGGCCAGGGCGGGCTGGTTGCGCCACGTGCTGCCGGTCCTGGCGCCGCTCGCCCGGATCTTCATCGCGCGCCAGTCCGCCTACCGCGACACACCGGGCCGCTACGCCGATCCGTGGGCGGCGATCCGCCGCCGGCTCGGCGAGCCGGGACTCGACCGCGTGCGTTAACCCGGTCCGAGCGTGGCCGCGCCGGTCTGCGGGTGGTGGTACCAGCCGCCCGCCGCATGCGTTCCGCCGTCGACGTGCAACGTCTGACCGGTGACGTAACTCGACAACTCGGAGGCGAGGAACACCGCGGCGCCGGCCATCTCGTCGACGGTGCCGGGCCGGCCCATCGGGATCGCGTCGCCGATCCCGGCGGGCAGCCCGCCGGGTGAGAGTGCCAGCAGCCCCTCGGTGACGATGACGTCGGGAGCCAGTGCGTTGACCCGGATGCGGTGCGGCGCCAACTCGAACGCCGCGGTCCTGGTGTAGTTGATGACGCCCGCCTTGGCCGCCGCGTAGGCGGCGTAGCCGGGTGCCGCCCGCACCCCCTCGATGGAGGTCACGTTGATGACGCTGCCGCGGCCGGCTCCGGCGGTGACGATCCGCCGCGCCACCTGCTGGGTGCACAGCAGCACGTGCCGCAGATTCGCCCGGTACAACGCATCCCAGGCGTTCTCGCCGGTGTCCAACAGCGGTGAGGCGAACGTCCCGCCGGCGTTGTTGACCAGGATGGTCGGTGTGGCCAGTTCGGCTTCGGTCCGGTCGAGTGCGGCGGTCACCTCGGCGCTGTCGCGGACATCGGTCACCACGCCGAGCCCGCCGACCGCCTCGGCCGCGGCGGCGCACCGCTCGGCGTCGCGCTCCCAGATCGCCACCCGGGCGCCGAAGTTCGCCAGCCCCGCGGCGATGCCCAGGCCGATGCCGGTGCCGCCACCGGTGACCACGGCGACGCGGCCGGTGAGCGAGACGGACGAGGGGTCGATGGCCATGGGTCCAGTCAACCAGTCAGAGCGCTCGTCCGATCACCCTGTCGGCGGCCAGTTGGGCGATCTCGTCTTCACCCAGCCCGAGCTCG
Organism: Mycobacterium sp. PS03-16; assembly: GCF_004570325.1. GTDB lineage: Bacteria > Actinomycetota > Actinomycetes > Mycobacteriales > Mycobacteriaceae > Mycobacterium. Next base: position 78,487 of record NZ_SPQO01000020.1, on the reverse strand, counting down.
ATGAGCACGTCGGTGGTGTGCTCGCCGAGCAGCGGTGCGGGGTGGCGGTGGTAGCGCGCGGGTCCCGCCGACGACCGGAACGGCAACCCGCTGTGCGGGGTGGTGGCGTTGACGGGGTGCGCGACGTCTTCGAAGAAGCCGCGGTGCGCCAGCTGGGGCAGTTCGGTCTGCCGGTGCGGTTGCATCACCTTGGCGACCGGAACCCCTGCGCCCCAGAGCCGGTCGACGATCTCGTCGCCGGTTCGCTCGGCGCACCACCGGCCCAGCCGTTCGTCGATCGCGTCGTGGGCGGCGCGACGGCCCGCGGCCGTCGACAGCGCGGGATCCGCCGCCCAGTCACCGGCGCCGATCGTCTCGCACAGCCCGCGCCACTGCGTGTCGTCGGCGACCGCGACCGCGACCCAGCGGTCGAGCCGGCCGAACTCGTCGATCTCGTTGGTCCGGTACAGGTTCTGCGGTGCGGCGACCGGGCCGCGGTTGCCGTCGCGCTGCAGCAGCGCACCGTAGGCGGTGTACTCGATGACCTGCTCGGCGGCCACGTTGAGCGCGGCATCGACCATCGCGGCCTCGACCAGCACGCCCTGCCCGGTGCGGCGGCGGTGTTCGAGCGCCAGCAGCAGCCCGTTGAGCGCATGGATGCCGGCGTTCGGGTCACCCACCGAATAGGGTTCGTTCGGGTTGCGGTCGGGATAGCCGGTGAGCCAGCTGATCCCCGCTGCCGCCTCGATGACGTAGGCGAACGCCGCGTTGTCCCGCCACGGCCCATCCAGACCGAACCCCGGCATGCGCACCATGATCGCGTCCGCCCGCAGCGCCTGTACCGCGGCGAAGTCCATTCCGATCGAGTCGAGCACCCGGGGCGTGAAGTTCTCGACCACGACGTCGGAGGTGGCGATGAGCCGGTTGAGCACCGCCCGGCCCGGCGCCGTCTGCAGATCGAGCGTGATCCCCTTCTTGTTGGTGTTCAGACCCGAGAAGATCGGTGAGCGTTCCCACCACGCGTCCTCGGTCGCCGGGATGCCGGCGATCAGCCGGGTGCCGTCCGGCCTGCGCAGCGACTCGACGTGGATCACCTCCGCGCCCAGCAGCGCCATGATGTGCGTGCACGACGGGCCGGCCCAGAACGTGGTCAGGTCGAGCACGCGCAACCCTTCGAGCGGCAACTCCACCCGCCGTGAGTGAGCACCGGTGGTTGTGGATGTGGCGCGATCGCCGCCGTTTCCGCTCACTCGTCGGTGGTGCTCGGTGTGCTCGCCGAGCCGCGGCGCGGGCGCGGCGGCCCGCAGCACCGCCGGGCTCAGCCGGTACGGCGGGCCGGGTTGGGTGAAGCCGTCCCGCGGGTTGCGCACGAACGTGCCGCGAGCGACGAAGTGGTCGAGCCCGGTGACGTTCTGGCCGTTGGCGACCGGCGCGTTGGGGATGCGGAACGCGGTGGCCAGGTCGCGGATCTCGTCGACCGTCTGATCGGCCACCCACGCGTACAGTTCGTCGGCCTTCTCGTTGGCCTGCTCGGTGATCGACAGCGGCGAGTCCTCGTCGATCCACTCGTCGTGGCCGGTCATCGCGCACAGGTCGAACCACTGCTGGGCGGTGCCGCAGCCGATGTCGACCAGACCGTCCTTGGCCTGCGCGATGCCCGGCACGGTCAGGCGGCGCGCATCACGCCACGGCCGGCCCAGCATCTGGAAATAGGTGACGGGATAGTAGGTCAGTCCGAGGATCTGGGTCTCGAGCATCGACAGGTCGATCAGCTCCCCGGTGCCGCGCAGGCGACCGGCCAGGATGGCCGCGCTCGCGTACGCGCCGGCGAGGTACTCACCCACCTGGCCGCCGACGTACACCGGTGCCCGGTCGGCCGCGCCGCGGCCCAGTCCGACGATGCCGCCCGACCACGCCTGCAGGGTGAACTCGGTGGCCGGGCGCTCCGACCAGGGCCCGTCGAGCCCGAACGGGGTGATGGCGGCGACGGTCAGCCGGGGATGACGGCGGTGGATCTCGGCCGGCGCCAGCGCGGGGTGTTCGGCGACCGACGACCCGCGCGACCACACCACCGCATCGGCGTCGGCGAGCAGGGCGTCGACGAACGCCTGGTCGGAACGGAGGGACGGGTCGGCCACCACGCTGTGCTTACCGCCGGCCAGGAAGCCGAACAGCGCTCCGCTCCGGCCGGTGTCCGCACCGGAGGCCGACCAGCGCCGCAGCGGATCGCCCTCTGGCGGCTCAATTTTGACGATCTGCGCGCCGCCGTCGGCGAGGATCTTGGTGCAGTACGCGCCGGCGATCCCGGTCGACAGGTCGACCACGGTGTAGCCGGTCAACGGCGGTTGCGGCCCGGCGGGTGTGCTCACTGACCTCTCCCGTCGCCGCCCTCGTCCGGTGCCGGCTGGGCGCGTCCGGACTTGCTCAGCCGGAACTCGGGCGGGAACTTCGCATCGTTGTCGTTGACCGCATCAGCCAGTCCGGCGTCGATCGCGTCGCCGAGCATGAAGTCCCTGCCGTCCGGGCGCACCGTCGCCCCCAGCGACTCGAACACCGCCGACAACACGCTGCCCAGGTACTCGCCCTGGAACTGCTTGACCACCTCGAAGAACATCTTCTGCTGGAAAACGCTGTCCACCGGGCGGTTTCGGGCACACGCCAGCGCGTACTTCTCGACTTCGTTCTCCAGCGCATCCCGCGCGACGACCTTGTTGAGGAAGTTGCACGCCAGCATCTCCTCGGCGGTGAACGGGCGGCCGGTGAACACCATCTCCTGGAACGGTCTCAGCCCCATGGTCAGCATCCAGGTCCACATCCGCGGACCCCACCCGTAGTAGCGAAACGACGGATGGCCGAACAGCGCGTCGTCGCTGGAGATCACCAGGTCGGCGTCGGCGCACTGGTAGAAGTGCCAGCCGTAACAGTAGCCCTTGGCCTCCACGATGCTGATCTTCTTGAGCTCCTGCAGCGCCCGGTTGCCCGCAGCCACATTGGCATACCACGCGCCCATCGTGGCGCCGTGCCGGTAGGACCCCTTCGGCGGATAGGTCACGGCCGGGTCGTCGACACGCAGTTCGGCGAGCCGGTCCTCCTCCGTGCCCGCCATGAAGTCGGGCAGATCCGCACCGCTGCCGAGGTTCTCACCGACCCCGCGGATCACCACGACCTTGACGTCGTCGTCCACGCTTGCCCCACGCAGCAGGTCGGCGTAGCGCAACCGGGCCGCCGACGTCGGGGCGTTCAGATGGTCCGGCCGGTTGAACGTGATGGTCGCGATCTTGGTCGCCGGGTCCTTGTCGTAGCCGACGATCTCCTCCGGCGGGGGCGGTCCACCCGATGTCATCGGCTCATGACACAGGGGCCGCGGCGGCGTGCCAGGCGCCCGAGGTGAGCACCTCGGGACCCTCGTCGCCGACCAGCACCGCTTCACGGGTGAACACCGCCCCGACGCCGGGCTCCCACACGTAGCCGGTCACCGCCAGCACCATGCCGGGTTCCAGGCGTTCCTGCGCACACGTCACCGGCAGGTCCGCACAGATCACCGGCGGGTCGAAGCCGAGACCGAGGCCGTGCGCGACCGGGGTCGCGGGCAACCGCTCTCCGCTGCGCTCGTAGGCGTCGAAAAGGTCTCCGGCTGCCGCGCCGGGCCGGCACGCCGCGACGAGGCGCTCCCACAGGTCGTTCGACCGGCGGAACAGGGCGTCGGCGCCCGCCACCTCGCCCACCGGCCAGGTGCGGCCGACCTCGCCGACGTAGCCGTCGGCCAGCGCGCCGGCACTGAACGCGACCAGATCTCCGTCGGTCACGGTGCGATCGCCCGATCCCCGCCGCCACGAATGGTCCTTCGGCGTGATCCAAGCCCCGTCCTGGGTGGCCGGGGTGGTGACGCCGCCGGCGGCCATCGCCTGCAGCATCGCGCCGGTCAGCGTCTGCTCGGTGACGCCGGCGGCCAGTTCCGCGCGGGCGGCGTCGAGCGCCCGCTCGGCGACGCCCAGCGCACCCCGCAGGACCGCGATCTCGTCGGGGGTCTTGATGCGCCGGGCGGCCCGCAGCGCGGGTTCGGCATCGACGATCTCGGCGTTCGGGAACGCCATCGGCAGCAGCTGGGCGAATGTCGGTGTCAGGGAATCGGTCCCGACCCGGCGCACGGTGGCCGCGCCGGGGATGCCCTTGAGCACCTCGATCAGCGTCATCGGATTCCACGCCAGGCCGTACAGGTGGTCGTGGGCGATCTCGTCGGGGATGCCCTCGTCCCAGGTGCTGTTGAGGTGGATCTCGCCGGTGGACCGGACCACCTCGCAGATCGGCCCGAACGGCCGGGTGCCCGCCACCCACAGCTGTGGGGCACCGGTGACGTAGCGGACGTTGGCCTGCCGGCCCAGGACCAGGATGTCGAGGTCGTGCGCGTGCATCTGCGCCAGCGCCCGCTCGCGGCGGCCACGGCGCAGATCGGCGGCGTCGGGGAGGATTTCAGTGCTCATGGTCTCGCCTGTCAGTTCATGCCGTAGGGCGCGTAGGGATAGTCGGTGATCGACTGGTAGCCGTCCTCGGTGATGACGACGATCTCCTCGCTGCGGTAACCGCCGGTGCCGTCCTCCCAGACCACCGGTTCGAGCACCAGCAGCATCCCGGCCGGGAACACGAAGTTGTCGTCGAACTCCTGCCCGAGGTCGGTGCCGATCATCGGCATCTCGGCGGCGTTGGTGCCGATGCCGTGGCCGAGGTAGAAGTGCGGGAGCCACGGTTTCACCCCGTCGTTCGCCGCGATCGCCGCCCGCGCGAGGTCGCCGCACGTCGCGCCGGCCCTGGTCACGCTGAGCACGGCGTCGAGGATGCTGCGCCACTTGTCGAACTGCGCATGCTGGCGGGCGGTGGGCTCCTCCCCGACCACCCAGGTGCGCCCGAAGTCCGAGCAGTAGCCGGTGTAGGTGATGGAGACATCGGTCCACAGCACGTCGCCGCGCTGCAGTTCCCGTTCGGTGGTCAGCAGCGGCAGGGCCAGATCACCCGTGGTGGTCCACACCGCGCCGCTGGTGCGCGTTGTGGGCATCACCTGCCAGATCGCCTCGAGCATGTTCGCGGTCGCGCCGAGTTCGAACGCCCGGCGGACGAACGCCGCCGAGAGGTCAACCTGACGCACACCCGGGGCGAGCCCGCGCTGCACGTCCACCATGGCCGCCTCGGTGATGCGGCAGGCGTTGCGGACACACGAGATCTGGTCGCGCGTCTTGACCAGTTTGGCCGGCCCGACCACCTGCGCGGCATCGCTGGGCGGGCCGGACGGGAACAGCCGCGACTGCGCCCGCCGCATCGCGCCGGTCAGTTCGTCGACGGCGACGGTGGACCCGGCCGGCACGAGCTCGGCGAGTACGGTCGCGAAATGTTCAACGCCCTCGTCGAATTCGAGATACAGCGGCGGGTGGATGTGGTCGGCGGGCACCTCGGATTCGGTGGCCACCGCGGCCGAGCCCTCCCGCAGCGGCATGAACACGTGCGGATGCGGGTCGTCGGCGAGCACGATCGCCACCGGCCGCTCGACGTGCGAGAGCCCGGCGTCGAGCAGCGGCCAGCTGATCCCCGCCGCGTACACCACGTTACCGTTGCCGAGCAGCACCAGCGCGTCGACGCCTCTGTCGCGCATGGATTCCCGCAGCCGCGCGCCACACTCGGAGTACATCCGGGCACGGTCGGGCAGATCAGGGATGTCCCAGGAACTTCCGGGGCGGCCGGGCGCTTCCAGTGTCGTCACGCGAGCCCCAGGAACTGCTTGACGTTGCCGCTGACGATCTTGGCGGCGTCATCCGGCCCGACCGCCTCGACCACGGTGGCCAGTGACTTCTCCGAGTAGCCGAACGTGCTCTCGTTGTGCGGGTAGTCGCTCGACCACATCACGTTGTCGACCCCGATCCTGTCGATCAGTTCCAGGCCCAGCGGGTCGACCATGAACGACGCGCTCATGTGCTCGTCCCAGTAGTGCCGAACCGGATGGGCGAGTTCGTGGTTGAACATGTGCCGGTAGGAGGCCAGCATGTGCTCGGCGTCCTGCAGAGCGGTCGGCACCCAGGCGATACCACCCTCGAACCAGCCGATCCTCAAGCTCGGATGCCGGTCCAGAATGCCGGAGAACACGTACTTGGCGAACTGCTCGCGGAACGAGTCGACATTGACCATCATCCCGACCACGACGCTGTTGTGCTGGCACGGCGTCTTGGGCGGGGTTTCGCCGATGTGGTGGCTGACCGGCAGCCCGGCGGCCTCGATCTCGTCCCAGACCGCGTCCATGTCGGTACTGCCGTAGTCGTAGATGTTGCCGTCGTCGTCCTTGCCGGGGTTGAGCGGCAGCAGGAACGTCTTGAGCCCCAGCGATTTGAGCTCTTCGAGGGTGCTGCGGGTGCCTTTGGGATCCCACCAGTTGATCAGCCCGACGCCGTAGAAGTGGCCGCCCGAGCGCTCCTGCAGATCCGCGATGTGTTCGTTGTAGATGCGAAACACCCGCTCGCGCAGCGACTTGTCCGGGTAGTGGAACAGCGCCAGCACGGCGTTGGGGAAGGCCAGCTCCTTGTCGATGCCGTCCTCGGCGAGTTCGCGGATGCGGGCGTCGATGTTGTTCGACGCCGCACCGGCGAGGTCGTCGTACTGCATCAGCACTCGGCCGAAATCTCCGCCGGTCCAAGCTTTTCCCTTCATGCCGACCATATACGCGCCGTCCTCGTACCAGATCCGCGGCGCCGCACCCTTGAGTTCCTCGGGGAAGCGTTCGAAGAAGATGTCGTCGGCCACCGAGATGTGATTGTCGGCCGAGAAGATCTCGGTGCCCTCGGGCAGACCGGCGAGGCCGTCCTTGGACGCGTGCCCCTTGCGATGCTTGGGGGCGCCGAAGCCCTCGGGGGGATACAGCGTGGACATCGTCGTGGTCATGATGGACTCCTTTTGCGCTGTCGAGCGAGGTTTCAGTTCGTCACCAGGTGACGGGAAGTTCATAGACGCCGTAGGCGAGCCGATCGTGTTTGAACGGGATCTCCTCGAACGGGATCGCCAGGCGCATGGTCGGGATGCGGCGCAGCAGCGTGTGGAAGACGATCTGCATCTCGGCGCGGGCCAGCTGCTGGCCGACGCACTGGTGACGGCCGTACCCGAAGCCCAGCTGCGCTCCGGCGTCGCGGGACAGGTCGAGCCGGTCGGGTTCCGGATAGGCGGCCGGATCCCAGTTCGCCGGGGCGAGATCGAGGATGATGCCCTCGCCGGCGCGAATCGTCTCACCGGCGATCTCGATGTCCTCGATGGCGACGCGCCGCTGCCCGTTCTGGATGATCGACAGGTAGCGCATCAACTCCTCGACGGCGTTGGCGATCACCTTCGGATCGTCGGCCTCGCGCAGGAAATCGGCCTGTTCAGGGTGTTCGAGCAGGGCCAGCACCGCGATCCCGATCATGTTCGCGGTGGTCTCGTGCCCGGCGATCAGCAGACCGGTGCCCAGCTGGGCGGCCTCCTTGACGCTGATCTCTCCCGCATTGACCCGCTCGGCCAGGTCGGACACCGCATCCTCGGCCGGGTTCTGGCGCTTCTGCTCGACGAGGTTGATCAGGTACTGGTGCAGGCTCATCGCACCCTTTTGACCGGCGTCGGCGCTGGCATACCGGGCCAGACCGACATTGGCGTGGTGCTGGAAGAACTCGTGGTCTTCATAGGGCACGCCGAGCATTTCGCTGATCACCCGGGTCGGCACCGGCAGCGCCAGTTTGGCCACGATGTCGGCGGGCTGCGGGCCGGCCAGGATGTCGTCGATGCACTCGTCGGTGACCTGTTGGATCGCCGGGCGCAGACCCTCCACGCGCTTGAACGTGAACGGCTTGGACAGCATGCGGCGGAACCGGGTGTGCTCCTCGGCGTCGGAGGTGAACACCGACCGCGGGCGCTTGTTGACCGTGGACAGCATGTGCTCGTTCCAGTGCGGGAAGCCGTCGCGGCGGTCGTCGACGCTGACCCGCGAGTCCGCGAACAGTTCCCGCGCCACCGCGTGCCCGGTGATCAGCCACGGTGTGCTGCCGTCCCAGATCCGCACGCGCGACAGCGGTCTGGCCGCCCCCATCTCGAGCATCTGCGGCGGCGGGGCGAAGGGGCACCCCGCGGCCCGTTCCATCGGATACTCGGGGATGGTCCCGGTGTCGGGGTTGGTCAACGTGTCGGACAAGGTCGTCACTCCTCGAGCTGGATGGCCAGGGCGGGGCAGGCAGCCGCGGCCCGGCGGGTGTCGGCTTCCTGGTCGGGACCGGGGAACTCGGCGAGCAGTTCCACAACCCCGTCGTCATCTCGCTGGTCGAACACCTCGGCGGCGTTGAGCACGCACTGACCCGATGACACGCACCGGTCCTGATCCACGGTGACCCTCATCAGGGCTCCTCGGTGACCGGTGCCAGCCACAGCCCGACCAGGGCGTCGATCAGACCGGAGGCCGCGGCCCCCCACGACGTCCGCGGCACCCGCGCACCCTGGGCCATGCCGCGCTCGCGGTCGGCGCAACTGTGCATCAACAGGTTGCGGCCCATCACGTTTCGCTCCGCGAGCACGTCGGGCGGCAGGTCGGGCAGGCAGGCGCCGATCCCGCTGATGACCTGGACCAGCGACGGCGAGGACAGCGCGTCGCGCACGATCATGCCGTGGTAGGCGGGGTCGGTCATGACCTGCGCGGCGAACCGGGCGTACCAGGTGGGGTTGCCCAACTCCTCGAGGTGGTCGGTCAGCGGCCGGACCAGGCAGGCGACCCAGTCACGCATGTCCGGCGCGGGACCCAGGTCGGCGACCATCTGTTCGCGCAATCGCTCGATCGGCCCCCGGTGCTTGTGCTCGATGGCGCGAACCAGGTCGGTCTTCGTGCCGAAGTGGTAACCGACCGCGGCGTTGTTGCCCTGCCCGGCGGCCTCGCTGACCTGACGGTTGGACACGGCGAACACGCCGTGCTCGGCATACAGCCGTTCGGCGGCCCGCAGGATCGCCTCCTGCGTGCCGCTGGCGCGTTCGGCGCGGGCGGTCCTGGCCGGGCTCGCCGTACGGGCGGTGGTCACACTGCGGGCTGTGGTCACGCTCACAGTCAACGCCGCCCGACCCTTTAAGTCAAGCGACTGATTTAGCATCATCGCGCGGTGCCGTTGCCGACCGGTGCGTCCCTGGGCGGCCGGGGGATGACCTTGCCCGCGGACGTACCGCCGTCGACCGTGAGCACTGTCCCGGTGACGTAGCGCGACCGTTCGGTGGCCAGGTACAGCGCCATCTCGGCGACGTCGGCCGGGGTGCCCTCCCGTTTGAGCGGCCGGTCGTTGCGCATCTGTTCGCGGATCTTCGCCTCGAACCGTTCGAGCCGCTCCCGGTCGGCCCCGGTGGCCGACGACTGCAGGATCGGTGTCGGGATGTTGCCCGGGGCAATGCAGTTCACCCGAACGTCGTAGTGCGCCAGCTCGATGGCGGCGCATTTCGTGAAGTGCAGGATCGCGGCCTTCGACGCGCGGTACACCGGGACGCCGCCGCCGGCCTGGATGCCGCCGATCGAGGACAGGTTGATCACCGATCCGCCGCCGTGGTCGGCCATGTGCCGGGCCGCGTCGCGGGTGCCGGCCATGACGCCGAGCACGTTGACCCGCATGACGCGGTCGAACTCCTCGAAGTCCTCGTCGAACATGGCGCGCCGCAACGGGCTGGAGATGCCCGCGTTGTTCACCATCACATCGAGCCCGCCGAACTGCTCGACGGTGTCGGCGACCAGGGCGGTGACGTCTGCCTGCTGACCCACGTCGGTGTGCCGGAAGAGTGCGGCGGCACCGGACTCCGCCGCCAGTGCCTCCCCGAGTTCGGTCTGCACGTCGGCGATGACGACCTTGGCTCCCTCGGCCACGAAGCGTTCCACGATGCCGCGTCCGATGCCGGACGCGCCGCCGGTGACGATCGCGACCTTGCCGTCGAGTTCGCTTGCCATCAGGCGGACACCTTTCGTCGTGACACGTCGGCGAAGAAACCGAGGAGCAGGTCGGTGACCGCCGCCGGCTGTTCGATCTGCGGGCAGTGCCCTGCGTCGGCGACCACCGCCGACCGGCCGTCGGCGATCTGCGCGGCGATCTCGGCCGCCCATCCCGGCCGCAGCAGCTTGTCGCGGGCCCCCTCGATCAGCAGCGCGGGCACCGCGATGCGGTCATAGGGCCGAGCGCTCGACGGCGCGGGCGGCGGCGCCAACCCGGGGCGCCGGAAGCGGGCCGCCGCCAACGCTTCCCAGGCACCGGGCGCGATGCTGGACTGGTAGCGGCGCCGCACGTAGTCGTCGTCGCCGTGGTAGGCCGGATCGGCGAACAGCGCGGTGACGATGCGGCGCATCCCGGCCACGGTCGCGTCGTAGTCGTAGAGCGCGTCCATGTGTTCGCCGCGCTGGATCTCCCCGCCGCCGCAGATCGCGACGAGGCTGCGCATCGGCAGCACCGGTGCGTCGGAGGCGGCATCGACGAGCAGGTTGATCGCCCCCATCGAGTTGCCCACGAAGTGCGCCCCGGGCACGCCCAGCGCCGCGCAGAACCGCGCGATGTGCCGGATCCGCAGTCCGCGCCCGTCGGTGAAGTCGACGACCTTGGCCGAGCCGCCGAAGCCGAGCATGTCCGGTGCCAGCACACGGTGGTGGGCGGCCAGCGCGTCGATGACGCGCTCCCAGCCCAGTTCCGCGCCGGCGCCGAACTCCCCGCCGTGCAGCAGCACGACCGGGTCACCCTGCCCCGCTTCGAGGTAGGCGGTCATCAGCCCGCCGACGTCGACGGTGCGCCGCGCGAACGTCACGGAGCCGACCGGTGCGCCGCGGCGAAGCTGAGCACCTGCGCGGCGAGCAGATCGAGTTGATTGCGGACCGGTTCGTCGACGAGTTCGCCGTCGCTGTTCCAGATGTCGTCGGCGGAGTTGATCGCCACCCCCAGCGGGGTCGGCCAGGCCCGCAGCGCATGGCCGATCGAGCGCAGCTGGCCCAGGGTGCCGACCGCCGCCTGCCAGCCATACGCACAGCTGATGCAGCCCCACGGGGTGTTGTCGAGGTACACCCGGGGATCCTCACGGAGGTCCTCGATGTAGTCGAGCGCGTTCTTCACGAGCCCGGACACCGCGCCGTGGTAGCCCGGCGACCCGACCACGACCGCATCGGCGTCACGCAGCGCGCCAACCAGTTCCAGCGCCCGCGGGGTGCGTTCCAGCTGATGCGGCGCATACATCGGCAGGTCCAGGTCGGGTCCGGCGAACATGCGGACCCGCCCGCCCTGGCGCGCCACCGCGTCGAGGCAGTAGCGCAGCGCGCGCTCGGTCGACGAGTTCGCCCGCAGCGTCCCGCCGAGCCCCACCACCAGCGGCGCCTCGTCGGTGCCCGCAGCGGTGCCGGCGGTGTCGGTGGACACGGTCATCTCACTTCCCCTCACTTGATCGCGATCGGATTCAGCGGCGCGCCCACCGCGCCGGTGACCCGCAACGGCGGTGCCACGAGTTGGAATTCGTACACCCCGTCGCCGGCACAGTCGGCGGCCAGCGCACCGAGGTCCCAGTACTCGCCGAGCATCAGGCCCATGTCGCGCAGGCACAGCATGTGCATCGGCAGGATCGTGCCCTCGACCCCCGACACCGGGTCCTCGACCATCAGGTTGTCGGCGGCCACCGCGGCCACCTCACGCTCGTGCAGCCAGCCCGCGCAGCGCCAGTCCAGGCCGGCGTACGGTTCGGTGCCGTCGCCGGCTTCGAGGAACCTGTCCCACCACCCGGTCCGGATCAGCACGATGTCACCGCTGCCCACCGACACGCCCTGGGCGCGCGCGACCTCGTCGAGTTCGTCGGGCGTGATGGGTTCGCCGTGCTCGACGAAGACGTCGGCCCCGCGGTGGCGCACCAGGTCGAGCAGGACACCGCGCGAGGTGATGCCCTTGCCGTCGACCTTGTCGATCCCGCAGTGGAACGCGCCCTGGCTGGTCACCGAGTCGGCCGGGAATCCGTTGTAGAGCTTGTCGTCGTAGTAGACATGCGACAACGCGTCCCACTGGGTCGCGGCCTGCAGCGGCATGATGATCATGTCGTCGTTGAACCGGAACGGGTTGTCGACGAAGTACCCGGCGAGCTGCTGGGCAACGGTGTTCTTCAGCCACTGCGGGCCGTACTGCACCAGCGTGTTGGCGTCGCCGCCGTCGACGGTCATCACGTGCATCGGGTTGGGCCGGTACTGGAACGCCCCCTGCGGACCCGCGGAGCCGAAGTCGACGCCGAGCGGGAACACCTTGCCGTGGCGCACCAGGCCCGCCGCCTCGGCCACCTTGCCTGCGGTGATGAAGTTCAGCGTGCCGAGTTCATCGGTTTCGCCCCAGCGGCCCCAGTTGCGCACCGCGTCACCGGCCCGGCGGAACTCATCGAGTGTGGCCACGTCACTCCCCTTTCAGGTCCGCGGCCACCCGGCCGGCGAGGTTCCCACCGTCGACCCAGATGACCTGCCCGGTGAGGTAACTGGCGGCGTTGCCGCCGAGGAACACCAGCACCGCCGCCTGCTCCTCCGGCTCGGACACCCGGCCCAGCGGTTTGGGGATGTCATCGAGGAAGGCCGGCCCGTAGGCCGTGCGGAGCTGGTCGAGGATCGGCGTCTCGGTCACACCCGGTCCGGTGCAGTTGATCCGGATCCCCCGCGCGCCGAGCGGCCCGGCGCTGCACATGGTGTAGAGGATCACCGCCTCCTTGGCCAGCCGGTACCCGCCGTCGGCCAGCGCGTCCGGATGGTCGCGGCACCAAGCGATCCCGTCGTCGATCGTCGCGGTGGCGACCAGTGGCGCGGTGGTGTGCCGGTTCTCGAGGTAGTTCGCCGCCGCCAGCGATGACACGCTGACCACCGCGGAACCCGGACGCATCCGGGGCAGCAGCGCCTCGGTCAGATGCCGGGCGCCCAGGAAGTTGATCCGCACCACCCGCAGCGGGTCACCGATTCCCGAGGACACCCCGGCCACGTTGAACAGCACGTCGAGGTCCCCGCCGAGCGAGGCCACCGCGTGGTCGATCGACGCCTGGTCGGAGAGGTCGAGTTCGATGAACTCGTCGACCTGCATCGCGGGCCTGCGTATGTCCAGGCCCGTGACGTGTGCGCCCAGGGCGCTGAGCTGGCCGACCAGGTGCGCGCCGATGCCCGACGCGCAGCCCGTGACCACCACCCGCTTGCCGTCGTAGCGCCACATCGCGTCGATCTGACCCACGGTCGGTGTCAGCCCGCCTGCTCGCGCGCCTGCTTCTCCAGTTGCGCGGCCTTGACCCGCCCCTCGTTGATCTCGGCCATCGCCTCGGGGATCTCCCCCGCGGTGAACTTCCCGCCCCGGCCGGTGGGCAGGCCGCCGAACGCGTAGGTCTCGTCGAACAGCGGGGCGTCGGACTTCTCGCGCCGCGCCTCCACCTTCTCGATGACGGGCTCGAGCCGCTTGGCCTTGTCCGCGCGGGCCTTCTCGTCGCGTTCGATGAATTCGGGCAGGATCTCGCGGCCCATGATCTCGATCGACTCCATGGTCCCCTCGTGGCTGCGCGGGTTGAGCAACAGGATGATCTCGTCGACGCCGCTGGCTTCGTAGCCGCGCAGGAACTCGCGCACGGTGTCCGGCGACCCGATCGCGCCGCGGCCGGGGCCGTAGGCCAGCGTCGGATCCTCCTTGACCGCCTGCTCGTAGAGTTCCCAGACCCCGGTGCGGCCCGGGGTGTGCATACCGGTCATGTAGTAGTGCATGATGCCGAACGAGAAGAAGCCGCCGCCGATCCCGAGCCGCGCCAGCGCCTCCTCGTCGGTCTTGGCCACCATCATCGACAGGTCGCCACCGATCGCCAGCAGATTCGGGTTGATCGCCGGGGTGACCGGCGCGCCCTTCTCCTCGAACTCCTTGTAGTAGCCGTCGACACGCTCTTTGAGCGCCTCGGGACCGGTGTAGGCGAAACTCAGTGCGCCGATGGCCTTCTGCGCCGCCATCTGCACCGACGACGGCCGGGTGCAGGCCACCCACACCGGCGGGTGCGGTGACTGCAGCGGCTTGGGAATCACGTTGCGGGCCGGCATTTCGACGTGTTCGCCCTTGAACCCGCTGAACGGCGTCTCGGTCATGCAGCGGATCGAGACCTCGAGGGCTTCCTCCCACTGGGCGCGCTTGTCGGCGGGATCGATGTTGAATCCGCCGAGCTCGGCGACCGAGGAGCCTTCGCCGGTGCCGAATTCGACGCGACCGTTCGACAGGTGGTCGAGCGTGGCGACGCGTTCGGCGATGCGGGCCGGATGGTTGATCGGCGGCGGCAGGTGCATGACGCCGAAGCCGAGCCGGATGTCCTTGGTGCGCTGGCTGGCCGCCGCGAGGAACATCTCGGGTGCGGTGGAGTGGCAGTACTCCTCGAGGAAGTGGTGCTCGGTCAGCCACACCGTCGAGAAACCCGCCTTGTCGGCGGCCTCCACCTCGTCGAGCCCGTGCTGGAACAGCTGGTGCTCGTCGTCTTCCGACCACGGCCGCGGCAGCGGGAATTCGTAGAACAGCGAGATTTTCATGTACTACCTCCGATGGGTGTCGGCCCTGGACTGGGGTGAGTCTGGCGGGTGCTGTCGGCGTCTGCGGACAGCTGCTGTGCGGCCAGGTGCCTGGCGGCGACATAGCCGAACGTCATGGCCGGGCCGATCGTTGCGCCGGCGCCGGCGTAGCTGCGTCCCATCACCGCCGCGGAGTTGTTGCCGACCGCGTACAGCCCGGGCACCGCGGAGTCATCGTCACGCAGGACCCGCGCGTGTTCGTCGGTGCGCAGGCCTCCCGAGGTGCCGAGGTCGCCGAGGATGATCTGGAACGCGTAGTACGGCGGCTTGCCCAGCGGGTGCAGGTTGGGGTTGGGCAGCGTGGGGTCGCCGTAGTAGTTGTCGTAGGCGCTGTCGCCGCGGCCGAAGTCGTCGTCGTGACCGTTGCGGGCGAGCTCGTTGAAGCGCTCGGCGGTGCGGCGCAAGTTCTCCGGCGGCACACCGATCTTGCCGGCCAGCTCCTCCCAGCTGTGGGCCTCCTCGACCACCCCGGACTCCAGCCACGCCTTCGGCACCTTCGCACCGGTGGGCACCGGCGCGAACGGGACCTTGGGGATGGGCAGGTGCCCGGCCACCACGTAGCGGTGAAAGGACCGGATGTCGGTGATCAGCCAGCACGGGATGTGGGTGATTCCGGAACGCTGGCCGTCGATCATCGCGTGCGCGAAGTCCATGTACGGTGCGGCCTCGTTGATGAACCGCTCACCGGCGCCGTTGACGACGAACTGCGAGGGCATCATCCGTTCGTTGAGCATGAACTGCAACCGGCCGTCGGGCCAGCAGATGGCCGGGAACCACCACGCCTCGTCCAGCAGCTCGGTTGCGGCGCCGACCTTCTCAGCCGCCCGGATCCCGTCCCCCATGGCGGCCGGATTGCCGAAGCTCCAGTCCTTCTCCAGCTCCGGCAGGTGTTGCCTGCGCCAGGCCATGTCGTGGTCGAATCCGCCCGCGGCCAGGATCACCCCGCGGCGCGTGCGGATCCGGCACGCGCGCCCGTCCTTGTCGACGACGGCTCCGACCACCGCACCGTCGGGGTCGGCGATGAGCTCGGTCATCGGCGCGTCCAGCCACAGCGGGATCCTCTGCTGGGCCAGCGCCAGCCGCATCCGCGCGGCCAGCGACTGTCCAATCGCGGCCATCCGGTCACCGAACACCCGGGCCCTGACCATCCGCCAGATCAGCTTGACCAGAACGGCTTTGCCGCGCCAATTCTGGCGCACCTGGTAGAACAGCCGTAGGTCTTTGGGCGCGAACCAGATCCCTCTCGGCGCCAGGGCCAGCGGCTGCAGCAGGTTCTGTTCCTCGTCGCCCAGCACGCGCAGGTCGATCGCAGGCACGTTGATCGTGCTGCCCAGTGCGGAGCCGCCCGGCAGCTCGGGGTAGTAGTCGGCGTAGCCGGGCTTCCAGACGAACTCGAACCACGGACTGAGTTGTTCGAGGAACTCCATCATCTCCGGTGCGGCGTCGACGTACGCGCGCAACCGCGCGTCGCTGACCAGTCCGTCGGTGATCCGGCGGAGGTAGCCGAAGACCTCGTCGGGGTCGGGCGTGTAGCCGGCCCGGCGCTGCGACGGCGCACCCGGTACCCAGATGCCGCCGCCGGACAGTGCGGTCGACCCGCCGTACTTGGCGGCCTTCTCCACCACCAGCGTGTCGAGCCCGGCCGCGTCGGCGGTCAACGCGGCGGTCATGCCGCCACCGCCGGACCCGACGACGAGGACGTCGACCTCGGTGTCGAACGGCATGGCGGCCGACGCGTCGGGGATCATGCCGGCACCGCCGTCCGGATGGCGAAACCTGCGATCAATTCCGGCGCGGCACGGTAGAACCGCTGCGTCGTCCGGTAGGGACCCGCAGCCGCGAGGGCGGCGAACGCCGCCACCCAGGTGCGAATCTCGTGCGCGGAGTTGCCGCCCTCGCGGGCGATGAACGGGTTCGACCACCCGTCCAGGTCGGTCAGCCGGCCCTCGTCGAGGATCTCCAGGAACGTCTGGTCCCAGGCCGGATTGAGCGGCTGCAGCGGGCTGTGCCCGTGCGCGAAGGCGCGCGCGGCGTCGATCACGGCGGACTGCCGCGCCATGCGCTGTTCGGCGCTCATCGGGGCGCCGCGCACGATCCGGTCCAGCGCCGCAGGCGGTGCGGTGGCCAGCGTCGGCACCGGCGGGTCATGCGACAGGCCACCGGATCCCACCACGAGGACGCGCTTGCCGAGCGACGCCAGGTACCCGCCGACCGCGGCCCCCAGCGCCCGGGAACGCTTCAGCGGCCCCAGCGGCGTGGCGACGGAGTTGATGAACACCGGGATGACGGGCCGGGCGGTGGCGTCACCGAACAGCTTCTCCAGCGGCTGCACGGTGCCGTGATCGACGTCCATGCTGGCCGAAATCGCGGCGTCCACACCGGCTTCCAGCACCGCGGCGGCGAGTTCGCCCGCCCGTTCCTGCGGTACGTCGAGCGGTCCGGCGTGAGTTCCGTAATCGCCGACGCCCTGCGCGGCGGTGCCCACGCAGAACGGCGGCATCAGTTTGTAGAAGAAGCCGTTGTAGTGGTCCGGCGAGAACGTGACCACCAGTTCCGGGTCGAACGCGGTGACGAAGTCGCGCGCCCGGGCCAGCGCGGCCTCGATCTCGTCAAGGAGTTCCCGCGACGGTCCCGGAAGATTCAACAGCGGGCTGTGCGACATGCAGCACAGGGCGACTTCCGCCATGGTGACCATTGCCTCCTCCCTGGGTCAGATGCAGGACGTCGAACAGCGCGGCGCTGATCTCAGGGGCGCGCTGGGCGATGCAGGCACCGGCGATGCAGCGGTCCGGGCGCAGGAACAGCACGGATTCGGTGTGGGCGTCGAACCAGCCCTTGAGCGCGCCGGTGCGGTCTCCCACGACCACCACATCGGGGTCGTCGTGACCGGTCCAGTGCAGCTGGGTGAGCGGGCGGGCGGCGACGAACCGCGCGCCCAGCGCCGTCCACCGCGCGAAGGCCTCGGCGCCGAGCAGCGCCCGCGGATCGTTGTTCCAGCACAGCACCGCGAACCCCGTGCCCAGCACCTCGTCGAGCAACACGTTGCGCTGATCGCGGGTGTCGACGCGGGGCTGGACGAACAGGGTCCCGGTCGGGGACGTGGCGGTCGGCGGCTCGGCGTGGTGGACCGCACCCTGGTCGTAGCGGGGCATCGGTTTGAAGCGCATCTCCAGCACGTAGCGTTTGAGCGTCGGCACCACCGACGCGCCGCGGATCAGCTTGTCCCGCAACGTCGCGACGTGGCGGTTGGTCGGCGAGATGACGCGGCCCACCATCGTGGACAGGTCGATCATCGCCCTGGCGTGCTTGCGCCGCTCGGTGTCATAGGTGTCGAGCAGCGCATCGCCGGCCTGGCCGTTGACCACCGCGGCCAGCTTCCAGCCGAGATTCGCCGCATCACGAATGCCGCTGTTGTACCCCTGCCCCTGCCAGACCGGCATCAGATGGGCGGCGTCACCGGCGAGGAACAGCCGGCCCTTGCGGAACGCCCCGGCGATCCGGGAGTGGTGGGTGTAGACGCGGTGGCGGATCACGTCGACCCGCTCGGGATGCGGCACGAACCGGCCGAGCATCCGGTGGATGAACTCCGGTTCCTCGACCTGCTCGTCGGTCTCCTCGGCGTGGATCATGAACTCGAACCGCCGGATGCCGTGGGCGATCGAGATCGACGCGTACGGCCGCGCCGGGTCGGCGCCCACCTCGCTGTTGGGGTGGCCGAGCGGATCGTTGGCGATGTCGACGACCAGCCAGCGGGTCGCCGAGGTGGTGCCCTCGAACGACACGCCCATCAGGTGCCGGGTGGCGCTGCGGCCGCCGTCGCAACCCACCAGATAGCGGGCGTGGGCGGTTCCGCCGGGCAGTTCCACCATCACACCGTCGGCGGTCTCGGTGCACGACAGCATCTTGCGGCCCCAGCGCACCTCGACGTGGTCGAACCGGTCGAGGCCGGCGAGCAACTCGGCGTCGACCATCGGCTGGACGAACCCGTTGCGCTTGGGCCAGCCGAACCGGGCGTCCGGCGGCGCCATCTCGGCGAGCAGCCGCCGGTTGCCGTCGAAGAACCGCAGGATCTGGTTCGGCACCGTATGCGGCAGAACCCGCTCGACCAGGCCGATGCCCTGGAAGGTCCGCAGCGCCTCGTCGTCGAGGCCGACGCCGCGCGGATAGTCGATCAGCGTGTCGCGCTCCTCGACGACCAGCGTGCGCACCCCCTGCCCGCCGAGGATGTTGGCGAGCGTCAGGCCCACCGGGCCCGCCCCGACGATGACGACGTCGACGTCGTCGCTCATCGCTTCCCCAGCAGGAAGTCGAGATGCAGCCGGTTGAACGTCTTCGGATCCTCGTACTGCGGCCAGTGCCCGCAGTCGGGCATCACCTCGAATCGGGCGCCGGGGATCATCTCCGAGATGCGCCGGCCCTCACTGACATCGGCGGTCGGATCGTCGCTGGTCCACAGCACCAGCGTCGGGGCGCTGATCGCCCCGTAGTCGGCGGCGGTCATCAGGTTGCGGGCCCGGATCTCGGGATCCTGCAGAGCCATGATGTCGCGCATCGCGTCGACGAACCCGGGCTGGCGGTACACCCGCTGGCGGCTGGCGACGATGTCGTCGTAATCCTTGGTCTTGTCGGCCATCAGCCACTTGACCCGGGCCTGCACGGTATCCCAGCTGGGCTCCTCCGCGGCCGCCATGGACAACGTGATGATGCGCTTCATCACCTCGGGATCGGCCTGCGAGCCGCCGGCCGTGTTGAGCACCAACCGATTCAGACGCCCCGGATGGTCGACCGCGAAGCGCGAGGCCACCCAGCCGCCGAGCGACTCACCGCTCAGGGACGCCCGCTCGGCGCCGATCGCGTCGAGGAACGCGGCCAGATGCTCGACGTAGTGCCGTACCTCCAGGGGATGACCGGGTTTGTCGGTGTACCCGTGGCCGAGCATGTCGATCGACCAGGTCGAGAAGTGCTCGGCGTGGGCCTCGAAGTTGCGTACGTAGGCCTCGGCGTGCCCGCCGGACCCGTGCAGCAGCACCAGCGCGGGCGCAGCGGGATCCCCCGCATGCAGGTAGCGGGTGCGCACTCCGCCGGCGTCGAGATAGCCCTGGGAGAACGCGACGCCCTGCAGGTCGCTCCACACGCTTTCGTGCTCCGCCACCAGTCCTGTGCTCCTCGCGATGAAAATGACGTTCTCATTGGACGATAACATGCTGTGCTAATATCGCTCACTAATGTGCACTATGTTTAGAGCATCACTTCCCCGATGACGTCTGTCAAGGGAGCGCCGGGCAACGTGCCCGACAAACTCGCGGCCGGGTCGCAGACCCTGGCCCGGGGGCTGTCGGCCCTGCAGGCGGTGGCCACCGCACCGTCCGGACTGACGGTCGCGCAGGTGGCCGACTACGTCGGGGTGCACCGCACGATCGCCTACCGCCTACTCGGAACGCTCACCCAGTTCCGCTACGTCGCCAAGGGCGAGGACGGGCGCTACCGGCCGGCGGCCGGGCTGGCGCTGTTGGGCTCGTCGTTCGACAACAACGTGCGCGCGCTGAGCCTGCCGGTGCTGCGCGGCCTCGCCGACCAGCTCGGCACCACGGTCTCGCTCTTGGTCGCCGACGGTGAGCAGCAGGTGGCCGTCGCGGTGATAGTGCCGACGAACGTCTTCTACCAGTTGTCGTTCCACGAGGGCAGCCGGTATCCACTCGACCGCGGCGCGGCGGGGATCGCGCTGCTGGCCAGCATGCCGCCGCGTCCGGGAGAACGGGATCTGGTGCCGCAGACCCGCGCTCAGGGATGGGTCATCACCCACGGCGAGATCGAACCGAACACCTACGGTCTGGCGGTCCCGGTGCGGCGGCGACCACCGTCGCCGCCGACGTGCATCAACGTGATCTCGCATCGCGAGGACGTGGTGCTGAACGGCAAGGACGCGGTCCTCGACGCCGCCGCCCGGCTCGCCGCCATCCTGTAGTCGCCCGCGTCGGAGAAAGGAGTCGGTGTGACTCGAGCAGATCGACCGTCGAACGAGCTCTGGGACAGCGAGGCAGACGTCGTGGTGCTGGGCAGCGGCGGGGCCGGGCTGGCCGCCGCGCTCAGCGCCGCTGCCGACGGCGCCTCGGTCGCGATCTACGAGAAGGCGGCCACCGTGGGCGGCACCACCGCCGTCTCCGGCGGCATCGTGTGGATTCCCGCGCACGACCGGTCTCCCGACGGCGAGCTCCCGGTCGGCGACGCGCTGGCCTATCTGCGGGCGCAGTCGCTGGGCGTGATGGACGAGGACCTGGTCGAGACGTTCGTGCGGACCGGCCCCCTCGCCCTGGAGGTCATCGAGACGCACAGCGCGCTGCGGTTCACGATCGCCGAGGGGTTTCCCGACTACAAACCCGAACTGCCGGGCGGGCGTCCCGGCGGGGGCCGGTCGTTGTCGGCCGCGCCGTTCGACCTCGCGCGGCTGGGGCCGTGGCGGGACCGGATCACCTCCTTCCCCGCCGACTTCAGCAACGTCGGCATCGACGCCGAGACCAGGGCCCGCATCCACGCCTCGGTCGACGAGACCCTCGAGGATCCGTGCGTCGCCGGCACCGCACTGATCGCCGGCCTGCTCGAGGGACTGCTCGACCGCGGGGTCGAGCCCGTCACCGAGGCCCGCGCCGTCGAGCTGATCGCCGAATCCGGCCGCATCACCGGGGTGCGGATCGCCCGGCCGGACGGGGAGATCCGGGTGCGCGCACGACGCGCCGTGATTCTGGGCACCGGCGGTTTCGAGTGGGACACCGCACTCGTCGAGGCGTTCCTGCGCGGTCCGATGCGCGGCGCGGTGTCGCCGCCCAACAACACCGGGGACGGGCTGCGCATGGTCATGGCCCACGGCGCCGAGCTGGCCAACATGGGTGAGGCGTGGTGGGTGCCGATCGTCCAGATCCCCGGCGACACCATCGACGGTCATCCCCGCAGCCGCAGCGTCCGGCTCGAACGCACCAGGCCGCGCAGCATCATCGTCAACCGGGCCGGACGGCGCTTCCTCAATGAGGCCGGCGAGTACAACTCGATGGCGGGCGCATTCCAGTACCTCGACCCGCGGCTCGGATACGTCAACGATCCGGCCTGGATCGTCTTCGATTCGCTGCACCTGAAGAAGTACGGGTTCCTGGGCGTCGAGCCCGACGGCCCGGCCCCGGACTGGTTCTGCCAGTCGCGGGATCTGCACGAGCTCGGCGACAAGACCGGGATCGACGTCGACGGGCTGAGCCGCACCCTGCAGGAGTGGAACCGCCACGTCGCCGAGGAGCGCGACCCTGAGTTCGGCCGGGGCGCAAGCGCATACGACGGATACTGGGGAGACCCGCACGCGCCCACGCCGGCCCTGCAGACGCTCGGCCCGATCGACACACCGCCCTACTACGCGGTGCCGGTGTCGATCGGCGCGATGGGCACCAAGGGCGGACCGCGCACCGACCGCGACGGCCGTGTGCTGCATGTCAGCGGCAGGCCGATTCCGGGGCTGTTCGCCGCGGGCAATGCGATGGCCGGCGCCACGGGTAAGGCGTACGGCGGCGCGGGCGGGACGCTGGGGCCGGCCATGGTGTTCGGGGTACGCGCGGGGCACGCGGCCGCGACCGGCGAATCGCTGCGGTACTGACATTCCGGTCACCGCGATCACTACCCTGGTGAGGTGGTCTCGGCAGAACCAGGGAGTCGCTTCGCGGGTATCCGGCGCAGCGCGGCGCAGACCCGTGTCCTGGACGCGGCGCTCGCGCTGATCGCCGAACACGGTGTCAGCGGCACGTCGCTGCAGATGATCGCCGACCGCATCGGCGTGACCAAAGCCGCGGTCTACCACCAGTTCAAGACCAAGGATGACATCGTGATCGCGCTGACCGAGCGGGAACTCGGAGGTCTGGAGGGCGCACTGGAGGCGGCCGAAGCCGCACCCGACCACCTCAGCGGTCGCGACATGCTGCTGAGCCGCGTGGTCGATCTCGCCGTCGAACGCCGTCGCATGGTCAGCGTCCTGCAGTTCGATCCGGTGATCGTGCGGGTGCTCGCCGAGCATCCGCCGTTCGGCCGGTTCATCGACCGGCTCTACGCCACGATGCTCGGCGAGGAGACCGGCGCCCGGGCCCGCGTGCACGCGGCGATGCTGTCCGGGGTCATCAGCGTCGCCGTGATGCATCCGCTGGTGAGCGACATCGACGACGACACGCTGCGCGAGGAGTTACGCCGCACCATGCGCCGGATCGTCGACCTGCCGGAGTGAGTCAGGAGTCGCCGGGCCGCCCGGCGAACAGCTCTTCGGCCGCGCTGTAGGGATCGGTGTGGCCGTCGGCCACCAGCGCGGCCAGGCGGCCGAGGTCGGGATGTGTCCGCAACAGCGTATGGGCGAGCGAGAGGATCTGGGTCCTGGCCCGCGCCGCCCGCCGCTCGGCGGTGTCGGCGCGGTGGTGGGCGTCGATGGCCTCGGCCAGCGCCGGTATCCCCTCCCCTTGAGCCGCAATGAGTTTCAGAATCGGCACGCTGACCTCTGCACGTAGGTCCCGCACCGTCTGGTCGGCGCCGTCGCGGTCGGCCTTGTTGACCACCACGATGTCGGCCACCTCGAGCAGCCCGGCCTTGGCCGCCTGCACCGCATCACCCGCGCCCGGGTTGAGCACCACGACGGTCGGGTCGGCGATCGCGGCGATCTCGATCTCCGACTGCCCCACCCCCACGGTCTCCAGCACGATGAGGTCGTAGGACAGCGCGGCGAGCAACCGGATCGCGGCGGGCACCGCGGCGGCCAGACCCCCGAGGTGTCCGCGGCTGGCCACCGAACGGATCAGCACGTCCGGGTCGTTGATGTGGGCGGCCATCCGGATGCGGTCGCCGAGCAGTGCCCCGCCGCTGTACGGCGACGACGGGTCGACCGCCAGCACCGCCACCCGCTGCCCCTGCCGCCGGTAGGCGCCGACCAGCGCGGCCACCGTCGTCGACTTACCCGCCCCGGGCGGTCCGGTCACCCCGACGACCCGCACCGGCGGCGCACCCACTGCGGCCAGCACGTCGTCGCGGCGGGCTCCCTCGACCAGACTCAGCAGCCGGCCCGCGGCCCGGGTGGAGCCGTTGCGCGCGGCCGCGATCAGGTCGTCGATGTCGCTGTGGGGGGTCATCCGGCCACCAGCCTAGGCGGCGAGCTCAGGGCGCCGGCACCTCGATGACCGTCGCCGACCCCATCCCGCCGCCCGCGCACATCGCCGCGACACCGACACCGCCTCCGCGACGGCGCAATTCGTGCACCAATGTCACGAGCATCCGGGCCCCGGTGGCGGCCACCGGATGACCCAGCGAGCAGCCGCTGCCGCTGACGTTGACCCGGTCCGGGTCGATGTCGAGCATCTTGACCGTCGCCACGCACATCGCGGCGAACGCCTCATTGATCTCGAACAGGTCGATGTCGGAGATCGACAGCCCGGCGCGCTCGAGCGCCTTCGGGATGGCCTCGACCGGTGCGAGCCCGGTGAACGCCGGGTCGACGCCGACCGAGGCCCAGGCCTTCACGGTGCCCAGTGCGGGCAACCCGAGCCGGTCGCTGGCCAGCGTCAGTACGGCGGCTCCATCGTTGGCGCCACACGCGTTTCCGGCGGTGATCGAGAAGCCCTCGATCTCAGGATGCAGCGGTTTGAGCGAGGCGAGCTTCTCCATGCTGGTGTCGCGGCGCGGATGCTCGTCGATGTCGAAGCGCCCGTGGGGCGTCTCGATGGGGACGATCTCATCGGTGAACCGGCCCTCGTCGATCGCCCGGACCGCCTTACGGTGGGAGTCGAGCGCCCACTGATCCATCTCCTCGCGGCTGACTCCGGCCCGCACCGCGGCGTTCCAGCCGACGGTGATGGACATGTCCATGTTCGGCGCATCGGCGCGGTCCGGGTGGGTCGGCGGGAACCAGTCGAGCATCGCGGCGTCCTTGGCGCTGCTGGCCCGACGCGTGAATCGCGGTGTGGTGGAGGCCGAGTTGACGCCCCCGGCGATGACCAGCCGATCCATGCCGGCGCGGATGCTCGCCGCGGCGCTCTGCACGGCGGCCTGGCCGGCGGCGCAGTGGCGGTTGTTGGACAGGCCGGGCACCGACGTCAGCCCGGCGGTGATCGCGGCGTGACGGGCGATGACAC
The DNA here is from genome assembly GCF_004570325.1 of Mycobacterium sp. PS03-16. Classification (GTDB taxonomy): domain Bacteria; phylum Actinomycetota; class Actinomycetes; order Mycobacteriales; family Mycobacteriaceae; genus Mycobacterium. The sequence continues at coordinate 53,779 of NZ_SPQO01000020.1, read as the reverse complement.
CGCCGCCGTAGAGGCCCTCGCCGAGCACGACATCGTCGACCTGCCCACCGCTCAACCCCTCTGCCGCCGCACCGACGACGTGTTCGGCCAGTTGATAGGCGTCGGTGTCGCGCAGCGTCCCCTTCATCGCCGTGCCGATCGGGGTACGCAGGGCGGAGACGATGACGGCTTCGGGCATGTATGGACTCCGTTCGGGAAACCGGCGAGAATGTTATTCTCACTATAAGAGAGCGTTCGTTGCAAGAAGGGAAGCCGCATGGAAATCGCCGGGTGTTCAGCGATCGTCGTGGGCGGTGCGGGTGGCCTCGGCGAGGCGACGGTGCGGCGGCTGCACGGTGCGGGAGCAAAGGTCGTCGTCGCCGACCTCGCCGACGAGAAGGGCGGCGAACTGGAAAAAGAGCTCGGTGTGCGGTACGTACGCACCGACGCCACCTCCGAGGACTCGGTCAACGCCGCGATCGCCACGGCGGAATCGCTGGCACCGCTGCGGATCTCGGTCGACACCCACGGCGGGCCCGCCAGTGGCGGACGGTTGATCGGCAAGGACGGCTCACCGCTTGACCTCGACGGCTTCAAGAAGACCATCGAGTTCTATTTGACCGCGGTGTTCAACGTCATGCGGCTGTCGGCGGCGGCGATCGCGAGATCCGAGCCGCTGGACGAGGGTGCGCGCGGCGTCATCGTCAACACCGCGTCGATCGCCGGCTACGAGGGCCAGATCGGCCAGCTCCCCTACGCCGCGGCCAAGGGCGGCGTGCTCGGGATGACGCTGGTCGCGGCCCGCGATCTCTCCCCGTTGGGCATTCGCGTGGTCACCATCGCCCCGGGCACCATCAACACACCCGCCTACGGCAAGGCGGCCGATCAGCTCGAGCAGTACTGGGCCCCGCAGGTGCCGTTCCCGAAGCGGATGGGCCGGTCGCCCGAGTACGCCCAGCTGGCCCAGAGCATCATCGAGAACGACTACCTCAACGGCGAGATCATCCGCCTCGACGGAGCACTGCGCTTCCCGCCCAGGTGAGGCCCGTCCGGGAAGTGACAGCTCCTACGGGAAGTCACAGCGGCACTCCCCTTGTGCGGCCCTGCGCCACGGCGTCGCGCCCTCGCGGGTGGTCACGCCGTGGACGCAGAGCCGACTGTCGGTCAGATGGCGTCGAACGGTTCGCCGTCCAGCGCGACCGACGGCACCCCGTCGGGACCGACCGGTACGTCGCCGACGAGCGTGATGCGGTAGAGCCGGCGGTCGTGGTCCGTCGTCAGATCAGACGGCGCGAGGTGCACGGTCGACCGGTTGTCCCAGAACGCGATGCTGCCCGGCTCCCACTTGAACCGCACGGTGTGTTCCGGGCGCGCGAGTTCGTCGTAGAACAGGCCGAGCAGCCGCCGGCTCTCGTGCGGTGACACGCCGACGATGTGGGTGGTGAAGCCCGGATTCACGTAGAGGGCCTTCTCACCGGTCTCCGGATGCACGCGCACCACCGGGTGTTCGGTGAACAAGGGCCGGCCTTCGACCCGGCGCTGATAGTCGGCGGTCGCCGTCGCTCCGTCCGGCGGTGAGAACCGGTGCACCGCACGCAGCCCGTCGGCGAGGCGCTGCAACGGCTTCGACAGGCCCTCGTAGGCGGCGACGGTGTTCGCCCACTGGGTGTCACCGCCATAGGGCGGGATGACCTCTGCGCGCAGAATCGACGCGGCAGGCGGATTGACGGCGGCGGTCACGTCGGCGTGCCAGTTGGGCTTGTCGAACCCGGTACCGCGGAACCGGGCCTTGAACCGGTCCCGGAAGATCGGGTAGATGGTCGGGTGGTCCGGATCGGGTATCGCGTCGAACAACGGGTGGGCCGGCGTGGGGGCGCCGAACGCCCGCGCGAAGCGCAGATGGTCGTCGTGGCCGATGAACTGGCCGCGGAAGAACACCACCTTCCAGGTCAACAGCGCCGCCCGGATGTCGGCGATCTGCTCCTCGTGCAGCGGCGCGGTGAGGTCCACCCCGCTGATCTCGGCGCCTGTCCAACCCGACTGCGGCTCGACCGCAACCTTCTGAGCTGCCAGTGTCATGTCAGTTCCTCTCTCTTGTCGTGTGATTCAGGATTCGATCGGTCGCGGGGTCACACCGTCGAGTTGGTTCTGGGCGGTGACGATCGCGTTGTACCGGCCGTCGACGTACGGCGTGATATCGACACGGGTCTTGGTGACCCCCGACTCGAACAACCCGTCGGCCACCTGCTGGAACAATGCCGTGGACTGGTCGTCGATCGGGTAGTACGCCGTCAGCCCGTCCTCCTCGTAGAGCGTCTTGCCTTGGTCGTGGGTGATGCCCTGCTGGTCCACGTAATAGGCGTTGATCCACTCGTCGGCGTGGTTGTCCTTCCAGTTGTTGGCCGCGATGGCCCGGCCGACGTAGTCGCCGATCGCGGCTGCCTTGACCGGGTCGTCGAGGATGTCCTTGCGCACGATCAGGGTCTGGATGCCGGTGTTGATGCCCTTGCCGTCGCCGAGCACCGGCGGCTCGCCGAGCTGGTAGTACTGGTTGCCGAGCACGATCGCCGCGTCGACGGCGCCCGCCGCGAACGTCGGAACGACTTCGGCGCCCGCGAGCTCCACGGGTTGCACGTCGGTCCGCAGGTCGAGCCCGTGCCGTTTGAGCAGGCCGGCGGTGATCATGTGACGGCCGGACCCGGGTGGGTAGGCCACCCGCTTGCCGCGCAACTGCTCGATCGATGTGATCCCGCTGTCGGGGCGAGCGACGAGGTAATAGCCGCCGCTGGTACCGGGATTGGCCTGCAGACCGACCGTGACGAGGTCGGTGACACCGTTGTCGACGGCGATGGGCACCGGCGCCTCACCGATCGAGCCGATATCGGCAGCGCCCGAACGCAATGCCTCGATGACCGCTGCGCCGCCGCTGAAATCGGCGAACTCCACGGCATACGGGGCGTCCCTCCCGGCATCGGCCAGGTTCCACGGCAGTGATTGAGTGGAATTCTGCTCGGCCACGACGAGTTTCGTGCCAGCCGGGACGTCGGTTCGGTTGGCGATCTGCACGGAGTCGATGGCGGCGCCGCCGTCGTCATCCGACAGACCGCAGGCGGTGGCGAGCAGGGTGATGGCCAGTGCGGCAGGCAGCTTCCACCGTGACATGGGCATGTGGTGTCCTTCTGGTCGGGGTGTCAGATTTGTGGGCCGTCGGTGACGCCGAGTTCGGTCAGCAGCCGGGATCGCAGGGCGGCGAACTCCGGTGATTCACGTCTGCGCGGTGCCGGGACGGCCACTTCGGCGTCGAGTGAGAACCTGCCGTCGGTCAGCACCACGATGCGGTCGGCGAGCAGGATCGCCTCGTCGACATCGTGCGTGACGAGCAGGACAGCGGGGGTGTGCCGGCGACACAGGTCCTGCAGCAGCCCGTGCATCTTGATTCGGGTGAGCGCGTCGAGTGCGCCGAACGGCTCGTCCAGCAGCAGCAGATCCGGCTCGCGCACCAACGCCCGCGCCAGGGCGACACGCTGCGCCTCGCCCCCGGACAAGGTGCGCGGCCACACCTTCGCCTTGGCGGCGAGGTTGACTTCGGACAGGGCGGCCATCGCCTGCCGGCGTGCCGCCGACGTGGACTGCAGGCCGACGGTCACGTTCGTCAGGACGCGCTGCCACGGGAGCAAGCGAGGATCCTGGAACACGATCGCACGGCGTGCGGGCACGCGCAGATCGCCTTCGACATCGCCGTCCAGGGCGCCCAGCGCCCGCAGGAAGGTACTCTTGCCGGATCCGCTGCGGCCCAGCAGCGCGACGAACTCACCCGCACGGATCCGCAGATCGATACCGTCGAGGATCACGGTGTCGCCGAACTTCTTTCGTAGGTTCTCGACGACGACGACGGTGTCGGTCAGCGTGTCAGTCACCGTCATACGCCCGTCGCCACGTCAACAGCCGAGCCTCGAGGAAGCGCACGACGAGGATCGACACCAGTCCCAGCGCGGCGTAGACGGTGATCAGCACGAAGACCACGTCGACCTGGAAGTACTCGCGCGCGTCGGTCATCATCCGGCCGAGGCCCTTCTTGGCGTTGATGGTCTCGGCGAAGATCAACGCCAGCCACGACGCCGTGAGCCCGAGCCGCAGACCGACGAGGAAGCCGGGAAGTGAACCTGGAACGACGACGCGGTAGATCAATTCGGCGCGGCCGGCGCCGAACGAGCGAGCGGCCTCGACCAGGCCGGCGTCGACACTGCGGATCGCGCTGAACGTGTTGATGTATATCGACACGGCCACTGCGATCGTGATCAGCGTGATCTTGGGCACTTCACTGATGCCGAACCAGACGATCAGAAGAGGTACCAGTGCGAAGTTGGGAATCGCGTTGAGCACCTCCATATTCGCGTCGAAGAGGTTCTCTCCGATCCGGGACAGGCCGGTGATCAGCGCCAGCCCGAGCCCGAGCGCGATCCCGAAAGCCAATCCGTAGCCGACCCGCAGCAGGCTGGTCGAGAGATGCTCCGGCAGCGACCCGTCGGCGATGAGCCGATAGGCGGCACCCACCACGCGACTCGGTGGGGGAACCGTCCGCTCGTCGAAGATGCCCGTGGACGAGAGGATCTGCCACACACCGACCAGCAGCACCGGACCCAGAAGGCGTTGCAGTTGACGCGGCACCCGCGAGGTGCGACGGACCCTGCGGGTCCGCGGATCGACGAGCCTCGCGGCGGCCACCTCTTCGGTGGGTGGCCGCAAGAGGACGGTGGCCATGTCACGCAGCCCCGAAGAACTCACCCGAGATCGACTCCGAGGCGGCGCCACTCGGCCCCACGGGGATGTCGCCGACCAGCGTGATGCGATGCAGCACCCGGTCACCCTGGACATGCTCGAAGTCGCGCGGAGCAAGGTGCAGCGCGGCCCGGTTGTCCCAGAACGCCACGCTGCCCGGCGCCCACTTGAAGCGCACCGTGTACTCGGGGCGGGCGATCTGTTCGAACAGCAGATCGAGGATGTGCCGGCTCTCGCGGGGCGACAGGTCGACGATCTCCCGGGTGAACGACGGGTTCACGTACACCACCCGTTCGTGGGTCTCGGGGTGGACGCGGACGACCGGATGGATGGTCGCCAGCGGATTGCGGCGCACCAGGTCGCCGATCTTCTCGCTGCTGCGGTCAGCGGCGAATGTCGCCCCGAAGCGGTGTTCTGCCCGTAGGCCGTCGATGAACGCGCGCACCGACGGTGCGAGTCCCTGATAGACGGCTGCGACGTTGGTGAACTGGGTGTCCCCGCCGTAGGGCGGTACCGTCTCTGCCCGCAGGATCGAATGCGACGGCGGATTGATCAGCGGCGTGACGTCGGCGTGCCACTGCGGGCCGTTCGGGCTGAGCTTCTTGCGGTACCGCGTGCCGTACCGGTGATCGTACGCGGCGGGCGAGACCGTGTGGATCTGCGGGAATCCCTGCGGCGCAGAATCGCCCTCGTACGGGTGACCGGGTGTGACGTCGCCGAACTGGGCGCCGAACGCAATCTGGGCGGCGTGGTCGAGGTCCTGATCGCGGAAGAACACCACCTTCCACTTGTGCAGTGCCGAACGGATCACCGCCCGCTCGTCCTCGGACAACGGCGCCGACAGGTCGACTCCCGTGATCAACGCGCCCGTCCAACCGGACAGTGGTGCGACCTGTAACGCGGTTTCGGTGGTAGCAGTCATCGTCTCGTCCCCTTGCAGTCATGCCGGTGTCAGGGGTTCGACGCTAACGGCGACGCTCTGAGACGCTACGGGTTTCGATCGGCCTGAATCTGGCTCGCCCGGATCAGCGCCGCTCAGTTCTTCTTGGCGTTGAGCTTGGCGACGATCGTGCGGAAGTCCTCGGTCGTGAACGACTGCTCCTCAGCGGTGTTCGCGTAATCGAGGCTGGCCAGCACCGCCCGCTCGAGATGGATGTTGAGCAGCCGCTTGGTCGATTCCAGCGCCTGGCGCGGCATCTGCATCATCTTCTCCGCGCACGCGATGGCCTCACTCACCGGATCGTCGACGACGTGGTTGGCCAGCCCGAGTTCGGCCGCCCGCTGTGCGGATATCCGCGTGCCGGTCATCGCGAACTCCTTGGCCAGCAGCAGGCTGATGTGCAGCGGCCAGGTCAGCGGGCCGCCGTCGGCGGCGACCAGGCCCACCTGGACATGCGGATCGGCGAAGTACGCCGTCGGCGCCATGTACACGATGTCACTCAGCGCCACCAGACTGCAGCCCAACCCGACCGCGGGTCCATTCACGGCGGCCACCACCGGGATGCGCGTCCGGCACATCCCCAGCACGATCTCGCGGCCGTGCAGGATTGTCTTGGCCCGCAACTTCGCATCGCCGCTGAGCTCCTGTAGGTAGGCGAAGTCGCCGCCGGCCGAGAATGCCCGTCCCGCACCGGTGATGACCGCTGCCCGTGCATCCAGGTCCTCGTTGAGCCGCGGCCACAGTTGCGCCAGCCCCTCGTGCAGTTCGTCGTTGACGGCGTTGAGCGCATCCGGCCGGTTCAGGGTGATGATCCGCAGCGGACCGTCCGCGGTGACCTGGATCTCCTCGGGCATGCCGTACATTCCGTCTCCTCCGCTGTTCGCGCCGGCGCTCACCGGACTCCGAGTCCGAGTATCCGGCCGGCGATGATGTTCTTCTGGATCTGCGATGTGCCGCCCATGACGCTCTGCGCGCGGCTGTACATGTAGGCGCCGAACATCTCGTCGTCCGCCGTGCCGACGGTGCGGAGTGCGGCATGTCCCACGGACTGCTCGGTCCACGTCATCAGCAGTTTGTCGAGCGAGCCCTGCGGCCCGTGGGTGATGCCGTCGAGTTGCTCGGACAGCCGCCGGCGCACGTGCAGCCGCAGCATCTCGGTCTGCACCCACGCCCACAGCAGTTCCTCGGACGGCGGTCCGTCGACCCGGGATGCCAATTGACGCACCGTCTTTCCGTATCGCGCCGAGAACCCCAGCGTCGAGGGCTCCCGTTCGTGCGCGACGACAGTCATCGCCAGCTTCCAGCCTTCCCCGGGTGCGCCGACCATGTTCGCGGCGGGCACCCGTGCCCCGTCGAAGAGGACCTGACCGAACTCCTTGGTGACGCCGCTGATCATCTTCAGCGGGCGCTGTTCGATGCCGGGTTGGTGCATGTCGATGATGAACGCCGAGATGCCCCTGTGCTTGGGCACATCCTTTTCGGTACGCGCCAGCAGCAGGCACCAGTCCGCGACGTCGGAGTAGCTGGTCCAGATCTTGTGCCCGTTGATGACGTAGTCGTCACCCTCAGCAGTGGCGGTGGTGGTCAGCGAGGCGAGGTCCGAACCGGCGCCCGGTTCGGAGAACCCCTGGCAGTATCGCTCGGTGCCGTCGATCAGCCCGGGCAGGAAGCGCTGCCGGAGTTCCTCGCTGCCGTGATGGCTCAACCCGACGACGAGGTAGCCCAGGCTCGGCCGCGCCGGCGCCCCCGCCTTGGCGATCTCCTCGTCGACGATGACGTCGTAGACCGGCGGAAGATCCTGCCCGCCGTATGGTTTCGGCCACGAGGTGCCGAAGAAGCCGGCCCGGTAGAGCGCCTGGTGCCACTCACCCTGTCTGGCCCAGTATTCGTCCCCTGACGTCGGGAACCTGCCCTTCTGTTCGGTCAGCCAGGTGCGCAACCGTTCCCGGAACGCGGCTTCCTCGGCGGAATCACGAAAGTCCAATGGTCAACTCCTCGAGCTTCGCAGGCCACACCTCGGTGGCGGCCAGCACCCGGCGCAGGTAGACGTGGGCCAGGCATTCCCAGGTGTTCCCGATCCCCCCGTGCACCTGGATCGACGTCTCGCACACGGCCATCGCGGCCCGGGCGCAGTAGATCTTCGCGATCCGGCCGGCCTCGACCGCCTCCCGCACCGGCAGCTCGTCGACGGCCCAGGCGGCGTGGCGGGCGACGCTGATCGACCCCTCGATCAGCGCGAGGCTCTCCGCAAGCAGATGGGCGACCGCCTGATACGACCCGATCGCCGCACCGTACTGCTCGCGCACCTTGGCGTACTCCGTTGCCAGCGAGAGCGTTCCACGGGCGGCACCGACGATGTCGGCGGTGGTGGTCGCCAGCGCGAGCGCGTACCACCGGCGGGCGTCCTCGTCGGACAGCTCCGCCAGCTCCGAAGGTGACTCGATCACCCCGGCGAGGCTGCCGGTCAGGTCGACCGACTCCGGCCCGGCGGCGCCCGATACCTCCCGCCCCAGCCGGCGGCGCAGATCGTCGGCGAGCACCGGACCGAGGTAGGGCACGTCGAGCAGCCCCCGCCCGAACTCCTCGGCGACGATCGCGACCTCCACCGCCGAGGCGCCGTCGGACCGTAAGGTGCGAAACCCGGTGGCGTCGACCGCCTTCTCGAGCCTGCCCAGGCGGACGGAATCGTCAAGATCGGCCACCGAACCCGGGCCCAGGTCGCCGACCACCTCCGCGGCGGCGTCACGCAGTTGTCGTTGTTCAGCCGTCAGACGGACGTCCATGTTGCTCCTTGAGCACTCGGCGCAATACCTTTCCGGACGGTAGGCGCGGGATGATCGGGACGAACACCACCCGGCGCGGTCTCTTGTAGGAGGCGAGCCGGTCGCCCACCAGATCGATCAGCTCGTCGGGCGCGACGTCGGCGCTGGTGGTCACCGCGGCGACCACCGCCTCGCCGTCGGCCGCGTCGGGTTCGCCGAAGACGGCGCAGTCCTCGACGACCGGATGCCCGTGCAGGACGGCCTCGACCTCGGCGGGCGCCACCTGGAACCCGCGGACCTTGATCATCTCCTTGGACCGGTCGGTGATGCGGAGCCAGCCGTCGCCGTCGAGGGCGCCCACGTCACCCGTGCGGTACCAGCCGTCGGCGAACGCGGCGGACGTCGCCGCTGCGGGCAGGTATCCGGCCATCACCGCCGCCGAGCGAACCTGGATCTCACCGGTGTCTCCGGCACCGACCGGTGTGCCGTCGTGCAGCGACACCACCCGCACCTGCACACCGGGCACCGGGCGGCCGACGGTGTCCAGGCGTGCCCCCGTCAGGGGGTTGGCGGCGATCACCGGTACCTCGGTGGTGCCATAGGCCGCGACCCAGGGCACGCCGGTGCGCGCGGTGACGTGGTCGGCGACGCCGGTGGTGACCGGCGTGGCACACCACATGATGTACCGCAGCGACGACAGGTCATGGCTCTCGAGATCGGGGTGCCGGGCGAGCGCGAGCGCGATCGGTGCGACCGCCATCTCGATCGTGATGCCGTCCGCCTCGATGTGGCGCAGCATCGTGTCGATGTCGAAGCGCGGATGCAGGCGGATCCAGGCGCCGGTCTGCAACGCCATCACGATGTTGAGCAGACCGAGGATGTGCGACGGGGGTGTCATGATCTGCATGCGGTCCGCCGGCGACAGCCCGAGCGCATCCCGCCACTGCTGCACCGCCACGGCGAACGCGCCGTGGGTGTGCCGCACGGCCTTGGGCATCCCGGTGGTGCCGGAGCTGAACACGAACACCGCGTCGCGCGCCGGATCGACGCCGTCGAACGCGCGCCGGCCGGGTGAGAGCGACTCGTCGAGGTGCAGCATCGGCATCGCGTCCGCGAGCACCGGATGGTCGCCGACCGCATGGCTGGGCCGGGTCAACTGGAGTGCGTGCGCCACCTCGGCGTGCTTCCAGGCCGGGCTGAGCAGGACCGCGGCGGCGCCGAGGTGCCAGATCCCGCGCAGCGCCGCCACGAATTCCGGTCGGTTCGATGACATCATCGCCACGCGGTCCCCGGCCCGCACGCCGCGCTCCTCCAGCGCCGTGGCCATTCCGCTGGCGAGGGCATCGATGTCGGCCGGCGAGTACTCGCGGTCGCCGAACGCCAGCGCGGCGGAACCGGTCACGTGTCGGCCATCGCTCACCGCCGCCGGACCCTCCTGGACGCCGTAGACTGCACTTGAGAAGACACTATCATTTCAGGAGAATACTATTCTCCTCAAGTCAGAATGTCGATGCTCGAAGGAGCTGTATGTCGGCCTCGCCCATGCCCGTCCCGCCCGCCGGCGCCCCCGGCGGCGAGGTGACGATCGTCCTCGACCGCAAGCAGGTGTCGGTGGCCAGAGTCGCCGGTGAGACGCTGCTCGAAAGTGCCCGCCGCGCCGGCATCTCGCCCCCGTTCTCGTGCGAGGCCGGCAACTGCGGGACATGCATGGCCAGGCTCATCGAGGGGACCGCCACCATGCGGGTCAACGATGCGCTCGACGACGACGAGGTGGCGGACGGATACGTGCTGACCTGCCAGGCGATTCCCGACACCGACATCGTGGCGGTCACCTACGACGAGTGACCCGGCGGCGGTGGCGGCGGCCGGTATTCCGGTTCGTACCCGCTGATCCGCACCGGGCTGCCCACCAGCCGGAACCCGCCCGCGGTGACCAGCACCTCGGGTGTCTCCTCCAGTGCGGCCGGCAGCGCGCGCACGGCCGCCGCCGGAATGCCCAGCGGCCGTAGCCGCTTCTCCCAACCGGTCGCCGTATCCCGCGCCAGCGCGGAGGTGACCAGTGCGAGCACCTCATCGCGCCGCGCCGACCGCTCCGCCATGGTCGGGAAACCGTCGATGCCCGCCTCGTCGGCGAACAGCCGCCAGAACCCGTCGTGGGTGACGAACAGCGCCAGGAACCCGTCGGCGGTCGGGAACAGCTGTGCCGGAACGTAGAACGAGTGGGCGCCGTTGGGATGGCGGCGGGGTTCGACACCGTCGTTCAGGTACGCCGCGACCCGGTAGTTCAACTGCGACAGCATCACATCGCGCAGCGACACGTCCACCTGCCCGCCACGGCCCGACACGATCATCGCCAGCAGTCCCAGCGCGGCGGTCAGGCCCGTCGAGTTGTCGGCCGACGAATAGCCCGGCAGTGTGGGCGGCCCGTCCGGTTCGCCGGTCATCGCCGCCACCCCGGTCGCCGCCTGGACCACGTAGTCGAACGCCGGGTCGTCGCCGCCAGTGAGCCCGAACCCCGTCAGCGCGACGCAGACGATCTTGTCGTTGTGCCGGCGCAGCGCCTCGTAGGTCAGTCCCAGCCGGCGGATCACCGACGGCTTCATGTTGACCAGGAGGGCGTGCGAGTCGGCGACCAGCTCGGCGAGGCGCTGCTGCCCTTCCTCGGACCGCAGATCCAGGCATATGTTGCGTTTGTTGCGGTTCAGGCTCGCGAAATAGCTGTCGCCGACCTGGCGGGAGATCTCGCCGCCGGGCGGCTCCACTTTGATGACATCGGCGCCGAGGTCGGCGAGCATCATCGTCGCATAGGGCCCGGCCAGCATCACGCCGACCTCGATGATGCGGATGCCGGCCAGCGGCGCGCTCATCGGGGCGCCCGCCTCTTCGCGCAAGCGCTCATCGGGGCACCCGGCTCTTCGCGCAAGCGCTCATCGGGGCACGCGGCTCTTCGCGCAAGCGCTCATCGCACCTGCTTCGCGAGTTCGGCGATCACCTCTCGCGTCCGGTACTTCGACGCGATCAGCTCGTCGCGGGTGTCCCCGATCGGCAGCAGGCGCACCGACAGGTCCGTCACACCCGCGTCGGCGAAGGCCTTGAACCGCGCCAGGATCGAGTCCTCGTCACCGGCCGCGCACAGGTCGCCGACATCGCGGGCGTCGCCGCGATCGAGCAACCGCTGGTAGTTCGGCGACGTCTCGGCCTCCGCGAGTATCCGATTGGCGCGGTCCTTGGCCGCGTCGATCTCGGAGTTCGCGCACAGGCACACCGGGATACCCGCGACGATGCGCGGGGCCGGCCGGCCCGCCTCGGCGGCCGCGCTGGTGATCCGCGGCGCGATGTGCTCACCGATGGCGCGTTCGTCGGCCATCCACAGCACCGTGCCGTCGGCGTGCGCCCCGGCGATCTGCAGCATCACCGGGCCGAGTGCGGCCACCAGCACCGGCATCGGCGAATCGGCCTGCAGCACGGTGGGATTGTGCACGGTGAAGGAATCGTTCACCACGTCGACCGACCCCGGTCCCGCCAGCGCCGCGTCGAGCACCTCGAGGTAGTCGCGGGTGTAGGCCGCCGGCTTGTCGTAGGGCAGCCCGAGCATGTCGCGCACGATCCAGTGGTGTGACGGCCCGACGCCCAGCGCGAGGCGCCCGCCCGACACGGCGTGCACCGACAACGCCTGACGCGCCAGCGCGATCGGATGCTGGGCCTGCAGCGGCACCACCGCGGTACCGAGTTCGATGCGCGTGGTGTGCGCGGCCATCAGCGCCACCATGGTCAGGCAGTCGAAATCGTTGGGCACCTGCGGCATCCACGCGGTGTCCAGTCCGGCCGATTCGGCCCACTCGATGTCGGACACCAGCTTGGTGACCTTGCGCGCCATGTCGCCGCGCTCGGCCCCGATCATCACGCCCAGTCTCATGGTTATCCCTCTTCCTTCGCCGAGTGTGACTCCTTGGCGGGAATCAGGCCCGAGAATCGCCCGCGTTTCACACTCGTCACGCCTGGGCCTGCTCGGTCAGCTTGCGCACCTCGGTCACCAACGTCTCCAGCGGTGTGCCGGTCGGAAACACCGCCGCCGCACCACACTCGAGGAGCTTCGGCACGTCGGCCTGAGGGATGGTGCCGCCCACCACCACCGCGATGTCACCGGCGTCGGCGGCGCGCAACGCCTCCACGGTGCGGGCGGTCAGCGCCACGTGCGCGCCCGACAGGATCGACAGGCCCACCAGCGCCACGTCCTCCTGCAGCGCGATCGACACGATGTCCTCGATGCGCTGTCGGATTCCGGTGTAGATCACCTCGAAACCGGCGTCGCGCAGGGCGCGCGCCACGATCTTGGCGCCGCGGTCATGGCCGTCCAGCCCGGGTTTGGCGACGAGGACACGCGCGGGAGCGCTCATCAGAACACCACCGGCTGCTGGAACTCGCCCCACACGGCCTTGAGCGCCGACACCATCTCCCCCACCGTGCAGTACGCGTTCGCGCAGTCGATCAGCTTGTGCATCAGGTTGTCGTCGCCGCCGGCGGCGCGCGACAACTCGGCCAGCGTCCGGGCCACCGCGTCCGGGTCCCGGTCGGCCTTGACCTTCGACAACCGCTTGAGCTGCAGGTCGCGTCCCTCGGCGTCGAGTTCATAGGTGTCGATGTCCGGCGGCGGTTCGTCGGTGACGAACTTGTTCACCCCGACCACCGGGCGCGTGCCGTCCTCGATCTGCTGGTGCACCTTGTAGGCCTCGTCGGCGATCAGCCCCTGCAGATAGCCGTCCTCGATGCAGCGCACCATGCCGCCGTGCTGCTCGAGATCACCCATGATCTCGATGATCTTGGCCTCGGTGGCATCGGTGAGCGCCTCGACGAAGTACGACCCGCCCAGCGGGTCGGCCACCCTGGTCACCCCGGTCTCGTAGGCCAGAATCTGCTGGGTGCGCAGCGCCAGGGTCGCGGACTCCTCGCTGGGCAGCGCGAACGGCTCGTCCCACGCCGCGGTGAACATGGATTGCACGCCTCCCAGCACCGAGGCCATCGCCTCGTAGGCAATGCGGACCACGTTGTTCTGCGCCTGCGGGGCGTACAGCGACGCACCGCCCGACACACAGCCGAACCGGAACATCGACGCCTTGTCGCTGGTCGATCCGTACCGTTCGCGCACGATCGTCGCCCAGCGCCTGCGGCCGGCCCGGTACTTGGCGATCTCTTCGAAGAAGTCGCCGTGGGTGTAGAAGAAGAACGAGATCTGCGGGGCGAACTTGTCGATGCTCATACGGCCGCGCTCGACGACCGTGTCACAGTAGGTCACGCCGTCGGCGAGCGTGAACGCCATCTCCTGCACCGCGTTGGCGCCGGCGTCGCGAAAGTGCGCCCCCGCCACCGAGATCGCGTTGAACCGCGGCACCTCGGCGGCGCAGAACTCGATGGTGTCGGCGATCAGCCGCAGCGAGGGGTCCGGCGGCCAGATCCACGTACCCCGCGAGGCGTACTCCTTGAGGATGTCGTTCTGGATCGTGCCGGTGAGCTTCTCTCGCGGCACGCCGGACTTCTCCGCGGCGGCCACGTAGAACGCCAGCAGGATGGCCGCGGTGCCGTTGATCGTGAAGCTCGTGCTGATCTTGTCCAGCGGAATCCCGTCGAACAGGATCTCGGCATCCGCCAGCGTGTCCACGGCCACCCCGACGCGGCCGACCTCCTCGCCGTACTCCGGATCGTCGGAGTCGTACCCGCACTGCGTGGGCAGATCCAGCGCCACCGACAGCCCGGTGCCGCCCTGATCGAGCAGGTAACGGTAGCGGCGATTCGACTCCTCGGCCGTGCCGAAGCCGGAATACTGGCGGAACGTCCACAGCTTGCCGCGGTATCCGGACGCGAAGTTGCCGCGCGTGAACGGGTAGGCACCCGGCGGTGGCGGCTCGGTGGTGCGGTCACCCGGCACGTAGACGGGCTCGAGCGGGACGCCCGAGGAGGTCTGTACGAGGTCGCTCATCAGTGGATAACGTACTTGCAAAAAATGAGAATGCCAATACCACGTATCGGAAACCGGTTCGCACCGGCGCGTGTTCCGCAACGCGGCCCCTCGCCCCTCGCCACCACGGCCGCCTGCGTGCGCCGAGCCCGCACACCTACCGAATACGACACTTGCAGAAAATGAGAATGCCAATACCATCGAGGTGACCGAGGAGGCCGATGTCCAGTCAGCAAGCGTTGTCCGACCGCACCATGGTGGTGTCCGGCGGGAGCCGCGGAATCGGCCTGGCGATCGCGATCGGCGCGGCCCGGCACGGCGCCAACGTGGTGCTGCTGGCCAAGACCGCCGAACCGCACCCGAAACTGCCCGGCACCGTGCACACCGCCGTCGCCGACGTCGAGGCCGCCGGCGGTAAAGCCGTCGCGGTGGTCGGCGACGTGCGCAAGGAAGATGACGTCGCCCGCGCGGTGGCCACCGCCGTCGAGCACTTCGGCGGCATCGACATCGTCGTCAACAACGCCAGCGCCATCGCGACCGAACCGACCGAGCAGCTCTCGGCCAAGAAGTTCGACCTGATGATGGACATCAACGTCCGCGGCACCTTCCTGCTGACCAAGGCGGCGCTGCCGCATCTGCGCGAATCGGCGAATCCCCATGTGCTCACCCTGTCGCCGCCGCTGAACATGAACCCCTTCTGGCTGGGCGCGCACCCGGCGTACACGCTGTCCAAGTACGGCATGACGCTGCTGTCGCTCGGCTGGGCCGAGGAGTTCCGCGCCGAACGGGGCGGGGCGGGTATCGCGGTCAACTGCCTGTGGCCGCAGACCTACATCGCCACCTCCGCGGTCGCCAACATGGCCGACGGCCGGGAGGCTTTGAAGAAGGCCAGGAGTCCGCAGATCATGGCCGATGCGGCGGTCGAGGTGCTCTCGCGGCCCGCGCGGGCGGCCACCGGTCAGTGCTACATCGACTCCGAGGTGCTCGCCTCGGTCGGCGCCACCGACCTCGCCGGTTACGGCGGCGGAGACCACCCGACCCTCGACATCTTCGTGGACGCCCCATGAGCATCTCGCTGCTGCTGGAGATGTCGGTGTCCGGCGATCCGGATCGCACCGCGGTGGTCTGCGACGAATTGCGGCTGCGCGCCGCCGAACTCAGCGCTCTGGCCGACGGCGGCGCCGGCGTCATCGCCGAATCAGGTGCGCGACATGTGGTGTACGTCGGCACCGGTGGCGCCATGCTGCCGCTTCTGCTGTTCGCCTCGGCCCGCGCGGCGGTGGCGTTCACCCCGTTGAACTACCGGCTCAGCCGCGACGGCCTGCACGAGCTGATCACCCGGCTACCCGACCCGCTGGTGATCGCCGATGCCGAGTACGTCGACGTCGTCGCCGGCGCGGGTAGGCAGGTCGTCGAATCGACGGACTTCCTCACCGCCGCCCGCACCGCCGACCCGGCCGCCGAATTCGCCGACCCCGATGCCGTCGCGGTCGTGTTGTTCACCTCCGGCACCACCTCGCGGCCCAAGGCCGTCGAGTTGACCCACAACAACCTCACCAGCTATGTCACCGGCACCGTGGAGTTCGCGTCTGCCGACCCCGCCGACGCCGCGCTGATCTGCGTGCCGCCCTACCACATCGCCGGGGTCGGTGCGGCGATGTCGAACCTCTACGCCGGCCGGAAGATGGTGTATCTGCGGCACTTCGACGCCCGGGAGTGGATCCGGTTGGTCAACGCCGAAGGCGTCACCACCGCCACGGTCGTCCCCACCATGCTCGACCGCATCGTCACCGCGCTGTCCGAGGAAGCGGCCACCTTGCCGACGCTGCGCAACCTGGCCTACGGCGGCTCGAAGGTGGCGCTGCCCCTGGTGCGCCGCGCGCTGGAACTGCTGCCCGGCGTCGGCTTCGTCAACGCCTACGGCCTGACCGAGACCAGCTCCACCATCGCGGTCCTGGGGCCCGACGACCACCGCGCCGCACTCGCCGCCGACGACGAGGCGGGCGCCCGGCGGCTGGGATCGGTCGGACAGGTGGTGCCCGGCATCGAGGTGCAGATCCGTGCCGACGACGGAACGGTGCTGGGCGCAGGCGAGACCGGCGAGCTGTTCGTGCGGGGTGAGCAGGTGTCCGGGCGCTACTCCGACATCGGCTCGGTGCTGGACGCCGACGGCTGGTTCCCCACCAGGGACATCGCGTCGCTGGACGAGGACGGCTACCTGTTCATCGGCGGCCGGTCCGACGACACCATCATCCGCGGCGGCGAGAACATCGCACCGGCCGAGATCGAGGACGTGCTCGTCGAACACCCCGACGTGCGCGACGTCGCCGTCGTCGGTCCCGAGGACCCGCAGTGGGGGCAGATCATCGTCGCCGTCGTGGTGCCCAGCCCCGGTGTCACCCCCGACCCCGACGATCTGCGCGCCCACGTGCGACGGCACCTGCGCGGTTCCCGCACCCCCGACCGGGTGGTGTTCCGGCACGAATTGCCGACCAACGCCACCGGTAAGGTGCTGCGCCGCGAGCTGATCAAGGATTTCGAAGCCGCCGCCGACGAGCCCGAGAAGGAGCCCGCATGATCAAGAACGGCACCCGCCTGCAGAGCCAGGTGTGCGACACCCAGGTGATCGTGGTGCGCAGCGCCGACAGCCTCGACGACCTGCGCGCCGGCGGCGTCCCGATGGTGCCGCTGGACGCCCCGAAGTCCGCCGACGCCGCCATGGATCCCGCGCTGTCCGGTGGCAACGTGATGGGTAAGCGCTATGTCGACGGCAGCGGGGCCGAAGTCCTGGTCACCAAGGCCGGTGCCGGCACCCTGTCGATCGGTGACACCGCCCTCGATCTGAAGGAAGCCAAACCGCTTCCGGCCAGCGACTGAACCATAGCGGTGGCCACGGCAGCGAGCACCACGACCGCGACGACGGCGACGTCACCGCTGCGCGTGGCGGTCGCCAGCTTCATCGGGACGACGGTCGAGTACTACGACTTCCTGATCCACGGCACCGCCGCGGCCCTGGTGTTCCCTAAGCTGTTCTTCCCCGAGGTGTCGGCGGCGACGGGGCTGCTGCTGTCGTTCGCCACCTTCGGCGTCGGCTTCGTCGCCCGCCCGCTCGGCGGAGTGGTGTTCGGCCACTTCGGCGATCGAATCGGCCGCAAGCGGATGCTGGTCTACTCGCTGCTCATCATGGGTGTCGCCACCGTGCTCATGGGCGCCCTGCCGACCTACGCCCAGATCGGCGTCGCGGCCCCCGTGCTGTTGACGCTGCTGCGGCTGGCCCAGGGCTTCGCGGTCGGCGGCGAATGGGGTGGTGCGACCCTGATGGCCGTCGAACACGCCGCGCCACACCGCAAAGGGCTCTACGGCGCCTTCCCGCAGATGGGTGCGCCCGCGGGCACGGCGACCGCCACCCTGGCGTTTTACGTGGTGTCCCGGTTGCCCGACGAGCAGTTCCTGAGCTGGGGGTGGCGGGTGCCGTTCCTGCTCAGTGCGGTGCTGATCGTGATCGGGTTGGCCATCCGGCTGTCGCTGACGGAGAGTCCCGACTTCGCGGCGGTGCAGGCGCGCGCCGCGCTCGTACGCCTGCCGCTGGCCGACGCCATCCGCCGGCACTGGCGCCAGGTCCTGCTCGTCGCCGGGGCGTATCTGTCCCAGGGCGTGTTCGCCTACATCTGCGTCGCCTACCTGGTGTCCTACGCCACCTCGGTGGCCGGAATCGACCGCCCCGCAGCACTTCTCGGTGTCAGTGTGGCCGCGGTGATCGCCGTGGTGATGTACCCGCTGTTCGGCGCGCTGTCCGATGCCGTCGGCCGCAAACCCGTGTTCCTCGCCGGTGTGGTGGCGATGGGGCTGTCGGTGGTGCCGGTGTTCGCGCTCATCAACACCGGCGACGCCCGGTGGTTCCTGGTCGCGCTGATCCTGGTGTTCGGCCTCGCCATGGCGCCTGCGGCCGGCGTCACCGGATCGCTGTTCAGCCTGGCGTTCGACGCCGACGTCCGCTACAGCGGCGTGTCTTTGGGCTACACCCTGTCCGCGGTGGCGGGGTCGGCGTTCGCGCCCACCATCGCCACCGCGCTGTACACGGCGACGAAGACCAGCGATGCGATCGCGGCCTACATGGTGGCCGTGTCGGTCGTCTCCGCGGTCTGCGTGTGCCTGATGCCGGGCCCGTGGCGGACGCGGCGCCGCGACTGACTCAGGTGTCGATGTCGGCGAGCGCCTCGGCGGTCTGCAGATCGGCGTAGGCGGCCGAATACCGTTGCGCCAGGGCGACCGCGATGTCCGGACGCTGCCACAGCTCCCCCGCGCTGGCCGTGCACAGCCACAGCGTCAGCCCGTGCGCCACCGACGCCCGATACCGCAGCCAGATCTCCCCGAGCGACGGCATCTCCGCGGCGGGCAGTCCGAGCGCGTCACGGTACTCGGAGAGCAGTTCGCCTTCGTGGCGACGGCGGTCCTCGATGGTCAGCGCACCCTGCAGGAAATATCCGAGATCCAGCGACCAGTTGCCGCGACGCGCGACCTGCCAGTCCAGGAATCCCACCTCTCCGTCGGGCATCAGGTAGGTGTTGCCGATGTGCGGATCGCCGTGCAGCAGCGTCTGCGGTGCGCGGGTCAGGCTGCGGATGTAGGGCTTCCAGATGTCGTCGATGAGCCGGTTGATGGTCAAGGCCAGCAGCACATCCGGTGCGTCGTCGCCGAGTAGGCGCAGGGCCTCGGCCAGCGGCGCGGCACCCATGCCCTCCCACGGGACGAACGGTTCCAGCCAGCCCAGCGCGGGATCCGCCTCGACCCGGTCTCCCCAGAACCGGCCGTGCATGCGGGCCAGTCCCCGCACTCCGGTGGCCGCCTGTTCGACGGTGAGCGGCCGGGTGGCATCGCGCGGGTCGGCACCGCGCGCGGTGAGGTCCTCCATCACCAGGATGAAATCCTCGCGCGGCTCGTCGATCAGCGCGGCGTAGACGGTCGGATGCTCCAGCGGCAGGTCGACGCCACAGGTGAACAGCCGCGGCTCGTGCCACAACCCGCTGGTGAGCCGCACCAGATCGCGGTGCGCGGGGTCGAGCGCCTTGACGAACACGGTCTGCGGCCCGGTGCCCGCCGCATAGGTCAGCCGCAGCCGGGCCCGGCGGTTGGTGCCGTCGTCGCGCAGGTCGACGGTCACCGATTTCACTGCGGCGTCGGGGAAGTGTCGTGCCAGCACGCCGGTCATCCAGGCCGGGGTGATCTCGTCCCAGTCGTTCGGGACGGCCAGCTCCGCGCTGGTCATCCGACGATCGCCGGCATTGAATCCCAGCCTCGCACAGTCGATGTCGGTGAAAGCCGGGCGTTGGGCAGGTCGATGTCCCATTCCGGGAAGCGTTTGAGCATCTCCTCCAGCGCGATCCGCCCTTCGAGGCGCGCCAGCGCCGAGCCGAGGCAGTAGTGCGTGCCGACACTGAAGGCGAGGTGCTGACGGGGCTCGCGATGGATGTCGAATACGTCGCCGTCGGGCGGGAACTGGCG
Organism: Mycobacterium sp. PS03-16; assembly: GCF_004570325.1. GTDB lineage: Bacteria > Actinomycetota > Actinomycetes > Mycobacteriales > Mycobacteriaceae > Mycobacterium. Next base: position 33,864 of record NZ_SPQO01000020.1, on the reverse strand, counting down.
GTGGTCGCGGACCGCTGCGCCGATCAGCATCATCATCACGCTGCCTTCGGCCACGGTCTGACCGTGCACCTCGACGTCGCGGGTGACGTAACGGGCCACGTGCGGCGCCGGCGGCTCGAAGCGCAGCAGCTCCTCGACGGCCTGCGGGATGAGCGCCGGATTGTCGACCAGTTGCCGCCGCTGGTCGGGATGCTCGGCGAGCACCTTGGCGGCCCAGCCGATGAGCCGGGTGGTGGTCTCGTTACCGGCGCCGGCGACGACGTTGAGGTAGACCAGCAGTTCCTCCCGGGTGAGGCGGCGGGTCACGCCGTGCTGATCGGTGAACTCGACGTTGAGCAACTCGGTCATGATGTCGTCGGACGGGTTGTCCTTGCGCCAGTCGATGTAGGCCTCGAACAGTGACGCGTCAGCCAGCTGCGACTCCATCGGCTTGCCCGCTTCGGTGCGCAGTTGGGCGTTGCCGTGATCGCGGATCTTCTCCTGGTCTTTTTCCGGGATGCCGAGCAGCGCACTGATCACCCGCATCGGCATGATCGCGCCGAAGTCGGTGATGAAGTCGAACCGCCCGGCGCCGACCAGGGGGTCGAGGCTCTGGGCGCAGAACTCGCGGATCCGGGGCTCGAGCGCGTTGACCTTACGGGGGGTGAACATCCGCGCCAGCAACTTGCGATGCACGTCGTGGATCGGCGGATCCTCGAAAATCACGGTGCCCGGCGGAATCTCGATGTCGGCCTTGATCAGCTCCACGATCGCGCCGCGGGCCGAGCTGTAGGTCTCATGGTCGACGAGCGCCTCGCAGACATCGGCGTAGCGGCTCACCGCATAGAAGTCGTGCGTGGCGTTGTAGTACAGCGGCGCCTCCTCACGCAGGCGCTTGAACATCGGATAGGGGTCGGCATTCAAGTCGACGTCGTAGGGGTCGAAATAGACGTCGGGGCCGGCAGACACTGTCACGGAGAAACCCGCCTCTCTTTACGCGGTTAGGAGCTTACACGCGTAAGCGCACGACGGAAGTGACAAATGCACGCGAAGTTGTAAGCGCTCAGGTCGAGGAGCGCACGACCAGCCGCGCCACGTCGCCCGCCCCGGGCGACGACTCGACCGGGTAACCGAGCTCGGCCATCAGCGTCGCCACCGCCACGTCGACGATCTGTTCGGCGTCGAAGGCGACCGATGTCAGCGGCGGGCCGCTGACGGCTCCCAGCGGCCGGGCGTCGACACCCATCACCGCCAGATCGCGCGGGCAGCTCAACCCCGCCTCGCGCAATCCGTGCAGCACGACGAATGCGGTCTCGTCACTCTGCGCGCACACCGCCGTCACCCCGGCCGCCACCCAATCCGACACCGCGGCGGCCGCGTCACTGCCGTCGGTGGCAACCGTGCCGACGACCAGTTCGGAAAGTCCGCACCGCTGCGCCGCCGCCTGCAACCCGCCGAACCAGTAGTCGCCGAGCGGGCGTAACCGCGCATCGTCGGAGTACGCGTAGGCCAGCCGACGGTGCCCACGGTCGGTCAGATGCCCCACGCGCAGTTCGCCGATCGACAGGTGTAGTTCGCCGAGCGCGTGCAACTGGGCGCTGCCCACGTGAATCTGCGGGATGGCGGCGGCGTCGGCGGCCGCCAGCGCGGGACCGGTCAGCGGGAACACGCTGGTGACGGCGACCGGGTTGAGGTCGTTGATCGCAGCGACGACGTTGCGATCGTCGTCGGTCTCGAACTGCAGCGACAACACGATCCCGTGCCGGGCGAGCGCGGTGGTGAGCCGGCTGCCCACCTCCATCGGCAGTTCCCCGAGCGCGATCCGGGGGACGACATAGAGCACCACACCGCTGCCCCCGACGGCGAGGTTGCGGGCGGCCAGATTCGGCCGGTATCCGAGCGTTTCGGCCGCCTTCTTGACCACGTCACGGGTGTGGGTGGAGATGCGTTGACCCTCAACATTGTTCAGCACGTAGCTGACCGTGGCCGTCGACACCTTGGCCAGCCGGGCCACGTCGGCCTTGGTCGGCCTCGCCACTCCCCTGCCGGTCACCCGTTCATGGTCGCACGCCGCTGTTCGGGGCCGGTGCCACCGCCCGCCGCGGCCAGCGGTCGACCCGCCGACTCGCGCAGGGTCAGCAGCGTGCCGAGCGACACCACCGCGGCGATGATCAGATACAGCGCGGGGGCGAGGTCGTTCCCGGATGTCGCGGTCAGCCAGGTGACGACGTACGGCGTCGTCCCGCCGAAGGTGGCCACCGAGATGTTGTAGCCGATCGAGAAGCCGCTGTAGCGCACGCGGGTGGCGAACAGCTCGACGCCCGCCGTCACCGCGGTCGAGACGTACACCGACTCGATGGCGGCCAGCACGCAGTGCGCGGTCACGGCGGCGACCAGTGAACCCGAATTGAGTAGCAGGAACAGCGGATACGCCAGCACCGCGAAGGCGACGGCGCCGCCGATCAGCAGCGGACGCCGGCCGATCCGGTCCGACAGCGCGGCCAACGGCAGGATCAGCACCAGCGCCACCAGGCTGGCCAGCGTCATCGAGACGAACGATGCGGTCTTGCCGAATTCGAGGTTCTTGATGAAGTAGGCAGGCAGAAACGTGAACACCACGTAGTAGCCGACGTTGAAGACGACGAACAGACCGATCACCTGCACAATGGACCGCCACGCGGTCGTGGTGGCCTCGCGCAGCGGTGAGGTGGCGACGCGGTCGGCGTCGCTGAGCGCAGCGAATTGCGGGGTGTCGTCGAGGCGCAGACGTATGTAGAGGCCGACGAGTCCCAGCGGTGCGGCGATCAGGAACGGGATCCGCCAGCCGTAGCTGTCCATCACGGCCGCGGGCAACAGCGCCTGCAACAGCGTGACGGTCACCGAACCCAGCAGGAACCCGAGCACACCGGACCAGGCGATGAAAGTGACGGTCAGTCCGCGACGACCGTCGCGCGCGTACTCGGCGAGATATACAGCGCCGCCGCCGTATTCGCCACCCGCGGAGAAGCCCTGCAGACAGCGCAGGAACAGCAACAGCAGCGGGGCGGCGACGCCGATGCTGGCGTAGGTGGGCAGCAACCCGATGCCGAGGGTGGCCGCCGACATCAGCAGGATGACCACGGCGAGGACGCGCTGGCGTCCGATGCGGTCGCCGAGCGGTCCGAAGACGAACCCGCCGAGCGGCCGCATGAAGAACGCGGCGGCGAAGATGGCGAAGGTGTTCAGCAGGGCCGCGGTGTCATTGCCCGCCGGGAAGAATTTGGCCGCGATGAATGTGGCGAGGAAGCCGTAGATCGCGAAGTCGAACCACTCGACGGCGTTGCCGATCGAGGCGCCCGTGATGGCCTTGCGCACCGCGGCATCTCGCACTGCGGGCGCTTCCGGCCGCGCCACGCCGGAAATGTTGTTCTCCATGATCGAGAAGCAGACTACCGACGCGGATCTCGATCCGTTGGGGAATCCGCCTCTCGACCGGGCGGCCGGAACCGCCCCGCGGCGTCAGCGACGCCGCTCAACTCACGCAGCGAGCGACGCGTCGCCTCGGTTGCCGAGGCGGGTGATCGCGTCGGTGGCCTCCGCCGCGGTGATCCGGCGGCTGTTCAGCGCACCGGCGATCGACGCCACCTCGGACACCATCGCGATCTCGTCGCGCAGGGCCTGGATCATCGCCTTCATCTTCGTCCCCTCCGTCGAGCTAATACGTTTCACGTACTACTCAACGCGTTGTCGGCGGCGAATGATGACTCAGGCGGCGGTGAGATCGGTCACGACCTCGGTGATTCCGGGCACCACGCGCTACCGATGTGAGCTGGGAAACCCGAATAGGTCACGATCAGCAAACGCGACGTTACCATTGTCACGCTGCCGGGAGCCGATACGGGTCAGGCGCAGTCCGCGCACACCATCCGCTCGCCCACCTGGCGGGCCAGTTGGCTGCGGTGGTGCACGAGGAAGCAGCTCGAGCAGGTGAACTCGTCGCGCTGCAGCGGCACCACCCGCACCGAGAGCTCCTCGCCGGACAGGTCCGCATCCGGCAGTTCGAAACTGTCGATTGCGTCGGGCTCCTCGACGTCGGCGTCGGCGGTGCGGGTGGCCGTGCGCGCGGCGGCCAACTCGTCGATGGTGCCGCCGGCAGCCTCATCGGGATCGGTGCGACGCGGGGCGTCGTAATCGACTGTCATGTGTGCTCCTCGGTCGGAAAAGGCGTGGCACCGCTGCGCGGCAGACCACGGCGTTACCCCCGGCCGTCCGGCTCGAAACGTCGAGCCGACACCCGGTCACCGGATAACGCCGACCGACCGTCAAGCATTCCGGTGCGGGCGCCCCGCCGCGCCGCGAGTGCGGCCGGTCGTCGGTCTCAGTTGCTCGATGGTGGTGGGTGTGGTTCGAAGGGTCGGTACCACCACCAACCCATGCGCTCGCCGGTGGGACCCGCATACGGCGGCACCGCCGGAGGGGGTGTGGTGGGTGGCCGCGCCAGCGATGCCCCGCGCAGTGGCCGGCCGTCGTCATCGGTGACGGTCAGGTGGCCGGCGGTCCCGCTGATCGTGATCAGCCCGCGGTGATGCAGCCGATGGTGATACGGACACACCAGCACCAGATTGTCGATGTCGGTGGGGCCGCCGTCCTGCCAATGCCGGATGTGATGGGCATGCAAACCCCGCGTCGCACCACACCCGGGGACCACGCAGCAGCGGTCCCGATGCTCCAGAGCGCGGCGCAGCCGACGGCCGATGCCGCGGGTGGCGCGTCCGGCGCCGAGGGGTTGGCCGTCGCGTTCGAACCACGCCTCAAACGTGGCGTCACACAACAGAAACGCCCGGTCCTCATCAGACAGCATCGGCCCCAGATGCACGCCCGCCGCCGGTTTGTCCACATCGAGGTGCACCAGCACGGTGGTGCGCTGCCCATGCGGGCGGCGCGCCACCTCGGTGTCCCAGCCGGCCTCAATGAGGCTCATGAACGCCTCCACGGTGGTCGGAAACGACGCTGCCTGCTCGGGCGGCCTGCCGCGCGCATCCACGCCGTGCGCGTTGTACTCGGAGCCGTGGTCACGGGTCCAGTCCGCGATCAACCCGTCCTTGTGCGCCTGCAACGCCGCATCGAATCGGGCCGCCTCCAACGTGGCGAGCCGGATCCGCCACGTCGTGTAATCTCCGTCCTCATGCCTGGTGATCACCGACTCGGGTTCCGGCTTCGGGTCAGGTTTCGGGCGGGGTTCGAGTTTGACCATGGTGCGCAACTGGGTGACCGTCGCGTGCTGCGCCAACCCCACATAGTGCTCATCAGATCCCTCGGCGGCGCCCTTGGCGATCACCCCAACCTGATCCAACGACAACCGGCCCTCCCGCAGCGCCTCGGCGCAGCGCGGGAACTGCTCGAGCCGATGCGCCACCGCGACCATGGTCTCGGCATTGCTCGGCGAAGTACCGGTCTTCCAGGCCACCAGTGACGCGATGGATCGGCACCCGGTGGCCCCCCACAGCTCGGCACCGTCGATTTCGGCCACGATCTCCGCGAGACGGCCATCGATGGCATTGCGCTGACCGCACAGTTCCGACATCTCCTCGAACAACAGCCCAAGGCGTTCCTGCGGAAGCAAAACCGTTGCCGTCGAGGACATGAGCCCATCAAAACAGGAGGGTCCGACATCGCATCACCAGTGCGGGCGGAGGGACTCGAACCCTCACACTCTCTCGAGCACGGGCACCTAAAACCCGCGTGTCTGCCAATTCCACCACGCCCGCGGCGTGGTGATCCTATCGTCGCCGCAGCGCACGGGCGTCCCCGGACGCCTCGAGGCGTTCGCAGCGCGGGTCCGCCAAGCGGTACCGTGAGACCGTGTCCACTACACGGCGTAGGAGGCCGGCGCTCATCGCCCTGGTGATCGTCGCCGCCTCGGGCTGCCTGGCGCTGGCCTGGTGGCAGTGGACCCGATTCGAATCCACCGCGGGAGATTTCCAGAACCTTGGTTACGCGCTGCAGTGGCCGCTGTTCGCGGGCTTCTGCTTCTACGCGTACTTCAAATTCGTCCGCTACGAGGACGCCCCGCCCACCGAATCGGTGCAGCGCGACGGCGCGACGGAACTGCCGCCCGGTCTACTGCCGCAGCGGCCGGTGACCGCGCAGGCGCCCGACGACGACGATCCCGCACTGCGGGAGTACAACGCCTACCTCGCCGAACTCTCCAAGACCGACCACGAAGGCAGGACCGAGTCATGACCGCACCCGATGCACCCCAGACGTCGACCCCGGCGGGGGTCAGCGCCGAGGCCGTCCGCAAGGCGCTGCTGGGCTATCGCGTGCTGGCCTGGGCGACCGGCCTGTGGCTGATCGCGCTGTGTTACGAGATGGTGCTCAAATACGGCTTCGGCGACGACTCGCTGAGCTGGATCGCGGTGGTCCACGGCTGGGTGTACTTCATCTATCTGCTGTTCGCCGCCAACCTCGCCGTCAAGGTGCGCTGGCCGATCGGCAAGACCATCGGCGTGCTGCTCGCAGGCACGATCCCGCTGCTCGGCATCGTCGTCGAGCACTTCCAGACCAAACAGATCAAGGCGCGCTTCGGGCTGTAGCCGCCAGTTCGGGCGCCGCGGCGTCCGGCCGTCGTGACGTCGGGATCGCGAGCGCCAGGAGCGCGGCCAGCGCCGCGACCGCCGCCGCGATCACCAGCGCGACCCGTACGGCGCCCAGCGACGGGTAGTCGTGCCCGCCGACCGAGACGGTCATTCCGGCCAGCACCGCACCGATCACCGCGCTGGAGATCGACGTGCCCAGCGCGCGGGCCAGCGCGTTGATCCCGTTGGCCGCCGCGGTCTCCGAGACCGGCACCGCCGCATTGATCAACGCGGGCAGCGAGGCGAACGCGAAGCCGACCCCCACGCTGACCAGCACGTTGAACAGGCACACCCGCCATGCGCTGTCGATCAGCCCGAGCCCGGCGAGGTACGAGGCGGACACGATGGCGCTGCCCAGCACCAGCGTGAAGCGCGGGCCCCGCGCCGCGGCGACCCGCGCGGCGACGGGTGCGGCCACCATCATCGCCAGTCCGCCCGGCGCCAGCCAGAGCCCGGCGTGCAGCATGCTCAACCCGAGGCCGTAGCCCGTGATTGCGGGCAGCTCGAGGATCTGCGGACCGATCAGCGACATCGCGAACAGCCCGAAACCCACCGCGACGGACGCGGCGTTGGTGGTCAGCACGGGGCGGCGGACCGTGGCGCGCAGGTCGACGATCGGCGACGCGCACCGCAGTTGCCACCAGGCGAACACCGCGAACACCGCCGCCGACGTCGCGAACAACCCGACCGTCGTCGCACTGGTCCACCCCCAGCCGCCGCCCTTGGAGATGGCCAGCAGCAGCGCTATCAGCCCGCCGGCCAGCAGCACCGTGCCCAGCGGGTCGAATCGGTCGGTCGAGGCCGCCGGAAGCCGCGGCACCAGGGCGCCGAACAGCACGCCGCAGACCACGCCGAGGGCCGCGGCGAACCAGAACAGCGCGTGCCAGTCGAGGTTGTCGGCGATCACCGCCGACAGTGGCAGGCCCAGCGCCCCGCCCACGCCGAGTGACGCGCTCATCAACCCCATCGCAGTGCCGACCCGGTGTGCGGGCACTGTGGCCCGCAGGACGCTGATGCCCAACGGGATGATCGGCATCCCGAACCCCTGCAGCGCCCGGCCGACGAGCACCGGCAGCAGTGAGTCGCTGACGGCCGCGGCCAGCGATCCCGCGGTCAGCAGCGCCGCGCACACGATCAGCATCGGCTTGGCCCCGTACATGTCGCCGAGCCGGCCGAACACCGGCGTGGCGACCGCGGCGGTGAGCAGCGTGGCGGTGATCGCCCACGACGCGTTGGCCGCGCTCGTGTCCAACAGCACGGGCAACTCGGGGATCAGCGGGATCATCAGCGTCTGCATCAGCGACACGCTGATGCCGGCCGCCGACAGCACCGCGACGATCACTCCCGGATGCCGGTTCACGCCCGGCAGGTTACCCGTTAGGTCGCCTATACAAAATGACGGTGTCGCACCGCCCGGTCGTCAGCCCGCCGAGCCCAGCTCGGTCAGCGCGTGTTCCGCGCCGCGGTTGAGCGGCACCGGTGCGGTGTTGCGCGCGTTGTCGAGGTTGATGCCCTTGGCGGCGCTGACGGCCTGTTCGAGCTGCGGTTTGCGGTCGAACAGCGTCTTGGTCAGCACGCAGGCGAGGTTCGCGTCGAGGTCGTCGCGAACCAGCAGCATGTTGGGCACCACGATGGTCTTGGTGTCGCCGGGCAGTCCGTAGGTGGCCGCCGGGATCACGCCCTCCTCGTAGACCTCGCTGATTTCCTTCATCTTCGGCAGTTCGCCCGAGATGTCGATGAACGTCACCTCGTTGCGCGCGGTGGTGAGCAGGTCGGTGATGCCGGGGGTGGGCAGCCCACCCGACCAGAACAGTGCGTCGATCGACCCGTCCTTCATCCCGTCGACGGTCTTGGTGAGGTCGAGCCGCTGCGCGGCGACGTCGCTCTGCGGGTTCAGCCCGGCCGCCTCGAGCAGCCGGTTGGCGATCACCTCGGTGCCCGAGCCCGGCGATCCGGTCGACACGCGCTTGCCCCGCATGTCGGCGACCGTGCGGATGCCGGAATCCGTGCGGGCCACCACCTGGGTGTAGTTCGGGTAGATGCGGGAGATCGCCTGAATCGGCTGAGGTTGACCGTCGAAACTCGCCTTGCCCTCGACCGCGTCGGCCGCGGTGTCGGCCAGCGAGAACGCCACCTGGTAGGTACCGCCGACGAGCTGCTGGATGTTCTGCACCGACGCCCCGGTCTCGGCGGCCGTGGCCTTCACCGTGCCGTTGGTGGCGGCCCCGATCTGCTCGGCGTAGGCGTTGCCCAGCGAGAAGTACACCCCGGTGGCGTTGCCGGTCGCGATCGCGATGCGGGTGTCGCCGCCGACCTCGCACGTCACCTCACCGCCGGTGTCGGCGGTCGGCTGGTCCTGTCGGCCGCCGCATCCGGTGGCGGCGGCGCCGACGAGCACCAGCGCGCCCAGCACGGTCATCGCACGCATCATGGGGATCTCCTTCTGTCGATGAGGGCAACCATGACCGCCACCAGCAGGCACACCAGGCCCGCGACGATCGTGACGGGATCGAGGAACAGCAGCAGCACCGCCGCGACACCGGCGGCCACGCGCGCCACCCGGTTCGCCGACCCGACGCCGAGCACCCATCCGCCTGCGGCGAACGACAGCGCGACGATGCCCGCGCAGGCGGCCGCGGACACCAGCACCACCCCGGTCCAGGGGCCGCGGGCGAGCAGGTACTCGCCGGGTTCGGTGACCACGAACGCGATCGGCAACAGGAAGGCCGGCATGCCGTAGCGCAGCGTGTGCCACATGGTCGGGATGGCCCGCCCGCCGGTGACCGCCGAGGCGCCGACCGCGGCCAGCGCGGTCGGCGGGGTGATCTCCGAGAGCACCGAGTAGTAGAAGACGAACATCGCCGCGGCGGGCGCGGGGACATCGAGTTCGAGCAGCGCGGGCCCGATGATCACCCAGCCGATCACGAACGACGCCGTGACGGGGATCGCGAGCCCGAGCAGGGCCAGCGCGACGGCGGCGACGGCGGCGGTCAGCGCCAATACGAGCGTGCGGTTGTCGGTGATGGCGCCGACCCCGCGCACCAGCAGCGATGAGAACTGCGCGCCCAGACCCGTTTTCGTGGTCATCGCGGTGATGACCCCGGCCGCGGCACAGACCGCAACCACGGGCAGCACGGCCCGCACCCCCGAACTGAGCGCGTCGAACACCCGGCGGGGCGTCAGCCGGTGCCGCCGGTCCAGGAACGACAGCACGAACGCCAGCGCGGTGGCGTAGATGACCGCCCGCGTCGCCGACATGCCCACGGCCAGCAGCACCACGATCGCGATCAGGGAGGAGAAGTGATACCCGAAGCGGGCCAGCAGCTTCCACGGTGAGCCTGCGTCGAGGTGCGTCGCCCGGATGCCGAACCGGCGGGCATCGATCTCGACGGCCAGCAGGATGCCGAGGTAGTAGAGCACGGTCGGGATCGCCGCCCACCCCAGCACGGCGAGATAGGACACCTCGAGGTATTCGGCCACGATGAACGCGGCGGCGCCGAGCGTCGGCGGCGAGAGCAGGGCGCCGACGCCCGCGGCGGCCATGACCCCACCTGCCCGCTCCGGGGTGTATCCCGCCTTGCGCATGATGGGCCAGGTGACCGCGCCGACGCTGACGGCGGTGGCCGTCCCCGACCCGGACACCGTGCCGAGCAGAAATCCCGACGCCACCGTGGTCCGGCCGGCCGCGCTGCGCGACCGCCGGAACGCCGCTACCGACAGATCGACGAAAAACCGCGCTGCGCCCGAGTATTCGAGCACCGCGCCGTAGATCGTGAACAGCACGATGTAGGTGGCGGCCACGTCGAGCGGGGTGCCGAAGAACCCGCTGCCGGAGTTGTACAACGCATCGACGATCTGGTCGAAGTCCAGACCCGCGTGGGCGATGGCCCAGGTCTGCGGCAGCAGGCCGCCGTAGTAGCCGTAGGCCAGGAACGCCGCGCACACGATCGGCAGCGCCCACCCCGTGGTGCGCCGGCACGCCTCGAGCACGAGGATCAGCAGGAGCGCGCCCATCCCCACGTCGACGGGGTCCAGCAGACCCTGCCGGTCGAGGAACGCGTTGTAGCCACCCCCGCCGGAGCCGAGTGCGATCGGCAGCACCGGGTACAGGCACACGAACAGCGCGAGCACCGCGATCACCCAGTCCAGGGCCCCGGGGCGGTCCTCGGGGTCGAGGACGCGCAGCCCCGATCGGTAGACCAGGAACACCAGCGGCAGCGACCCCGCGAGGAAGACGATCAGGTAGAACTGGCTGCCCTGGGCGAGCGGCCGGAACACCTGGAAGATGGCCAGCACCGCAACCGCGAACGCCACCACGGCCACCGCATGATGGACCCATCCGCGCAGTTCCCGGCCGGGCCGCTCCTGGTCGTCGACCACCGGGGGCGCCACATCCGTCGTGGTGACCGGCGGCGGCGCGTCGGCGCGCGTGGGTGAGGGGTCCTGCTCCGTCGGCGACTTCCCCTCCACACCACCGGACGTTAGGCCGTGGCGCGCCGCGATGGTGGCGGTTTCACGGACCCGGTCGGGTCAGCCCTGAGCGAGCGTACGCAGCGCGGGCACGAGCTGGGCGAGCGCCCGGCCGCGGTGCGAGGCGGCGTCCTTCTCCTGCGGCGTGAGTTCCGCGGCGGTGCGGTCGGATCCGTCGGGCAGGAACACCGGGTCGTAGCCGAAGCCGCCCGTCCCACGCGGCTCCCGCACGATCACCCCCCGCCACACCCCACGCACAACGGTTTCGACAGGCGCGTCCGCCGAACCCGACACCAGCGCGCAGGCGGAGACGAACCCCCCGCCGCGCCGGCCGTCTGGCACGTCGCGCAGCTGCCCGAGCAGCAGCGCGGTGTTCGCGGAGTCGTCGCCGTGGGCTCCCGACCAGCGTGCCGACAGCACACCCGGCATCCCGTTGAGCGCGTCGACCTCGATGCCGGAATCGTCGGCAACCGCGGCGATCCCAGTCGCGCGGAACGCATCCCGCGCCTTGGCCAACGCGTTCTCCTCGAACGTCGCCCCCGTTTCGGGTGCCTCGTCGAACGGCGCCACATCGTCGAGCGACAGCAGGGTCAACCCCGACACCCCGGCGGCGTCGAGCACCCGGCGCAGTTCGGCCAGCTTCTTGCGATTACGCGAGGCGACCAGCAGCTCGGTCAGCTTCCGAACGCTTTCTTCGGCGGGGACGTCGGCTCCGGCAGCACGCCGGGGTACGGCGCCTCCAGCGCCTCGCGCTGCACGACGAACAGCTGCTCGCAGGCACCCAGCGCCGCGTCGAGCAACTTGTCCAGCGTGGACCGCGGGAACGTGGCGCCCTCGCCGGTGCCCTGGATCTCCACCAGCGTTCCGGTATCGGTGGCCACGACGTTCATGTCGACCTCGGCGCGGGAGTCCTCGGTGTAGGGCAGATCCACGCGCACCCGGCCGTCGACCACCCCGACGCTGACCGCGGCGATCGCACACGACAGCGGCCGCGGATCCGAGAGCTTCTCGGCCGCGGCGAGGTAGGTGACCGCGTCGGCGAGCGCGACGTAGGCGCCGGTGATGGCCGCCGTCCGGGTGCCCCCGTCGGCCTGCAGCACATCGCAGTCGATCGCGATGGTGTTCTCCCCCAGCGCATTCAGGTCGATGCAGGCGCGCAGCGAGCGGCCGATCAGCCGACTGATCTCCTGGGTGCGGCCCCCGACCCGGCCCTTGACCGACTCCCGGTCCGACCGGTCGTGCGTGGCGGCGGGCAGCATCGCGTACTCGGCGGTCAGCCAGCCCTGGCCCGCCCCCTTACGCCAGCGCGGGACGCCCTCGGTGACGCTGGCCGTGCACATCACGCGCGTCTGCCCGAATTCGACCAGCACCGACCCGGCGGGATGCGAGGTGAAGCCCCGGGTGATGCGGACCGGGCGCAACTCGTCGTCGAGGCGGCCGTCTTCTCGTCTGGACACGGGCCAACCATAACCGGTCGGGCCGACGCGCCCCACGGTCTCCTGCCGAGGACGGCCTAGTGCCGCGTCACGTCGAAGGACTCGTTGCACACCACCGCGTGCACGGGGCCGTCGAACTCCGCCTTGGCCTCGCTGATCACGTCCTCGCGCGACGTCCACGGCGGAATGTGGGTCAGCAGCAGTTCGCCGACCCCGGCCTGCGCCGCCGCCCGCCCGGCCTCGGTGCCCGACAGGTGCAGCTTCGGGGGACGGTCGGGAGAATGCGTCCACGACGCCTCGCACAGGAAGACGTCGGCGCCGCGGGCCAACTCGATCAGCGCATCGCAGTATCCGGTGTCACCGCTGTAAACCAGCGTCGCCCCGGACGGATCGGTCAGCCGCATACCGTAGGACTCGGTCGGGTGACACACCAGCCGGGGCAGCACCGTGAGCGCACCGATGCGCACCTCGAGGTTGTCCGACCACGAGTGCACGTCGAAGATGTCGGAGAAGTCGTCGATCTCGCCGCCTTCGGGCGACGACGCCGCCCCGAGGCGGGCCCACGTGTTGGCCGGCCCGTAGAGCAGACCACGATCGGTCGCGGGGGCGGGATGGTAGCGCCGCCACACGAACAGGCCGGGCAGGTCGAGGCAGTGGTCGGCGTGCAGGTGGGACAGCAGGACGTGTACCGAATTGGGGTCGGCGTGGCGCTGCAACGCGCCCAGGACGCCGCCGCCGAAGTCGAGGACCAGAGGTGGCGTGTCCGGTGCGGTGACCAGATACCCCGAAGCCGGCGAATCGGGCCCGACCACACTGCCGGAACAACCCAGTACGGTGATTCGCACGCCCACTAGCTTGCCATGCCCAATCGTTCGTCGACGAAAACATCGCCCGTTTGGGCACCGGTTGTCACCGGTTTCTCATCTAGGCGTCGACGTGACGCTGAACAGGCCGGACACCGTCGAGGCTGGGCCCGAGGAACCGCGCGGCCAGGGCGGTAAAGGCCTCGGGGTCGCCGGTGGCCTCGAACACCCGCCGCGCCGGTCCGGCGTCATGCGGGCGGAGCAGATCGGCCTGGGTCAGCACCCGCAGCAGGTCCTTGGCGGTCTCCTCCGCGCTGGACACCAGCGTCACCTCGTCGCCCATGGCGAGCTGGATCAGTCCCGACAGCATCGGGTAGTGCGTGCAGCCCAGCACCACGGTGTCCACCCCGGCGTGCTGCAGCGGTTCGAGGTATCCCTCGACCAGTCCGAGCACCTGGCGGCCGCTGGTGACACCGCGCTCGACGAAGTCGACGAAGCGGGGACACGCCACGCCGATGATCTCGGTGTCGCGGGCGGCGGCGAATGCGTCCTGGTAGGCGCCCGAGGCGATGGTCGCCGCCGTGCCGATCACCCCGATGCGGCCGTTGCGGGTGGCGGCCGCCGCCCGGCGCACCGCGGGCAGGATCACCTCGACCACCGGCACCGGCGCGTAGCGCTCGCGCGCGTCGCGCAGGCAGGCCGACGACGCGGTGTTGCACGCGATCACCAGAGCCTTGATGCCGCGCTGGGCGAGGTCGTCGCCGATGGCCAGTGCGTGCGCGCGGATCTGTGGGATGGACAGCGGACCGTACGGCCCGTTCGCGGTGTCGCCGACGTAGACGATGTCCTCGTCGGGCAGCTGGTCGATGATCGCCCGCGCCACGGTCAGCCCGCCGACGCCGGAATCGAAGATGCCGACGGGAGCCAGCCGGTCGGTCACGAATTGAGGTAGGGCGACGGGGATCGCGAGCCGCGCCGTTCGCGGGCCCTGCGTTCCGGACTCGACAGCACGTACGCGGCGACGACGCCGGCGACCGCGCCGCACAGGTGCCCCTGCCAGGACACCCCCAACGTGCCCGGCAGCACGCCGAGCAGGATGCCGCCGTAGACGAACAGCACGATGACCCCGACGACGATCTCCCACACGTTGCGGGTGAAGAACCCGAACACCAGCAGGAAGGTCAGCCAGCCGAAGATCAGGCCCGACGCGCCGATGTGATTGGTCTCGACGACCATCCCGTTGTAGGTGGGGGCGCCGATGTTGCCGATCAGCCAGGTGCCCAGCCCGCCGAGCACCCACACGATCGCGGTGGCGTAGATGAACCGGGCCAGCCCGGCCAGCGTCATCAGGAAGCCCAGCACAAGGGCCGGGCCGGTGTTGGCGATCAGGTGCTGCCAGTCGGCGTGCAGCAGCGGCGCGAACACGATGCCCCACAGTCCGTCGGTCTCCAGCGGGCGGATGCCGTTCTCGTCGAGGCGGTGCCCGGTGAGCGCGTCGAACAACTCGACGAGGTAGAGCAGCACGACGAAGCTGACGATGGTGAGGCCGCCGATCACCCAGGCCGGGCGCTTTCTCGGCGCCGGGCGGCCGGCGTTGGCCGGATAGCCCGCCGGGCCGGTCATGCCCATAGTTGCCCTTCCAACGCGTCCTCGGCGTCGTCCAGGCTACCGGCGTACGCGCCGGTCGAGAGGTACTTCCACCCCGCGTCGCAGACCACGAACGCGATGTCGGCGCGCTCGCCGGCCTTCATCGCCTTGGCGGCCATCCCGAGCGCCGCGTGCAGGATCGCGCCCGTCGAGATGCCGGCGAAGATGCCCTCCTGCTGCACGATCTCGCGGGTGCGCCGGATGGCGTCGAAGGAGCCCACCGAGTACCGGGTGGTGAGTACGTCGGGGTCGTAGAGCTCGGGAATGAACCCCTCGTCGATGTTGCGCAGTGCGTACACGCCCTCGCCGTAGCGCGGTTCGGCGGCCACGATCTGCACGCCGGGGACCTTCTCACGCAGGAACCGGCCGGTGCCCATCAGCGTGCCGGTGGTTCCCAGCCCGGCGACGAAGTGGGTGATCTCGGGCAGGTCGGCGAGGATCTCGGGCCCGGTGCCGTGGTAGTGGGCGTCGGCGTTGGCCGGGTTGCCGTACTGGTAGAGCATCACCCAGTCCGGATTGGCCGCCGCCAGCTCCTTGGCGTGTGCGACCGCGGTGTTGGAACCGCCTTCGGCCGGGGAGAAGATGATGCGCGCGCCGTAGAGCTCGAGCAGCTGCCTGCGTTCCACGGAGGTGTTCTCCGGCATCACGCAGATCATCCGGTAACCCTTGCGCAGCGCCGCCATCGCCAGCGAGATGCCGGTGTTGCCGCTGGTGGGTTCCAGGATGGTCGCGCCGGGCGCCAGCCGCCCGTCGCGTTCGGCCTGCTCGATCATCCGCAGCGCGGGCCGGTCCTTGATCGACCCGGTGGGGTTGCGGTCCTCGAGCTTGGCCCACAGCCGGACGTGCGGTCCGTCGGTGTCCTCCCAGCGCGGCGACAGCTTCGGGCACCCGACCAGCGGGGTGTCGCCGAGCGCCTCGAGGACCGAGCCGTAGCGGGCCATCGTTGAAACCTCCGCTCACCCACCCGCCACGGCGGGCAGGATCGTCACCGAGTCACCGTCGCTGATCTCGGTGGCCAGCCCGCCGGAGAAACGGACGTCCTCGTCGTTGACGTAGATGTTGACGAAGCGGTGCAGCTTGCCCTGATCGACGAGGCGTTCGGAGATGCCCGAGTAGTTCGCCTCCAGGTCGCTGATGACGTCGGCCAGCGTCGCGCCGGACGCGCTGACGCGCTTCTCTCCGCCGGTGTGGGTGCGCAGGATGGTCGGGATGGACACCGAAACGGTCATGTGACGGACTCCTTATCTGTCGTACTTGTCGACGATCTTGACGGGTTCCTCGGTCACCACGCCGTCGACGATGCGGTAGCTGCGCAGTTCGTGGACCTCGGGGTCACGGGTCGACACGAGGACATAGTGCGCATCGGGCTCCTGGGCGATCGAGACGTCGGTGCGGCTCGGATAGGCCTCGGTGCCGGTATGGGAGTGATAGATCACCACCGGCACCTCGTCGGCCGCCTCCATCGCCCGCCAGACCCGGAGCTGCTCCATCGAGTCGAACCGGTAGAACGTCGGCGACCGCTCGGCGTTGAGCATCGCGATGTGGCGTTCGGGCCGGTCTGACCCCTCCGGCCCGGCGATGATGCCACACGCTTCGTCCGGGTGGTCGGCGCGGGCGTGGGCGACCATGGCGTCGACCAGATCGGCGCGAATCACCAGCACAGCACTCTCCTGATTCTCGGCAGACGTCTCACCCGAACGCTCCGGGCAACAGGCTGCGGTACGTCGGTATTCCTGCCGCCGAGTCGGCGGCCAGCACACCGGCCAGCACAGCACGGGCCAGACAGTCGGCCGCGGCCGCCCCGACGGCGGTCATCAGCGGCACCTCCGGTGACATCGACGCCGGTGTCTGCGGATCCGGCGGCACCTCGACAGCGCCGGTGGCCAGGGCGAACACCGTATCGCCGTCGAGCGGGGTGTGGCACGGGCGCAGCGTACGGGCCAGGCCGTCGTGGGCCGCGACCGCGACCCGGCGACAACCCGCCGGGCTGAGTTCGGCGTCGGTGGCCACCACGGCGATGGTCGTGTTCAGCGGCCCGTACTCGGCATGGCGGTCGGCATAGGCGGCGATCTGCGCGGCCGGCGGGGCGGTCAGCCCGAATTCGCCGCGGTGTTCGGCCAGCCACGGCAGCCCGGTCGCGGTGTCGAACGCCTCCCCGGCGGAGTTGACGACCACCAGCGCACCGACCGTCACCCCGGAGGCGAGCCGCACCGACGCCGTCCCGACGCCGCCCTTGAGGACACCGGCCCGCGCGCCGACTCCCGCGCCGACGGTGCCCATCGGGACCTCGGTGCCCGCCGCCTCGGCCGCCGCGTACCCGAACGCCGCCGTCGGCCGGCACTGCCAGCCGCCGACGGGCAGGTCGAAGATCACCGCCGCGGGCACGATCGGCACCACGCCGCCGTCCAACGCGACGCCGCGGCCCTGCTCCTCCAGCCAGGCCATCACCCCGTCGGCGGCGGCCAGCCCGTAGGCGCTGCCCCCGGTGAGCACGACGGCGTCGACGTGGCGCACGGAGTTGGCCGGATCCAGCAGATCGGTCTCGCGGGTCCCGGGTGCCCCGCCCCGGCCGTCGACCGCGCCGACCGTGCCGGGCGGCGTGAGCACCACCGTGGTGCCGGTGGCCCAGCCCGCGCCCAGTTCGGCGTCCTCGTCGAGCCGGTGGTGGTGGCCGACGCGCAGACCCGCCACATCGGTGATCGCCCCGAAGCCGGTCGGCACGGTCACCGCGCCGGCTTCCCGATCAGCGACAGCACCAGGTACTCCTGCAACACGGTCAGCCACTGGTACACGTCGAGGTGGCCGGCCATCGGATGCTCGGGCGGCAGCCGGTCGGGACCGTCGGCGCCGATGTCGAGCATGGTGCCCAGCGCCAGCCGCACGTCGTTGACCGCGGCGGCCCAGGCGTGGGCGTCCTCCTCGGTCAGCTCGATGCGCCCGCCACCGTTGGGCACGGTGTCCAGGACCCGTTGCGCGGCAGCACGTTTGGCCGCCAGTATCTCGGGTTCGTGCAGACTGCGCAGCGCGCTGTTGAGGCTGTCGGCGGTACCGGACCCGGCGGGATGGTCGGTGGCCGACCGGTAGAAGTCCGGCAGCAGCCGCTTCATCGTCGCGTCGGGCGGCGGGCTCGAGTGCCCGGTGCGCATCCCGGTGATCTCCTCGAGTTCGTCTGCCGGAGCAGACGATTCGCGATCGTCGAGCATGCCCGCGATAGAACTCACCAGGCTGCGCAGCAGCGCCGCCTCATGTTCTGCCAGTGCGGACCGGAACCTGGCGCCGTCGGCGGTCTCGACCCGCTTCCACTTTCGCACTCCCCAGGCCCCGGGTCAGCGATCCTGCTGCATGGTGGCCCACAGCCCGGCCGCGTGCAGCTTGGCGACGTCGACCTCCATGGATTCGCGGCTGCCCGCCGAGACCACCGCCCTGCCCTCGTTGTGCACCTGCAGCATCAACTTGGTGGCGTGCGGTTCGCTGTAGCCGAACAGTTTCTGGAACACATAGGTCACGTAGGTCATCAAGTTCACCGGATCATCCCAGACGATCGTCACCCAGGGCGTCTCGGTGGCCTCGTCCTGCTGCGGCAGGGTCGCCACATCACGTTCCTCGCGGGTTCCCGGACGGGCTTTCGCCGGCGTGGCCATGTCGTCAGGATACCGATAGGCCCCCACCCGTTACGGTGGCAGCTGTGACGGCCGCGTTGCTGACCGACAAGTACGAGCTGACGATGCTGGCCGCCGCCCTGCGCGACGGCACTGCGCACCGGCGCACCTCGTTCGAGATCTTCGCGCGCCGGCTGCCCGAGGGCCGGCGGTACGGCGTGGTGGCCGGCACCGCGCGGTTCATCGAGGCCTTGCGGGAGTTCGCGTTCGATGAGCCGACGCTGGCCGCGCTGGCCGACTTCCTCGACGACCAGACCGCGGCCTACCTCGCCGGATACCGATTCGGCGGGGACATCGACGGATACGCCGAAGGCGAGCTGTACTTCCCGGGCTCACCGATCCTGTCGGTGCACGGCACGTTCGCCGAATGTGTGGTGCTCGAGACGCTCGCGTTGTCGATCTTCAACCATGACAGCGCAATCGCCTCGGCCGCCGCCCGGATGGCCGACGCGGCGCAGGGCCGACCTCTCATCGAGATGGGGTCCCGGCGCACCCACGAGCAGGCTGCGGTGGCCGCCGCCCGCGCCGCCTACCTGGCCGGCTTCGCCGGCACCTCCAACCTCGAGGCCCAGCGCCGCTACGGGGTGCCCGCGCTGGGCACCAGCGCGCATGCGTTCACGCTGCTGCACACCACCGCGGACGGCCCCGACGAGGCGGCCGCCTTCCGCGCCCAGGTCGAGGCGCTCGGCGTCGACACCACGCTGCTGGTCGACACCTACGACATCACCGCCGGCGTGGCCACCGCGGTGTCGGTGGCCGGGCCGGCGCTGGGTGCGGTGCGGATCGACTCCGGCGAACTGGGCGTGCTCGCCCGGCAGGTGCGCGCCCAGCTCGACGGCCTCGGCGCGACCGGCACCCGCATCGTGGTCTCCGGCGACCTCGACGAGTTCGCGATCGCCGCGCTGCGCGCCGAACCCGTCGACAGCTACGGCGTCGGCACCTCGGTGGTCACCGGATCCGGTGCGCCCACCGCGGGCATGGTCTACAAGCTGGTGGAGGTCGACGGGCTGCCGGTCGAGAAGCGCAGCAGCCACAAGGAGTCCCACGGCGGGCGCAAGGCGGCGTACCGGCTGGCCAAACCGTCGGGCACTGTGGTCGAAGAGGTGGTGCACCCGGCCGGCGAGCCCCCCACCGAGACGGCGGGCTACCGATCCCGGCCGTTGACCGTGGAGCTGGTTCGCGCCGGGGAGCCGGTCGGCGACCTGAGCCTGGCCGCGGCCCGCGACCGCGTCGCGGCCGGGCTGCGCAGCCTGCCGTGGGACGGGCTCAAGCTGTCCCGCGGTGAGCCGGCGATCCGCACCCGCATGATCGCGCCGACCCGGCGCCGGACCTAGGAGCAGTCACGGGCGAGGACTCCGCCGCGCGCGTCACCGAACTGCTCGCCGCCGCCGTCGCGGCCGTCGGAGGCGCCGAACGATCGGGTCAGGTCGAGATGGCCCGGGCCGTGGCGCGCGCATTCGACTCCGGCGAGCACCTCGCGGTGCAGGCCGGCACCGGCACCGGCAAGTCGCTGGCCTATCTGGTGCCGGCGATCGCCCATGCGGTGGCGGCCGAGGAGCCGGTGGTGGTGTCCACCGCCACGATCGCGCTGCAGCGCCAGCTCGTCGACCGCGACCTGCCCCGGCTCGCCGATGCGCTGACCGGCGTACTGCCCCGCCGCCCCGAGTTCGCGCTGCTGAAGGGCCGCGGTAACTACCTGTGCCTGAACAAGGTCCACGGCGGCGCAGGCGCGCCGGACGGGCCTGACGACCGTCCGCAGGAGGAGCTGTTCGACGCGGTCGCGGCCACCGCGCTGGGCCGTGACGTGGCCCGGCTGACCGCGTGGGCGTCCGACACCGAGACCGGGGACCGCGACGAGCTCAAACCCGGTGTGCCGGAACGCAGCTGGCGGCAGGTCAGTGTGTCGGCGCGCGAGTGCATCGGGGTCAGCCGCTGCCCGTACGGCACCGACTGCTTCGCCGAGAAGGCCAGGGAGAAGGCCGGCCATGTGGACGTGGTGGTGACCAATCACGCCCTGCTGGCGATCGACGCGATCTCCGATGCGGCGGTACTGCCCGAACATCATCTCGTGGTGGTCGACGAGGCGCACGAACTGGCCGACCGGGTCACCTCGGTGGCGACCGGTGAGCTGACGGCCACCGCACTGGGGGTGGCGCACCGGCGCGCCGCCCGGCTGGTCGACGCCGAACTCGCCGACCGGTTCGAGGCCGCGACCGCGACGCTGGCCTCGGCCATCCACGATGCCGCACCCGGCCGCATCGACCGCCTCGACGACGAACTGGCCACCTACCTGACCGCACTGCGCGACGCCGCAGACCGGGTGCGCTCGGCCATCGACACCGCGCCGACCGATTCGAAGGCCGCCGCGGCGCGGACCGAGGCGGTCACCGCGCTCACCGACGTCAGCGACACCGCCTCGCGCATCGTCGACTCGTTCGTCCCGGCCATCCCTGACCGCACCGACGTGGTGTGGCTCGACCAGGAGGGCCAACCCGGATCGGCCCGGGCCGTGCTGCGGGTGGCGCCGCTGTCGGTGGCCGGGCTGTTGCGCACCCGGCTGTTCGACCACACCACCACGGTGCTCACGTCGGCGACGCTGACCGTGGGCGGGACGTTCGACTCGATGGCCCGGGCGTGGGGGCTGGCCGAGACGACATGGCGCGGCCTCGACGTGGGATCGCCGTTCGAGCATGCGAAGTCGGGGATCCTCTACGTCGCCGCGCATCTTCCGCCGCCGGGCCGCGACGGCACCGGTTCGGCAGAGCAGCTCGATGAGATCGAGGCGCTGATCACCGCGGCCGGCGGACGCACGCTCGGGCTGTTCTCGTCCATGCGAGCGGCGAAGGCCACCGCCGAGGTGATGCGCGGCCGGCTCGACACGCCGGTGCTGTGTCAGGGTGAGGACACCACGGCCGCACTGGTGGCGCGCTTCGCCGACGATCCCGAGACGTCGCTGTTCGGCACGCTGTCGCTGTGGCAGGGCGTCGACGTGCCGGGCCCGTCGCTGTCGCTGGTGCTGATCGACCGGATCCCGTTCCCGCGCCCCGACGACCCGCTGCTGACCGCTCGCCAGCGCGCCGTCACCGCGCACGGCGGCAACGGGTTCATGGCGGTCGCCGCCTCGCACGCCGCGCTGCTGCTCGCCCAGGGCGCAGGCCGACTGCTGCGCCGCGTCGACGACCGCGGCGTCGTGGCCGTCCTCGACTCGCGGATGGCCACGGCCCGCTACGGGGGCTATCTGCGGGCCTCGCTACCGCCGTTCTGGGCGACCACCGACCGGGACCGGGTGCGCGCCGCGCTCGAACGCCTCCGCGGCGGCGCCTGACCTCACTATTGTCGACGACGTCCCGCGCGTGCCGCCCCGGCCGCCGGCGGATCCGAGGGAGGCGGCTGGGCATGAGCCGACGCCACACGGTGGGCGCCGCGATCGCCGCGGTCGCACTGACGGCGACCGCGGGCTGCGCGACGGTCGTCACGGGCCGTCCGGTGTCGGTGTTCGACGACCCCTTCAAGGTCGCGGGGATGGCCGCCACCGACGGGCCGACCGGTCTGCGCCCGGATGCACGAGAACCGTCGCGCGACGTCTCCTCCTCCGACGGCGGCCAGATCGACTCGCTCGCCGCCTCCGCGATCAGCGACATCGAGGACTTCTGGCGCGAGGCGTATCCGCAGACCTTCGACGGTGCGGAGTTCACCCCGGTCGACGACGTGATCTCGTGGGATTCCGGCGGTTACGACGGCAGGTTCTGCGGCACCGACACCTACACGTTGGTCAACGCGGGATTCTGCCTCGACGACAACACGATCGGTTGGGACCGCGGCGAACTGCTGCCCGCGCTGCGCGCCGCCAACGGCGACCTCGGTGTGGCGATGGTGCTCGCACACGAATACGGTCACGCGATCCAGCATCAGGCCGGCCTGAACCGGCCGGACACCCCGGTGCTGGTCTCCGAACAGCAGGCCGACTGCTTCTCGGGCGCCTACATGCGGTGGGTGGCCGAGGGTTCGTCGCCGCGGTTCACGCTGAACACCGGCGACGGCCTCAACGGCATCCTCGCCGCGGTCATCGCCTTCCGCGACCCACTGTTCGCCGAGGGTGACGAACTGGCCGGCCTCGACGAACACGGTTCGGCGTTCGAGCGGGTCTCGGCGTTCCAGTTCGGCTTCACCGACGGGCCGGCGTCGTGCGCGGCGATCGATCTGCGCGAGATCGACCAGCGGCGCGGCGATCTACCGGTGCTGCTCCCGGAGGACCAGTCCGGTGAGCTGCCGGTCACCGAGGATTCGGTGCGGTCGATCGTCGACGCCATGAACATCGTGTTCGCCCCGGAGCGTCCGCCACGGCTGTCGTTCACCGCGGGCGACGCCGAGCGGTGCCGCGACGCGCGGCCCAGCCCGCCGGTGTCGTACTGCCCGGCCGCCAACACGGTCATCGTCGACCTTCCCGAACTCGAGGCGATGGGCGCCCAGCAAGAGGGGCCGGAGGGCGACGGGCTCGCGACCGGCGACAACACCGCCTACTCGGTGCTGATGTCGCGGTATCTGCAGGCCGTGCAGCGTGAACGCGGGCTCGACCTCGACAGTGCCGAGGCGGCGCTTCGCACCGCGTGTCTGACCGGGGTGGCCACCACCGAACTGTCCCGCGACGTCACCACCCCCGACGGGAACACCATCGCGCTGACCGCGGGCGACCTCGACGAGGCGGTGTCGGGCATCCTCACCAACGGCCTGGCCGCCAGCGACGTCAACGGCGACTCGGTGCCCTCGGGGTTCTCCCGCATCGACGCGTTCCGGATCGGGGTGCTCGGCGACGAACAGCGCTGCCTGACCCGCTTTCCCTGAAGCGGCTCACACCACCTTCGTGGTGCCGTACCAGGCCAGCACCGCCTCGGACATGTCGGTGGTGTGGGTGAGCAGCGCGTAGGAGCGGATGAACGACTGCCCGACGCAGCCGTCGATGTTCACCCGGAAATTGGTCACCTTGACCCACGGCGCCGCCCCGGTGAACTCCTTCTCGGTCACCTGGACCACGTTGACGAAGCCCGGCTTGAGGCCGATCGTGATGCCCCCGCCGATGTTGCCGCCGATCACCGGGCCGATCCCGTCGGGCAGCGGCGAGATGACATCGGTGCCGATGATGCCGATGTTCGGGTTGAACCCCGCGGTGCCGGTCAGGGAGACGCCGTTGGACGTGCTCATGTCGATCCCGCAGCCGATTTCGTAGCCGACCTCGAGGACTCCCCGCGGCGGCTCCTGGCCCTCCGGCCCGGTCAGCTCACCGGCGAAGGTGCCGCCGACCACGTACTCGCGTGAGGACAGCGCCGTGGTCAGCGGATTGCTCACCGCCTGCGTCTCGTCCCGGGCGGACAGCGTGAGGGTCCACCCGTCCGGGGTGTCGGTGGTGACCGGCGGGGTGGACACCACGGCGCCGTCCGGAAGCGGTGGTGGGGGCGGCACCGCCCCGGGTGCGGGCGCGTCGGCGACGACCGGCTCCACGTCGGGCTGCGCCGACGCCGTGACCGGTAGGGCGGCGCCCACCATCGCGCAGGCCGCCACCACCGAGATACCGCGACGCAACCGCGCCCGAGACGCCACCGCCCACCCCCCACCGAAGAAGCTAGATCACCTAACGGAGGAACCTACCGGCCGGGCGGCGCGGCGGTGCGTGTTCGCGGAATCTCCTCGGCCGTCAATCCGGCATACGCAACACGAACCCGGACTCCAGCGCCACCCACACCGCACCGTCGCGGTCGACGGCCAGCCCGTGCGGTTCGCTGCCCCGCGGCAGGTCGATGGTGACCACGTCGCCGTCGGCGGTGACGCGCGCGAGCTGGTCGGCGCCCCACAGGCTCACCCACACCCCGCCGCGCGGATCGGCCACCACGGCGTGCGGTTTCCCGGGCAGGTCCATCTCCTGGACCGCGTCGTCGAGCGGGATGCGTCCGAGCCGCTCCGCGGTGATCTCGGTGAACCACACCGCATCGTCGTGGGTGGCGCAGATGCCGACCGGACCGGCCCCGGGCGTGGGCAGTTCCCGCACGGTCAGCCCGTCGCCCGGTTGCAGGCGGCCGATCGCGTTGCCCTGATTGAGCGTGAACCACAGCGCGTCGTCCGGACCGCGGGTGATCATCGAGGGCGTGCCGCCGACCGACGGCCAGCCGCTGAGCTCACCGTCGACCGTGATGCGCCCGACGCCCCCGGCGGTCATCTCGGTGAACCACAGCGCGCCGTCCGGTCCGACGCAGATCCCGAAGGGGCCGCTGCCCTCGGCCAGCGCGTGGTCGCGCAACTCACCCGTGGTGGTGATGCGCCCGATCCGGTCGTCCCCGGTTCGGGTGAACCACAGCGCGCCGTCCGGACCGGCGGTGATCTGGGCCGGCCGCGATCCGGCGCCGACGGCGAAGCGGTCGACGGATCCGTCTGCGGCGACCCTGGCGATGGCGCCGTCGTGGATCAGCGTCACCCATATCGCCCCGTCCGGCCCGGCGGTCAGCGCGTACGGGCCGCCGTCGATCGCGACCTTGCGGGCCGCGCTCACGCCAGCGTGACCAGGCCCAGCTCGTTGTCCGCGGCCAGCAGCGGATGGTGCGGCAGCACCCGCACGGTGTAGCCGACCGGCCCGGCCACCGGCAGCGGCGCGGTGGTGGAGAACACCTCGCTGCCGCCGTCCGCGCTGCCGGTGTGCGTCATCGCCACCGTGGTCGGCTCCAGCAGCGTGTCGCCGGCGTCGACGCGTCCGAGCACCGCCTGCACCGACACCTCGTCGGGCCGCAGCCCGGCCAGGTGCACGGTGGCGGTCAGCGTCAGCTCGGAGCCGAGCAGCGGGGTGTCGGGCAGGCCGTAGCTGTCCACATCGCTGATCTGGATCTTCGGCCACGCCTCCTGGGCCCGGCGCCGATAGTCGGCCAGGGCGGCGGCCGGCGCGAACGCCTCACCGTCCACGGCCTCCACGGTACGGCGCAGCGACTGCGCGGCGGGCGCGTAGTACTTCTCGGTGTAGTCGCGCACCATCCGCGAGGCGAGCACCTTGGGACCGAGCGCCTTGAGGGTGTGGCGCACCATCTCCACCCAGCGGATCGGCACACCGTGCTCGTCGCGCTCGTAGAACTTCGGCGCCACCGACCGTTCGATCAGGTCGTAGAGCGCAGCGGCCTCGAGGTCGTCGCGGCGCGCCTCGTCGGTCAGGCCGTTGGCGGTCGGGATCTCCCAGCCGTTCTCCCCGTCGTACCACTCGTCCCACCAGCCGTCGCGGATCGACAGGTTGAGCCCGCCGTTGAGCGCACTCTTCATCCCCGACGTGCCACACGCCTCCAGCGGCCGCAGCGGATTGTTCAGCCAGACGTCGCAGCCGTAGTAGAGCTGGCGCGCCATCGACATGTCGTAATCGGGCAGGAACGCGATGCGGTGGCGGACGTCGTGACGGTCGGCGAACCGCACCACCTGCTGGATCAGCGCCTTGCCGCCTTCGTCGGCGGGGTGAGACTTTCCCGCCACGATCAGCTGCACCGGACGTTGTTCGTCGAGAAGCAGCTTGCGCAGCCGCTCCGGATCGCGCAGCATCAGCGTGAGCCGCTTGTAGGTGGGCACCCGGCGGGCGAACCCGATGGTCAGCACGTTCGGATCGAAAGCCGTTGCGATCCACCCGAGTTCGGCGTCTGCGGCACCACGTTCGGCCCAGCTGCGGCGCAGTCGCGCGCGGACGTCCTCGACGAGCGCGCGGCGCAGTTCCGATCGGATCCACCACAGGTGGCCGGGGTCGACCTGGTGCAGGCGCTCCCAGGTTTCGGGTTCGCTCAGCGAGCTCAGGTCGGCGGTGCCGAGCAGTTCGCGGCCGAGTTCGAGCCACTGCGGCGCCGCCCAGCTCGGTGCGTGCACACCGTTGGTGATCGAGCCGATCGGCACCTCGTTCGCGTCGAAGCCCGGCCACAGCTCGTTGAACATCTCCCGGCTGACCCGGCCGTGCAGCAGCGACACCCCGTTGGCCCGCTGCGCCAGCCGCAGGCCCATGTGCGCCATGTTGAACTTGGTCGGGTCGTCCTCGGCGCCGAAGCCGATGATCCGGTCCAACGGGACGCCCGGGAGCAGCCGCGAGCTGGCCCCGGACGGACTGCCCGGCGGGTTGCCGAAGTACCGCTTGACCATCTCGACCGGGAAGCGGTCGATGCCGGCGGGCACCGGCGTGTGGGTGGTGAACACCGTCGAGGAACGCACCACGGTCAGCGCGGTGTCGAAGTCCAGCCCGGCGTCGACGAGTTCGCGGATGCGCTCGGCCCCGAGGAACCCGGCGTGGCCCTCGTTCATGTGGAAGACCTCGGGCGACGGGAGCCCCTCGATCTCGGTGAACGCGCGGATCGCGCGCACGCCGCCGATGCCGGCCAGGATCTCCTGCTTGATCCGGTGCTCCTGGTCGCCGCCGTAGAGCCGGTCGGTGACGCCGCGCAGGTCGTGCTCGTTCTCCGGGATGTCGGAGTCGAGCAGCAGCAGCGGGATCCGGCCCACCTGCGCCACCCACACGCGCGCGCGCAGGGTGGCTTCGTCGGGCATCGCCAGCTCGACGAGCACGCATTCACCGTCGGCGCGGGTGAGCAGCCGCAGCGGCAGCCCCTGCGGGTCCAGCGACGGGTAGTTCTCGTGCTGCCAGCCGTCCGCGGTCAGCGACTGCCGGAAGTAGCCGGAGCGGTAGTAGAGGCCGACCGCGATGAGGGGGAGCCCGAGATCGGACGCCGACTTGAGATGGTCACCGGCGAGGATGCCGAGGCCGCCGGAGTAGTTGGGCAGGACCTCGGCGACACCGAACTCCATCGAGAAGTACGCGATGCCGTTGGGCAGCGCCTGTCCCTGCTCGAGCTGCTGCTGGTACCACAGCGGCCGGCTCAGGTAGTCGTCCAGATCGGCGGCCAGCTGGTCGAGGCGCCGCAGGAACTCCTCGTCGGTGGCGAGTTCGTCCAGCCGGCGGGGATTGACACCGCCGAGCAGCGCCACCGGGTCGCAGCCGAGTTGCTGCCACAGGCCGGGATCGATATCGGCGAACAGGTCCTGGGTGGGTTTGTCCCACGACCAGCGGAGGTTGATCGACAACCGCTCCAGTGCGGCCAGCCTCTCGGGAAGGTGGGCACGGACGGTGAACCGGCGCAGGGCTTTCACGTGGCCTTACCTTACTGACTTATCGGCGCGCCGCAGCGTTCCTCTGATCTCGTGGCCCGCTTCGGGTTGGGCGGCGCACTACGGTGGGTACAGGGCACGGAGAAGGTCCCAGATCCAACCGACAGTGGTCACGCCGACGACGCTCGTGGCTGCGCTGAGCGAAGGAGTGGTGGTGGCCGGCCGTATCGGAATCGATGACGTCCAGCCCGTCGTATCCGGCGGGAGATACCCCGCCAAAGCGGTGGTGGGGGAAGTGGTGCCGGTGAGCGCCACGGTCTGGCGGGAGGGTCACGACGCCGTCGCGGCGACGTTGGTGGTCCGCTATCACGGCACGGCGTACCCCGAGTTGGGCGAGACGCCGGTGCCGCGCGGCAGCGGCACCGATCCCGTGCCGATCCAGGATCTCGTGACACCGTCTCCGCGGGTGAAACCGCAGGCGCTCCCGATGGCCCAGGGCCGCACGCCGGACGTGTTCCACGGTCAGTTCGTGCCCGACGCGGTCGGGCTGTGGACCTACCGGGTGGACGGCTGGGGCGATCCGATCGCGACGTGGCGCAAGGCCGTCACCGCCAAACTCGACGCCGGGCAGAGCGAGTCCGAATTGAACAACGACCTGCTGGTCGGCGCCCGCCTGCTCGAGCGCGCCGCCACCGGCGTCCCGCGCCAGGACCGCTACCCGCTGATCCAGGCCGCCGAGCGGTTGCGGGAACCGGGCGACCCCTTCGGCCGCGCAGGCGCGGCCCTGTCCGACGAGGTGACGTCGCTGCTCGCGCAGTATCCGTTGCGCGAATTGCTCACGCGCGGTGAGCAACACGGCGTCTGGGTGGACCGTCCGCTGGCCCGCTTCGGCTCCTGGTACGAGTTCTTCCCGCGGTCGACCGGCGGCTGGGACACCCACGGCAATCCCGTGCACGGCACGTTCGCCACGTCGATCAAGGCACTCCCCCGCATCGCCCGGATGGGCTTCGACGTGGTGTACCTGCCGCCGATCCACCCGATCGGCAAGGTGCACCGCAAGGGCCGCAACAACAGCGTCACCGCCGCCCCGGACGACGTCGGATCACCGTGGGCGATCGGCAGCGACGAAGGCGGCCACGACGCGGTGCATCCGGACCTCGGGACCATCGCCGACTTCGACGAGTTCGTCGCGGCCGCCCGCGACGAGGGCCTCGAGGTGGCACTGGACCTGGCGCTGCAGTGCGCACCGGACCATCCGTGGGCGCGGGACCATCCCGAGTGGTTCACCGTGCTGCCCGACGGCACGATCGCCTACGCGGAGAATCCACCGAAGAAGTACCAGGACATCTATCCGCTGAACTTCGACAACGACCCGGTCGGCCTGTACAACGAGGTGCTGCGGGTCGTTCGATTCTGGATCTCCCACGGCGTCAAGGTGTTCCGCGTCGACAACCCGCACACCAAACCGCCCAACTTCTGGGCCTGGCTGATCGGGGAGATCAAGAACGAAGACCCGGACGTGCTGTTTCTGGCCGAGGCGTTCACCCGGCCGGCGCGCCTGTACGGGCTGGCCAAACTCGGCTACACGCAGTCCTACACGTACTTCACGTGGCGCACGTCGCGCGCCGAACTCACCGAGTTCGGGGAGCAGATCGCCGAGCACGCCGACGAGGCCCGGCCCAACCTGTTCGTCAACACGCCCGACATCCTGCACGAGAGTCTGCAGCACGGCGGTCCCGGCATGTTCGCGATCCGCGCCGTGCTGGCGTCCACGATGAGCTCGGTGTGGGGCGTGTACTCGGGGTACGAACTGTTCGAGCACCGGCCGGTGCGCGAAGGCAGCGAGGAGTACCTCAACTCCGAGAAGTACGAGCTGCGCCCACGCGACTTCGAGGCCGCGCTGGCCGACGGGGAGTCTCTCGAACCGTTCATCACCCGGCTCAACGAGATTCGCCGCGTACACCCCGCACTGCACCAGCTGCGCACCATCACGTTCCACTACCCGGACAACGACGCCATCCTGGCGTACAGCAAGTTCGATCCGGTGTCGGGCGATCAGGTGCTCGTGGTGGTGACCCTCAACCCGTTCGCCGCGGAGGAGACCACGCTGTGGCTGGACATGGGCGCACTGGGTATGGAGGCCTATGACCGGTTCTGGGTGCGCGACGAGATCACCGGGGACGAATACCAATGGGGTCAGTCGAACTATGTGCGCCTGGATCCCGCCCGCGCGGTGGCCCACGTGCTGAACATGCCGCAGGTCCCCGCCGACCGACGACTCAACCTACTGCGTAGGGAGTGAACACGATGACGCAGATCAACCAAGAAGCGAGCGCGCACCTGCGGCCGCACACCTCGGACCTGAACCGGCTGCTGGCCGGCGAACACCACGATCCGCACTCGGTGTTGGGCGCGCACGAGTACGACGACCACACCGTGATCCGCGCCTACCGTCCGCACGCGGTCGAGGTGGCCGCGGTGGTCGGCGGCGAGCGCCACGTCTTCACCCACGTGGAGGCCGGCCTGTTCGCGGTGGCGCTGCCGTTCACCGGGCTGATCGACTACCGGCTCGAGGTCAGTTACGACCACGGCGGCGACCAGCCGCACGTGCACCGCACGGCCGACGCCTACCGGTTCCTGCCCACGCTGGGCGAGATGGACCTGCACCTGTTCGCCGAGGGCCGCCACGAACGGCTCTGGGAGGTGCTCGGCGCGCACCCGCGCAGCTTCGAAACCCCCGACGGTGTGGTCGAGGGCGTGTCGTTCGCGGTGTGGGCGCCCAACGCCAAGGGCGTCACGCTGATCGGCGACTTCAACCACTGGGAGAGCAACGAGGCGCAGCTGCGCGTCCTCGGCTCGACCGGGGTGTGGGAGCTGTTCTGGCCGGACTTCCCGGTCGACGGTCTCTACAAGTTCCGCATCCACGGCGCCGACGGCGTCGTCACCGAACGCGCCGACCCGATGGCCTTCGCCACCGAGGTGCCGCCGCAGACCGCGTCACGGGTGACCCAGAGCGACTACACCTGGAACGACGACGCCTGGATGACCAAGCGGGCCGCGCAGAACCCCGTCTTCGAGCCGATGAGCACGCTCGAAGTCCACCTGATGTCGTGGCGGCCCGGCCTGTCGTACCGCGAACTGGCCGACCAGCTCACCGAGTACGTGCTCGAGCACGGCTTCACCCACGTCGAGATGCTGCCGGTGGCCGAGCATCCGTTCGGCGGCTCCTGGGGGTACCAGGTCACGTCGTACTACGCGCCGACGTCGCGCCTGGGTACGCCCGACGATTTCCGGTACCTGGTCGACCGGCTGCACCAGGCCGGCATCGGCGTGATCGTGGACTGGGTGCCCGCGCACTTCCCGAAGGACGCGTGGGCCCTGGGCCGCTTCGACGGCACCGCGCTCTACGAGCACGCCGATCCGCGCCGCGGTGAGCAGCTCGACTGGGGTACCTACGTGTTCGACTTCGGCCGGGCCGAGGTGCGCAACTTCCTGGTGGCCAACGCGCTGTACTGGCTGCAGGAGTTCCACGTCGACGGGCTGCGGGTCGATGCGGTGGCCTCGATGCTCTACCTCGACTACTCCCGTCCCGAGGGCGGGTGGACGCCGAACATCTACGGCGGCCGCGAGAACCTCGAGGCGGTGCAGTTCCTGCAGGAGATGAACGCGACCGTGCACAAGGCCACCCCGGGCATCGTCACGGTGGCCGAGGAGTCGACGTCGTGGCCCGGCGTCACCCGCGCGACGAATCTCGGCGGGCTGGGGTTCTCGATGAAGTGGAACATGGGCTGGATGAACGACACGCTCGCGTTCATCAGCCGCGATCCCATCCACCGCAGCTACCACCACCACGAGATGACGTTCTCGATGCTCTACGCCTTCAGCGAGAACTACGTGCTGCCGATCAGCCACGACGAGGTCGTGCACGGGAAGGGCACGCTGTGGGGCCGCATGCCCGGTGACGACCATCGCAAGGCGGCGGGGGTGCGCCAGCTACTGGCCTACCAGTGGGCACATCCGGGTAAGCAGCTGCTGTTCCAGGGCCAGGAGTTCGGCCAGCGCGCGGAGTGGTCCGAGGAGCGCGGCGTCGACTGGTATCAGCTCGACGAGAACAGCTACTCGGGCGGCATCCTGCGCATGGTGTCGGACATGAACCGCATCTATCAGAGCCGGCGGGCGCTGTGGTCGCACGACACCAAGCCCGAGGGCTATTCCTGGATCGATGCGAACGATTCGGCGAACAACGTGCTGAGCTTCCTGCGCTACGGCGACGACGGTTCGGTGATGGCGTGCGTGTTCAACTTCTCCGGCTCCGAGCACGGCCGCTACCGGCTGGGCCTCCCGCACGCCGGTACCTGGCGTGAGGTGCTCAACACCGACGCGACCGATTACAACGGCGCAGGCATCGGCAACTACGGCGCCGTGGAGGCCACCCACGAGCCGTGGCATGGCCGTCCGGCATCGGCGGTCATGACGCTGCCGCCGCTGTCCGCGCTGTGGTTCGAACCGGTCCCCGCGACCGACAGCGCCGACGCGCCTGTCGAGCAGGAGCCCGCGACCGACCCGCCGATGTCCTAGCCGCTGCCGACCGGGTGTGCGGTTTCGTACGCGACTCGCCATGGCGGCCGTACGGAACTGCACACCCGTCGAGGCATCGGGGGGACGCGTCAGTACAGCGCGTTGGCGAGCTTGCGCCGGCCCGCGATCACCTCGGGGTCGGCCGGGTCGAACAGCTCGAACAGCTCGATCAGCCGCGTCCGGACCTTCGTGCGGTCATCGCCGGCGGTCCGCTTGACCAGCGTGATCAGCCGGTCGAACGCAGGCTCGATCTGCTGCTGGAGGATTTCGACGTCGGCGGCGGCGAAGGCGGCGTCGATGTCGTCGGGGGCGGCGTCGGCCACCGCGACCGCGTCGGGCCGCTGTGCGGTCGCACGCTGCAAGAACCCGATCTGGCGTACGGCCCCCTTGGCCTCGGCGTGGTTGGGCTGCGCGTCGAGGATGGCCTGATAGGCGCTCAGCGCAGCGTCGAAGTTGCCGGCGTCGAGGTGCTCACGCGCCTGCGCGACCGCGGGGTCGACCTCTTCGGCCTCGTCACCCCCGGGTGCGCCGGACAGCTTCCCGGCCGTGGCGTTGAGCAGCGAATCCACCCAGCGGCGCAGCTGGTCGGGTGGCTGCGGGCCCTGGAAGCTCGAGATCGGCTGACCGGCGGCCAGCGCGACGACGGTCGGCACCGCCTGGACGCCGAACATCTGCGCCACCCGCGGTGTGGTGTCGACGTCGACCGTCGCCAGCGACCACTTGCCGCGGTCGGCCACGGCCAGGTCGGCCAGCGTCTGGCCCAGCGCCACGCTGGATTCGCTGCGCGGCGACCACAGCAGCACGACGACGGGGACCTGGCTGGAGCGGACGAGCACCTCGGCTTCGAGGTTGGCCTCGGTGACCTCGACGCCGCCGGGTCCGCCGGCGCCGGCACCCGGTGCCGACGGCTCCGAGGTGGCCCGCTGTTTGAGTGCGGACAGATCAACCGCACCGGCCAGTGCGGGCCCGATGGAAGGTCGTGGACGTGTCACACGCCCAAGTCTGTCACGTCGTTTCCGGTGCCGTCCGGCCTGGCCGAGTCAGCGCCGAGGCGGCCCGCGTCTGGCCTGCCCGGCCGGTGCGATCGACCCATATGAGGAAGATCACAGTGCCGAGCGGGACGATGCTGGCCAGCAACGCCAGCAACCACGTGCCGAGGCCCCATTTGAAGGCGAGCCCGGCGACGATGGCCGCGACCACGAACGCCACGAAGATCCCGCCGTGGATCGGGCCGAACACCTTCACCCCGATCTCGGTGCGCGGGCTGCCCAGGTACTTGAAGTACATGCCGATCAGGAGGCCGACCCAACTCACTGCTTCGAGCAGGCCGACGAGACGAAGCCACCCAGCGGCGGTGCGGAGGTCGAATGCGCCAGTCATGGCCGCCATTGTGCCCGATCCGGCGGCCAGCTACTACATAGCGTCGTAGCGTCGCCGTGCTCAGCGGCGCAGGATGAGGGCGTCGCCCTGGCCGCCGGCGCCGCACAGCGCCGCGACGGCGTAGCGGCCACCGGTGCGCCTGAGCTCCAACGCCGCATGCAGCGCCACCCGCGCACCCGACATCCCGATCGGA
>NZ_SPQO01000067.1 GCF_004570325.1 Mycobacterium sp. PS03-16 | reverse complement strand
TAATGTGTGTTCGGCGGTGTCCTACTTTTCCACCCGTGTGGGTAGTATCATCGGCGCTGGCAGGCTTAGCTTCCGGGTTCGGGATGGGACCGGGCGTTTCCCTGCCGCTATGGACCGCCGTAACTTTATTCACTCGTTTTTGAGTGCCCCCACGCGTGTGGTGGGGGAAGTGTTTTTTGGTGGTGGGGTGTGAATCGGTGTGTTGATTCTTGGTGTGGTGTGGTTGCGTAGCATTCCCAGTTTTGGGTGTGTGTAAGTTTTCGGCCGGTTAGTGCCAGTTCCCTTCATTCATTGCTGAACTTCTAGGTCTGGTCTATCGATCCCGTGGTCTGCGGGGGGCCTTATCCCACTGAATGGGTGAGAAGCCTGGTCTTGGAGGGGGTTTCCCGCTTAGATGCTTTCAGCGGTTATCCTGTCCGAACGTGGCTATCCAGCGGTGCCCCTGGTGGGACAACTGGTGTACCAGAGGTTCGTCCGTCCCGGTCCTCTCGTACTAGGGACAGATTTCCTCAAGCTTCTGACGCGCGCGGCGGATAGAGACCGAACTGTCTCACGACGTTCTAAACCCAGCTCGCGTGCCGCTTTAATGGGCGAACAGCCCAACCCTTGGGACCTGCTCCAGCCCCAGGATGCGACGAGCCGACATCGAGGTGCCAAACCATCCCGTCGATATGGACTCTTGGGGAAGATCAGCCTGTTATCCCCGGGGTACCTTTTATCCGTTGAGCGACACCCCTTCCACTCGGGGGTGCCGGATCACTAGTCCCGACTTTCGTCCCTGCTTGACGTGTCAGTCTCGCAGTCAAGCTCCCTTGTGCACTTACACTCAACACCTGATTGCCGTCCAGGTTGAGGGAACCTTTGGGCGCCTCCGTTACTTTTTAGGAGGCAACCGCCCCAGTTAAACTACCCACCAGGCACTGTCCCTGAACCGGATATACGGTTCGAGGTTAGAAGCCCAATACGATCAGAGTGGTATTTCAACAACGACTCCACACTAACTGGCGTCAGTGCTTCACAGTCTCCCACCTATCCTACACAAACCGTATCGAACTCCAATACCAAGTTGTAGTGAAGGTCCCGGGGTCTTTTCGTCCTGCCGCGCGTAACGAGCATCTTTACTCGTAATGCAATTTCGCCGAGTCTATGGTTGAGACAGTTGAGAAGTCGTTACGCCATTCGTGCAGGTCGGAACTTACCCGACAAGGAATTTCGCTACCTTAGGATGGTTATAGTTACCACCGCCGTTTACTGGGGCTTAAATTCTCAGCTTCACCCCGAAGGGTTAACCGGTCCTCTTAACCTTCCAGCACCGGGCAGGCGTCAGTCCGTATACCTCGTCTTGCGACTTCGCACGGACCTGTGTTTTTAGTAAACAGTCGCTTCTCACTGGTTTGTGCCACCCACCTCCGCTTGGGCCGTGAAGGCTTACACGTACCGTGGGTCCCCCTTCTCCCGAAGTTACGGGGGCATTTTGCCGAGTTCCTTAACCATAGTTCACTCGTACGCCTCGGTATTCTCTACCTGACCACCTGTGTCGGTTTGGGGTACGGGCCGTGTGTGCACTCGCTAGAGGCTTTTCTTGGCAGCATAGGATCACCGAATTCGCCTCAACCGGCTATGCATCACCTCTCAGACACATGAGTGACGGATTTGCCTATCACTCGTCCTACAGGCTTACCCCAGTACAACCACTGACTGGTACGGCTACCTTCCTGCGTCACCCCATCGCTTGACTACTACCCACCGGGGTCCCGCGCAGCCGGCTGCCCTCGCACCCCGAAGGGATTGATGGACAACCATTTGGGCGGTTAGCACGATGGATTCATCAGGGACGCTCACACACGGGTACGGGAATATCAACCCGTTGTCCATCGACTACGCCTGTCGGCCTCGCCTTAGGTCCCGACTCACCCTGGGCGGACTGGCCTGGCCCAGGAACCCTTGGTCTTTCGGCGGGCAAGGTTCTCACTTGCCTTATCGCTACTCATGCCTGCATTCTCACTCCCACACCCTCCACAACTCGATCACTCGGCTGCTTCACCGGATGCAGGACGCTCCCCTACCCATCAACACAAGGTCGATGCCGCGGCTTCGGCGGTGTGCTTGAGCCCCGCTACATTATCGGCGCACAATCACTTGACCAGTGAGCTATTACGCACTCTTTCAAGGGTGGCTGCTTCTAAGCCAACCTCCTGGTTGTCTTCGCGACTGCACATCCTTTTCCACTTAGCACACGCTTAGGGGCCTTAGCCGGCGATCTGGGCTGTTTCCCTCTCGACGCACGGAGCTTATCCCCCGCCGTCTCACTGCCACACTCTCACTTGTCGGCATTCGGAGTTTGGCTGACGTCAGTAACCTAGTAGGGCCCATCGGCCATCCAGTAGCTCTACCTCCAACAAGAAACATGCGACGCTGCACCTAAATGCATTTCGGGGAGAACCAGCTATCACGGAGTTTGATTGGCCTTTCACCCCTACCCACAGCTCATCCCCTCAGTCTTCAACCTAAGTGGGTTCGGGCCTCCACGCGGTCTTACCCGCGCTTCACCCTGGCCATGGGTAGATCACTCCGCTTCGGGTCCAGAACACACCACTACACCCCTCACGGGGATACGCCCTATTCAGACTCGCTTTCGCTACGGCTACCCCACCCGGGTTAACCTCGCGACATGTCCCTGACTCGCAGGCTCATTCTTCAAAAGGCACGCCATCACCCCACACATAAAGCGAAGGCTCTGACGGATTGTAAGCGCACGGTTTCAGGTACTATTTCACTCCCCTCCCGGGGTACTTTTCACCGTTCCCTCACGGTACTAATCCGCTATCGGTCACTGGGAAGTATTCAGGCTTACCGGGTGGTCCCGGCAGATTCACAGCAGATTCCACGGGCCCGCTGCTACTCGGGGACACCATCACCACAGAACACGTGTTTTCGCCTACGGGACTCTCACCCTCTCCGGCCGGCCATCCCAAACCATTCGACTAACACGAGTTTTTCTCACTGCGGTCCAGACCGGCAGACCTGGAAAGACAGACCCCACAACACCACACACACAACCCCTGCCGAGTATCACATGTGCACGGTTTAGCCATCCTCCGCTTTCGCTCGCCACTACTCACGGAATCACAATTGTTTTCTCTTCCTACGGGTACTGAGATGTTTCACTTCCCCGCGTTCCCCCCCGACACCTATACATTCAGTGCCGGGTGACACGACATCACTCGTGCCGGGTTTCCCCATTCGGACATCCTCGGATCCACGCTCGGTTGACAGCTCCCCGAGGCATATCGCAGCCTCCCACGTCCTTCATCGGCTCCCAGTGCCAAGGCATCCACCATGCGCCCTTAAACACTTACAACACAAAACCAAAAATGAGTCATACAATGAAATTGCATACAAACGACACAAGCCACTTCCACGCATACACGCAAAGCCACCTGTGTCAGATGCTCGCAACCACTATCCACAAATCAAACACCACACCCCACCACCAAAGCAGGGCAGCAACAAAAACACCACCACCGGCGATGTCCGGCACCCACCCCACTGAAGGGATGAGCCCGCGGGCCTGTTGCCTCAGGACCCAACAGTGTGTCTGGCAATCTCTTCGCGACCGGATTTCCCACCGACCGACATGTTTGTCGTGCACCCAGCCGGCGCCACTACAGCGACCGACTCCACACGGCTCGAGCATGACCCAGCGTCATGACTCTTTTCGTGGTGCTCCTTAGAAAGGAGGTGATCCAGCCGCACCTTCCGGTACGGCTACCTTGTTACGACTTCGTCCCAATCGCCGATCCCACCTTCGACGGCTCCCTCCCACAAGGGGTTAGGCCACCGGCTTCGGGTGTTACCGACTTTCATGACGTGACGGGCGGTGTGTACAAGGCCCGGGAACGTATTCACCGCAGCGTTGCTGATCTGCGATTACTAGCGACTCCGACTTCACGGGGTCGAGTTGCAGACCCCGATCCGAACTGAGACCGGCTTTGAAAGGATTCGCTCCACCTCACGGCATCGCAGCCCTTTGTACCGGCCATTGTAGCATGTGTGAAGCCCTGGACATAAGGGGCATGATGACTTGACGTCATCCCCACCTTCCTCCGAGTTGACCCCGGCAGTCTCTCACGAGTCCCCACCATAACGTGCTGGCAACATGAGACAAGGGTTGCGCTCGTTGCGGGACTTAACCCAACATCTCACGACACGAGCTGACGACAGCCATGCACCACCTGCACACAGGCCACAAGGGAACCGACATCTCTGCCGGCGTCCTGTGCATGTCAAACCCAGGTAAGGTTCTTCGCGTTGCATCGAATTAATCCACATGCTCCGCCGCTTGTGCGGGCCCCCGTCAATTCCTTTGAGTTTTAGCCTTGCGGCCGTACTCCCCAGGCGGGGTACTTAATGCGTTAGCTACGGCACGGATCCCAAGGAAGGAAACCCACACCTAGTACCCACCGTTTACGGCGTGGACTACCAGGGTATCTAATCCTGTTCGCTCCCCACGCTTTCGCTCCTCAGCGTCAGTTACTGCCCAGAGACCCGCCTTCGCCACCGGTGTTCCTCCTGATATCTGCGCATTCCACCGCTACACCAGGAATTCCAGTCTCCCCTGCAGTACTCCAGTCTGCCCGTATCGCCCGCACGCCCACAGTTAAGCTGTGAGTTTTCACGAACAACGCGACAAACCACCTACGAGCTCTTTACGCCCAGTAATTCCGGACAACGCTCGCACCCTACGTATTACCGCGGCTGCTGGCACGTAGTTGGCCGGTGCTTCTTCTGTAGGTACCGTCACTCGCGCTTCGTCCCTACTGAAAGAGGTTTACAACCCGAAGGCCGTCATCCCCCACGCGGCGTCGCTGCATCAGGCTTGCGCCCATTGTGCAATATTCCCCACTGCTGCCTCCCGTAGGAGTCTGGGCCGTATCTCAGTCCCAGTGTGGCCGGACACCCTCTCAGGCCGGCTACCCGTCGTCGCCTTGGTAGGCCATCACCCCACCAACAAGCTGATAGGCCGCGGGCCCATCCCACACCGCAAAAGCTTTCCACCACAATCCATGCAGACCGTGGTCCTATCCGGTATTAGACCCAGTTTCCCAGGCTTATCCCAAAGTGCAGGGCAGATCACCCACGTGTTACTCACCCGTTCGCCACTCGAGTACCCCGAAGGGCCTTTCCGTTCGACTTGCATGTGTTAAGCACGCCGCCAGCGTTCGTCCTGAGCCAGGATCAAACTCTCCAAACAAAAACGTTCAGAACAATCTGACCAAGCACCAGAAAAATCTGGCAAAAAACAACAACCCACCCCTAAACGGGAAAAAGAGGCAGGCCAAAAAAACAACAAACAAAAACCACCAAACACACTATTGAGTTCTCAAACAAC
>NZ_SPQO01000001.1 GCF_004570325.1 Mycobacterium sp. PS03-16 | reverse complement strand
GATCTTCCCCACCGCCGAGGCCGGCCGTCCAGCGCGCCACCGCCGACCCGCCGCGCACCGAGGTCGCACCGCCGCCTCGCACGCCGACGCGGCCACCCGACACCGGCCGGGCCGCGGCTCCTCCCGCCATCCCGGTGCAGCGCCTTCCCTTCCTCACGCCCCCGTCGACGCCGTTGCCGCCGGGCGCCGTATCGAACGCGCGGACGCCGCTGCCGCGGCCCATCGCCGTCGACGCTGCGACGGATCCACCGACCCACCACATCGACATCGTCGACGACGCGGTCCAGTCGCCGGCTTTCCGCGACGTCCAACGGTCGACGACGGAGGCGATCACGTGGTTCGCCCCGGATGACCCCGTGCGGATGCCGACGTCGGCAGCGCCGACCGCGCCGCTGCCCACCCGCCGGCAGGTCACGGGCCCGGTGCAGCGGAGCGCCGCCGCCCCGCCGGACGCTGCACCGGCTCCACCGCGCGTTGCGCCCACTCCCCCTGCACTGCAACGTGATCGGACGCTGACACCGCCTCGGTCGGTGCCGGAATCGTCGTCTCCGTTGCGTGTCGCCCCCAGCAGCGCGCCGCGACTGCCCGACCACACCGCGGCGCCGTCCGCAGAGGGCGCGGCGCCCGTGCAGCGCTCGACGGCCGCGCCGCCGCACGAGCCACCATTTCCCACCTCGGCACCGTCGCGCGTGGTCGAACGCCTCGTCGCAGCCCGTGAACTCACCGTCGCCGGCGATGCTCCTTCCCCCCACGTCCCGAGACCACTCGCCGCGTCGACGGCGCTGCAGCGCACCGCCTCTGGGCCACCGACGCTCCCACACCGCACGACCGCACCCCCCGTGGCCACCATCCAGCGCAGCCCATTCGCGGGCCCGGCGCCCGCCGAGGAACGGACCGCCCGCCGGCTCGTCGTGCAGCCGCCGCTACCCGCGCGCGACACGGTCACATCACGGCTCTTCGACACCGCCGCACCCAGCCCGGCGCTGGTGGCCGACAGCCCGAAACCGATGTCGCTGCAGCGCATATTCGCACGACCCGCCGCCCCGGCAACTCCCGGCGACGATGCGCCGTCCGGGGCGCCGGCCACCGTCACGCAGCACGACGGGTACACCGAGGTCAGCTTCGCCCCGGCACAGGTGCAGCGCGAGGCCGAGGAGACGGGCGAATCCGACGCCCCCGCCGCGCCCCCCGCCGCGCAGGACGCCGCTCCCACTTCCGCTGCCGCTGTCCCGCCCGCCCCGAGCCCAGCACCGGCCGGCCCGAACATCGACGAGCTGGTCAACCGGCTCTACGACCCTCTGGCGGCCCGCCTGCGCTCGGAGTTGTGGCTCGACCGGGAACGGGCCGGAGCGCTGATGGACGTCCGCAGATGACCGGGAGGAACCGATGAGCGGCGAAGGCGGCCAGGACAACGACGAGCCCTGGGTCGGTGTGTGTTTCGCGGTGGAACTGGATAAGGAGTCCATCGGCACCTTCTCCACCTGTGAGGGCCTCGGTCTGGAGGTCGTGATGGAGCAGCGCGAAGAGGGCGGCAACAACACCATGGTGTGGCAGCTGCCCACCCGGATGAAGTACAGCAACATCAAGCTGTCCCGCCCCGTCGGACGGGACAGCGACAAGCTGATCTCCTGGATCTCCGCCGCGCTGGGCGGTATGAAACCGACCACGGCGGTGATCAAGGCGATGCGCTCGGACGGGAAGCCGATCGCCACCTGGTCGCTCAACGGGGTGGTGCCGGTGCGCTGGACCGGGCCCAGCCTCAACCTCGACTCCCCGAAGGTGTTCACCGAGACCCTCGAGATCGCCCACCACGGATTCCTGCCGGGCGGAGCGGGCCGATGACCGCGATCGCGCTCACCAGCTCGGGCAAGCCGGCCGGGGTCACCGAGAGCACGATGGTCAGTTCGGGCGGCCCGACCTACGACCACGCCTCGATCGAGATGTACGAGGCGACCGACGCGCCCGGCGGCAGCAAGTGCGGCAGCCCGATCGGCAGCGTGACCTTCCAGTTCAACCCGAAGGAGGTGTCGATCAGCAAGTCGGCGAAGTGGGAACGCAAACCGGTCAAGGGCGCCAAACAGGCCGGCCCCCCGGAATTCAGCGGTGCCGACCCGTGCAAGCTCACCCTGGAGATGTTCTTCGACGCCACCCTCAAGCACACCGACAGCGTGGTCGACGCCGTCGAGAAGCTGTTCAGTTGCTGTGTGCCGGTGGAGAAGTCCCGCACCGCCAAGA
Organism: Mycobacterium sp. PS03-16; assembly: GCF_004570325.1. Classification (GTDB taxonomy): domain Bacteria; phylum Actinomycetota; class Actinomycetes; order Mycobacteriales; family Mycobacteriaceae; genus Mycobacterium. The sequence continues at coordinate 332,978 of NZ_SPQO01000001.1, read as the reverse complement.
AGCCGATGCCGCCGCTGGTGGTGTTCAAGTGGGGCAACGTCACGAGCTTCCCCGCGTTCGTCACCCAGGTCAATGCGAAGTACACGCGGTTCGCCTCCAACGGGGTGCCCACCCGCGCGGTCTGTTCGGTGAACCTCGAGGAGATGCCGGCCGAACAGAGCAAGCAGAATCCGACCTCCGGCGTCTACGCCGTCGACAGGGCGCACACCGTGATCGCCGGCGACACCCTGGCCCTGGTCGCCTATCAGGAGTACGGCGACCCCACCCTGTGGCGGGCACTCGCCGAGTACAACGGCATCGACGACCCGATGCGGGTGGCCGCAGGCACCCCGATCATGCTGCCGTCCCCCGAGACGCTGGCGAGGTGACACGGGATGGCGAGCACCGCAACGTTTCTCGTCACGATCGGCGGCCAGCCCCTGGCCGCCGACGTGGCCGCGCTGCTGACCTCCGCCTACGTCGACTTCAGCCTGCGCCTGCCCGACGCGTTCATGCTCCGCTTCCGCGATCCGGGCCGGATCGTGGTCGACAAGTCGGCCGTCAAGATGGGCGCGAAAGTCACCATCGCGGTCGCCACCGATGCCGCGCAGACGCCCGAACCGTTGTTCTCCGGTGAGGTGACCGCGCTGGAAGCGGCATTCGACACCACCGGCAGCTTCACCGTCATCCGCGGCTTCGATCCCACCCACCGCCTGTTCCGCGGCCGGCACACCACCTCCTACACGCAGATCACCGCCTCGGACGCGGTGACACAGGTGGCGCAGCGGGCGGGTCTGACCCCGGGGCAGGTGCAGTCGACACCGACCGTCTTCGACCATCTCGGGCAGTGCGGGCAGACCGACTGGGAGTTCCTCGACCGGGTCGCCCGACGGATCGGCTTCGAGCTCAAGATGCGCGACGACAGACTCGATTTCACCGCGCGGCAGGCGGCCGGCACCGCGCCGTCGGCGCCTAAGGAGGAAGTCAACCCGCTGGTACTGCGGCTGGGCAGTGACCTGCTGCGCTTCCGCGGCGTCGTCACCGCCGCCGAACAGGTGGCCGACGTCGAGGTCCGCGGCTGGGACGTCGCGCAGAAACGGAAGATCGTGAGCACCGTGCCTGCGGCCACCGCCAGCGTCGAACTGCCCACTCTCACCCCCGCCGATATGGCCAAGGTGTTCGGCGACCCCACCTATGTCGCCTCCGAGGTGGCTTACCGCACCCAGTCCGAAGCCGACTCCGCCGCCGGGGCGCTGGCCGAGGAGATCGGCAGTTCGTTCGCCGAACTCGACGCGGTCGCACGCGGCAACCCGAAACTGCGCGCCGACGTCGGGATCCGAATCGAGAACGCAGGCACTCCCTTTGACGGCAAGTACACGGTCACCACCGCCCGGCACCGCTACGACGTCAACAGCGGCGGCTACACCACCGCGTTCTCGGTGACCGGCCGCCAGGAACGCAGCCTCTACGGGTTGGCCGGCGGCAGCGGCAGCGACGGCGACGCGCGCGGCGTGGTCATCGCCGTGGTCACCGACGCCAATGACCCCGCCGGTCAGGGTCGCGTCCGGCTGACGTTCCCGTGGCTGTCCGACGACTACGTCAGCGATTGGGCGCGCACCGTGCAGATCGGCGCCGGCAAGGAGCGCGGCACGCTCGTCCTCCCCGAGGTCGGCGACGAGGTGCTGGTGGCGTTCGAACAGGGTGATCCGCAGCGCCCGTATGTGCTCGGCGGACTACACAACGGCGCGGATCCGCCCGACAGCAAGGGTCCGGCCGTCATCGACAGCGGCACCGGTGCAGTCAACCGCCGGTCGCTGGTATCACGGCGCGGACACCGCATCGACCTGCTCGACGACGAGGGACGCTCCGACGGCATCACCACCGCCACCGGCGACGGGAAGCTGCGCATCGCGCTCGACGCCGCGGGCAGCCAGGTCGAGATCCACAGCGACGGCACCGTCGTCATTACGGGATCGCGCGGTGTGGTCGTCGACGCCTCGGGCGGCAAGCTCGAGCTCAAAGGCCGCGAGATCAGCATCGCCGCCGCCGGCCAGACCGTCATCAAAGGCACACCGGTGCGGATCAACTGAGAGGAGGACCGGCCATGCCTGCAGCCGCCCGCGTCGGCGACCCCACCGGCCATCCCGGGATCATCACCGGGCCGGGAGTGCCGAGCGTGCTGATCGGCGGCAAGCCCGCCGCCGTTCTCGGCGACCTCCACACCTGCTCGATGCCACCGCCGGCCTCCCACCCGCCGAGCCCGATGGCCGGGCCCGGATGCCCCACCGTGCTCATCGGCGGCAAACCCGCCCTGCGAGTCGGCGACCTCGCCGGCTGCTCGGCTCCGGTGCTGCCACCCGGCGCCGTCGACGTCCTGATCGGCGGCCCCTGATGCCCACCGCAAGTCCCGCGAGGAACACCATGTCCATCGACTTCGTCGGCGCCGGCTGGAACTTCCCGGTCAAGATCGACGCCACCGGGTCGGTCGCGCTGGCCACCGGCAGCCGGGACATCGAGCAGGCCATCGAGCTGATCCTGCGCACCACTCCGGGCGAACGTCCGATGCGCCCGGAATTCGGCTGCCGCATCCACGATCACCTGTTCTCGCTGACCAATGCGGCCACGGCCGCCGCGATCGCCAACGACGTGCGAGCGGCACTCGAGCAGTGGGAGCCACGCATCGACGTCACCAACGTGCGGGTGGGCTACAGCCAGGCCGACTACGGCACGTTCTACGTCGACGTGCAGTACCGCATCCGCGGCGACAACGACGACCGCAACTTGGTCTTCCCGTTCTACGCCATCCCCGACGAGCCGACACCGGTTACCTCGTCGACACATCCGGCGCTCAAAGGTGGTTGACATGCTGCCCATCCCGCGACTCGACGACCGAGCTTTTCAGGACCTCGTGGACGACGCCCGCCGCCACATCCAGCGCCGGTGTCCGGAATGGTCCGAGCACAACATCTCCGACCCGGGCATCACCCTGGTCGAGACCGTCGCGATGATGCTCGACCAGTTGATCTACCGGCTCAACCGGGTGCCCGACCGCCACTACCTCAAGTTCCTCGAACTGCTGGGGCTGGAACTGCGCCCGCCCGGCGCCGCCCACGGCGAGGCGACGTTCTGGCTGTCGGCACCCCAGCCGCAGACCGTCAAGGTGCGCGACGGCATCGAGATCAGCACGGACCGCACCGACGTCGAAGAGCCGGTGGTGTTCTCCACGACCGAGCAACTCGACATCATCCCGTGCACGCTGGAGTCCGGTCAGGTGGCGACGGTGTCCGCGGGCGGCATCCCGGTGGACCGCGAGAACCCGGCTCCGGGAGCCGGATTCCCCTGTTTCTCGTCGCTGCCCACCCCGGGCGACGCGCTGCTCATCGGCCTCAATCGGGCCGTACCGAGTTGTGCGGTGTTGCTGCGAATCGTCTGTCAGGTCTCCGGCGTCGGCGTCGATCCGACCGACCCGCCGTATGTGTGGGAGGCGTGGACCGAACCCGGCGGTTGGCAGCCCTGCGAGGTCGACCGGGACGAGACCAAGGCGTTCAACCAGCCCGGCGACGTCGTCCTGCACATTCCTCGGTCCCACGCGCTGGCCGCGCCGGAATCCCTGCCGAACACCCGCCGCGGCTGGTTGCGGTGCAAACTTCTCGCGCCGACACCCGGTCAGGACACCTACAGCGAATCGCCGCTGATCAACTCGATCACGGCCGCCACCATCGGCGGCACCGTGCCGATCGTGCACGGCAGGGTGATCCGCGACGAGGCCCTCGGTGTGTCCGATGGCGCCGCGGCGCAACGGCTCCCGCTCAAACACCACCCCGTGCTGCCGTGGACCGGTACCGCCTTATCGGTGACCAGCAACGGAGACAGCACCGACTGGCAGGCCGTTGAGACCTTCGCCGACTCGACGAAGAACAGCCCGCATTTTCACATCGACGCCGTGGACGGCGCGGTGGTGTTCGGGCCCGCGGTCCGCGAGGCGGACGGCTCACTCACCCAGTACGGCAAGGTGCCGCCGAAGGGGGCGGCGCTACGAATGATGGCCTACCGCACCGGCGGCGGTGCGGCCGGCAACGTCCGCCGAGGTGCCATCCACGTCCTCAAGACCAGCGTCCCCTATGTGTCGCGGGTCGAGAACCGGCGGGCCGCAGCCGGTGGGGCCCCGACCGAGACCATCGACGACGCCAAGATTCGCGGTCCCCTGCTGATCCGGTCGCGCGGACGGGCCGTGACCGCCGAGGACTTCGAGGAACTGGCCCGCGAGGCGGCGCCCGGAATCGCCCGGGTGCACTGCCTGACGCCCACCGAACCTGCTCAGGCTGGCCTCATCCGGCTGCTGGTGGTGCCGAACGTCTCGAGCGACGACCTGTGCGCGGTACGCCGTGAGGATCTCGACCTGCCGCCCGACACCCGGGCGCGCATCGAGGCCTACCTCGCCGACCGGAAACTGGCCGGCACCCGCATCCGGGTCCGCGAACCGACCTATCAGGGGTTGACCGTCGTGGCGACGCTGAGCCCGCTGCCCGGGTACCAGCGGGCCACGCTGAGCGCCGACGTGCAGCGTGCGCTCAACCGGGTGCTGCACCCGCTCCTCGGCGGGCAGTCGGGCACGGGCTGGCCGATCGGCCGCCCGGTGCAGCGGCATGAGCTCGCCGCCGCGCTGGCCTGGATTCCCGGGGTGGACATGGCCGAAGAGGTGGAGCTGGAGCTGTATCCGGCCGATCCCCTCACCGGCAGCCGCGACGATCCGGTGGAGACGCTGGTGCTCGAGCCCGACGCGCTGGTGTTCTCGCACCGGCACAAGGTGCAGTGGAGCCGGTGATGCGCGAACGTAGCAGCGATCCGGTGTCTCCGTACCCCCTGCTGGACACCATGCCCGGCGTCTACCGGGACGACGCGACGACGCAGATCTTGTGCGAGGTGTTCGATGATCTGTTGGCACCGGTGTTCGCGATCCTCGACGGGTTCACCGCCTATCTGGACCCGGGCACCACCCCGGAAGACATGCTGGACTGGTTGGCCGGGTGGGTCGGCGTGACCTTCGACGGCCACCTCGACATCCATCGCCGCCGCGAACTGCTGCTGTCGGCCACCGCGCTGCTGCCGTGGCGCGGCACGGTGCGCAGCATCCGCGCCGCCGTCAACGCCGTCACCGATCAGGAGGTGGAGATCGTCGACCCCGGCGCGGCCGGACCTGCCCGGCCCGGCGCGGAGCACGTGCTTCTCGTCCGGGTGATCACCGACGCCCCCGACGACGTCGACCTGCGCCGGCTGGACGCCATCGTGGGATCGGTCAAACCCGCACACCTGCCGCACAGGGTGGAGGCGGTGGCCCGCGAAGCTCACAGTCCCGCAGTCAGTTCCGCCTGAAGTCGGGCGTGTTCGCGCCGGGTCAATTCGGCGGCGCTGGTGTCGCCGCCCGATTCGTGCAGTTCGGCCATGAGCAGCCACGGGCCGTCCTGGTACGGATCGAGGTCCACCGACAGTTGCGCCGCGGCGAGCGCCTCCCCACCGTCGCCGCGCGCACGGTGGTCCGCCGCCAGGCTCGCCGCCGCAGACGCGGCAGCACGCCGTAGCCGCTGACGTTCACCGTCGACGGGCTCGGCGTGCACGCCGGGCAGCAGGTCACCGCCGTACAGTGCCAACGCCCGACGGCGTGCCGCCATCCGCCCGTCGACGTCGCCTTTCGCCGACGCGGTGGCCGCCGCCGCCAGCGCTGCGCGGAAGTCCGCGACATCGACCGTCGAATGCGGCGGCAGCGCCAGCCGGTAGGCCTCCCCACGGCGCTGCACGGTGACCGCGCCGTCCTCGAGCAGGCTGCGGACACTGGACACCGCCACCTGCAGTCGATGGCACGCAGCGGTGTGCGAGACGCCCGGCCACAGCACGTCCTCGAGGAACTCGCGGTGATGGTCCACTCCCGGCGCGAGGGCCAGCAGCTGCAGCACATTGCGGGCCTGCGGGCGCAGCCGGGTCACGTCGGCCCGGACACCGTCGATGTCGACGTGGAACTCCCCGAAGCACCGGATGCGAACCGCCGCCGCAGCCTTCGGTTCCGCAGTGCACCGTGCCTCACACCAGCGGGCGAGCATCGGAGCGTCCAGTTCGGTCAGGCGCGTGGCGGCGTCCGCCAGTTCGGGTGGCGAGGGCATCCCGAAGCTTCTCTTGCGCAGACCCACCGCCAGACTCAGCAGGGCCGCGCCCCACACGTCGCCCCGTGCGTCGCACGCGGCGATCAGATCGCCGCAGCAGTTGAGCCGCCACGTCGCGTCCTCGGGCCGGGCCAGCGCGACCTGCTGCAGGCCATGCGCCAGGCGGGCGAGCCACGGTAGCCCGTTGACCTCGGCGAGGACCGCGACGTCTTGGTCTTCGAAGGCGTGCGCCGCATCGCCGGCCACCTCCCCGCCCAGCACGTCGAGCACCTGCCACGCCAATTCGGCGGCGATCGACACCGCCGGGCCCGCGCTCTCGTCGCCCCGCACCGACGCGATCGACTCCCTGGCACCCGCCCGTTCTCCGGCCACCAGCGCCGCCAGACCGCGCGCGAGGCGGACCCCGGCCTCGGCGTCCGCCGGACCCCGGACGCAGACATCGGGAGCCGCGCGCAATCCGTCACGCAAGATCCGACTCCAGTGCCGGCCGCCGGATCCGCGGGCGGTCGGCAGCCAGGCCGCGACCGCCTGCGCTTCGGCGGCGCAGATCGCGCTGAAACGCGGTTCGTCATAACAGCTCTGCGTGAAGCGGTACGCCTCCCAGGCGGCCTGCAGCGCGCCGTCGCGCACCAGCCGGCGGGCGTTGGCCAGGCCGAGCCAGGCGTCGCGCCGAAACGTCGCGGGCGGCAACAGATCCTCACCGAGACCGTGGCCGCCGGCCTGGCGGAGCAGCCGGGAGACGGCGACCCAGTCCTCGGCTTTCGCGAACGCCCGGGTGGCGGCCCGCAGGTCACCCAGCGATTCGAGCACCACGCCGCTGCGGGCATACCAGCGACGCGCGCCGTCGGGGCCGTACTCCTCGACCAGTGCCAACTCGAGGTGACTCTGCAGCACCTCGTGGTAGCGGAAGTGCACACCGTCGTCGTCGGTGGAGGTGAACAGCTGCGCGCGTTCGAGATCCTCGAGGATGCGGTGGCTCGCGCCGATGTTGAGCAGCGCGTCGCAGGCCTGGCCCGACAGCCGGCCCAGGGCACAGGTGCGCAGCAGGAAGACGCGGCGGTCCTCGGGCAGTCCGCGCAGGACGTTGCGGGTCAGATACGACCGGATCAGCTTGGAGCGACCCCCGAGTTCGGACACCGCCTGATGGCGTTCGGCGGCGCTGCGGGCGGTGGTGGCGAGGTGGAACAACTGCAGACCGGCGGCCCATCCGCCGGTGCGGCGGGTCAGCGCCGCGGCGGCTTCCGGTCGCAGCGGCCGGCCGTGCACCTTGGCGAACAGTTCCTCGACCTCCCAGGTCCGGAAGCGCAGATCGTCGTTGCCGATCTCGAGCAGCGGTCCGGACACCCGAAGCCGGGAGATGTTGATGTCAGGGACGCGCCGGGAGCCCAGCACCACCTGCAACCGGCGCGGGCGCAGCGTCACGAACCGCTGCAGCGCCCGTTCGGCCGAAGTCTCGGCGATCTCGTGCAGGTCGTCGAGGATCACCATCCCGTGCGGACCCGACCAGTCGTCGAGCGCGGTCAGCACGGCGTCGACCGAGTGGCCCTCGACGGGACCGCAGATGGGCCGCAGCGCGGCGGCCAGGTGTGCGACGAATCGCCGCTCGGAGACGTCGTCGTCGGTGACCCGGTACCAGCCGACCGGATCCGCGCCGGCGTGCGCGACCCGGGACAGCAGCGTGGTCTTCCCCGAACCTGCGGGCGCGACCACCAGATCCAGAACCCGCGACTTGCCGTCGAGTAACGACTTCTCGAGCCGGGCCCGCGCCAGCCCGCCGGCCTCCGGTGCCCGCAGCTTCTCTTTGAACACCACGACGTCGCTGCGCACCCCGGTGTTCATCCCGCTCCACCCTCCCTTGGAGGCATTGTCGGCGGCCGTCCGGTGCGCGGCATGAGTAGCCCACTACTCGACTTCGCCGCGCTCCACCCGAGCGGGCTGCCGCCGGAACGCCGCGGCCAGCGCCTCGCGGTCGGAGACGTCGAGTTTCACGCACGCCCGGTAGATGTGGTTCTCGACGGTGCGTACCGACACCGTCAGACGCTCGGCGGCTTCCCGGTTCGACAGGCCCTCCGCCACCAGGGCCGCCACCTCCTGCTCCCGCAGGCTGAGCGGCAGCGGGTGCACCGCGGTTCTGATCGCCGGGGTGCTCGCGCCGCCGCAGTGCGCCGCGAGGGTCAGTGCACGGGCGGCGGATTCGGACCCGGGCCGGTGCTGCCCGACGTGGTCGTAGACGACGGCGGCCTGCGCGGCGGCGTCCGCCGCCCACAGCAGGTAGCCGGCGCCCTCGAAGTCACGGCTCACCGCGCACAGCTCCTCGGCGTCGGCCAGCGCGGCCGCGGCGGCGTGCCGGGCCTGCAGGTCGACCACGGCGCCGTCGACGAGCTGCGCCAGCACAGCCAACCGGGCCGCCACGGTGCGGTCGCCGAGGCGAGCCGCGTGATGCAGGGCCTCGGCCTCCACGGCGAACTGTCCAGATCGATGGGCGAGACCGGCCGCCGCGCGGGCCAGATCGATGGCGCCGCGGATCGATCCGCGGGCGACGGCCACCCACGCGCGCGCGATGAGCACCTGCGGCTCGTGCACCGCCATGTGCGGGCCGAGATGCTCCTTCGCGTCTGTGAGGACCCGTTCGGCGCTCGCAGCGTCCCCCAAAGCGGCGTAGGCCCGCGTCAGCAGTAGCCGCCCCACCAGCCGCCACGGCATGGAGTTCTCCGCGTTGAGCGCGGCGAGCGCCTGCTCGAGTTCGGACACCGCCGCCGGGAACCGGCCGCGGTAGACGTCGACACACCCCGCCATGATCTTGGTGATCGCCCAGCCGACGAATTGCCCCGATGACGAGAACCCCGTGCAGTGCCTCACCTCCTCGTCCGCGCCGTCGAGGTCACCCACCGACACCCGGGCCGCCACCACGCCGTAGCGGATCATGAAGCCGATCATGCCGTCGGTCGGCGTCAGGTCGCGGCGGCAGCGTGCGGCGATCGGCTCGAAGGCGGTGCCGCGGCCGGTAGCGGTCAGCGCCAGCCCGGCGCCGAAGGCCGCGAAGTCCACGGCTTGGTCGGACGCGTGCGGATCACGCAGCACGGCCTCGGCGGCGGCCAACCCGTCGGTGATCCTGTTCTCGTGCAACGCCATTGCTGCGGCGACCGCCTCGACGATCGTCCGCAGTCCCGGCCTGGTCACGCGCTCGCGCAGAAGGGTGAGCAGCCCGTGTGCCCGCTCCACGTCCCCGATCGCCCAGAACAGCGTGGACAGTCGAGGAATGCCCCACAGCACCAGATCCGATTCGCCGAGATCGGCGGGGTCGAATCGGCCCAGCACCTCCTCGGCCTCGGCGGCCCTGCCCTGCCACAGCAGCGCTCGCGCCAGCAGACCGCAGGCACGTAGATCGCCGTCGCGGTCGTACGCGCGACGGGCGAACTCCTCGCCGAGCGGCAGGTTCGTCAGAGACAGCGCATCTTTGGCGGCGGTGACCAGTAAGTCGGTGTCCGCAACCCGGTCACTGCCCAGATACAACTCGGCAAGGCGGATCCGTCCGACGGCCGAGTCGAGCGAGCGCTCCTTCAACACGTCGACGATCTTGCCGCGCAACCGCCGTACCGACGCTGTTCCGATGCGGTGCTGGATGACATCGCCGAACAGTGGATGGGCGATCCAGGCATTGAGCTGATCGCCGCTGCGAACCAGCCGGATGAGGCCCTGCTTCTCGGCGTCGTCGACCGCGTCGGTCCCGGCCAATCCGCACAGCGTGTCGAGGTCGAGCGGTTCACACAGCGCCAGGATGTTGAGCGCCGAAACCGCCCGGTTGCCTGCGTGTTCCAGCCGCGCTTCGAGTAGGTCGGCCATCCCGGAGGACACCGCCGGGTGGCCGCGCAGCTGCCAGACACCGTCGACCCGCGTGAGGGTTCCGCCGGCCAGCGCGCCCTCGACCAGGTGGCGCAGATACAGCGGGTTGCCGTTGGAGGCTGCCCACATCATGTCGGCGGACAGGCCTTCGAGCGTCCCGCCGAGGACTGCCTCGACCAGCGATGCACACTGCGACCTGGTGAACGGTCCGAGCTCGATTCGCTCGAGCAGCCCGTCCTTCCACAGCGAGGTGACGGCGTCCGGTACCGGTTCGCCGCTGCGGATCATGGCAATGATCTTCGGCTTGCTTTCCATGGCAAGCTGGTGCAGCAGTGTCGCCGAGAGCTGGTCGAGCAGATGCGCATCGTCGATGGCGAGGACCGCGCCGTCGTGTTCGAGCGACTCGCGTGCCGAGGTGAGCAGAGCGATCGGATCGCGCGCCGAAGTCGGTTTGACCCAGGGCGCGAAGGCGCCGAGCGGAATGCTGCGCGAGGATTCCGTGCAGGCAGCCCAGTGCACAGATGCCATGCCCGCGGTCGCGGTACGGGCGAGCGTCGTCTTGCCTACGCCGGCGGGACCGAACAGGACCACCCCCCGATGCTCGGCACCGTTGAGCGCACAGCGAATACGATCGTGTTCCGCGGCGCGCTCGAGCAACTGCCAATGGTTGCTCATGAGCGGAAGTCTAGGTTTCCGCGGTGTCGGCGATGGCCGATCCGCAATCGTTCGCGCAGGTCATTGACGACACAAGAGCTGCGTGAATTCCCGGTTCTTAGCTGTGCCGGGTTTCCGCCGACGCGGAGGGCCTTGGCTTTCGTAACGCTGTTACGTAACATCGCTCTCGACTGAGTGCCCCACTCGAAGGAGAGTCGATGAGCAGCACGGTGACCTACGACCTGACCGACTCGGTCGCGACCATCACGATGGACGACGGCAAGGCCAACGTGCTGTCGCCGGCCATGCAGGCCAATCTCAACGAGGCGTTCGACCGCGCCGAGAAGGACGAGTCGAAGTGCGTGGTGCTGGCCGGGAACCAGAAGCTGTTCAGCGGTGGGTTCGACCTCGCGGTGTTCGCCTCGGGTGACGCGCAGGCCGCACTCGGCATGCTGGCCGGCGGGTTCGAGTTGTCGTTGCGCTGCCTGACGTTTCCCAAGCCGGTCGTGATGGCCGCGACGGGTCCGGCGATCGCGATGGGCTCATTCCTGCTGCTGTCGGGCGATCACCGGATCGGCTCGCCGCGGGCCCGCTGCCAGGCCAACGAGGTGGCGATCGGGATGACGCTGCCGATCGCGGCGATCGAGATCATGCGGATGCGCCTGACGCGGGCGGCGTTTCAGCGGGGTATCTCGATGGCGGCGACATTCGTCGGTGACGCGGCGATCGCCGGCGGCTGGCTCGACGAGGTCGTCGAACAGGACGCTGTGCTGACCCGCGCGCAGGAGGTCGCGGCCGAGGCGGCGGCCGCCCTGCACCTCAACGCCCATGTGGCCAGCAAGCTCAAAGCCCGCGACGAGGCCCTGAAGGCGATCCGCGCCGGAATCGACGGGCTGGCAACGGAGTTCGGCGGCTAGCCCGTGCCGAGGGCCAAGCAGCGCACCCCCGAGCTGCGGGACCGGCTGCTGGAGGTCGCCGTCGCGACGCTCAACGAGGAGGGCATCTCGCGGCTGACCACCCGCCGGGTCGCCGAGCGGGCCGGGACGTCGGTGCCGGCGGTGTACGAGCTGTTCGACGACAAGGCCGGGCTGGTGCGGGCGATCTTCTTCGAGGGCTTCCGGCTGCTCGACGCGGCGCTGGCCGAGGTGCCGGTGACCGACGACCCGATCGCCGACGTGGAGGCGTTGGTCCCGGTGTTCCGCCGGTTCTGCCTGGAGTCGTCGCGGCTGGCGCAGGTGATGTTCTCGCGGCCGTTCGCCGACTTCGACCCGGGGCCCGAGGAGCTGGCGGCCGGCGAGTCGGTGCGCGACATCTTCCTCGGCCGCATCCAGCGCTGCCTCGACGACGGCGCGCTGGCCGGGGACGCTGTCGACATCGCGCACGTGCTGCTGGCGTTGGCCAAAGGGCTGGCCGTGCAGGAGGCCGGCTGCTGGCTGGGGACGTCACCGCGGTCGGTCGAGCGGCGGTGGCAGTTGGGTGTGCGCTCGCTGCTGGCGGGCTTCCGGCCGTAGCCTCCTCGCCCTGGCCGCGAGATAGCGCTCACGGTCGTCGCGGCCGCCGAATCGCGACCATGGCTACTCACTCGCGGGCGGGGCCGACCGTTCAGCGCCGACGCGTCTCACCGCCGCCGTCGTGGCCGTGGCACGTCAGTCGCCGGCGATGTTGTCCCGCAACGTCGCACCCGGGTAGCGGGTGCGGTACCGGCCGCGCCGCTGCAGCTCCGGGACGACCGAGTCGACGAACTCCTCGAAGCAGCCCGGCGTATACGTCGCGAGCAGCATGAAGCCGTCGGCGCCGCCATCGTCGAGGAACACCTCGAGCTGGTCGGCGACGGTCGCCGGTGTCCCGATCACCTGAGGCATGGAGAACCGGAACGAGTAGATGTCGGCGGCCTCGGCCACCGTCACCGCCTCCCCGGCGCCCGTGGCGACCAGCGCGTCCTTGACGCCTTGAATCCCCGGTACCGGAATCGACTCGAGCGGCGCCGACGGGTCGAAACGCGAGAAATCCACGCCGAGCTGTCCGGACAGCATCGCCAACGACGCCTCGGGCCGCAGCAGCGACCGCAGGAGGTCGGCCTTCTCCTCGGCCTCCGCCTCCGTGGCGCCGACGATGACCTGGGCGCCGTAGTACAACTTCACGGTGTCCGGGTTGCGGCCCGCCGCGGCGACCCGGCCGCGGATGTCGTCGGAGTACGCGCGCATCGACGCGACGGTCGGCTGGATCGCGAAGATCGCCTCGGCGGTCGACGCCGCGAATCGGCGGCCCTCCTCGCTGGCGCCGGCCTGCCACAGCACGGGCCGCCCCTGCGGCGACGGCGCAACGAAGTGCCGTGCGCGGCAGCGGAAGTGCTTGCCCTCGAAGACGACCTCGCGGACTTTCTCCGGGTGCGCGTAGATCCCGGTCTCCCGGTCGGCGACGATCGCATCCGGTTGCCACGAATCCCATAGCCGGCAGCACAGGTCGACGTACTCGGCGATGCGCTCGTAGCGGATCGAGCGGTCCGGCATTTCCTGGCCATACGCGGCGAACTCCGACGGCGAGTATGACCCGACGATGTTCCACGCGATCCGCCCACCGGAGAGGTGGTCGAACGTCGAGAGCCGTCGCGCCATCGAGTACGGGTGCTCGAACGCCGTCGACAGCGTGATGCCGACGCCCAGATGTGAGGTCGCGCCGGTGATGATCGGCGTCAGCGCCGCCGGCTCATGGGTCGGCGCCTGCACGGCGTAGCGGATGGTGTTGTCGCTGCTGTCCTCGAACGAGTTGTACGGCGCCAGTTCGTCGGCCAGGAACACGGCGTCGAACAGGCCCCGCTCCAGGGTCCGCGCCAGGTGCTGCCAGTACGGCGGCGAGGCGTAGTCCCAGCCGACCTTGTCCAGCGGGTGCCGCCACATGCCGACGGAGTGACTGCTGACCCCGTGCTGCATGAACGCCAGAAAGTGAGCCTTGCGCAATCAGTACTCCTGCAGACTCTCGCGCAGCGTGGTGCCGGGATAGCGGGTGCGGAACCGGCCGCGGCGCTGTAGTTCCGGTACGAGCAGCTCGGTCATGTCGTTGAAGCAGCCCGGCGTGTCGGTGGCCAGCATCATGAAGCCGTTGCAATCGCCTTCGTCGATGTACTGCTCCATCTGATCGGCCACATCCGACGGAGTGCCGACCGCGACCGGCGCACCCATCGACACGCCGTAGATCTGTGCGGCCTCCCGCACGGTCACCGGTGCGCCGTCCTTGGCCTCGAGGATCGCATCGAACAGCCCCCGGATGCCCTGGACATCGGCGTCGACGACATTGTCGTCCAGACCCAGCGTCGAGAAGTCGAAACCCGTGTGGCCGGACAGGATTCCGAGCGCGCTCTCGACCTGCACCTTCTCGACGAATTCCGCGTAGCGGTCGTTGGCGCGGGACTTGTCCCGGTCGATGACGGTCTGCAGGCCGTAGATCAGCTTCACCGACTCCGGATCGCGGCCGTGGTTGTCGGCGCGAGTGCGGATGTCGTCGGCGTAGGCGCGCATGCTCTTGGGCGTCGGGAAGATGCCGAACACCGATTCGGCATGCTTGGAGGCGAATTCGCGGCCCTGATCCGAGGAACCGGCCTGCCAGAGCACCGGTCGGCGCTGCGGCGACGGCGCGACGAAGTGACGACCCTTCGACCGGAAGAACTCGCCCTGGAAGTCGATCTCGCGGACCTTGGCCGGGTCGGCGAACACCCCGTTCTCGCGGTCGTAGACGATCGCGTCGTCGTCCCAGGAGTCCCACAGCTGGTAGAGCAGCTGCATGTACTCCTCGACCACCTCGTAGCGCTTGTCGCGCGGCGTGAGGTTCTCCTTGCCCATCGCCTGGAACTCGCTCTTCGAGTACGAGGTGACGATGTTCCAGCCGACGCGGCCACCCGTCAGGTGGTCGAGCGTCGAGAGGTGCCGCGCCATCATGTACGGCGGCACGAACGACGTCGACAGCGTGATGCCGATGCCGAGGTGTTCGGTGAACGCCCCGATGATCGGCACCAGGCTGGCCGGCTCGTGCACCGGGCACTGGCCGGCGTACTTCACCACCGGGTCGGAGCTGCCCTTGTAGGTGGTGTAGGGCGCGAGCTCGTCGGCGATGAACATGGCGTCGAACAGACCGCGCTCCATGGTGCGGCCGAGGTCCCGCCAGAACTCCGGTCGCGACCAGTGGTAGCCGACCTTGTCGCGCGGATGCGCCCACATGGTGGAGGCGTGGTTCATCACGCCGTGCTGGACGAAACCCAGCAGGTGCATCTTCTTCGTGGTCACACTGCGCTCCTGCGGTCGATGAGGAAGGCCGCGATGACGGCGAGGGCCGAGCCGATCGCGAGGATGGCGGGCAGATACCAGAACACCGGGCTCACCCCGAGCAGTGCGATCACCGACGTCGACACGACGACGGCGCCGAGCGCCTTCCAGCTGAACGATCCCGCGTCGCTGGCCTCGAGAGCCGCGACGTCCAGGTCCGCGGTCTCCCCCGAGGCGGCCAGCGCGAGCACGTCGCGGCGCACCCGGAAGAACGCCTGGATGCCCAGCGCGACGTAGGCGACGCCGACCACGGTGCCGACGGTGACGGCGATCCAGAACGCGATCATCCGACCGGGTCCAGATCTGCGTCCAGCGCCGCGGCTTTCCGCTTGTCCTCGGACAAGGCTCCGCCACGCGACCGAAGTGACGCGTAATCGAATGATTGCTTGGACAGCAGGCTGATGCCGACGGCGGCCACGAGTGAAATCGCCTCCAGGGTGATGATGCCGGGGAGTTCGCCGACGAACTCACGGACGGGGTAGCCGACCGCGATCGCCAGCACGAGGCTGGTGACGAAGGCGGTCGAGGTCATGCGTTTCCAGAAGATCGCCAGGCCGAGCGGAATGATCAACGCGGCCTTGATGAAGTAGACGGTGTTGACCAGCTCGACGTAGTCGATGCCCGAGCTGACCACGATCCCGCCGATGACACCGGCGACGATGATCGACGCCTTGGTGTACCGGAACAGCGCCTTGGGCGCGATGTCGGGTTTGGCGCGCTTGAGGATGTCGACGGCCACCACCGAGGACAGCGCCGAGAACGCGCCGTCGATCGTCGAATAGCAGGCGTTGAGGATGATGAGCACGTAGAGCGCCACCAGGATGACCGGCAGCCCGAGGTTGCTCACGACGTACGGACCGACGCCGCCCGGCCCGGCGTCGCCGAGATCGGAGGCGTTGACCCCGTAGGCCAGCGCGACCAGGCCGAGCAGACCCATCGCGATCGGGATCGGGTAGAACCACAGGCCCGCCCACACGAAGGTCCGGCCCATCGTGGCGGGCTTGAGGGCCCACGCCTTCTGCCAGAACGTCTGATCGGCCATGGTCGACGCGAGCAGGCCCAGCGCCAGCGAGATGCCGAAGCCCGCGGCGGCCGAGCCGTCGAAGGCGTTGAGCGTGTTCGGCCCTGCGGCGTCGACGCGCTGGAAGACGGCGTCGGGCCCGCCGACCTTCTGCAACACGTAGAGCACGACGATCGCGGCGGGGACCGTGATGAGCAGCGTGTTGAAGGTGGCGGTGATCGCCGAGGTCCACAGGCCGCCGAAGTACGAGTACACGGTGACGGTGGCGAGCGTGACGATCAGGACCACGGTCGGTTTGATCCCGAACACCACACCGGTGACGAGTACGACGCCGAACAGATTGATGAAGATCTCGGCGAGCAGTCCGAGCAGCATCGCGACGAGCATCACCGTGGTGGCGGGCTTGTTCTGGAAGCGTTCGCGGATGAACTCGACGATCGTGTAGCCGGCCGGCATCTGGCGGCGCAGCTTGAGCGCGAACGGCACCATCACCATCACGGCCAGGCCGTTGGGGACGACGAACCAGATCAGCCCCGAGATGCCGAAGGTGAAGGCCTGCGCGGACGACATCATGACGGCCATCGACCAGGTCCACACCGCGATCACCGAACCCACGCCGAAGCCGAAACCGATGCGCCGGTCGGCGATCACGAAGTCATGGGTGTTCTTGACCATTGAGCGGACGGTGAAGGCGACGACGAACATGAACGCGCCGAGACCCAGCATCAGCGCGAAGCCGATACCGGGTGAGAGGTTGGACGGGTGAAACACGCAGCCTCCTGGGGACATGCGGAAGAAGCAGAGCTCGCCATTGAGCACGCGCACGGGTAAGTGCGCTTACGGCAGAACGGCAGTCTGGCATCACCCGTGGATGCCGCAGGAGTATTCGAATCTCCGTGAATCGAGGTCTCGCCGGAGGGCTCAAGACCTTGTAGATACGCGGCCGGCGCCGCGCCGGCAGGCCGTCAGACCGCGTGGCGGTGGCTCGGCGCCTCGGAATGCTCCGTCTGCCAGAGCTTCTCGATGCGCAGCACGCGGCGGTGCTCCAGCGCGATCAGCCCGCCGCCCGCGGTCACCACCGCGCCGGTCACCAGCGCCAGCGGCAACACGTACTGCGAGTGTCCATAGGCCGCCGACGCCACGATCGCCGCCAGCCCGAGGACCCCGAGCGCGATCAGGATCAGGCCCGGGAACCACAGCGTGTCGATCATCGATTCACCGGCGTGCGGTTGATAGGTCCGGGAATGGTCCGCCGGATCGTGATGGGCACCCTTCATCGGATCGCCTCCTCATCGAGAGATGCCCTCACGGTACTCCGATGTGACCGCCATCACACCGGGTCGAACGCGGCCGTCACACCTCGGTCAGGCCGGGGCGTGCGTGCGGACCAGTTCGTCGCCGAGGCGGTAGTCGTCGTCGGCGTTGAGGCTGAGCACGCCGACCACCTCTCCCCCGGCCTCGTACCAGACCGTGAACCCGTCGCGGTGGTCGACGATGCGGCAGTGTTCGTGCGGCACACCCCAGCCGCGGTACTTGAGCCGGGCGTCGCCGATGGCGCAGAAGAAGCCGGGCACCTTCGCCCACGCCTGCGGGTATCCGGCCGCCGAGTCGCCGGCGATCTCGCCCTGATCCGCGGCGTCGCGCCAGTGTTCGGTGGCGATGGCCCGCCCGGCGGTGACGTTGTGGGCGAGCACGACGTCACCCGCGGCGAACACGTTGGGCGCCGAGGTGTGCATGTGTTCGTCGACGACGATGCGGCCACCCTGCGTGTGGATGCCGGCGGCCTCGGCCAACCGCGCGTCGGGCCGGACGCCGGTCGCGGCGACGACGAGGTCGCCGTCGAGCGACTCACCCGTCTGCAGCGTCACGCCGTTCTCGCGCACCTCCGTCACCCGGGCCGGCCCGACGAACCGGACCCCGCAGTCCGACAACAGTTTTGCGATCCGCTCCCCTGCGTCCAAGCCGAAGCGGCGCGACAGCGGGACGGGCTCGCCGGCCACCATCGTCGTCGTGATGCCGTTGCCGGCCAGACACGCCGCCGCCTCGCAGCCGATCAACCCGCCGCCGATCACCACCGCCGACCCCGCCTGTAGCGCGCTCATCCGGATCGCGACCGCATCGGCGAAGGACCGCAGGTGCAGCGCGTGCCGCGCACCCGGGACGTCGAGGGGCACCGGCGCGGCACCCGGGGCCAGCACGATGTGCCAGTACGGGTAACGCCGGCCGCCGCGGGTGACCACCTCCCGGCGGGCCGGGTCGAGGTGCTCGACCGTGATGCCGCGGACCAGCTCGAGACGGCGGCGGGCGAACCAGTCCCGCGGGTGCAGGTCGACGCGGAGGTCGCGGCCGCACAGGAAGTCCTTGCTCAGCGGCGGCTTCGCGTACGGCATCGCCGGATCGGCGGTGAGGATCTGCACGGGCAGGTCGGGATGGTGCCTGCGGAAGGCGGCGGCCGCACTCAGGCCGGCCGGGCCGCTGCCGACCGCGATCAACCCTGACGCCGCCATGCCGAGGAGTACCACTGCGACCCGCGCGGTATGCGCGCGCTGCGCGAATCGTCACATTCGCATTTCGGCCCGAATATATGTATGTGCTATGCATATATGGTGCCGCATCCCCGCTACGAACACCTCGACGAACTGCTGACGCGGATCCACCTCGCGCGGCAGCGTCCGGAATGGCGCCGGCGCATCCTCGACGGCAGCGCGCAGGTGCCGTCGGTGTCGACGCTGCGGGTGCTGCGCGCCGTCGAGCAGTGTGAGGCGCAGGGACGCGGGGCATCCATCGGCGATGTCGCCGAGTACCTGGCCGTCGAGCACTCGACGGCCAGCCGCACCGTCGGATCCGTCGTCGCGGCCGGGCTGGTGACCAAGACCCTCGCCGCCGACGATCAGCGCCGCTGTGTGCTGGTGCTGACCCCCGCGGGGCGGGAGGCGCTCGCCGCCGTCACGGCGCGGCGCCGGCAACTGGTCGCCGACGTGGTGGCCGACTGGGCGGACGCCGACGTCGACGCGCTGGTCGACCTGCTGGGCCGGTTGGCCGTCGACTTCGAGGCGGGGGCGCGCGTATGACGGCCGAGGCCACCGCCGCACCGGCGCGGGTGCGTGGCGCGCTCGGGCTCATGTTCGACCCCGTCTTCGGTGCGCTGTTCTGGGGCAAGATGTTCTCGGTCGTCGCGGTGTGGACGCACGGCATCGTCGCGGCGATCGTCATGTACGACGCGACCCGTTCGGCGCTGATGGTCGGCCTGGTCGGCGTCATCCAGTTCGCGCCACAGCTGATCTTCAGTCCGGTCAGCGGCAAATGGGCCGACACCGGCAACCCCGCCCGGCAGATCCTGATGGGACGGCTGCTGTGCCTGGCCGGCTCGACGCTGGTCGCGGTGTGGTTGGCGATCTCCCAGGCCCAGGCCGCGCTGGCCGTGCTGGTGGGCACGCTGCTGGTCGGTATCGGATTCGTGGTCGGCGGGCCGGCGATGCAGTCGATCGTGCCGAACCTGATCCGCGACGGCGAACTGTCGACTGCCATGGCGCTCAACAGCATTCCGATGACCGTCGGCCGGATCCTCGGCCCGGCGATCGGCGCCTACCTGGCCGCGCACCTCGGGGCGGCGACCGGCTTCGCGGTCAGCGCGGGCCTGCACCTGATCTTCGCGCTGTTCCTGCTCGTGGTGACGTTCCCCGCTCCCCCGCCGCGGCGCGAGGGCGCCGACTACCGGGTGCGGGCGGCGGTGAAGTACGTGTGGCGGGACAAGCCGCTGCTGCTGGCGTTGGTCGCGGTGACGACGGTCGGCTTCGCGGCGGACCCGTCGATCACGTTGACGCCGTCGATGGCCGACGCGCTGGGCAGCGACACCCGACTGGTCGGGGCGCTGTCGGCGCTGTTCGGGATCGGCGCCGCGGCCGGTATGGCGGTGCTGGCGCTGCTGGCCGGGCGGATCGCGGCGGGCTGGGTGTCATCGATCGGGTTGTGGCTGCTGGCCGCCGGGTGCGGTGTGCTGACGGTGGCGATGTCGACGCCGGTGGCGCTGACCGGGTTCGCGTTGGCCGGCCTGGGGTTCGGCTGGGCGATGACGGGATTGAGCACGGTGGTGCAGGAGCGGGCGCCGGCGGAGCTGCGCGGCCGGATCATGGCGCTGTGGCTCGTCGGTTTCCTCGGGTCGCGGCCGATCGCGGCCGCGGTGCTCGGCGGGGCGGCCGACGCGGTGAACGTCTATGTCGGCTTCGCGGTGGCGGCGCTGTCGGTCGTCGTGGTCGCGGTGATGTGCCGGCCGCGGACGCTGACGGGTCCGCTGCCGGTCGGGTGAATCTCAGGCGGCGCGGCGGGTGAGCACCAGCGGTGCCCCGTCGGTGACCGCGATGGTGTGTTCGCTGTGGGCGGTGCGGGAGCCGTCGGCCGAGCGGATGGTCCACCCGTCGGGGTCGTAGACGATCTTGTCGGTGGTGGCGGCGAACCAGGGCTCGAGCGCGAGGGTGAGCCCGGGACGCAGTGTCAGGCCGCGACCCGCGCGCCCGTGGTTGGCGACGTGCGGATCCTCGTGCATGGTGCGGCCCAGCCCGTGCCCACCGAATTCGGTGTTGACGGGGTAGCCGTAGTCCTTGGCGACGGCGCTGATCGCCGCCGAGATGTCGCCGAGCTTGTTGCCGGGTTGCGCGGCGGCGATGCCCGCCTCGAGCGCGCGTTCGGTGGCTTCGATGAGGCGCTGGTCCTCGGGGCGCGGCGTGCCGACGATGAGGCTGCGCGCCGAGTCCGCGACCCAGCCGTCGATCGAAACCGCGATGTCCATGCTGAGCAGGTCGCCGTCATGCAACCCGTAGTCGTGCGGAAGACCGTGCAGCACTGCGTCGTTGACCGACAGGCAGATGACGTTGCGGAATGGGCCGCGGCCGAAGGAGGGAGCGTAGTCCCAGTAGCAGGAGTCGGCACCGCGCTCCTCGATCAGTTGCCGGGCGCGGTGCTCGAGGTCGAGCAGGTTCACGCCCACCTGCGCGCGGGACTGCAGATCGTCGAGCAGGCCGGCGATGAAGGCGCCGGTGATGCGCATCGCCTCGATTTCGCGAGGCGTCTTCAACTCGACCACGCGCATCCTCCGTCTCCATCCGTGTCGGTATAGAAATACCACCGTACACCGGCGAGGCGGTATTTTCATACCCCGGTGGCGTAGGCTGGCCGGCATGGTGCGATCCCCGTTGACACCGCAGCAGCTGGCCGCCGGGAAGCGTCTCGGCGCTCATCTGCGGGAGGCGCGGGGCGACCGGACGCTGGCCGACGTCGCGCACGCCGCGTCGATCTCGCCGGAGACGCTCCGCAAGATCGAGACGGGACGGCTGGCCACACCGGCGTTCACCACGGTCGCCGCACTGGCGGCGGTCCTGGACATCCCGCTGGAGGACCTCGCGCGGATCTGCCTGCCGCAGAGGCACCTGCAGAGCGCGGGATAGCCGCCGCGACGGCGATCGTCGAATGCCCGGCATCGGACCGCATCGTCGGTCCCGGGCTCTATCGTTTGGGGCAATGCCTCTCCATCTGCACCGGGCGGAGCGCACGGACCTGCTCGCCGACGGTCTCGGCGCCCTGCTGTCCCGCCCGCCGGCCGATCCGTTCGCCGAGGACCTCGTCATCGTCCCGGCCAAGGGCGTCGAGCGGTGGCTCAGCCAGCGGCTCTCCCACCTCCTCGGCCGCGGCGCCGGCCACGACGGTGTCTGCGCCGGCATCACGTTTCGCAACCCGCGCTCACTGATCGCCGACCTCACCGGCACCGCCGACACCGACCCGTGGGCGCCTGACGCCCTGGTCTGGCCGCTGCTGGAAGTCATCGACAGCCACCTCGACGAACCCTGGGCCACCACGCTGGCCACCCACCTCGGCCACCACGAGACCGGCGGGGAGAAGGAGCTGCGGCGCAGCCGCCGCTACGCCGTCGCCCGCCGCCTCGCCGGCCTGTTCGCCTCCTACGCCCGCCAGCGCCCGCAACTGCTCGTCGACTGGCTCGACGGCACCACCGGCGGCCTCGACGACGACCTGCAGTGGCAGCCGCACCTGTGGCGCCACCTCGTCGACCGCGTCGACGCCGACCCGCCGCACGTCCGGCACGCCGACGTCCTCACCCGCCTGCGCGCGTCGCCCGCCGACCTGCCCGAGCGGCTGTCGCTGTTCGGCCACACCCGCCTGCCGGCCACCGAGATCGAGCTGCTCGACGCCCTGGCCACCCACCACGACCTGCACCTGTGGCTGCCGCACCCCAGCGACCCGTTGTGGCGCACGCTGCAGACCCACCGCGGCGCCGTCGCGCGCACCCACGACACCAGCCACCGCGACGTCGGCCACCCGCTGCTCGCCACCCTCGGCCGCGATCTGCGCGAGCTCCAGCGCGCCCTGCCGACGGACCCGGCCACCGACGAATACTTGAGTGAATCCGCAGGGACCGCAACCCATCCCGCCACCCTGCTCGGCTGGCTGCAGGACGACATCGCGGCCGATCGGGTCCGCCCCGCGGGCCGCCACCACGATCCCCTCGACCGGTCGGTGCAGGTGCACAGCGCCCACGGCCGGGCCCGCCAGATCGACGTGCTGCGCGAAGTGCTGCTCGGCCTGCTCGCCGACGATCCGACACTCGAACCCCGCGACATCCTCGTCATGTGCCCGGACATCGAGACCTACGCCCCGCTCATCGTCGCGGGCTTCGGGCTGGGCGACGTGGTGCACGGCGCGCACCCCGCGCACCGGCTGCGGGTCACACTCGCCGACCGCGCACTCACCCAGACCAATCCGCTGCTCGGCGTCGCGCGCCAACTGCTCGCGCTGGCCGGCGGCCGCGCCACCGCCAGCGAGGTGCTCAACCTCGCCGAGGCCGCACCCGTGCGGGCCCGGTTCCGCTTCAGCGACGACGACCTCGACGCGATCGGCGACTGGGTGCGCGAGGCCAACATCCGCTGGGGCTTCGACCGCGCGCACCGCCACCCCTACGGCGTCGACTTCGTGCAGAACACCTGGCGCTTCGGCATCGACCGCGTACTCGCAGGCGTCGCGATGTCCGACGACTCGCACGCCTGGCTGGACACCACGCTGCCGCTCGACGACGTCGGCAGCAACCGCGTCGAACTCGCGGGCCGCCTCGCCGACTACGTCGACCACCTGCACGCGTGCATCGAAACGCTGCGCGGCCCACAGTCACTGGAGGCGTGGCTGGCCGCGCTGCGCACCGGCATCACCGAGCTGACCGCCGTGGCCGACGACGACGCCTGGCAGACCGGCCAGCTCGACCGTGAGTTCGGCGATGTCCTCGCCAAGGCCGGGGCCCGCAGACACATCACGCTGCGGCTCGCTGACGTCAAAGCGCTGCTCGACCGGCACCTCGCCGGCCGGCCCACCCGCGCCAACTTCCGCACCGGCACGCTGACCGTGTGCACCATGGTGCCGATGCGGTCGGTGCCGCACCGGGTGGTGTGCCTGATCGGCCTCGACGACGGCGTGTTCCCCCGCCTGGGGGTGGTCGACGGCGACGACGCGCTGGCCCGCAACCCGATGACCGGCGAACGCGACATCCGCTCCGAGGACCGGCAGCTGCTGCTCGACGCGATCGGCGCGGCCACCGACAAGCTCGTCATCACCTACACCGGCGCCAACGAGTACTCCGGGCACCGTAAACCTCCTGCCGTGCCGTTGGTCGAACTGCTCGACGCCCTCGACGCCACCACCGAAGACAAGGTCCGCGACCGCATCCTCGTCGAACATCCGTTGCAGCCGTTCGACATCCGCAACGTCACCCCCGGTGAACTCGGCATGCCGCCGGCCGAGCCGTTCACATTCGACTCGACCGCGCTGACCGCCGCGACCGTCGCCGCAGGCGGCCGCGCCGAACGCCCCCGCCTGCTCGCCGAACCGCTGCCCGCCCCGCCGCCCGACGACGTCGCACTCGACGATCTGATCGGCTTCTTCAAGGACCCGGTGAAGGGGTTCTTCCGCGCGCTGGACTACACGCTGCCGTGGGAGGTCGACGCGATCGAGGATGCGATGCCCGTCGAGATCGACGCGCTGGCCGAGTGGCAGATCGGTGACCGGATGCTCGACGACATGCTGCGCGGCATGGAGCCCGAGCAGGCGCAGCAGGCCGAGTGGCGGCGCGGGTCGCTGCCCCCGGGCCGGCTGGGCTGGCGCAAGGCGCAGGAACTGCGCGAGCAGGCCGCGGCCCTGGCCGCCGCCGCGCAGGCACACCGCACCCGTACGCCGCAGGCCTATGACGTCGACGTGCATCTCGGCGACGGGCGCCGCGTCACCGGCACCGTGCCCGGGGTGTACGGCGACCGGATGGTCACGGTCACCTATTCCAAGCTCGACGGCCGCCACCTGCTCGACTCGTGGATCCGGCTGATCGCGCTGGCCGCCCAGTATCCCGGCAAGGGGTGGGCCGCGGTCTGCATCGGCCGGCCGAAACGGGGTGGCCCGCCGCGGAGGCGGATGCTCGCCGAACCCGTCGACCCGCCTTCGCTGATGCGCGACCTGGTGGCGATGTACGACGCGGGCCGCCGCGAGCCGATCCCGTTGCCACTCAAGACGTCCTATGCGTGGGCCGAGACCGAGTACCAGCGTGGCGTGGCGATGCGCGAGGCGGGCTGGCGGTGGAAGACCAGCCGGTATCCCGGCGAGGACGCCGAACCCGCGCACGTGCGGGTGTGGGGGCCGGGCTTCCCACTGGAGCGGCTGGTCGACGCCGGACTGCCGGACTACGCCAGGCGGCTGTGGCTGCCGATGCTCGACGCGGAGAGGGACGTCGACTGATGGAGAGTTTCGATCTGCTCGGCCCGCTGCCCGCACCGCGCACCACCACGGTGCTCGAGGCCAGCGCGGGCACCGGCAAGACGTTCGCGCTCGCCGGGTTGGTGACCCGCTACATCGCCGAGGGCGTCGCCACGCTCGACCAGATGCTGCTGGTCACGTTCGGCCGCGCCGCCAGCCAGGAGCTGCGTGAACGGGTGCGCTGCCAGATCGTCGACGCGCTGGCCGCCTTCGACGACCCGTCGACCGTCGGCGACAACCAGCTCGTCGCGCATCTGATCGCCGGCACCGACGACGAATGCCGCGACCGGCGCCGGCGCCTACGGGACGCGCTGGCCGGTTTCGACGCCGCCACGATCGCGACCACCCACCAGTTCTGCCAGCTGGTGCTCAAATCGCTGGGCGTGGCGGGGGATACGGACGCCGGCGTGCAGCTGGTGGAAAGCCTCGACGACCTGACCGCCGAGATCGTCGACGACCTCTACCTCGCCCACTTCGGCCAGCAGCGCGACGACCCCGCCATGACCCGCACCCAGGCGCTCGAACTGGCCCGCGAGGTGGTGCGCAACGCGGGCACCGAGTTGCGGCCGCAGAATCCGCCGCCCGGCACGCAGGCCGCGGTGCGGGTCGACTTCGCCAAGGCCGTGTGCGCCGAACTCGAAACGCGCAAGCGCAAACTCGGCATCCTGCACTACGACGACCTGTTGTCCCGGCTGGCCAACGCGCTGGCCGACGAGACCTCGGCCGCCAGGGCCCGCATGCACCGCCGGTGGTCGATCGTGATGGTCGACGAGTTCCAGGACACCGACCCGGTGCAGTGGCAGGTGCTCGACCGGGCGTTCACCGGCCGCTCCACGCTGATCCTGATCGGCGACCCGAAGCAGGCGATCTACGCGTTCCGTGGCGGTGACATCGTCACCTATCTGCACGCGGCGAGCACCGCCGGGCAGCGCAAGACCCTGGCGACGAACTGGCGCAGCGACGGCGTGCTCGTCGACCGGCTGCAAGCGGTGCTGCGCGACGCCCAGCTGGGCGACCCGCAGATCGTCGTCCGCCCCGTCGAGGCCCGGCACCAGGGCCACCGGCTGGCGGGCGCGCCGCGCAACGACCCGTTCCGGCTGCGGGTGGTGCCCCGCGACCCGTTCCGGGTGCGCGGCGACCGCGTCATCCCGATCGACAAGCTGCGCAGCCACATCAGCCGCGACCTCGCCGCCGACATCGGCCGGCTGCTGAACAGCGGAGCGACGTTCTGCGACAAGCCGATTCAAGCCGAGGACGTCGCCGTGATCGTCGAGACGCACAAGGACGCCCGCGCCTGCTTCGACGCGCTGACCGCCGCGGGCGTCCCGGCCGTCTACACCGGCGATTCGGACGTGTTCAACTCCCCCGCCGGCGACGACTGGCTGTGCCTGCTCGAGGCGTTCGACCAGCCGCACCGTTCCGGACTGGTGCGCGCCGCGGCGCTCACGATGTTCTTCGGCCGCACCGCCGAAGAACTTGCCACCCAGGGTGACACGTTGACCGACGAGATCGCCGACCGGCTGCGCGAATGGGCCGACCACGCCCGCGACCGCGGCGTCGCCGCGGTGTTCGAGGCGGCCAACCTGACCGGGATGGGCCGGCGGGTGCTGTCGTGGCACGACGGCGAGCGGCACATGACCGACCTCGCGCACCTGACACAGGCGCTGCACGACACCGCGCACCGGGAACGGTTCGGCCTGCCCGCGCTGCGCGACTGGCTGCGCACCCAGCGCGAGGAGCGCGGCGGCGCCACCGAACGCAACCGCCGCCTCGACAGCGACGCCGCAGCCGTGCAGATCATGACCGTGTGGGTCAGCAAGGGCCTGCAGTACCCGGTGGTGTACCTCCCGTTCGCGTTCAACCGCAACATCCAGACCCGCGACGTCGTGCTGTTCCACGACGGCCGCACCCGCTGCCTGCACATCGGCGGGGAGGACAGCCCCGACCACGCCGAGGTCGAGCGGCTGGGCCGGCGCGAGGCCGCCAGCGACGACGTCCGCCTCACCTACGTCGCGCTGACCCGGGCGCAGTCCCAGGTGGTCGCCTGGTGGGCGCCGTCCTACGACGAACCCAACGGCGGGCTGTCGCGGCTGCTGCGCGGCCGGCAGCCCGGTGAGGTGGTGGTCCCGGACCGCTGCGACCCGCCCAAGATCGACGACGCCGACGCGATGACGGCACTACGTGCATGGGAGACCGCCGGCGGGCCGGTACTGGAGGAATCCGTGCTGGAAGAGGCGGCAGCGCTGCCGCCGGCCGCACCGCCGGGAACGCTCGCGGTGCGCCACTTCCACCGCAAGATCGACACCACCTGGCGGCGCACGTCGTATTCCGGGCTGATCCGCGCCGCCGAGGCCGGCACCGGGGTGGCCAGCGAATCCGAGGTCGCCGAACTCGACGACGAGGTGGCCGACGTGCCGGTCAGCGAGGCGGCCGACACCGGGCCGGAAGTCGCCGATGTGCCGTCTCCGATGGCCGCGCTGCCGACGGGCGCGAAGTTCGGTTCGCTGGTGCACGCGGTGCTCGAACACGCCGATCCGTTCGCGCCGGACTTCGCCGTCGAACTCGAACGCCGCATCGACGAGCACGCGGTGTGGTGGCCGGTCGACGTCGCCGCCGACGCACTGGCCGAGGCGCTGCTGCCGATGCACGACACGCCGCTCGGCCCGCTCGCGCCCGGCCTCACCCTGCGGCAGATCGGTCTACAGGACCGGTTGCGAGAGTTGGACTTCGAGTTCCCGCTGGCCGGTGGCGACGTCCGCGGCGCCGCACCGGCGATCACACTGGCCGACGTGGGCCGGCTGCTGGAACAACACCTGCCGGCCGACGACCCGATGGCCGTCTACGCCGACCGCCTCACCGACCGCTCGCTGGGCGTTCAATCCCTCAGGGGGTACCTCACCGGCTCGATCGACGCCGTGCTGCGGGTGAACGGCCGATACCTGGTCGTCGACTACAAGACGAACTGGCTCGGCGAACCCGAGAAGCCGCTCACCGCAGCGGATTACCTCCGTCCCCGCCTGGTCGAGGCGATGCTGCACTCGGATTATCCGCTGCAGGCGTTGCTGTACTGCGTTGTGCTGCACCGGTTCCTGCGGTGGCGGCAGCCCGGATACCGGCCCGAGGATCACCTCGGCGGGGTGGCGTACCTGTTCGTCCGCGGCATGTGCGGTCCGGCGACACCCGTGGTCGACGGGCATCCCGCGGGCGTGTTCGGCTGGCGACCACCGGCGTCGCTGACCGTGGCGATCTCCGACCTGCTCGACGCGGGTGCAGCCGCCGCCTGAATGCCTGGTCAGCCGCCCGCAAGAGTGGCTGTTCGGTGAGAATCCGGCCGTGGGGATTGCGCTGCGCGGGGGTGTTCCGAGTAGGGTGAGGACAGGTTGATCAACCAGCCGCGGATCCGTCGCAGACAACATTGCTGACGCCGCCCACGAATTTCTCAGACAGCGCCGCATTCGGCGCAGTTTCGGAGCAAGTGCAACATGCCTTCCATCGATCATCTGACCTTTTCCACCGAGTGGCTCGACCCGTACGAGGTGCGCCTCACGGTGAGCGGGTCCATCGACGCCGCAAACGCCGCTGACCTGGCCGCTTACGTGTTTCGGCGGGGCGCCAACTCACGGCGTCTGGTCCTGGACATGACCGGCGTCGACTTCCTGTCCACCGCGGGGTTCTCGATCCTGTGCACCATCGGCGAGCGGTGCGTCCGCGCCGGCGTCGATTGGGAGCTGGTGAGCAACCCCACGGTGCGCCGGGTCGTCGAGATTTGCGATCCCCATCGGACGTTGCCGCTCGCCGCTGCCTGATTCTCGGCGGCCGATAGGCCACACTGAAGCGGTGACGACGGAACCGGGAACCACCCGCGTCGCGGTCTACCTGGACTTCGACAACATCGTGATCTCGCGGTACGACCAGGTCAACGGCCGGAACTCGTTTCAGCGGGACAAATCGAAGAACATCGACGACTTCGCCGAGAAGCTCACTCGCGCCGCCGTCGACATCGGCGCGGTGATCGACTTCGCCTCGTCCTACGGCACCCTGGTGCTGACGCGGGCGTATGCGGACTGGTCGGCCGAGGTCAATGCCAACTACCGCAACCAGCTGGTGGCGCGCGCCGTCGACCTGGTGCAGCTGTTCCCGGCGGCGGCCTACGGCAAGAACGGCGCCGACATCCGGCTGGCCGTCGACGCCGTCGAGGACATGTTCCGGCTGCCCGACCTCACCCACGTGGTGATCGTCGGCGGTGACTCCGACTACATCGCGCTGGCGCAGCGCTGTAAACGGCTGGGCCGCTACGTGGTGGGCATCGGGGTGGCCGGCTCGTCGAGCCGGTCGCTGGCCGCCGCGTGCGATGAGTTCGTCAGCTACGACGCGCTGCCCGGCGTGCCGGTGCCCGAACCCGATACGCCGCCGTCGTCGTCCACCCGCAAGCGCCGCACCAGACAGCGCACCCCCGACGAGCCCGACCCGCAGGCGGCCGCCACCGGTCTGCTGCGGCGCGCGCTGCAGATCGGGCTGGAGAAGGACGACGCCGACTGGCTGCACAACTCGGTGGTCAAGGCGCAGATGAAGCGCATGGATCCGTCGTTCTCGGAGAAATCGCTGGGCTTCAAGTCGTTCAGCGACTTCCTGCGCTCCCGCGCCGACATCGTCGAGCTCGACGAGAGCTCGACCGCCCGGAAGGTGCGGCTCAACGACGGGAACAGCAGTTGAGCGCCCGGCTGGACACCGACGCGCTCGACGTGTTCACCGCCGCCGAGGTGTTCGACCGGGCCGACGTCCACGTCGCGCGCCGGCTGGCCACGCTGGCCGGCGAGTCCGACGACCGCGTCGCGTTGGCCGTCGCGTTCGCGGTGCGGGCGCTGCGCAGCGGATCGGTGTGCGTGGACCTGCACTCGATCGCGGGACAGGTCGGGCAGCCGGACCTACCGTGGCCCGACGCGGGCGACTGGCTGGCCGCGGTGCGGGCCAGCACGCTGGCCGGCAGTCCGCCGGTGCTGCGGTTCCTGGGCGACCTGCTCTACCTCGACCGCTACTGGCGGGAGGAACAACAGGTCTGCGACGACGTGCTCGCGCTGCTCTCGTCGACGCTGCCCGCCGCCACCGACAGCCTGCAGCGGTTGTTCGGGGACGGCTACGAGGAACAGCGCGCCGCGGCCGAAGTGGCGCTGTCGCAATCGCTCACGGTGCTGACCGGCGGGCCGGGCACCGGCAAGACGACCACCGTCGCGAAGCTGCTGGCGCTGCTGGCCGAACAGGCCGCGCTCAACGGCCGCCCGCCGCTGCGCATCGCGCTGGCCGCGCCGACCGGTAAGGCCGCGGCGCGGCTGCTCGAAGCGGTCACCGACCAGATCGAGAAGTTGGAGCCCGCCGACCGCGACCGGCTGCCGGAGCTGACCGCCTCGACGCTGCACCGGCTGCTGGGCCGCCGGCCGGGCAGCTCGTCGCGGTTCCGTCACCACCGGGAGAACCGGCTGCCGCACGACGTGATCGTCGTCGACGAGACGTCGATGGTGTCGCTGACGCTGATGGCCCGGCTGCTCGAGGCGGTGCGGCCCGACAGCCGGCTGCTGCTGGTCGGCGACGCCGACCAGTTGGCGTCGGTCGAGGCCGGTGCGGTGCTGGCCGACCTGGTCGACGGCCTCGGCGTGCGCCCCGGCGTGCGGATCGCGCGGCTGGTCACCTCTCACCGATTCGGGGCGCCGATCGGCGCGCTGGCCGAAGCAATCCGCGATGGGGAATCCGAGCGGGTGGTCGCGTTGTTGCGCGACGGCGGCGATCACATCGAGTGGCTCGACACCGACACTCCCGGCGAGGCGCTGCGCAAAGTGCTTGCGCCGCAGGCATTGCGGCTGCGCGAGGCGGCTGTGCTCGGGGACGTGAGGACCGCGCTGGCCACCCTCGACGACCACCGCCTGCTGTGCGCGCACCGCCGCGGCCCCTACGGCGTGCAGCACTGGAACCGCCAGGTCGAACGGTGGCTGACCGACGCGACGGGCGAACCGCTGTGGTCGGACTGGTACGCCGGGCGGCCGGTGCTCGTCACCGCCAACGACTACGGGCTGGGCCTGTACAACGGCGACACGGGCGTGGCGGTCGTGCGCCCCGACGGTCTGGCCGCGGTGATCGGCGCGGGCGCCGGGCCGGTCGAGTTCTCCCCCAGCCGGCTCGCCGACGTCGAGACCATGCACGCGATGACGATCCACAAGAGCCAGGGCAGCCAGGCCGACGAGGTCACGGTGCTGCTGCCCGACCAGGAGTCCCGGCTGCTCACCCGCGAACTGCTCTACACCGCGGTCACCCGCGCCAAGCGCAGAGTCCGCATCGTCGGCTCCGAGCAGGCGGTGCGGGCCGCGATCGGGCGCCGCGTGGTGAGGGCGTCCGGCCTGGCGCAGCGCCTGTCCGCCACGTGACGTTGTCGCGCGCTTACTGCCCGACGCCCGCTCAGCACCGTAGGGTGGCCCTGTGGTGGCCGAGATCAGTCGACGGCGGACGATTGCCGCCGCTCCGCTGGCGGTGTGGGATGTGCTCGCGGACTTCGGCGCGATCGCCGGGTGGGCGCCCGGCGTCGACCACTCCTGCGTGTTGCGCACCGATCCCGACGGACCGCTCGGCACCACGCGGCGGGTGCAGGTCGGGCGGCTGACGCTGGTCGAGTCGATCACCGAGTTCACCCCGTCGCGGGCGCTGGCCTACGACATCGCAGGCCTGCCGCGGCAACTGCGCCACGTCAGCAACCGCTGGACGCTGCAGCCCGCGAACGCAGGCGCAGGCACCGACGTCACGCTGACCAGCACCGTGGATCTGGGTGCGGGTCCGCTGCGCACGCTGGCCGCCCGGGTGGTGTGCCGGGTGCTCGCCCACTCGTCGGATTCGATGCTCGCCGGCCTGGCGCAGCAATGGGAGAGCACACATGTCTGACCGCCCCGACATCGTCATCATCATGACCGACGAGGAACGCGCCACGCCGCCGTACGAGGCACCCGAGGTGGCGGCGTGGCGGTCCCGGATCCTGCACGGCCGCCGATGGTTCGACGAGCACGGCGTCACCTTCACCCGCCACTACACCGGGTCGCTGGCGTGCGTGCCCAGCCGGCCGACGATCTTCACCGGCCAGTACCCGGACCTGCACGGCGTCACCCAGACCGACGGCCTCGGTAAGACCTACGAGGACTCCCGGATGCGCTGGCTGCGCCGCGGTGAGGTGCCGACGCTGGGCAACTGGCTGCGCGCGGCCGGCTATGACACCCACTACGACGGCAAGTGGCACATCTCCCACGCCGACCTCACCGACCCCGCCACCGGCAAACCGCTGGCCACCAACGACGACGACGGCGTCGTCGACCCCGCCGCGGTCCGGCAGTACCTCGACGCCGATCCCCTGGCGCCGTACGGGTTCTCGGGCTGGGTCGGGCCCGAACCGCACGGCGCCCTGATGGCCAACAGCGGGTTGCGCCGCGACCCGCTGATCGCCGACCGCGTCGTCGCCTGGCTCGAGGACCGCTACGCCCGCCGCCGCGCCGGTGACCCCGCCGCGCTGCGGCCCTTCCTGCTGGTGGCCAGCTTCGTCAACCCACACGACATCTCGCTGTTCCCGGCGTGGGCGCGCCGCAGCCCGATCGCGGCGTCGCCGCTCGATCCGCCGCACGTCCCGCCCGCCCCGACCGCCGACGAGGACCTGTCGACCAAACCGGCCGCGCAGATCGCATTCCGCGAGGCCTACTACTCCGGGTACGGGCCCGCCGCGATGATGGAGCGCACCTACGAACGCAACGCCCAGCGCTACCGCGACCTGTACTACCGGCTGCACGCCGAGGTCGACACCCCGATCGATCGGGTGCGCCGCGTCGTCACCGACGGCGGCTCGGCCGACGCGGTGCTGGTGCGCACCTCCGACCACGGCGACCTGCTCGGCGCCCACGGCGGGCTGCACCAGAAGTGGTTCAACCTCTACGACGAGGCCACCCGGGTGCCGTTCGTCATCGCCCGCATCGGCATCCGGGCCACGCAGCCGCGCACGGTCAGTGCCCCCACCTCGCACGTCGATCTGGTGCCGACGCTGCTCGCCGCCGCCGGTGTCGACGTCTCCGCGACCGCGGCCACGCTGTCGGAAACGTTCACCGAGGTGCATCCGCTGCCCGGCCGCGACCTCATGCCGGTGGTCGACGGCGCCGCGGCCGACGACCGTCGCTGCGTGTACCTGATGACCCGCGACAACATCCTCGAAGGCGACACCGGCGCATCGGGGCTGGCGCGCAAGCTCGGCCGGGACACCGATCCGCCCGCGCCGCTGAAGATCCGGATCCCCGCGCAC
The DNA here is from genome assembly GCF_004570325.1 of Mycobacterium sp. PS03-16. Lineage (GTDB taxonomy): Bacteria > Actinomycetota > Actinomycetes > Mycobacteriales > Mycobacteriaceae > Mycobacterium. The sequence continues at coordinate 299,900 of NZ_SPQO01000001.1, read as the reverse complement.
GTCGCGTCGAACTTCGAGGGTCTGGTCGCGCGCGTCGACGAGGCCGACGCCCCGGGCGGCGCCGGTCACCTGTGGAAGCTGGTGCGCACGTTCGACGATCCGGCCACCTGGACCGAACCCGGCGTGCGCCACCTTGCCGCCAACGGACTCGGCGGCGACGCCTACCGCGCCAGCCCGCTCGACGACCAGTGGGAGCTCTACGACCTCACCGACGACCCGACCGAGGCGGTCAACCGATGGACCGACCCCACACTGCACGAGGTCCGGCGGACCCTGCGCACGCATCTCAAACACGCCAGGGCCGAGTCGATACCCGAACGCAACGCGCCATGGCCGTACGTCACGCGCCGTCCGGTCGCCCGGCCGAGCTTCCTGCGCCGGGCGTTCGGACGCCTGGGGGCCGACGACGCGGGCTGAGTATGCGAGTCGACGGGCGCGAGATCGCCGTATCGGGCAGCCTGCTGCTGCCGCTGACGCGACGCACCAACGACATCCTGCGCCTCGCGCTGGCGACGCTCCTGCTCGCGGTCGTCATCACCAGTTCGCTGGTGACCCGCTACGAGTGGAATGCGCTCGAGCGGTCCATCTCCGAGATCGTCGGCGTCCTCACCCCGACCCAGTCGAACCTGGTGTACCTGGCCTACGGCATCTCGATCCTGGCGCTGCCGTTCGTGATCCTGGTCGGGCTCGTGGTGGTGCGCCAATGGCGGCTGCTCGGCGCGTTCGCCGCCGCGGCGTTCATCGCCATGCTGTCGCTGTCGATCACCGGCAACGGAATCGCCGCCCCGCAGTGGCATTTCGACCTCAACGACCGGCTCGACTCGCTGCTGTCGCAGATCCTCGACGACCCGCGGTGGATCGCCATGCTCGCCGCGGTGCTCACCGTGTCGGGCCCGTGGGTGCCGGCGCGGTGGCGGCGCTGGTGGTGGGCGCTGCTGCTGGCGTTCGTGCCGATCCACCTGGTGGTCAGCGCGGTGGTGCCGGCGCGGTCACTGCTCGGGCTGGCCGTCGGCTGGTTCGTCGGCGCGCTGGTGGTCCTGCTCGTCGGCACCCCTGCCCTCGAGGTGCCGCTGGAGGGCGCGGTGCGGGCGCTGGCACGGCGCGGGTACACCGTGACCGCGCTGCGGGTGGTGCGCCCGGCAGGTGGCGGCCCGCTGCTGCTCACCGCGGACACCGACGCAGAGCCGGTCACCGTGCACATGTACGGACCCAACCAGCGCAGCGGCGGCGCGATGCGCCAACTGTGGCGCAAACTGCGGCTGCGGTCCACCGAGACGGCGCCGCTGCAGGCGTCGCTCCGGCGGGCGGTCGAACACCGGGCGCTGATGGCGATCGCGATCGGCGATCTCGGGCTGTCGAACACGAAGTCGGTGGTGGTGGCGCCGCTGGCGCGCGGGTGGGCGCTCTACGCGCACTCACCGGTGTGCGGCACACCGGTGGAGGCGTCGCCCGACGGGCTGACGCACGTGTGGGAGGCGTTGCGACGCCTGCATGATCACGGCATCTCGCACGGCGATCTGCAGGCCGGGGAGATGACCCTCTGCGACGGCGGGGCCCGCTTCGGCGGCTTCGCCTACGCCGAGTTCGGCGCCACCGAGACCCAGCTGCAGTCCGACGTCGCGCAGCTGCTGATGACGACGGGAGCGGCGTACGACGCCGAAGCCGCCGTTGCCGCGGCGATCTCCGCGTTCGACGACGCCACGATCCTCACCGCGTCGCGCCGGCTCACCAAACACGCGGTGACGCCGCGGGTCTGGAAGTCGATCCCCGACGCCCGCGCCGTTGCGGCGGACACCCGCGACGAGGTGATGCGCCGCACCGGCGCCGACAACATCAGCACCCAGAACATCACCCGCTTCACCCGCAACCAGATCATCCAGCTGGGGCTGATCGGCGCGCTGGTCTACGTCGCATATCCGTTCCTGGCCGCGGTGCCGACGTTCTCCGACGAGCTGCGCAACGTCAACCTGTGGTGGGCGCTGGCCGGGCTCGGGGTGTCGATGCTCAAGTACGTCGGCGCGGCGGCCGCGCTGTGGGCGTGCGCCGACGGGCTGGTCAGCTTCCGGCATCTGGCGCTGATGCAGGTGGCCGGGACGTTCGCGGCGACCACCACCCCGGCCGGGGTCGGCGGGCTGGCGCTGAGCACGCGGTTCCTGCAGAAGAGTGGGCTGGGTGCGGTGCGCGCGACCACCGCGGTGGCGCTGCAGCAGTCGGTGCAGGTGGTCACGCACATCTCGCTGCTGATCCTGTTCAGCGCGGTCGCCGGGGCGTCGGCGAACCTCGAGCAGTTCGTGCCGCCGCGGATCGTGCTGTACGTGATCGGCGCGGTGCTGCTGGCGGTGGCCGCCGCGTTCGTGGTGGTGCCGAAGCTGCGGCGCTGGGTACTGGCGACGGTGTGGCCGCGGCTGATGGAGGTGCTGGGCGACCTGCGCGAGCTGGCCGGGGAGCCGCAGCGGATGATGCTGATCGTGCTGGGCTGTGCGGCAACGACTCTCGGTGCGGCGTTCGCGCTGTGGGCGAGCATCGAGGCGTTCGGCGGGGACACGTCGTTCGTCACGGTGACCGTGGTGACGATGGTGGGCGGCACGCTGGCGTCGGCGGCGCCGACACCGGGCGGGGTCGGCGCGGTGGAGGCGGCGCTGATCGGTGGCCTGGCGGCGTTCGGCGTGCCTGCGGCGGTGGCGATCCCGGCGGTGCTGCTCTACCGCGTGCTGACGTGCTGGCTGCCGGTGTTCGTCGGCTGGCAGGTCATGCGGTGGATCACGCGGCGGGAGATGATCTAGCCGCCGTCCCCGGCCGGCGAAGTCACCCTTCGAAGTTGACCTGCACCGTGACGGGATCCACCAGCCGTTGCAGCGTTCCCGGAGCCGGGTCGATCGACACCACCCGCTCATGGTGGAACCCCGGGTGGTTCTGCAGTGCGACGACGCCGACCAGCAGGCCGAGCGACTCCGCGCTGGGGCGCACCACGCCCATGTCGTCACCCTCGTTGATCTCGGTGAGATCCTGCCAGTCGGGCACCACGGCCGACATCCGGCCGATTCGATATTGCACGTCGACGAGCCGGGGGTCGCGACGTAGCGACCGCAGATACCGGTGCAGATCCTCGACGGTGAGAACCCCGTCCCCGTCCATGTCCGCGACCGCATGGGTCGCCCAGATGTCGGGCCGGACGCCGTTCGCGGTGGCCACCGGCGTCGCCAGATCCTCAGCGGTGTACACCCGTCCGAGAAGGTGGCACAGCCACAGTCCGGCTTCGTCGGTCTCCTCGGGCACACCGATTCTCCGCAGGTGTGCGGCGATCACCGGCAGCTGCGCCGCCCCCGCATCGAGATAGGCGTCCGGGGAGTCGGCCCAGCCGGCGGCGGCGAGCTGTTCGGCGGTCAGCTGCAGCAAGCCGTACCGGCCCGACGGGTGGTAGGCACCGGTGCGTATGCCGCTCTCGGCGTGCAGGATCCGCAGCAGTAAGTCGGCGTTCGCGCCGGCGTTGTGTGCGGCGACGTTGACCGCCATCAGCATCTTCCGGTCGATGTCACCGGCCGGGCCACGCTCCCCCCACGCGTCGGGGTCGGTGACGAGTGTGAACATCGGCTCGAAGCCGGTGGGGTTCTCGATGCCGCCGTACTGCCCTTTGACCTTGCCGTCGGTGGTCAGGTTGTCGAGATCGAACACGCGGTACGCCGAAGCCGACTCGGTGGTCTTGACGAACAGCTTCCCGCGGTCGACGCCCATCGTCGAGCCGTCGGCAGGCAACCCCACGCGTTGTCCGTTCGGTAGCGCGAATACGGCGTCACTCCAGTTGTGCTCGACGATGAGCTGGCGCGTGACCGCGTTGAACACACTCCAGGTGCTGTGGTCGCGGATCTGATATTCGCGCCAACCCTCCGTTTTCCGCGACGTGTCGAAGATGGCCGGATATTCGATGACCTTGCCGGTCGCCAGATCGAGCCGGACGTTCCGCCTGTAGTCGGTCTGCATGCCCTCCCGCCACGATCGGACGTCGACCCGGAAGACCGCTTCGTTCACCGCCGTCTGCTGTACCGCGGAGACCCTGCCGACGAAGTGGTCGGCGAACTGAACGAGCCGGTCGCGGTTCACCCCGAAGCACAGCAGCGCCGGAAACACCTCGGCGAGATCGCCGGGGCCGGTCCACGTCGCATTGCCGTCGACGACGTCGACCCGCGCCACCAGGCTCTGCGGGCTGAGAAACCAGGTGGAGGCCCCCATCGCCATGTCAGCGCCCCGTCACAGTGTCGAAGCGCAGACCGCTGGCCGACTCCCCGGCGCCCGTGCCTTTGCGTCGCGCAGCCCACGTGTGCACGGACCCGTCATGCCACCGGGCACGTTGATGGGTGCGCACCATGTCCACACCGGCTCGCGGGACCTCCTCCTCGTGCAGCCAGAAGGATCCGGCTCCACGCGCGGCTTCGAGGATGTGGCCGAGCGGCCGCGCGATGCTCACCTCGGCGGGTGCGCCGTCCGCGGTGGCCACCCGGCGGGCCATCGGAATGAGGCGGAGCCGCACCGCTTCCCGCCCCTCGTCGACGTGCTCGGGGGCGAGCGGATACCAGAATTCCGGGACGAACGAGTCGACCTGATAAGCGCGCATCGCGCCCGCGACCGGTGCCGGCGGTCGGATCATCGCGTTGTAACGGTCGTACGGTAGGCCGGCGTCGTCCTCGATGTGTTGCTCGACCGCCCAGGCCAGGTTTGCCATCTCGTCGCGCGCGATGAGCACGTGCTCGACGGGCGCGCTCTCCAGCACTGCCGGCAGCGCCGGCGCCAGCAGGAACCAGGGGCTGGCGCCGCCGGGCAGGCGCGGATCCGAGAGCCCGAACACGTTGAACTCGGGGCTGTCCGCAGCGGCAGGCCCCACCGGTTCAGAGAAGCCGAAGACATCGGTGACGGTGAATGTCGCGACCCGGCAGAGCGTACCGACCGGCAGCCGCACCGGCACCACATACCAGTCGTTGCCGTACACCGTCGCATAGGTGACCATCAGCAGCCGGCCGAGGTCGTGCGGCGCGGCGTCGATGGCGCCGAGGTCGATCGTCGCGTCCTCCATCTCCCAGAACCGTGCCGATGGCATTCCACCGAAGCTTGCAGGCGCGGGAATGCCGCTCAGCGGCAGGCGATCGGGTGCCCATCCGGGTTGTGGCGCGTCGGGTGCGACGACGTCCATGGACCACCAGTCCAGGCGTCCCCCGTCGTACTCGGTGGCCCGCAACTCGACGTCGAGCAGCCCCGTGGCGCACAGCGAGAACGCGTGCTCGAGCCGGTGGTCATCCCATGTCGCCGGCATCCGGTGCTCACCCGCGGTGACCGCGGGTACCCGGGCGTCCCACCAGCTCAACCAGTCCGTGGCGATGGCCTGTGCGGCGGCATGCCGGTCGGGGGCCACGGCGAGGGCGTTGAGCTCCCCCGCGGACGCCGCCGGATCGAGCAGTCTGCGCAGACCGGCGGCGATGCGAGTTCCGTCGCCGATCCGGCTCCGCAGCAGACGATTGACGCCGCGCGCGGCCCGTTCGGGTACCGGTTCCTCGAAGGCGTAGCGGTGGCGCCACGGAGTGGGATCGAGGCCGGCGTCGGTCAGCTGGCGGGCGAGCCGGACGCCGCCTTCGGTGCGGAGCCGGGGATCCGACGACGGGTCGGTCCGTTCCTGCTCGACCATGCGCTCCAGCGGTGCGGTCGACGGGTCGTATGCCTGCCAGTCACCGGTCCCGCCGACCCGGAACCGGTCGACCCGGTGGGTGTCGACCTCGACATCGACCATCGCGATCGATCCGGCGTCCTCGCCGCGGAATTCGCCGAACTGCCACTGCCGGCACAGCAACCACAGCGGGTCGTGCACACGGGCGGCCACTCCGTCGTCGAGGCTCGGATCGCGCGGCAGCGGTTCGAATCTGACGGACATTCGTGCTCCCTCGGTCAGCCCGGCAGGTTCAGGGTGAAGTCGCCGCCCTCGATGGTGGGCGGCATGGTGCCGCGCAGCTCGGGGAGATCGGTGAGGTCCATACCGCGCACCCGGGCGAGTTCGTGGGCTTCCTCCACCGCGGCGTGCACGTCCTCGGCGTGCCACCCGCGGCCGCGGTCCGGCGGTACCGCGACGAGAACCGCCTGAGGTGCCCGGGCATCGGGACGTGCGGTGTGGAAGGCGATGCCGGCCACCTCGTCCGCGGTGCCCGGGCGGTGACCGGTCCGGGGCAGCGCCTCGGACCAGGAGTCGCACACGAAGCCGGTCACCGTGGCGGGCTGGGCGACGGGCGAGTCGTCGTCGCGGGACAGCACCGTGCACGCGCGGGCGGTGCCCTGGCTCACCGCGATCCAGGGCGGGCGCACAGTGGCCGGCGCCTGCGTGACGTCGAAGCCGGCCGCGCGGGCGCCGCCGGTCATCTCGGCGGCCGCCAGGGTGTCACCGAACGCCCTGACCGCCGGCCGTACCCGGCCGACGTCGCGCAGCCAGTCGGCCAGCCGGTCACCGTCAGCACCGGCGGGCCGGTGCTCGGCGTCCCACAGCGCACTGAGGCCATTGCTGGACAACGACAGTCGCGGCAGCACGCGGATCCCCCCTCCGGTGATGTCGGTGACCGCCGCGGTGACCGTGCTGATCCACTCCAGTGTGTTCGTCGAGTCGCGAGCGACACCGGACGGCGGTGCCGGCACCTGGTCGGGCAGGGTGAGTTCGGCGACCGACGCGGCGATGCGCGGTGCGACCTGAGTGAGATGCGCGGTGTCGGTGAGATCGATGTCGGCAGGCACCGCCACGCCGCACCCGATCAGCTCCGCCACGGCGCCGCCCGGATCCCCGGTGCAGCGGGAGAGGGCGTCGCGGACCGCGCTCGACCATCCGGCGAGCCGGCCGGCCATCTCGTCGAGATCGGCCGCGGCCCATGGGTCGGCGACCGGATCGAAGTGTGACCCTGCCAGGGGGGCGCTCGACGCGATCACCGACCGCAGTGCCTCCGCCAGCGTGACGAGGTCGTCGAGGCCGCTGTCGTCGATGAATGCGGTGGCGCCGGCGGCGGCCAGCAGCCGGCGCGCGAACGTCGAACCGGCACCCGAGTCGGCGGTTCGGATGACCTCCCACGCGCCGGCCCGCAGATCGGCCAACGACACCGTCGTGGCGGAGCCGTCGGCGCGGAGGCACCCGAACACCCACCGGTCGGGCGCGCCGAGCCGAATCCGGCACCAGTTCTCCAGGGCGGGTTCCAGTCGGGCCAGCCCGTTGCCGCCGTCCCATCGGCTCGCCGGGTCGAGTTCGTCGGTGAGCGCGGCGCCCACCGCGTAGGAGACGGTGTCGGCGCTGCGCGGAGTGGAGATGACCTGGTAGTCGGCGGGCAGCAGACCGGTGGTGCCCATATCGGCGGCCAGACCGGCGCGCAGCGGGTTGCCTCCGACGATCTGGTGCACGCTCTCGGCGAGAAGGAGATCGCCGACGGCGTCGAAGGTGTCGGCCACGTCGTCGATCAACTCGGTCACCGCGATCAGGTCGGCGCCGACCGCGACGGTGGGATTGCCTGCATCGAACAGGGCCCGGTCGCGGCTGAGGGCCAGACCGTCGACGACGTGGCGGGCGGCCACGGCGGCGGTGGCGGTGGCATCGACATCCGTATCGGCGCGGGGCGTCACCGGGTAGTGCCGGCGGAATGCCGGAATGAGGTGATCGAGTTGCCGGTCGTGCAGTCCCCGCTCGAAGCGATAACCCAACAGATAGTCCAGTGTCTGTCCCCGCTCGATGCCTTCCAGGGTGCGCAGTGCCGTGCGCACCCGCGTCGAGGTCAGGTTCACCGCGAAGGCCGACGGATCCGAGTGGGCCAGGCATCCCGCCCGCAGCACGGCCGCGGTGGTGGCGTGGTGCAACGACGGGGCGACGAGGTAGCCGTCGCGGGCAGACCGGCGGCCGGGCGGCAGCGGTTGCAGGTCGGTGACCCAGCCGTACGCGCCGGCGCGGAGCCCGGTCGGGTTGTCGTCGCGGATACGGGCCAGCCGCGCGGTGGCCATCGAGGTGGCCCATGCGTCGACGCGGTGCGTCACGGTGTCCAGGCTTTCGCACAGCGCCCGCTCGAGATCGGCCAGACGCTGCCCGGCGATCGCTTCGAGCTCCAGCGCGGCGACGGTCGCCTGCTGCAGCGCCAGCGCCGCCGGCCGGGCGGCGTGGTCCTCAGGCATCCCCGACGGGAACCGGTACAGCAGCGACAGCCACCACAGGGTGCGGAACAGCGGGAAGCCGAGCTGGTAGAACAGGCCGCTGGTCGACGGATCCAGCTGCGCCGCCGAGGCATTCACCGCCTGCATCTTGGCGATCAACTCCGGCGGCCATTCCCCCTGCCCTTCGGGTGGCAGGCCCGCCACGAACGCCTGCGTCTCGTGCACCACCTCCGCATACGCATGCAGCGGTCGGCTGTTCACCAATTCGAGCAGTTCCGGGGTCGGCTGCACCGCCGCCGCGAAGTCGAAGCCGGGCGGCGCCATACCGACGGGACCGCGCGCCGAGAACGGAATGTTCATGTCGGCCATGGCCATTCCGAAGGTTGCCGGGGGGTGCACCATGAACATCCGCGAGAAGGAGTCGATCTTCAGGTCCGCGATGTAGCGGATCCGGGTGGACGCCGGGCGACGGCTGAGCAGGTCGAGGATCGCCGCATCCTGATCCGGTCCTGCGCCCACCCGCTGCGCCCGGTGCACGTTCTCCTTGAAGTACGACAGTATCGACGACGCGATGTACACGATCGCTTCGTGGACGTCGTCGCCACGCCAGAGGTCGGTCGGCGTGATGGGCAGAAGGCCGTACGGCTGTCTCCCGATCCGCAGGACGGGTAGCGGTCCGCGGCTGCGCACGTATGAGGTGAAGTGTTCGGCGAGGAAACTCAGGTCGGTCGACACTCCGGTCAGATCCGAGCCCAACGGCATCCAGTCCACCGAGAGGTTGCCCAGTAGGCCGGCCATGAAGCGCTGCGCGGTGGCGGCGAGGTCGTCGTGGTCTCCGGCGCCGCCCTCCACCGCCGCCGAAGTCGCCGCGGGGTCGATGCCGAGCGCATGAGCGATGCGTTGCGATGCCGATTCGGCCGCCGCGGCGGTGCGCGCGGCGGCGACATCATCGGGGCTGCGCGGTGCGGGCCGGGAGTGCCACCCCGATCTGCTGGCGGGAGTGTTGTTCGTCGGTGTTCCGGCGGGCAGTACCGACAGCCCGGTGGTGTAGCTGTGCGCGGTGAGCAGGGCGCCCATCTCGCGGGCGGCGGTGTCGGGGTCGGCGGAGCCCGTACCGACCACTGTCACCAGGTCGTAGTGGAGGTCCGGGTCGTGGAGCGGTACCCGGACCGCCATCCCGGCGTCGACGGCGGTGTCGAAGTCGACCAGCCACCGGCTGGCCCGCTGCCAGCGGACGCGACCGGATGTGACCTCGCCGTCGTCCTGGTCGATTCCCGGCGGGGCGAAGCCGGCGGGCAGTTGCGCCGGTACGGGGGCGCCGTCGACGCGCCACATCAACCGGCCGCTGCGGTATCCCGAGAACGTGAAGTGGTCCGGCATCATCCGCGCCATCGGCGCGCGGCTCCACGTCGCATCCTTCGCTCCGCCGTCGGCGCCCGACCTCAGACACTCCACCGCCCACAGCCCGCGGTCCGCGCCGACGCCGGCCACCACCTCGGCCCAGGCGGTGGCGCGTGCGTCGTCGGTGACTCCGGGTGCCCCGACCACCTCCAGATACCGTTGTGCCAGGGCTCGTTCGGCGGCGGTGAGCGCGGTCTCGTGGCTGTCGATGTGAATGTCGTCGGGGTACACCCGGATCCACAGCTCCGCGCCGCCGGATTCTGCCGGCCGGTACAGCGTCTCCAGGCGTACCGGCAGCAAGACCAGCGGCAGGTCACCGCGGTCGGGCCACAGCGGGTCGGCGGCGGTCTCCGCGTCCCAGGCAGCGTCGACCTCCTCCACCCGCCGCTCGGCCGCCTCCGCGCGGTCGCGGGCATTGGATCTGCGGTTCTCGGCTTGCGTGCGTGCCTCGACGAAGGGCTGCCCGAACACGGAGGCCGCGTAGTCGTCGCGCATCGTGCGGGTGCGCTCGTGGATGTCGTCGGCGTGCGCTGTGCTGTTGTAGACCTCGCGCCAGGCGGCCTCCCGTTCCAGGCGGGCTGCGCGGATGGCCCGGCGTTGTGCCGCGACGCCGGTGTGCGCGGCCATCAGCGGCCCACGAGTTCGGAGGCGTGGATCAACATCCGAAATGGTTTCTGCAGGGCGATTCTGGCGATGTCGGTCGAGTCCCGGTTCCATTGCCTGTCACCGGGTTGCTCGGGCGCGGCGAGCGCGGCGTCGGCCCGGGCGAACATCCGGGCCCCGTCGGGGTGCGCTGTCAGTACCCGGGTCCACGTCAGGTCGTCCCATGTCGTGTACGGCGGATCGGCGCCGGCCCCGTCACCGAGGTCGAATCCGAACCGCATCCGCGTGGAGTTCTCCTGGAACGCGAAGAACCAGCCGGCTTGCGCCGGGGTGGGCAGCGCGCGCAGCTCGGCGGGCGGGATCTGGAACGCGTACGCCATGGTCTGCTCGTCGATGGGGAGCGCGAACAGCGGCGCCCGCCAGGAGGAGGTGTCGTCGTTGGCGACCGGTTGATCGCCGGCCACGCCGCTGAGTGCGGGCGCCGCGGCCACCACCATGGCCGGGAACCGGCGCACCACCGTGCCGCGCACCAGCAGCACCGCGATCGTGTCCTGCCCCACCGTCAGGTGGCTGCCCAGGGGTCCGGTCCACTCGTGGATCCCCGCGATGTCCGCCCCGTCGCCGGGTGTGGGCCAGAAGCGCCGAAAAGCGGTGCCGCGCATGTCTGTCGGATACTCCCGCCACAGCAGTTCGCGGTTGAACTCGTGCGCCAGCCCGACCATGAACGACTCGATGAAGGCGTTGTTGACCCCGAGTAGCGTCACCGACTCGGCGGGGAAGTCCGCGATCCCTGGCAGGAACCAGTCCGGCGCGAAATCCCGCAGCGCCAGCGCCATCGGCGCAGGGAACGTCGGATGGTCGAGCACCGGGCTGAGAGAGACGGCCGGCCCCATCCGTTCCGGCAGACTGATCCGGGCGGCCACCGCGCGGGCGATGCGGTCTCCGGGCGTCAGGGCGGTGAGCAGCGTGTCCCGCAGCGCGTCGACGTCGAGTTGCACACCGATGTCGGTGACCGCCGCACCCACCCGGTTCGTCCGGGTGAGATGCACCTTCGCGCCGGCCATCCCGGCGGTCACCTCATTGAGGTGCGGGGCGATCATCGTGCGCAGCGTCACCCCACCGCGGCGGCGGATCACGGCGGCGTCGATACCCGCGCCGGCCAGCGTCGAGGTGAGCGTGTCCGCCTCGGCGGCGAGTCCGCTGAGGCGGGCGACGTCGGAGATTGCCTGCAGGCGCCGCAGTTCGGTCGCCGCGATGACCGCGTGCTGGGCGATCAGCGCGGCCTTCGTCACGGGGGCGGTCTCGGCCCGCGTTTCGGACACGGTGAACGGCGGTGTCGGGCGCATCGCCGGCACCGGCACCGCACCGGAGATGGCTCGTTCGATGATGGACACCGACCGTGTCGACGTCGCCCGGGCGATGGTTCCTCCGGCGCGCATGATTCGGGCGAAGGCGGTGGACGCCGCGCCGGTCGGCATCACGCTGACCTCGATCGCCGTCGCCAGCGGCGGCCCCGGCGCACCCCACGGCCGGACTCGGGATGCGGCCGGTGCGGCGACGGACATCGCCTCTCCGAGCGCGAGATTGGCGATGTGCTTGTCGTGTAGGGCGGTGGTGACACCCTCGACGAGTTGGCCGAGCGCGCGCCGGCGGTTCGCCTCGCGGATGGCTCCGGCCTGCTCCCAGGCCCGCGCCATCAGCGATTCCTGGTTGAGGCGGACATACTCGGCGCCCAGTCCCGCGGCGATCCGCGTCGGTATCGCGGTGTTCAGCGTCGAGAGCCACTCCGCGCCGGGGGCGGCGGGCCCGATTTCCTCGGCGAGGACGTGGCGGCCGCCGTAGATCGGCGGGGCGACCGCGACAGGGGCGTCACCCTGCTGCTCGTCGAGCAAACCGGCGGCGGCGTTGCACTGTGCGGTGATCCGCGTGGTGAAGTCAGCGGTCACCGACTGGTCGAGTACGGATGCGGGCGGCCCGTCCAGGTCGAGCTGACCCAGCGCACCCGGCACGGGGTAGGGCGCCGGCTGCGGCGCACCCGCTAAGGGCGCGTCGCTGACCCACGGTCGGTGCACGTCGACCGACACCGTTCCGAGCGTCGCGGTGCGCTCCTTCGGGGCCGGGCCCAGCCGGCGCACGAGATGCTCGAAGTCTCCGCTCAGACCGGTGCCGAATTCCCATGAGTAGTAGACCGGCAGGTTGACCGGCGTGATCTGGTCGGCCAGCCACGCAGGAGAATACGACCGCATGGCCGGTAGGTACCCGAACGCGGGCACGATGCAGGCGCGGTACCGGGTGGACTCCCGCAGCCGGCGCGGACACAGCAGCCTTGCCACCTGCTCGGCCGGATCGTCGGCGCGTTGCACGTGCGCCCAGCCCCACGAATCGGCCAAATCGGGTAGTTGACCGACGTCGACGCTGAGCGTCGGCACCGGGTCACCGGTGACCAGTGTGCTGGAGACCGTCTCGACGACGACGAGCACGATCCACGGCCGTAGTCGTCCGTCCCTCGGCTTGGCCGGGGTGAACATCCACGGCAGCTCAACGGGCCGCAGATCCACCGACACCAGGTAGTTGTCCTCGACGTCGGCGGCCCCCGCGGGCGGATCGGTGCGCACCACCGCCCGGCCGTCGAGGCCGGCGACGCTCTCGGGACCGAGCATCGACATCGGCGCCGGGATGCGCAGCGTCGTGGCGGTGCCGTCGGGGGCGATGACGTCGATGCCCGGAGTGAACCCGGCGGCGGGCAGCCCGCCCGGGGCGTCTTCGGTGACGACGGCCCGGCCGACCGCGGTCTGCGCCCACGAGGAGAACCTGATGGTGGTCACAGTCCCGCCACCTCCCATGCCTCGGCCACCTCGACGCGGCGGCGAGGATCGGCGAGCCGCGCGGCGGTGACCGCCTGGTGCAGTTCGGTCGTGTTGCGCGACACCGGGGCGACGTCGGAGGCCTCGCTGAACGACCAGGCGTCAACCACGGCGTAGGCGGGCGTGTCGGTGACCGTCACCGCGGTCCTCGCGGTGCGCCACCAGCGCGGGTCGTCGAAGGCGGCGCCCGACACCGATTCGACCGCCTCGACCAGGTTTCCGACGGTGACGGCGATCCGGCTGCCGAGTCGGAACCGCCGCGAGATGACCTTGGTCTCGTACTCGAACTCGGCGCCGCGTTCCTCGCCGGTCGTCACCTCACCGGCGACGAATCTCATTCCGGCGCGGAAGTATTCGAACGCGGGCCGGCTGAGTTGAGCGTCGTCGGGCATGGTGACGAACGCCGCGGGGGCGAACTGTTCACGCTCCTCACCGGCGGCCGGGGCGGGCCGACCGTCCCCGAGCACGGGGTTGGCGATGTCCCAACGTTGCGGCGGGATCGGGATGCGGTTGCAGCGGTCGATGTCGATGCCCAGCGGAATGAGACTCTGCCGCACCGAGAGTGATCCGTGCGGGTGCAGCACCGCCCCGTCGGCGAGCGCCGCTCCCGCGGCGGCCGTGAGCTGGACCGGCAGGCCGGCCGGGTCCGGCGCATATGCGCGCCAGGCGGCGGGTTCGGCCAGCGCGTCGGCCAGTATTGCGCCGATGTCGGGGGCCGCCGGCGCCTGCGGGGCCGATCCGCCCCACACCTCGTCGAAGTCGAAGGAGGCGCTGAACAGGAACAGGTCGACCCGACCACGGCCGACCGCCCGCCAGCCTCCCGGTCCTTCCAGCGTCAGCCGCAGCGCGATCCCGACCAGCGTCTCGCCGAACACCTCGACCGCGACCGCGGCCGAGATCTCGGCGACGAAACGGAACGGGGAGAACTGGATCAGCACGTCGAAGCCGAGATGCCCCCGCAGTCCGCATCCGGCGACCTCGGCCACCAGTTCGGCGAGGGCACCGAACTGCAACGTGTTGGACGTGACCGCGACGTAAGCGCTGCAGCGCAGTTGGAGGAACGGACCCGAGGACAGCGTCATCGCGATGCGGTTGAGTGGAGGGACGCCGGGCGGCCGGGTGAACCGCGGATGGAAGCCGCCGGCCGAGACGACGACGTTGGCGTCGGGACCGCCCTGCACGAGCACGAACATGTCACCGGTGATCGGAATGCCCGCCATCGTGGAGTCGGTGAGGCTGGCCAGGATCGACAGGCTCGGCACCGCCGGATCGATCTGGCCGAAGAACGTCATCTGCAACTTGATCAGCGGGAGTGCAGGGTCGGGTATCGCGAGCAGAACCTTTCCCAGCACGGACAGCCGAACCGGATCCGGCAGCTCCGCGATCAGCGCCACCGAGCCGGTGAGCAGGCGCCCGCCCCAACTGATCTGGAACATCGGCCCGACGATCACCGACTCCGGCGACGGTGGGAAGAGGCGGTCCAGCATCGGAACGACGTCACGGGCGGCGGCGTCCGGGTTGGTCGGGAACAGCAGCGAGGCGGCGGTGCCGTCCTGGACCGCGCGGGTGAGCGCATCCCTGTCGATACGCCGGCCGACGCCGACGATCCCGCCCACGCCGGTGATCGCGAATCCCAGGCCGATCTGCACGCCCGGCGGCGGGAACACCGCCCCGAGCACCACCACGAACGCGCCGGTGCGGATGTCGAGGGCGCCCAGTGCGCTGACCGCCAGCGGAGGCATCTGCACGGCCAGCATGCCGCGGTAACCGTCACCGGACCGCGACAGCTGGCCCGCACCGCTGACCACGGGCAGCGACAGTGCGACCCCTGCCCCGGTCGGGACATTGCTCCGCAGTCCGCTCGGATCGAAGCCGAGCGATCCGCCGCCCAGCCGGAACGGGACCTCGAAACCGTTGCCGTCGATGTCGAGACGGATGGGAGCGGTGGGGAGGTCCAGGGCGATCGCACACCGGACCCGGACACGCACGCTGACGTCGTCAGGTGCCGGCATCAGCTCGACATCCAGCGGTCCGGTGGTGACGCCGGGCACCGAGGCGCCGGTCGGAAGCCGCACCGCGAGGGTGGAGCTGCCGGCGATGGCGATGCCATCGACGCCCGACAACGACAGGCCCACGTCGAGCGGCGTTGGCGCCGGCGCGGGCAGCAACGACGACAGCTCACCCGGCGCGATGCGCACCTCACCACCGCTGATCTGCAGGCCGCCGGCGAGAGCCGGGAGACCGCCCGACACCGACACCGTTGCGGTGACCGCGGTGTGGCCGAGATCGACGCCGGGCCCGGGCCCGGGTCCGGACCCGCTGTGCGATAACGAAATGCGGACGTGGGCGCCGTCGGATCCGCGTACCACGGTGGCGGCGCCCGAGTCCGGGAGGCGGATCTCGAGGAGGGTGCCCGCGCGTCCGTCCGCGAGGATGGACCATGCGCCGTCGATCGGCAGCGCCACCGACTGCGCGGCGTCCCCGCTGGCCACCACGTCGATGACCGGCCGGAAACCGACATCCGTGACGGCGAGTGCGACCGCGAAGTCGCCCCCGGTGGGCGCCAGACGAAGCGCGCAGGCGATTCCCCGGTCTTCGGGGGGCGACGCCGGATCCGGCGCCCACCCGAACAGTCCGGCAGCCCGCACCTGCGGTCCGCCGACCCGAGCGAGGCTGCCCAGGGCGGCGATGACCCGCGCGGTCACCGGGTCGGCCGTGCCCGCACCGGCCGCGATCGGAGCGAGCAGGCGGTCCTCGAAACCGCAACCCGTCCATTCCGGTCCGGCCGGACCGAGTCCCGGCAGACCCGCCGTCTGTCGGAGTTCGGTGAGGGCCTCGGTGAGCAGGTCGGTCAAGGTGCGCCGCAGCAACCGCAGAAGTGCCATGCCGTTGCTGTCGGCCACCCGTCGCCCCTTCTACATCGCCACCGAAATTCCGTTCGCGCGCCGTCAACTCACCCAGGGTTGGGAGCCGTCCTGGGAGAAGTTCACGGTGACGGAGTCGCGGACCGAGATGTTCTGCATCAGCGTGTAGAGGCTGTCGACGCCGCGGTAATTGGCGGGGACCAATGCACCGACGATCTCGACGAACGCCATGTGGACATGGGGCGAGATGCCGCCGAACTCGTACACCGTGCCGAGCACGTCGCCCCGGGACACGTGGGATCCGATTGCGAGTCCGGGTGGGGTATCGCTGATGTGGGTGTAGAACGCGCCCATCTGATCGTTGTGGGCGCGCATGAACAGCTGGGCACCGTAGGACCGGTTCATCTCCGTACCGTCCTGGGCCGGATTGTGCGGATTGAACCTCGTGATGTGGGCGTCGAACGCCGCGAACACGACGGTGCCGGGGTCCGCGCCGAGGTCCATTCCGAAGTGGTTGTACCACTCGTGCTGTGCGGCGTGGCCACCCTCACCCGGGCCGCCTAGCGCGGCGGTGAACCCGCCCACATCGAAGACACCGTTCATGTCCAACGCGAACGGAGCACCCATCGTCGCCTCCTACGCCAGGGCCGCGCGAACTTGCGCGGGTACCCGCGGGTCGTCGCGATGCCACTCGTCACCGGGAACCCAGCCCTCCATGTCTTTGACCGCATCCTGCACGGCGCTCATCTGCTCCGGGCTGAGCGTGCCGATCGCGGTGGCCTCCGAAACACCGGCGGCCTGAGCGGCTTTCGCGCCGTAGATATCGGGCTTGTTGTTGCCGTCACCGGCGGGCGCCCACCGGTGGAACGCCTCGGTGATGCCGAGGTCGCGGTATCGGCCCGCGGGCCACTGTTTGGCGCCCTTGGTCTTCGCCGGGTATCCGCCTTCCAGAAGCACCCGGCGGATCGCGTCACGGCCCGCCTCTTCGGTGGGGAACACGAGGAAGCTGTGCCAGTTGAACTTGTTCGGGTACTGGCCCCAGTTCGTCCCGTTGTGGACACCGGTGATGTTGCCCGGATTGTTGTCCAGCCAGGCGAAGGTGCCCGCGAAGCCCATCATGTGGGGTTGACCGCGCCGGATCATCCCGTTGGCGTGCACGACGAAGTTGTGGATCTCCTTGCCGTGCCCGCCGTAGTCGGTCGGATCGTGCGGATTGAGGCGGATCCCGTTGAGCCCGTCGAACCAGTCGAAGCGCGGGATGTCCTGCGCCTTGGAGATATTGCCGTTCCAGAACCACACGTGATCGCCGGGCACCAGCCCGGTGACCGCGGTATGTCCTCCGCCGCCGCCACTGCTGCCCCCGCCCCCGCCGGTGAGCTTGAGCCACGCCGTGTCGATGTGGCCGGCCAGGCCTGCGGCATCGAATCCCGGCCAGTAATCGCCCGTGCGCAGCGGATAACCCTCTGCCACACCGCTGCCGACCACGTACCGCACGTACTGGTCGCCCTTGAAGAAGTACGCGTTGCCGTTGTCCCACAGGATCGCCGCGTCGATGTTGTCCCCGAAACCCGTCTCCGCGAAACCCGGCCAGTCGGCGGCGATCGACGCGGGGTAGCCCGCGTCGACCGAGTCCGAGGCGATGTCGTACTGCACGTAGGCGTCGCCGCGGAAGAAGTAGGCCTTGCCGTTGCCCCAGTTGAGCGCTGCCTGGATGGTGTCACCGAACCCGGCCTCCGCCATCCCCGGCCAGTTGCCCGCGATCGGCCGGGGATATCCGGAGTCCACCGAATTGGTCGCCTGATCGATCCGAAGATACTCGCCGCCGAGGAACACATAGAGCTTCCCGGTGCCCAGATCCACCGCACTGTCCCAGCCACCGGCGAAAGCCGTTCGATCGATCCCGGCCCAACCGTTGGCAATCGGTTTGGGGTACCCGGCGTCGATCTTGTCCGCGGCGGTGTCGTACCTCGAATACGATCCGCCCCCGATGAAGTAGGCCTTGGCCACCGCACACCCCCAGTCGCGTCAATGGCTCGTGGCGGGCGCACCGCCGCGCCACCGATAATTAGAGCCGATGTCATGACTTCGCGAAAGGGATAATTGGTATTGCAAATATCGCCGATTTTAGCTAGCTCGCTTATCTACGTTGCCGGGCCGCCCCAACGCTGCGGTACGGCCGCATTCCGTTGCGGGGCAGCTGAACCCATTCCGTCCGATCACCGGACCCAGCGCGTTGAATGGCAGTGGATTCGTCGCGAATAACCCACCCAACGGAGGCTGCAGGAGTTAGCGTCAATTCGCATAGTGGACCGCACACGATGCTCCACACGTCACCGGGCGATCGATCGGGGGGACCGGTCATGACAAGCGGACTGCCACGAGGTCGAGGGCCCCGCGGCCAGATGGTCAGTCCGCTCCTTCTGCAGCCGTTGACGGAGATCCCGGACGACGCGAAGGAGACCCTGCTCTCCGACGAGGACAACGGCAGGACACTGGTGCTCGTTGAACTGCGGGCAGGCGCCGGCACCGACCTCGCCTCGACGCGCCGTCGATTCATCGCCTACTTCGAGCGGATCTTCCCCGAGCTCGAGGAGCGCCCGGTGCAGGTTGGCCGCCACTACATGCGGTGCGCCCTGAACCCGGACGAAGTCAGGGCGTTGGTCGAGGGCGGCGTGACTCCCACTTCGTCGACCCGACGCCAGGCGGTCGAGCTGATCTATCACGTCTGGCCCGACTTCGTCATCGAAGCCCAGCTGGACCGCTCGCTCACCACGATGCAGGCCGACGCCGCCTCGCGGACCTTTCGCTGCGACGGTGGCAACATCGTGTGGGCTGTTCTCGATTCCGGGATCGACGGGACACACCCGCACTTCGCCACGCACGGCACCCTGACCGCGGACGCCGTCAAGACACTGCATCGCGACTTCACCCTGGCTTCGAACAGCAATGCGACAGGCGCTCCGTTGACCGACCCCTACGGCCACGGAACGCACGTCGCCGGCATCATCGCGGGCGAATCCCCGTCCGACGGAGCGGCCGTGCGCATCGCCACCAACGAACCCACGGCGCAGGACCTGCCGCGCTGGGTGTCACGAACGCTGCCTGCGGGTATCTCGCTGTGCGGGGTGGCGCCCCGGGCGAACCTGGTGAGCCTGCGGGTCCTCGACGACAAGGGCAAGACGGTGTCGAGCGTGGTGATCGATGCCCTGGAGTACGTGCGGAACACCAACAGCGGTGGCCGTGACCTGATCATCCACGGTGTGAACCTGTCGTTGGGATGCGGTTGGCTGCCAAGGGATTACGGTGCCGGACAGAGCCCGCTGTGCCGGGAACTCGATCTGCTCGTCGGGACGGGCGTGGCCGCGGTGGTCAGCGCAGGGAACCTCGGCGCCGGCACGGTCGGCGGCGGGGTCGGGGCGACGGTGGCGGGCGCGGTGAGCAATGTCTACGGTCAGCTGTCCACGATCACCGACCCGGGTAACGCGGCCGGCGCCATCACCGTCGGGTCGGTCCACCGCTATCGTCCCCACACCTACGGCGTCACCTTCGACTCCTCCAAGGGGCCGACACTGGACGGCCGGATGAAGCCGGACGTGGTGGCGCCTGGCGAACGGATCACGTCGGCCGCCACCGGGCAGATGGCCGACGGGGTGCCGCCCCTGCAGAACCCGCCCGGATCAGCGGAGACTGCGCGCTATATCGAGGACAGCGGAACCTCGATGGCCGCGGCGCACGTGTCCGGCGCCATCGCCGCGTTCCTGTCCGCCCGCTCCGAGTTCATCGGTCATCCCGACCGGGTCAGGCAGATCTTCGTCGACACCGCCACCGATCTCGGCCGGCACCCGTTCTACCAGGGCGCCGGCCTCGTCAATCTGATGCGCGCACTCACCAGCACTTAGCGAGGAATCATGGCCACCATCAACGGACTGCCCTACTACGAGCTGCATTTCGATGCGAGCGGCGGCCTCGACACCCAGACCGGACACGGTGACGGCGGACTGCCCGCCGCCGTGGCCAACGGTGCCATCGCCGATCTGTTCGTGTTCTCGCACGGCTGGAACAACGGAGTCGCCTCCGCACGCAGCCTGTACGAGGCCATGTTCACGATGCTCGCCGACCAACTCGGCCCTGCCCGGTCGTCGAGCGCCGCTGCGGGAATCATCTGGCCGTCGTTGCTTTTCCCCGACGACGACCCGGCGACCGCGCCGCCGGTGCCGTCGACCGGCACGGAACTGGTCGCCGCGATCGCGCCCGCGTTCCCGGACCAGCGCGGTGACCTCGAGACGATGGGGCAGCTGCTCGACGACAAGCCTCAGGATTCCGTCGAGCTCGACCGTTTCCACACCATGGCGAAGGGTCTGGTCACGACCGCCCCTCAGTCCGACGAGGACGCCGGGGAGTCATCGTTGCTCACTGCGCCGACCGCAACGGCCCTCGGCCACGGCGCCACCATGGCACCCACAACCGACTCGGATGCCCAGGGCGTGGGGAACGTCTTCTCCGGCCTGTGGAAGGGCGCCAAGGAGGTCCTGCGCACGCTGAGTTACTACGAGATGAAGAACCGGGCAGGAGTGGTGGGCAAGGACGGCCTGGGGCCGCTGCTGGCGAGCCTGCGGGGCCTCGGCGGCGCGCCCCGAATCCACCTCGTGGGGCACAGCTTCGGCGCGCGCCTGGTGTCCTACGCGCTGGCCGGGTTGCCGACGTCGGACCGCACCCCGGTGAAATCTCTGACGCTCATCCAGGGTGCGTTCTCACACTTCGCGTTCTCACCGTCGCTTCCGTTCGATCGGGATCGGGCGGGCGCCCTGGCGCAGATGGCCAACCGGGTGGACGGGCCGCTTCTCGCCACCTTCACCGAAGCCGACCGCGCGGTGGGGTGGTGGTACCCGACGGCCAGCCTGCTGGCACGGCAGGACGCCGAGGCGGCGGAGGCGGTGACGTACCGCTGGGGCGCGGTGGGGCACGACGGATATCAGCACGTGCCCAACGCGCACACAGCGCCGCTGACCGACGCCGGAACCGCCTACGCGTTTCAACCGGGCCACTTCTATGCACTCGACGGCAACGCGGTGATCAACGAGAACCAGTCAGCCTTCAGTGGCGCGCACAGCGACATCCGGCACCCGCAGGTGGCGTGGGCGATCGCGTGCGCGGCGGGACTCGCGGGTCGGTGACGCCGTCGGGTTGCCCGCCGTTATTGCACGCGGTGTCGTGAAGCGCGCGCCGGCACAGCCCTGAGCGCAAACGACAGGCCTCAGGGCCGGACGGTGTGCCGGCTGAGGATCGAGACGCGGTTGAACGCGTTGATCGCCGTCGCAACCCAGATCACGGCCGAGACCTCGTCCTCGTTGAGCACCTCACGGGCGCGGGCGTACTCGCGCTCGGCGGTGTCGTGGTCGGGCAGCGTGGTGGTGATCTCGGCCAGCCGCAGCGCGGCCTGCTCGCGTTCGTCGAACAGTTCGGTGTCGCGCCACACCGACAGCGTCGCGAGTTGCTTGGCCGTCACGCCGGCCTCGTCGGCGCGGCGGTGGTGGACGTCGAGGCACGACGGGCAGCCGTTGAGCTGGGACACCCGCACGTTGACCAGTTCGACGAGCGTGCGCGGCAGCCCGGACTCGCGGGCCAGCGTTGTCACGCTGGTCGACACGCCGATCAGGGCCTTGTAGGCCGCGGGCGATTGCTTGTCGATGTGTACGTGCCGAGAGTCCATCGCGTGATGGTATGCGGCACGCTGGGGATCAGGGCGTCAGCACACCGTGCCCATGATGATTGCGCTGGAGATCAACGCGATGATGATGGCCGCCGTCTGCGCACCGAGAACCAGGGCGCCCACGACGCCGACGACGCCGAGCAGAAACACCACGGTCAGCAGCACCGACTGGATGGTCTTGTGGTCGGCGGGCTTCGGGCGCCGCGCCGCGACGGGCTGAACGGGGGCAAGCGAACCGTCGTTTACCGCATCCATGATCGGCCCTTTCGTTGTGGTGGCGGACACAATCTAGCGCGAGAGTGAGTCCGATCACAAGCAAATCGGCAACGCGCGTTGTCATCCGTGCGGGCCGCGGCCGCGAATACCGGATATGAGCACCGCACCCGTGGCCCGGTCCAGCGCTCCGTCGGTGACCGTCTGGCGGTGGGTCGCCGCCGTGCTGGCGGTGAGCCAGCTCGCCGCCCCGGCCGTGTCGCGGGCGCTGGCCGGTGACTTCTTGTCCTCGGGCGCAACGAATCAGGCGCTGGTCACGCCGGCCGGTTACGCGTTCAGCCTGTGGGGTCTCATCACGCTGCTGAGTGCGGTGACGGCGGTGTGCGTCGTGCGCTACGGGCTCGGGTCGTCATGGGAGACCGACGTGCTGGTCGACGCCGGCGTGGTGTTCGTCGGGTTCAGCGTGTGGCTGGTGGTGGCGGCGCAGGACTGGTTGTGGGTCAGTGTCGGGGTGTTCGTCGTGATGGCCGGCGCGCTACTGCACATCATGTGGCTGCTGGTTCGGCGGGCCGCGGAGCTGACGTGTCCTCGGTGGCTGCGCGTGCTGGCTACGGTGTCGTTCGGGCTGTACCTCGGGTGGAGCAGCATCGCGGTGTTCGCCAATGTCGCGGCGGCGCTGATCTACACCGGATGGTCGGCCTCGTCGGTGATGTGGCAGTTCGTGGTGCTGGCCGCCGCGGCCGTTGCGGCACTGTCGGTGACGGTGGTGCTGCGCGGGACGATCGGTTACGTCGCGGGAGTGCTGTGGGCGCTGATCGCGATCGCCCTCGGCGCGGCGCAGCGGGACAGTGCGGCGCTGTCGGTGACGGCCGCGGTCGCGGCGGTGCTCGTGGCCGGCGCGGCGGTGGTGGCGCAGGTCCGCAATTGACCCATTGAGCAGGTGTGATGCGTGTGCGACTATCTGCGCATGAACCCGCAGGACGACCCTGAGGCGCGTATCCGGGACCTCGAACGCCCGCTGGCCGACCGGGCGCAGGCCTCCGAGTTGGGCACGCAGCCCTACACGGTCGCCGGGTCGTACCCGCCGCCTCCGCCCCATCCGGACGCCCATGCGCCGTACCCCGGCGCACCGCAGCCGTATCCCCCTGCGCCGCCGCCATATTCGGGCGCACCGCCCTCGGGCGGCCCGTCGCAGGCCGGGGTCATCGTGCTGGTGGTCGTGGTGCTGGCGCTGCTGGTGGTGGGCGCCGGGGTGGCGATCTACTTCGCGAATCTCGGTTCCGGCAGTGACGGGGTGACCGGGCGGCCGACGATCGCCGGCGGCGGCGGCGCACTGGACCAGACCCGGGAGGTCGGCCCGACCGACGACCTGCCCATCGTCGTCGCGCCGGGCCTGCCGACCGGCGACCCGAACGTCGTCGAGCAGGCGCCTGCGGGCGGGCAGCTGAGCATCGCGGGTGTGGAGGGCGACAAGCGGGTCGCCTGCAATGACAGCGTGATCAGTGTCAGCGGGGTGTCCAACACGGTGACCATCACCGGGCACTGCGTGAGCGTGACGGTGTCGGGCATGGACAACGAGGTGATCGTCGACAACGCCGACGTCATCAGCGCCTCGGGCTTCGAGAACCGGGTGACGTTCCGCTCGGGTGAGCCACAGATCAACAACAGCGGCGACAACATCGTCGAGCGCGGCTGAGCCGGTCTGTCCGCGTAACGAATCAACATCAGTTCACGATCACATCGACAGCAACAGCGACCCCACCCGCCTCGGAGGGCACATGCGCAGTCGATGGAAGACGGCCGTCGTGGCCATGGTGCTGGCGCTGGGCTTCGCGGTCGGTGACCTCACCCCCGCGGTGGCGCAGGCCCAGCCGGCGGTCGCGGTCAAGGACTTCTCGAAGCCGGCCATCGTGATTCTGGGCTACGGGCTGCAACCGGACGGGAGCATGCGGGCGATCCTGCGGCGGCGGGTGCTGACCGGACTGACGGTGGCGCAGTTCTTCCCGCAGTCGCCGATCATCGTGACGGGCGGCAACCCCCGCAACGGCGTGACCGAGGCCGCGGCGATGCGCCGGATGCTGCTGCTGTTCGGCTTCCCGGCGCACCGGATCATCGTGGAGGACAGGGCGAACAGCACCGTGCAGAACGCCCGGTTCTCGGTGCCGCTGGCCGAGGAGGCCGGGACGTCGGGCATCATTCTGGTGACGTCGTCGACCCATCAGGACCGCGCCGACGGCAACTTCATCGATGCCGGGGCGAACGTGCTGGCGACGGTGAGTTACCCCGACGGCAGCCCGCAGGTGAACGCGGCGCAGTTCGCGCGCGACGTCATCAGCCCGCTCATCGCGCAGAGCTGAGCTGGCGGGCCAGGTCGATCAGGTCGGTGGCCACCATGTCGGGGTGGGGCACCGGCGCGAGGTCGAGGACGGCGTTGCCGGGGCGGCGGATGAATGCGCCCCGCATGCCGACCGCTTGCGCGCCGATCGTGTCCCACATGTGGGCGGCGACCATGAGGCAGCGCTCGGGCGGCACATCGAGCGAGCGCAGCACCTGTCGGTAGACCGCCTGATCGGGTTTGAACGCCCGGCAGGAGTCGACGCTGAACTGCCGCTCGAAGAACTCACCCATCCCGGCTCGGTCGACCCCGCTGCGGCCGCTGGGATGCGGCGGTGAATTCGTCAGCGTGACGAGACGGAAGCCGTTGGTGCGCAACATCTCGAGGCCTTCGGCGACGTCGGGGTGGGCGGGCATCGACGCGATCGCGGTCGTCAGACCCTCGAGGTCGGCCTCGGTCACGGTGACGCCGCGGACGTCGGCGAGCATCGCAAGGACGGCGCGGCCGAGTGTGGAGAAATCGACGTAGTTCCCGGACAGGGTGACGGCCATCGAGTGCATGACCAGCTGACCGAACCATTCGCGCATGGCCCCGGGGTCGGACAGGGTCTGCGCGAAGTACGGGGTCAGCGATTCGATGTCGAGCAGTGTCTCGTTGACGTCGAAGACGAGGACTTCAGCGGTCTCGGGCATGGGTGCCTCCTTCCCCACACCGTACGACTCACCGGCCGGTAGTGTCCGGAAGCGTTCCCGTCCCCGCGACAGTGAGGATCCGATGAAGGTTCTGATCACCGGCGGCACCGGCTTCGTCGGCGCGTGGACCGCCAAGGCCGTGCAGGACGCCGGACACCGGACCCGGTTCCTGGTGCGCAAGCCGGAGCGGCTCGAGACCAGCGCCGCGAAGATCGGCGCCGACATCGGCGATTACGTCGTGGGTGACATCGCCGACCCTGACTCGACGGCCGAGGCGCTGGCCGGCTGCGACGCGGTAATCCATTGCGCCGCCATGGTCTCCACCGATCCGGCCATGGCTGACGAGATGCTGCGCACCAACCTCGAGGGCGCGCGGTACGTGCTTGGCGGCGCCGCGAAGGCCGGCATCGATCCGATCATCCACGTCTCGAGTTTCACCGCACTGTTCCGGCCGGGCCTGGAGATGTTGCACGCCGACCTGCCCGTCACCGGCGGCTCGGACGGCTACGGCCGCTCCAAGGCGGCCGTCGAGGCGTACGCACGCGGCCTGCAGGATGCCGGCGCTCCGGTGAACATCACCTATCCCGGGATGGTGCTCGGGCCGCCCGCCGGAGATCAGTTCGGTGAGGCCGCCGAGGGCGTGGAGGCCGCGGTCAAGATGCGCGGGGTGCCGGGCCGCGGCGCGGCGTGGATCGTGGTCGACGTGCGCGACCTCGCCACGCTGCATGTCGCGCTGCTCGAGCCGGGCCGCGGCCCGCGGCGCTACATGGCCGGCGGGCAGCGCGTGGCCGTCGACGAATTGGCGGCGCTGATCGGCTCCGGCGCCGACAGCACGGTGCTGGTCTACCCGGTCCCGGACATCGCGCTGCGCACCGTCGGGCGGGTGTTCGACGTGATCGGCGACCAGCTGCCGTTCGAGACGCCTATCAATTCCGCTGCGATGCAGTACTACACGCAGATGCCGCCGTCGGACGACTCCCCCGCCGAACGCGACCTCGGCATCACGCTGCGCGAGCCCGCGGAGACGATCGCCGACACCGTCGTAGGGTTGCGTGCCGTGGGCCGGCTGTAGCGGACACGCTATCGACCGGCATCGTCGGCCAGGAACGACTCCACATACTCCACCGCGGCGGTGATGTTGGCGCGGAACGACTCCGGATCGCCGGTGACGAACGTGAGCATGGCTCCGCCCTGGTGCGCGACCACGAGTGAGACCGCCAGATGGCGCGGATCGGCGTCGGCGCGCAGTTCCCCGCGCTTCTTCATCGCGGCCAGCCCCGCCCGGAACAGCCCGATCCACTCGTCGTGTCCCGCGGCGAGGTCGTCGCGGACCTCCGGTTCGCCGTCGATCAGTTCACCGACCAGCGATCCGTAGACACACCCGCCGCGGCGGTAAACCGTGTCGATGTCGGCGATGCAGGCTCGCGCCCACGCCCGGATCCCGTCGATGGTGTCGAGGGCGCCGAGATCGGGCTGGTTGTGGAACTGCGTGAGGTTGCGCCGCCGCATGGCGACGACTTCGCGGGTCAGGTCGATCTTCCCGCGGAAGTAGTGCGACAGCTGGGATCCGCTGACGTCGGCGGCCTCCCGCACTCGCTCCATCGTCGTGCTTTCCACACCGTGTTCGAACATCAACTCGGCGGTGGCGTCGACGATGCGACCACGCGTCGCCTGCCCCTTGCGGGTGAAGCCCGGCGCGGTCATGCGGTCCTCCGTCGAGTGCGCGGCCGGCGCGGCGGGCGTGGGGCGCGTTCGGCGGGATCGGCGGCGAACATCCGCAGCCGGTTCACCGCGAACCGCAGCGCATCCGCCTGCGGCCACTCCTCTTGGTACACGGAGGCCATGGTGCCGCCGGCTTGGTGAGCGCCCACGATGACCAGCGCCAGCTGCCGCGGATCGGCGTCGTCGACCAGAAGCCCCGACGTCTTCATCCGGCCGATGGCCCCCTCGAGCACCGAAATCCAGCGTCGGTAGCCGTCGGCGAGGGTGGCGCGGGTCGCGTCGTCGGTCTTGGCGAGCTGCCCCACCAGGCCGTGGTAGGTGGGCGTGCCGGAGAAACCGATCCGCCGCAGGTCGCGCATGGTGAGGTCGAGCCAGCGTTCGAAGTCGTCGAACGTGTCCAACCCGCCGAGTACGGGCTGCTGGTGGAAATCCAGGACG
This sequence comes from Mycobacterium sp. PS03-16, assembly GCF_004570325.1. Lineage (GTDB taxonomy): Bacteria > Actinomycetota > Actinomycetes > Mycobacteriales > Mycobacteriaceae > Mycobacterium. The sequence continues at coordinate 272,910 of NZ_SPQO01000001.1, read as the reverse complement.
CCCTGAATCTGCCGCTCGATCAGCGCCCGGACCAGCACCTGCTTATCGGTGAAGTAGTGCGCGAGTTGCGATCCGCTCACGGACGCGGCCGTGCGGAGGCCGACCATGTTCAGCGCCGACAGCCCGCGAGCGACAATGAGTTCCGCGGCTGCGGCGAGGATGCGGTCGCGGGTGGCCCGCCCCTTGGCGGTGAGCCGCCGCGGCTCCGGAGGCGCCGGTTCGACCATGCCCCCAGATTACCGCGCGCCACCTGCGGTTATGGGATGCGCGGCCCAGTCACCGCGCGCACCGCTCAGTCCCGCGCCACCGTGCGGTCCAGGAAGTCGCGAATCAGGGCCGTGGTCTCGTCGAACGCGGACTCCAGCAGGAAGTGACCACCGTCGATCAGGTGGATCTCCGCCTCGGGCAGATCGTCGGCGAAGGCCTGCGCACCTGCGGGACCGAAGATCTCGTCACCGCGGCCCCACACCGCCAGCAGCGGCACGCGGCCGGCGCGGAAGTACTCGTGCAGGCGCGGGTAGAGCATCGCGTTGGTCTCGTAGTCGAGGAAGAGGTCGAGTTGCACCCGGTCGTTGCCCGGCCGTGAGATCAGCGCGTGGTCGTGGTGCCATGCCTCGGGGTCGAGCAGGGTCTCGTCGGCCACCCCGGTGACATACTGCCAGCGCGTCGCCTCGAGGGTGAGGAATTCGCGCACGGCCGCCTCGGTCTCGGGCGTCTGCGCACTCTGATACGCCCACACGGTCTTCCAGAAGCTCTCGACGAAGCCGGCTTCGTAACCGTTGCCGTTCTGGGTGATGATCGCCGTGATCGCAGCCGGGTCGGCGAGCGCCAGCCGCCACCCGATGGGCGCGCCGTAGTCCTGCACGTAGATCGCATAGCGCGTGACGCCGAGGTGGGACAGCAGACCGGCGGTCAGACTGCTCAGCGCGTCGAAGGTGTAGTCGAACTCGTCGGCACCGGGCGCGTCGGACAGGCCGAAGCCCAGATGATCGGGGGCGATGACGTGATAGCGGTCGGCCAGCGCAGGCACCAGGCGCCGGAACATGTACGAACTCGTCGGATACCCGTGCAGCAGCACGACTGTCGGGGCGTCCGGATCCCCGGCCTCGCGGTAGAACAGGCGGTGGCCGTCGATCGTGGCGTAACGGTGGTGCACGGCGGGCATGGCGATCCTCTCATTTTTGGGTCGTACAACCCATTACCAACCGACGGGCGGTTCGGCCCATTCCCCAGGCGGGAATGCGGCGTCCGTCACAGGGGTTATCCCCGATCATGGACCTTGGATTTCACGTGCCGATTTTCGAGATCGACGGCGGGACCACCGCCATCGCCGGTGAGCTCGCCCGCGTCGGCGAGGCGGCCGACGCGTCGGGGGCGACCTGGCTGTCGTTCATGGACCACTTCTTTCAGATCGAGCCGACCGGCCTGCCGGCCGAGTCGAACATGCTCGAGGGCTACACCGCGCTGGGCTTCATGGCTGCGCACACGAAGCGGGTCGAGCTCGGCCTGCTGGTGACCGGCGTGACGTACCGGCATCCCGGGCTGCTCGCCAAGACGGTGACGACGGTGGACGTGCTGTCGGGCGGACGGGCCTGGCTGGGGATCGGCGCCGCGTGGTTCGAGCGTGAGCACGTCGGGCTGGGCGTGCCGTATCCGCCGCTGGCCGAGCGTTTCGAGCGGCTCGAGGAGACGCTGCAAATCTGTGCGCAGATGTGGGATCCCGCCAGTGACGGGCCGTATCAGGGCAAGCACTACCAGCTGGCCGAGACGCTGTGCGCGCCGCAGCCGATCAACCGCCCGAAGGTGATGATCGGCGGCAGCGGCGAGCGCAAGACGCTGCGTCTGGTCGCCCAGTACGGCGACGCGTGCAACCTGTTCGGCTCGCCGGAGGAGGTCGCGCACAAGCTCGACGTGCTGCGCCGGCACTGCGACGACGTCGGCCGCGACGTCAACGACATCCGCGTGACCATCCTCGCCCACCAGGGGCCGCAACCCGGGTCGACGGACGACTTCGTCCGCGCCATGGCCGATTACGCCAAGGTCGGGGTGCACACCGCGATCGTCATGCCGCCCGGCGGCTCGCCGGCGGCCTGGATCGACGGGATCGCGCCTGCGGTGCCGCAGCTCGCCGAGCTGGGGTAGTCGACCAGCGCAGCCGACGCGACGCCTGCGCTACCGATCATTGGGTCAGTCTTGTTCCCCTAGTCGACGTGGCGGACCGCCGTGTTGTGGACGTGGCGGCGGTCGAATCGCCGAATCATCCTGTGTGCCGGCCGCGGTCCGGGCACAGTTGACGCATGAGTGACTCGGAGACCCCGAAACCCGGCGACATCCGATCCGCGGCACAGGCCGCGCTGGCCGCCGCGCAGGAGGCGGCCGCCGGCGCGCTGCGCGTACCGACGGCGTCCGCCCAACTCCTCGCCGAGCTGCCCGGGCTCATCGAGAACCTCGCCACGGCCACCGAACGGCTGAACACCACCCTGGACCGGTTCGAGCGCTACATCGCGCTCGCGGACCCGACCCTGCAGGCGATGGACCGGATCCTGCCGCAGCTCGAGGCCCTGGCCGCCCACGGTGACGCGGCGTTCCGGGCCGTCGGCGCACTCCCGGGCGTCGGGACGGTCGGACGCCTCACCGGGCTCGGCCCGCAGAAGCCGCCGGAGGGCAAGACCAGCGGTAAGAAGGGTCCGCGCAAAAAGGACTGACCCTCGGGCCGCCGACGACGTCGGCTCGGATTGGAGCCGTCGGTGGCGTCGCCTATGTTGGGGCATCCGACATGAGACGACTGGACCGAGGAACGCAGGTGGACGACAACGCGGCGCTGCCGGTTGCTGACCTGCTCGAACACAACCGCGACGTGCAGGGATCGCTGGCCATCCGGCTGCTGGCCGCCCACAACCTGGGGCTGTACGCCACGCTGATGGAGCGCCACCTGTCCGACGGCGTCGTCGGGGAGACCGAGCTGGTGGTGGCGCTGGAACGCGACCTCGTCGAGCTGAACCACCCTGACGGGCAGACCGGGCTGGCGCTGATCAAGACGTGGGCCGGGCAGGGCTGGCTGCACCGCGTCGTCGACGAGCGCAGCGACCGCAACGTGTGCTACCTCACGCAGGACGCCCGCCGCGCGCTGGACTTCCTGCGCGGGATGCGCCGCCAGGACACCATCGCCACCGGCGGCTCGATCAACGGCATCGCGTCGCGGCTCAAGCAGGTCGCGATCCGCGTCGGCACCGACCCGGCGCCGATCCGCAAGAGCATCGAGGCCGAGATCGCGGCGCTGCAGGCCGAGCTCGACGAGCTCGAGGCCGGGCACCGTCCCGCCCCCGATGCCACCGACTGCTACGACGAGGCCCGCGCCATCGCGCTGCAGATGGAACGGCTCATCACCGACATCGGCCAGTACGGCACGATGATCGAGCAGGCCACCGCCGCCCTCGACGAGCCGATCGACAGCAACGTCGCCTACCGCGACCGCCAGCGGCAGATGTACGCCGACTACCAGGCCGCCTGGGACTCCCAGGGCCGCGACTCCCACCGCGCGTTCCTGCGGATGATCAACGATCCCGATCAGCGCGCCGAGTTCGAGGCCGACGTCGCCGCGGTGGCCGAGGCGCTCCCCCTGCTCGACCCGGCGCTGCGCAAGGTGATGGCCGGGTTCTTCGAGCTGGTCGGCCACCAGATCGACGAGGTGGAGCGCATCCAGCAGCGCTGCGCCCAGCGGGTCAAGCGGTTCACCGCGTTCGGCACGCTCGAGCAGAGCCGCGGCGTGGCCCGCCAGCTGAACGACGCAATCGGCGCGGCCCGCGCGCTGCTCAAGACATCGCTGACCGATTCGCGGCTCGACCTCGAACTGCCGCTGGCGCGCCACGCGATCAGCAGCGTCGGCGCGCTCAGCTTCAAGATCGGCGACCTGTCCGCACCGAAGCCGGCCCGGCCCGCCGCCGGCGAGGTGGATCTGACCGGCTTCGCGGCGCTCACCACGCAGGTCGACGCCCCGGCGATGTCCGACATGCTCAACGCCGCGATCACCACCGGGCCGGTGTCGCTGCCCGATGCGGTCGGCCTGCTCGAGAACGCCTACCTCGGCCACGTCATCGTGCTGTGGTCCTGGGCGCTCAAGCAGCCCGGCGAGGCACCCGCCGCGTCGCGGACGGTGCGGTTCCGGTCCCTCGACGGCGTCGACCGCGAGATCGCCGTGCCCGAGCTGACGTTCAGCGAACCCATCACGGTCGGAGCCGCACAGTGACCACCGAGCACGAGGCCGACTTCGCGGCGTTCTCGGACCTGCCCCAGGTCGACCAGCACGCCCGTCCCCCGCACCAGCGCCGCCCGCGCTTCGACGGCGACGTCTCCGAACTGCCCGACCGGGCCTGCTGGGCGCTGCAGCACCTGCTGACCCGCCGCTACATCAGCGCCGAGGCCGACAGCGACCTGTACGCCTGGGTGCTCGAGTACCGCGACCAGCTCAGCGTGCGGCTGTCCGAACTGGATCTACTGCTGCGCATCGTGGACGGGACCGACGTCGCGTTCGTCGAGCAGGCGCGGTACGAATCGGCAAGGGGCGTCAAGCTTCTGCGCCGCGAGCCGCTGGGCACCTACGACTCGATCCTTTCGCTGCACCTGGCGCTGATGATGCGCGCGTCGGGCGGGCAGAGCGTGCTGATCAGCCGCGAGGAGATCCACGGCCTGTTCTCCGGGGTGCTCAACGACACCGACCGCGACGCCGTCACGTTCGCCGGGCGCGTCGACGCCGCGATCGCGCGGCTCACCGGGCTGGAGATCCTGCGTCGCAGCCGGGACGACGAGGACAGCTACACGATCTCCCCCGTCATCACCGCCGTCATGACGGCCAGCGTGATCACCGAACTGCAGCAGCAGTTCGAGCAGCTGCAGCGCGGCGGCGCACCCGCCGAGGAGGTGGCCCTCGATGACTGAGCAGTTCCACCTGTCCCGCCTGCAGGTCATCAACTGGGGCGTGTTCGACGGCTACCACTCGATTCCGTTCAGTCCCGGCGGGGCACTGATCGCCGGCGGCTCGGGCAGCGGCAAATCGTCTCTGCTGGACGCGATCTCGCTCGGGTTCCTGCCGTTCAACCGGCGCAATTTCAACGCCTCGGGCGACCACACCGCCGCCGGGTCGAGCGCGGGCCGGCGCACCGTCGACAAGTACGTGCGCGGCGCGTGGGGTCAGCGCAGCGACGGCGGCACCAGCCGGGTGATGTACCTGCGCGGTGAGGGCACCGTCTGGTCGGCGATCGCGGTCACCTACGCCGGCGACTCGGGCCGCACCGTCACCGGGCTGGTGCTCAAGTGGCTGACCGGCGAGTCCCGCGCGGATTCGTCGAGCCGGTTCGTGATCGGCGACGGCGACCTCGACATCGAGGACGTCTGCAACCGTTGGGCGGCGGGGCGTTTCGACACCGGCGTGTTCAAGGAGCACGGCTGGCGGTTCACCACCAAGGTGGAGTCGCAGTATCTCGCGCAGCTGTACGCGACCATCGGCATCCGCGCCTCCGACGCCGCGCAGCAGCTGCTGGGCAAGGCGAAGTCGCTCAAGAGCGTGGGCGGGCTGGAACAGTTCGTGCGGGAGTTCATGCTCGACGAGCCCGACAGCCTGGCCCGGCTGCCGGAGGCGCTCAAGCAGATCGACCCGCTGGTGGAGGCCCGCGAACTGCTCGCGGTCGCGCAGCGCAAACGCAAGATCCTCGGCGACATCGAGAAGATCCAACAGCGGTATGCGTCGGAGTCGTCGGATCTGGGCATCATCGACCTGGTGGACCTGCCGATGGTGCGGGCCTACACCGACCACGTGCGGCTGGCGCAGTGCCCGGCGCAGATCGCGCAGCTGGACTCGACCATCGAGCAGCTCGACAACGAGGTCGAGGACGTCACCCGGTCGCTGAATCTCGCCAAGTCCGAGGCGGATTCGCTCAACGCACAGATCAACGGGTCGAGCGCGAACCTGGCGCCGCTGCAGTCGCAGGTCACCGCGGCGGAGGCCGCGGCCGAACAGGTGTCGCGCCGCCGCGCCGCCTACGAGGATCTGCTGACCGCGCACGGGCTCGACGTCCCGGACACCGCCGAGGAGTTCTGGAACCTGCGCGAGGAGCTGCTCGCCGAGGCCAACGAGCTGCTGGCCAAGGTCGAGCTGCAGCGCGAGGCGTCCACCGACGCCGAGTACGCGCAGAAGGCGGCGCGGCTGGAACGCGACGAGGCCGCCAAGGAGCTCCGCCGCGTCGAGCAGGTCGGTTCGGCGCTGCCGGAGTTCGCGCTGACGATGCGCGAGCAGATCTGCGGCGCGCTCGGGCTCGACGCGTCCGAGTTGCCGTATGTCGCGGAGCTGATGGATCTGCGGCCGGACCAGACGCGGTGGCGGACCGCGGTGGAGAAGGTGCTGCGCGGTGCGGGGCTGCGGCTGCTGGTACCCGACGCGCACTGGGCGGCGGTGCTGCGCTTCGTCAACGAGACCAACATGCGCGGCCGGCTGCAGCTGCACCACGTGCGGGTGCGGTCGCTGGGCGCGGCGCCGGCCGAGCCGGAGCCGAACACGTTGGCCGGCAAGCTGTTCGCCGTCGATGCGACGCATCCGTGCGCGGCCGAGGCGGTCGACATCGTGACCTCCGTCGGTGACCACATCTGCGTCGACACCCCGGACGTGTTCGCGCGGTTCCGCCGGGCGGTCACCGACACCGGTCTGTACAAGGACTCCGACCGGTTGGCGGTCAAGGACGACCGGCGGCCGGTCAAGCAGTCGGAGTATCTCTACCAGGGCGACGTGTCGGCGAAGATCAATGCGTTGACCGTGGACCTGGCGGCGGCCGAGGAGGCGTACGCGCGGGCGCGGCGGGTGGCCGACGAGATCGCCGCCCAGCGCCAGCAGTGGCGGGACCGCGCCGCGGCGGGCAAGGCGATCTGTGAGCAGTTCCCGCAGTGGAGCCAGATCGACACCGAGACCGCCGACGGGCACGCCGACCGGCTGCGCGAACAGTACGAGCTGCTGCTCGCCGACAACCCCGACATCGAGGCGTTGACCGCCCGCGCCGACGAATGCTGGTCGCAGATCCAGACATTGATGACGCGCCGGGGCGCGGTGCAGACCCGCCGCGACGATCTCGACGCGCGGCGCACGCAGTTGCTGGAGTTGGCGGAGCGGTTGTCGCCGGCGGCCGATGAGCGCCTGCGCGAAGAGCATAGATTCGTGTCGGAGCCGTTGACGGAGTTGCTGCGGCGCTACGCCGCGCAGGTGCCGGTGGCGTTGGAGCTGCTGAACCCGGAGCCGCACCGCGATGCGCTGTTCGCGGCGATCAAGCGGGAGCGCGAACAGCTGCGGGAGAGCCGTCGCCGGTCGTACGACGAGCTGGCGCGGATCCTCAACACGTTCGACACGACGTTCCCGGACGCAATCCCCAATGACAGCGATGTGTTCGACGAGCGGGTGCACGACTACGTGGCGCTGTGCCGGCACATCGACGAGCGCGAGCTGCCCGAGGCCTACGAGCGGATGATGAGACTGGTGACCGAGCAGGCGCCGGACGCGATCCTGACGCTGCACCGGGTGGCCGAGCAGGAAGCGCGGCGGATCGCCGAGCAGATCGAGCGGGTCAACACCGGGCTCGGCGCGGTGGAGTTCAACCGCGGGACGCGGCTGACGCTGCGGGCGACCCCGCGGTCGCTGGCGGCGGTGTCGGAGCTGACGGAGATTGTGCGGGCCATCTCGCGGCGGATCGCCGAGGTCGGCCTCGGGGACAAGCAGGCGATCCTCGACCAGTACGCCGACATCCTGCGGCTGCGCAACCGGTTGGCGTCGACGGCGCCGGAGGATAAGGCGTGGACACGCGATGCGCTGGATGTGCGCAACCGGTTCACGTTCGACTGCGCGGAGTGGGACATCGCCTCGGAGGAGTTGATCCGCACGCACAGCAATGCGGGCGACAACTCGGGCGGTGAGCAGGAGAAGCTGATGGCGTTCTGCCTGGCGGGCGCGTTGAGCTTCAACCTGGCCGCACCCGGCAGTGTGGACAACCGGCCGGTGTTCGCGCAGCTGATGCTCGACGAGGCGTTCTCGAAGTCCGACCCGCAGTTCGCATCGCAGGCGCTGCAGGCGTTCCGCAAGTTCGGGTTCCAGTTGGTGATCGTGGCGACGGTGCAGAACGCGACGACCATCCAGCCCTACATCGACAGCGTGGTGATGGTGTCGAAGACCGAGGCGACGGGCCGCAACGCCCGGCCGGTGGCGTCGGTGGCAACGCGCACCATCTCGGAGTTCACCGCGCTGCGGTCGTCGATGGGCGCAAAGGTGCCCGCGGGGGTCTAGTTTCGGGCATTGACTCTGCACTCGGCGCGTCGAAACGCAAGAAATGTCCGCCCTGAGTACAGAGTCAACGAAAAGGGCGCCCCGCATGCGGGGCGCCCTTGGTATGTGGGTGGTGTCAGCGGGTGGTGACGTAGACGACGCGGTCGTCGTTGTCGTAGCGCACCGACACGATGCTGGAGTCGTCGAGTGACTTGGTCATGCCCTGCTGGGTGACCCGGACCTCGTAGCCGCGATCGTCGAGCGAGCTGATGGTGTCGGCGGCGTTGCCGGGGCCGGCGGGGGCGGCGGCGGCCGGGGCGGCCAGGCCCAGGAAGGCGGCGGTGGTGGCGCCGGCGAACAGGGTGGCGATTCCGAACTTGGTCATGTCCCTTACCTCTTCTGTGTCTCTCGGTCGGGAGGTGTTCCTGGCCGGTCTGATCTGCACAACCGGCAGGTCAGCGGCATTCATCCCGCTGGCAGTGATTGACCGGCGCGTGGCAGGAACTGCTCGCCGAGACTGCTGTCAGATCACGAAACCCGCCGGTTTCGCGATCTCACCGCAGTCTCGGCGCTCGTGCGAGACGAGGCGCAGAGTCAACGCGCACGGCGGGCCAGTACAGCTCGAACAGGCGCTCTTCCCAGCCGTCGGCGACGCCGCCGGTCCTGGCGCGCTCAGCAATGTAGGCGCCGACCATGCCGTCGATGAGGGTGGCGGGGTGGACGTCGGCGCGGAAGTCGCCGTCGGCCTTGCCGACGTGCACCACGGCCTCGAGACGCCCCCGCCGATCGACGAGGATCTGGCGGAAGGCGGTGGCGTACTCCGGATCCTCGTCGGTGAGGAGCGCGGCGAATCCGCCGTAGCCGATACCGTCTTCGACCATCGCGACCGCGTGGGCGATCAGCCAGCGGAGCCGCTCCTGCGCGTCGGCCTGCGGCGGGGGCGGATCCGGATCGGCGAGCCGGGACAGCGCGGCGGTGAGCATGTCGCGGCGGTCGCGGTGGCGCCGGTAGATCGTGGTCTTGGCGATGCCGGACTTCGCCGTCACGGCTTCAACGGTCACGGCACGCGGGCCGCGGGTGCGCAGCAACTCCATTGCGGTGTCGACGATGTCGTCGTCGACGGCGCGGCGCTGCGGCATGGCCTCTCCCTGGATGGAATTTCCCCTCCGCCTGAAACGCTACACTAGACGTATCGCTACGATACGCGTAGCGTGTTGGTCAGGAAGCGAGGAGGACATCATGGTGAGAGCGTGGGGACGTGTGTCGGCGACCAACGTCGCGTACGTCTGCCTGTTGCTCGGGTTCGTGGCGCTCGGGACGTTCGTCTATGCGCTGGCCGCGGGAAGCTACCTGGCCGGTGGGATCGGGTTGTGCCTGGTGGTCATGATGAGCGCGGCGGTCGTGGGCTTCCGGATCGGCGCGCGGAAAGTGGCGGAGTCCGACGAGAGCGGCAACCCGGTCAACGGCGCGAACATCTGGGCGCAACCGGTACGCCAGGAGCAGATCGACCGGTATCTGCTGCGCTACCGCGGACAGGAGCGCTCGCCGTCCACCGCGAAGCTGCCACGGCGGACGACGAGCGTTGGCGAGGCTGCCGACCGACTGGCCGCGTGACGGCGGCCAGATCGGGATCGCGGCCTCAGGCGGAGATCTCCTCCAGGACCGACTGCCGCGTCTCGGGGAGGAAGAACAGGGCGATGGCCGATCCGACGACGAACAACACTGCACTGGCGGCGAATACGACCGTGGGCCCGTGCGAGGCGATGACCATGGGCACGACCAGCGGGCCGAAGATCGAGCCGAGCCGGCCCGCCGCCGTCGAGCTGCCCATCCCCAGTGCGCGGGCCCGCGTCGGGAACAGTTCGGGCGTGAACGCGAAGATCGACGAGAACATACCGAAGAAGAAGAACTGCAGGAACGATCCGGTGATGATCAACTCGGGCAGCGTCGCGGCGTTGCCGTAGAGGAACGCCGCCACCGCGGCGGAGAGCGCGAATCCCACGAGACACAGCCTCCGCCCGATCCGCTCGATGAGGTACGCGGCCGTCAGGAATCCCGGGATGCCCCACAGCGCCATGACCACGATGTAACCGACGGACTTGACCACGTCGAAGCCGGAGTCGGCGAGCAGCTTGCCCAGCCACGTCGTCAGCCCGTAGTAGCCGCCGAGCAGGCAGAACCACATCGCCCAGCTGGCGACGGTGCGCGTGCGGTAGTCCGGGGAGAACAGGGTCCGCCAGCCCGCGGAATCGGTCGACGCGTCGAGAGACAGGTGGGGCTGCGGCTCGGGAAGCTCTCGGCCACTGGCCCGTTCGGTGTTGCGCTCGAGCCTCTCGAGCGTCGCTCGGGCGTCGTCGTAGCGCCCGCGGGAGGTCAACCAGCGTGGCGATTCCGGCAGGTTGCGCCGCGCGATCAGCGCGACCACCGCGAGCAGCGCCTGCATCACGAAGAAGCCGCGCCAGCCCAGCGTCGTCGACAGCAGGATGAACGACAGCACGCCGGCGAGGATGAAGCCCACCGGCCAGGTGCCCTCCATGAGCGCGACGTAGCGGCCGCGTTTGGCGGTCGGCATGAACTCGGAGAGAAGCGCTGCGGCGACGGGGAATTCGGCGCCCATCCCGATGCCGAGCAGCAGCCGGAACGAGGTGAGGCTGGCGAAGTCCCACGAGAACGCCAGTAGCAGGCTCGCACTGCCCCAGATCAGGATGCTGTACTTGAACACGGTCAGGCGGCCGAAGCGGTCGGCCAGCATCCCGGCGCCGACCGCCCCGATGAACATCCCGGCGAACGTGGCGCTGCCGACCAGACCGCTCTGCGTCGGGGTGAGGCCGAACTCCTGGCTGATCGGAGCGAGGAGAAAGGTCAGCGCGCCGAGGTCGATCGAGTCGAACAGCCACGCGGTGGCGATCATCAGGAAGAGCCCGCGCTGATACCGCGTCCACGGCAACCGCTCCAGCCGTGCGGATACCTCACTGGTCGTCAGACGGTTGGTGGCCACTGTGGTGGGGTCCATCGGGTTCCTCCGCGATTCTCTCCGTCGTCACCGTCTAGACGGGTGACGTTGAAGAGATCCTGCGCAGCCGTGCGTCACCTGTCAAGGTGGTGACGGTAAATCTCGTGTTACGCGGCTTGTCGGTTCCCGGCGGGTGACACTCGAGAAGCGTCGCGCCGCAGCGATGTTGAACGGCAGGGTCAGCTGTCGGCGGCGGCGCGTTTGCGCGCGCGATAGGCGGCCGCCTTCACGCGGTTGCCGCATTCGTCCATGCCGCACCAGGTGCGACGGGCCCCGCGCGAGCGGTCGAGGTAGATCCGCGTGCACGTCGGGCGGCCGCACTCCTTCATCGCGACGGAGTCGTCGGCGAGCACCTCGATCGCCGACCGGGCGACGTCGGCGAGCGCCGCGTGCGCGTCGCCGGATTTGGCCACTCCGCGGGCCGACAGTTCAATGCGCATGCCCGGCCGAGCCGCCAGGTCGTTGACCACCGCCAGGTCGGATTTCGCGAAGCGGTCGCCGGCCAGCCGCGCCGACGCGAGTCGGTACACCGCCTCGCGGAGCGTCAGCGCGCTGCGGAAGGCGTCGTCGCCGACGGCGATTCCGTCGGTCAGTTCGCCTGTCTCGGCGAACCAGCGCGACAGGTCGCCCGGAGTCGCGAGCAGTTCCTCGGGTTCCGTCCGTCGCCACTTACGGGTGCCGGCCAGATCCAGCGCCAGGTTCCCGCTGACAAACACGAAACTCACGTCACCATCTTGACCGGTGACACTCGATAAGGCAAACTCCGTCACCATCTGAACCGGTGACTTTTGGAGAGCGATGCTGACGCGCGACGACTACCTGTACTACACCGACCGCGCCCTGGCGGGGATGGTGCAGATCGTGACCGACCTCGGTGACGATCGCGCCAATGCCCAGGCCTACCCGGGCGCCAACACCCCGTATGCGCTGCTGCACCACTGCCTGGCCGTGATCGACGCCTGGGTGGGCGGGTTCGTCAGCGGGCGGGTCGTCGAGCGCGACCGGGACGCAGAGTTCGACGCGCAGGGACGCGTCGAGGACCTGGTCGCGCGTGCCGCGGTGGTCGCCGATCAGATGCGCCGCGACGTGGCCGACGCCTCCCCCGAGGCGCCGCTGCGCCGTGAGCCCCCGGCGGCCTTCCTCGGGCCGCAGCGGGCGCTGACCCAGGGCGCCGCCCTGCAGCACGTCTTCGAGGAGCTGGCGCAGCATCATGGTCAGATGGAGAGCCTGCGCGACGTCCTCATGCTGATGCCGGCACCCGTGCCCGCCCGCTGATGTTCCCTCCCCCGGAGCGGCTGCGCGACGGCCACGGCGCCAAGTGGACGGCGGTGCCCGACGACGTCATTCCCGCCTGGGTCGCCGACATGGACCTCGGCTTCCCGCCCGAGGTCGCGGCGGCCCTGCGCGAGACGATCGATCGGCAGGACCTCGGCTATCCCTACTGGCCCGACGGTGATCCGGTGATCGCGGCGTTCGAGGACCGCATGCGTACTCGTTACGGGTGGGCGCCCCGTCCGGAGCGGACGCGCGTCTTCAGCGACCTGATCCAGATCCTGCAGATCGTCATCGAGGACACCACCGGCCCCGGCGACTGGATCGCGCTGCAGGTGCCGAACTATCCGCCGTTCCTGGCCGCGATCGCACGGGCCGGACGCCGGCCGCTGGCCCTGCCGTTGGACGAGTCCGTCGACGGCTGGACTTTCGACCTGGCGCATTACCGTCAGCTGTTCGAGCAGTACCGGCCGGCGTTGTTCGTGCTGGTGAATCCGCACAACCCGACCGGACGGGTGTTCACCCGCGCCGAGCTGGACGGCCTGGCGGCACTCGCGCTCGACCACCGGATCCCGGTGCTGGCAGATGAGATCCACGCCGAGGTGATGTACGCGCCGCACGCGCACACCCCGTTCGCGTCGCTGGGGGCCGACGTCGAAGCGCTGACCATCACCGCCACGTCGGCGACCAAGGCGTTCAACCTGGCCGGAACCCGTTGCGCCGTCGCGCATATCGGGCATGACCCGACCGCCGCGGCCCTCGACCGGGCGCCGCTGGACTATTTCGGGACGCCCAGTGCGCTCAGCCGGGTGGCGACGGTCGCCGCGTGGCGGCACGGCGGTGACTGGCAGCGCGACGTGCAGGCGCTCCTGACCGCCAACCGCGCGCGTATCAGCGAGTGGGTGGCGTCCCATCCCGACCTCACCGCGCACGCTCCGGAGGCGACCTACCTGAGTTGGATCGACTTCAGCCGAACCGCGTTGGGAGACGATCCGACGGCGCAGATCCTCTCGAGAGGGCGTGTGCAGCTCAGCCCCGGCGCGGACTTCTCCCAGCACACCGATGTCGACACCACCTCCTTCGCCCGCGTGAACTTCGCCACCACGCCCGAAACGCTGGAGAAGGTGCTGACGCGGATCAGCGACGTGCTGGCGCGCGTGTGACCGTGGGTAAGCGGTCGCCTGCCGTATCTAGTCGAATTCCTCCTCGGTGTCTCGCCACACCGCCTCCCGGTAGGCCGGGGCTGCGGCGTCGACGGCAGCGAGCGCTTCTGCGGTGAGCGCCTCCCGAATCCCGCTCTGCGCGTGCGCAAATGGGATGAAGCTCTTCAGGAGTTCCGGGGCGTCGATCGCCACCTCGACCGGGGTGCTGAATTCGTCGTACCACGAGTCCCTGAGCGCGCGCCTCACCCGCGGCACACTCCACCGCACCGGATCTCCGTCCGACAGCAGCCCTAACAACATGTCCCCATGCAGCCGTTGGCTGAACGGGGCACCGGACGCCGAGGCGAAGAAGTCGTCGCAGAGCGTTTCCAACGATGCGCCATCCGACATGGGCGCCCGGTATTTGGCGCCGCCCTCGGGGAGGTGACGGATCAGCCAACGCAGAAGCGGGCGGCACGCCGGCCAGGTGTCCGTCTGATCCATGAAGACGGCATGCTGCTGCAGGCCGTGGTCGATCCACGCCCGCGCGTCGGCCAGACTCATCTCGACGAACGTGATGTCGGGATCGGTGTTGTTCTCCGCAGCGATGCGGATCACGTTGTCCACCGAATCGGGCACCGGGAACGCGTCTTTGACCGCGGAGAGCTGGTTGTGGTCGATGAACGCGACACACGTCAGTTCGTCACCGCCGGCGAGTGCGGCTCCGAGCAGCACCTCGTCGTTGTCGCCGAGCACGTGCGTCATGCGCGCCGCCCGGAACACGTCGACGTGCGCGAGGTCGGCGAGCCAGTCCGGCAGCTCGTCGTCTCGGGCGGCGACCTCGTGGCGGCATCGCTGCCGCAGGTCTGCGTCCTCGAGGAATTCGGCCAGGACGGCGAGCAGCGCGGAGGTCTCCGGGATCGGTGTGCCGATGAGGCCGTCGAGCAGCCTGTCGAGGTCGACGGTCTCGCGCTGCGGACGATTCGGCAGCCACGCCAGCGGGTCGGGGACGGTGGATTCGATGAGCATGCTGACCATGCCCAGCAGGTCCAGCGGATGCCCGGCCAGCGCCTGACGAACCTCGTCGACCAGCGAGGATTCCTCTGGTGTGTCCGGCTCCCGCACCTTCGACCGTTTGGCATCACGACGCGCCTGCTTGGCGCTGCGACGCCGGCGCCCCTCGCTCATGACGCGGACGCTACTCTCCGCGCGGGACAGCCCGCCGTCCCAGCGTGTTCCCGATCGGGCTGGAGCCGGCGCGTCATCAGGCGGCCTCACGGCGCTGCAACGCCTCGCACGCCGCGGCGAAGCGCGCCCATTCGTCGGCCCGCGGTCGCACACCGTCGTCGAAGACGGCGTCTGCGCTCACCTCCGAGCCCGGCCCTACCGGTGCCAGCACCTGCATCAGACTCGCGATCTGGCCCAGCGGGCTGTCCTCGAAGCTCTGGTAGACCCGCTCGCGTATCCACGCCGTTGCGTTCGCCGCACCGGCGGCGACATCGAGCTCCGCCACCCGCAGCGCTCCCCCGCATCGGGCGACGTGCTCTTCGAACCGGTCCTCCAGACCTCGGTCTGCCAGCCCGGCGACAGCTCGGGCAGGGCCTGGAAGATGCCCATCGTGTCCGCGGTCTGCCACGCGCTCATCGTCTTTCGCGGAATGTCGATGTGGCAGCCCCCTTCGGGGATCTTCCGCAACCGCAGCCGGCTGACTCCGTTTCCCGGCAGGTCGTCGATCAGCGTTGGCCCGCGCCAGGCCTTACTGAGGTGCCACCACAGCGGCCAGAATCGCAACTGCCCGGCGGCGTCGATGACGGACACCACGTGGCACAGGTGACCGCGGCCTCGGGCCAGCTTTACCTTCGGTTTCCGGTCCCACACTTCCGGCCGCAGCTCGGCGCCGACGTAGCCGGCGATCTCGACGGTGCCGTCGTACGCCCAGCCGATCTCGTAGCCGGGCCATACCACCGACAGCGCCTGCAGCACGGCGCGACGCTCGTTCATCTCGGTCATCACCGAATCGCCGAAGAACAGCAGCCGACGGCGATCCAGGTCCACGACCGCGCCGCCGTCGGCCCACATCGGCGACACCCACTCGTCCTTCGGGCACCGTCGCAGCGACTCGACGTACCGCACCGCCAGCTCGGGCCCACCGACGAGCGCGTCGAGCATCCGGCAGCCGCCCCAGTGCGAGTAGTACAGCCGCCAATCGCCGTTCTCGACGATGACGAAGTTCGCCCTGTTTCCCATACCGCCCCCAATTCGTCGGACGCGAAACTCCGCTGCGCCGCGTCGGTTGATCGGAGTCTGAACCGGGGGTCCGACATGTCGGTCGGCGAGGAGTTGTCGGTGCCGTCTCCTACCGTGTCGCCATGGGGGATCGTCGAAGTGGCGGCGCCGGATTCGGCAGCGTCTTCGCCGCGCTGGTGTTGCTCGGTCTGGTGGTCGAGTACTTCTGGTGGATCGTCGCCGGCGCCGCCGTGGTGGCGAGTGTTGTTGCCGTGGTGGCGGTGTCGCGGCGCATGCACGAGCGCAGCCTCGCCGCGGCCGAGCGTGACGCCGAGGTGGCGCAGCGGGCCGAGCAACAGCACCGGTGGACGTTGCGGGGGGACAGCCGCGGCGTCTACGGGCCGGACGGCGCGACCGCGATGGAGTCGTTGGCGGTGGCCGACGGGGCTGCTGACGATCCGCCGGTCGACCCGTCGGAGGTGGCCACCGTCGCGTCCACCCCGGCGGACCTGCAACGGTTGGTGACCGAGAAGCCGCCATGCTGGCGGTGGGCGGCATTCGCGTCCGTGCTCGTCCAGCGGCGGCGGCCGCTGATGGCACGGTTGCGTGACAGTGCGCTCGGCTTCATGACCGCGACGGGTCCGCACCTGTGCAGTGGCCGGGCGGTGGGTCACTTCGTCGTCGACCGGATGGACGACATGATGCGACTCGCCGAGGAGGTCGAGAGCTTCCTGTCGGCGCCGGCGTTCGCCGCCACGTTCGACTACCGCGGCGAGGACGAGAGCGTGGTCGATGCCGATGCGGTTCTGCAGGTCGCCAACCGGCTGATGGACTATCACGACCGTTTCCTGGGGGTGTCCGAGATGTGTCGCGGCGCCACCACGTCCGGACCGTACGCCGACGTCATCCGCGACTGCGCCCGGCTGGCCGACATGCCGCTGCAGAGCTACGGCGCCTTCATCGACGAGTTCGTCGAACGGGTCGGCGAGATGCCGGAGATGATGCGGCATGCCCGTGGGACCGTGAAGGCCGATCCGGTGATCCTCGACTTCGACATCGACGACCGGCTGATCGACCGGATCGTCCGGCGGGCGAAGGCGCTCTCTGCGTACTGACTTGCTGTGGATGGGCGGGCCGCGTGCGGCTGAGTAACCAACGAAATACCGGGCATCCGGTGTCACACTGATGTGCGCGAATGATCATCGACTCCACGCGATGGGGGTGATCGTTGCCGCACCTCCAGCCGAGTAACGACGCGTGAGGACACGACACATGGACAAGTCCGGGGACCCCGCGCAGGAACTGACCGCCAAGGACACCGCAAAGCCAGAATCGGCGCGGACGGCACTGCTCGGCGCGATGTTCCTCATGGCCACCAGCGCGATCGGCCCCGGATTCATCACGCAGACAACGGACTTCACCGTCAAACTCGGCGCTGCCTTCGCTTTCGCGATCCTCGCCTCGATCCTCATCGACTTCGCCGTCCAGATGAACGTGTGGCGGGTGATCGGCGTGTCGGAGGTCCGCGCCCACGAACTCGGCAACCGGGTCCTGCCCGGCGTCGGGTACGCGCTGGCCGGCCTGGTGGTCGTGGGCGGACTGGTCTTCAACATCGGCAACGTCAGCGGCGCCGGGCTCGGCACCGACGCGATGTTCGGGCTCGACCCCCGGATTGGCGGCGCGGTCTCCGCACTGATCGCGGTCGCCATCTTCCTGAGCAAACGAGCGGGCGTCGCGCTGGACCGGATCGTCGTCGTGCTGGGCGCCGGGATGATCGCGATGACCGCCTACACGGCGATCGTGTCGCGGCCGCCGCTCGGTGAGGCACTGCGCAATGCGGTGCTGCCCGACACCATCGACTTCCTCGCCATCACCACGATCGTCGGCGGGACCGTGGGCGGCTACATCACCTATGCGGGCGCCCACCGCCTGCTCGACACCGGCATCACCGGGCCGGCGAACGTCGGGCGGATCACCCGCGCCTCGGTGTACGGGATCGCCGTCACGGGCGTGATGCGGGCACTGCTCTTCCTGGCGATCCTCGGCGTGACCGCAGGCGGTGTCGCACTCGCCGAGGACAACCCCACCGCGTCGGCGTTCGAGGCCGCGTTGGGCACCGTCGGCACGGTGCTCTTCGGGGTCATCCTGTGGGCGGCCGCGATCACCTCGGTGATCGGCGCCGCCTACACGTCGGTGTCGTTCCTGACGAAGTCCACCACCCCGCGCCGCCGGCAGAACCTGCTGACGGTCGGTTTCATCGCGATCAGCGCCGTCCTCTTCCTTGTTCTCGGCGCGGCCCCGGTGACGCTGCTCGTGTTCGCGGGCGCCTTCAACGGGCTCATCCTGCCGATCGGTTTCACCGTGGTGGTGTGGGTGGCGTGGATGCGCCGGGACCTGATGGGCGGGTATCGCTACCCACTCTGGCTCAAGATCGTCGGCCTGGCGGTGTGGCTCCTCACGCTCTATCTCGGCTGGATGTCGTTGAGCGGCTTGGGCGAACTGTGGAGCTGACCCCTCGGCCTTGACGCGCATCCGACGTGTCGGAGGGTCGGATTAGTCTCGGGCACATCATGGCAGGACTGGACACCCGGGTCGCACGCATCGCCGAAGCCGCACTGGCCGAGCGGCAGTTCGTCACGCCCCTCGACGTCCTGATCGGTCTCGGGTGGCTCACCGAGGCCAACGTCCCCCGCTGGTTCTACGGCCATGTCACCGCCCTGTCCCTCTGCGTGTCCGTCGAGCCAGCGCAGGTCGCCGCGGCACTGGACGCCCTGCAAAGCTGGGCCCGAAGCCAGAACCTGCAGCCGTGGGACACCGACTACGGCGGCCGCCGGTTCACCACCGGCGAGCCCGCCGCCGAGCGCATGTTCCGTACCCGCTGGGCTGCCGGCGAGCATCCCGCCCCCGACGTGCCGAAACAACGTCCGCTTCAGCTGATGTCCGCCCGTGCCTGGGAGTGCGCGGCGTGCGGCGACAGCGACGGCGAGCTGTACCTCGAGACCAAGAACGGCGCCCGCTGCCTGGACTGTGCCGACCTCGGCCACCTCGTGTTCCTGCCCTCCGGCGATGCCGCCCTGACCCGTCGCGCCACCGCCGCGAGCCGGTTGTGCGCCGTCGTCTTCCAACGGAACCTGCGCCGCGGTCACTTCGAGCGTCAGGGCACGCTGCTGGAAGCGGACGCCATCGAGTCGGCCGCCCGGCAGTGCCTCGAGGACACCGGCGCACGCACGCACCGCCGGGCCGCCGTCGACCAACAGATCCGCGGCGAATTCGCCGACGCCATCCGCGAGCAGTTCCCCGGCTGCCCCACCGCCCGCGCCGAGGCGATCGCCTACCACGCCGCGGTGCGCGGGAGCAGGCGCGCCCGCCGGGCGTCGACTCCGGACGCCGTCCGCCAAGCCGTCGCCGCCTCGGTCCGCCATGTCGACACGGACTACGACGATCTGCTCATGTCCGGGATGGATCGCGACGAGGCGCGGCAGCAGATAAGTGCGCACGTCGACGACATCCTCGCCGCCTGGCGTGGCGGGATCACCGACCTCGATACGTGAGATGCGCCCGCAAACCACCCGGGACACCACCTGAGGACTCGCCTCGGCGTGAGCGGTTAGCTAGCTGATATAACTACCTGGGCAGGCTGCCGACGAAAGGACGCTGACCCAGTGACAGGGCTACTCACCGGCAAGGTCGCACTCATCACCGGGGCGGCGCGCGGCCAGGGTCGCGCCCATGCCGACAGACTCAGCGCCGAGGGCGCCGACATCATCGCTGTCGACCTCGCCGGCCCTCTGCCCGCCGAGGTGCCGTACGACTCGCCGACCCCGGACGATCTGGCGGAGACCGTCCGTCTGATCGAAAAGAACGGCCGCCGTGTGGTATCGGCCGCGGTGGACACTCGAGACCTGGACGGCCTGCGCGCGGTCGTCGACGACGGCGTCGCTCGTCTCGGCGGCCTGAACGTCATCGTGGCGAATGCCGGCATCACCATTCCAGCGGCCTGGAACGAAATCACTCCGACCGCATTTCGCGACGTCATGGACATCAACGTGACCGGGACATGGAACACGGTGATGGCGGGCGCCCAGCACGTCATCGACAGCGGCGGCGGATCGGTGATTCTCATCAGCTCCGCCGCAGGCATCAACATGCAGCCGTTCATGGTGCACTACACCGCGAGCAAGCATGCGGTCACGGGGATGGCGCGAGCGTTCGCCGCGGAACTCGGCCGCCACCACGTCCGGGTGAACAGCCTGCATCCCGGTGCCGTGAACACGCCGATGGGCAGCGGCGACATGGTCACGGCGCTGACGAGATCCGCAGAGACCAATCCGGTCCTGATGAACATGATCACGCCGTTCCTGCCGGAGGGCATCGCCGAACCGGAGGACATCTCAGACGCCGTGTGCTGGCTGGCCTCGGACCAGTCGAGATTCGTCACGGCCGCCGCCATCGCAGTCGACCTGGGCATCTCACAGTTCTGAGATGTCGTCACAGCTTCCCGCTGGAGGCGACGTCACCGATCGTGATGTGAGGGGGTCTCTGCCGGTGCCCTCGGGGCACAGCGGTCTCAGGTTGATCGCGATGCTGCTGGGTACTGTTGAGCACAGCTAGAGAGAGGCGAGCTGTGGTCACGCACGTGTTCTTCGATTTCTTCGGCACACTGGTCGACTACGACCCATCGATACATCCGGCAATCCACAATGCGCCCTTGGCTTTCGCGCGGCGCGCGGGTGTGGACATCTCCGAGGACACGTCAATTGCGAAGTGGCAGAAGGTTTGGGACGATCTCGACGCCGATGCCCATCGGACCGGCCGCGAATACTCGATGCAGGATGTCGCACAACACTATTGGCGCTCCATCGGATCTCCCCCGCTGACCTCGGACGCCTTCGACACGTTGATCAACGAGTATTTCGACGCGTGGACCGCAGATGTGGCCGCCGCCGCGGGCGCCGTGGAGTGCGTCTTCGATCTGGCGGCCGACCACACGCTGGCGATCGTCAGCAACACCCACGATCCGCGGTTGGTTCCGCGTATGTCCCGGCAGTTCGGGTTCCACCACGCCATCAGCCGTGTCGTCACCTCGGTCGACGTCGGCTGGCGGAAACCCCATCGGGAGATCTTCCACGCCGCGCTCCGGGAGTACGAAATCGAGCCGTCCAACGCGGTTTTCGTGGGCGACAACTGGGCGGCCGACGTCGAGGGCCCTCGCCGGGTGGGGATGGCGGCGATCTATGTGGGACGGCCCAGCCACGACCGACAAGCGGTCTCGTTCGAACAACTGCCGGCGATCGTCAGGTCACTCGGCTGAGTAGGGCCGCTACCCGCTGGCACTCGCCCCTTCGGTGTTGAGCAGCAGGATCCGCGAACTCGGACCCAGCCCGAACTGCGAACGCGCCGGGAACCCGGCCAGGATTTTCAGCGCGGCCAGGCTCGCCGCACCGCAGGGGCCGGCATCGAGCCCCAGCGCGGCGAGTTCGGCGACGGCCTTCGCGGTCGCCTCATCGTCGACGACGACAGCGCCGGCGAGGTGCTCCTGTAGGTCCGGCCAGGCGAGATAGGCGGGGGTGCCGCAGTTCAGCCCGGCCATGCTGGTTTCGCCCGTCGGCACGGTGGTCAGCGCCCCGGCCGCCAGGCTGGCCCGAATGCAGTCCGCGACGTCGGGTTCGACGGTGACGACCCGGCAGTCGGACCGGGACCGGGCGAACGTCACCGCAGCGTGGGCGAGCGACCCGACCCCGGCGGGGACGATGATGAGGTCGATCCCCGCCCCCAGTTCCACGGCCTGTTCGGCCGCCTCGTCGAAGAGCGTTGCGTATCCGTCGACGATCCACTGCGGGACGTCCTCGTATCCCGGCCACGAGGTGTCCTGCACGAGAATCGCATTCGGGTCGGTCTCGGCCAGCGCGGCGGCCTCCCGGACGGCGTCGTCGTACGACACGTCGAGGACGCGGACCTCGGCGCCTTCGGCCCGGATCAGGTCGATGGCCCGCTCGGAGACACCCCGGGGAATGACGATCGTGGCCGGCAGCTTCATCAGCGCCGCCATCCGCGCCACGGCACGTCCGTGGTTGCCGTCGGTGGCGGTGACGAGGCGGGGCGACTTGCGATCGCTGCCCTGCAGCGCGCGGTGAACCGCCCAGGACGCGCCGAGCATCTTGAACGCCGGCAACCCGAGTCGCAGCGACTCGTCCTTGACCAGCACGGCACCCAGTCCGAGCGTCTCGGCGACCGCAGGCAGCGTCAGCAGCGGGGTCACCGCGTAGCCGGGCAGAGTCTCGTGGAATCGCCGGATCTCGTCGGTCTGCCGCGGTACGGCGGTCCGGGCGGGAGTCCGGTGGGGGTTGAGCAGAAACGGTTCGGTCGTCAGCACGACTCACCTCCTGAAGGGAGAGTAGGCACGGCGCAGCGCGGCGGAAAACCACCGATTCCTGCCGTCGATCCGGCAGCAATGCTGAAGTGTCCCTAGAATCGGGCGATGCTAGACGTCCGCCGATTGCGCTTCCTCGTCGAGCTGAGCCAGCGCGGCACCATCGCGGCGGTGGCCACCGCCCTGCACATGAGCCCCTCGGGCATCTCCCAGCAGCTCGCCCTCCTGGAACGGGAGGCCGGCGCCGCGCTGCTCGAGCGCATCGGGCGCGGTGTGCGGCTCACCGAAGCGGGTCAGCGACTCGCGGAGCGGGGCGCCGACATCCTGGCCGCCCTCGAACTGGCCCAGTCCGAACTGCGGTCACCGGAGGACTCACCCACGGGCACCTGCCGGGTGGCGGCGTTCGCGAGCGCCGCCCGCGCACTCATCCCGGCGCTGCTCGACTGCCAGCGCCGCCACCCCGGGCTGCGAGTCGAACTCGTCGAATCCGAGCCCGAGGTGGCGGTCCCCGCCTTGCTCACCGGGGACTTCGACCTCGTGGTCAGCGAGGAGTATCCCGGTGCCACACCAGCGGTGCCACGCCATGTGCACCGGGAGATCCTCACCGAGGATCCGCTGGAGATCGTGGTGGCGTCGTCCTTACTGGGCAGTCGTGAGTTCGCGAGAACCGCACGCACGCTGTCCTGGGCGCTGGAACCGGTGGGGGCGGCCTCGCGGTCCTGGGCGGTGCAGCACTGCCAGGGCTTGGGCTTCACACCCGCCGTGCAGTACGAGTCCCACGACCTGAATCTGCTCCTGCTCGTGGTCCACCAGGGCGCCGCCGCCAGCATCCTGCCCCGGTTGGTACTGCCCCCGCAGCGCGAGACCGCGTCGCTGGTCCGGTGGGAGACCGGCTGGTCGCGCAGGCTGGTCACCCTGACCCGCCACGCGCGGGCCGACGACCCGTCCGTCGCCACGGTCCGGCGGTCGCTGCAGGCACAGTTCCGAGAATCGGCAGTATCAGTGAACGATCGTCTGCAGTGACCGGTGCTGTTCCTGGCCGTGCCGGCGGGTGGATACTCGGAGCACATCGACCCTAGGAGGGCAGGAGGCCCATGGCGCCGCAAGTAGCGTTGACGACGGATATCGGTGAGGGACTGGGCCGTTGGAGCCTGGGTGACGACGATGCCCTGCTCGAGATCGTCACCAGCGCGAACATCGCCTGCGGCTTCCACGGCGGCGACCCGGGCATCATGCGACGCACGTGTGCGATCTCGGTCAAGAACGGGGTGGCCATCGGCGCCCAGGTGAGCTACCGCGACCTGCACGGCTTCGGCCGCCGCTACATCGCGATGCCCGGGGACGAACTGCGCGACGACCTGCTCTACCAGATCGGGGCGCTCGAGGTGTTCGCCCGACTGGCAGGCGGCAAGGTCGATTTCATCCGCGCCCACGGCGCGCTGTGGACCGTCGTCACCAAGAACACCGAACACGCGCAGGCACTCGTGGACGCCGCGGTCGAATACGGCGGGAATCTGCCACTTCTCGCGTCGCCGGGCACCGAGGTCTGGCGGCTCGGCCAGGAGGCCGGCCTGCGGATGGTGGCCGAGGCGTTCGTCGACCGGGCCTACACGCCGGAGGGTCTGCTGCAGTCCCGCCTCGAGCCGAACGCGTTGCTGACCGATGCCGACGCCGCGTCGGCGCGGGCTGTGCAGATGGTCAAGGAGGGTCATCTCACCGCCAATGACGGCAGCGAGGTCAACGTCACCGCGGAGGCGCTGCTCGTGCACTGCGACACCCCCGGCGCCGTCGACATCGCACGCAAGACCCGCGCCGCGCTCGAAGCCGCCGGGGTCGAACTCGTTCCCATTCGGTGACCTCCCGCGTTGACGTGCGACCCGCGTTACGGGCCTGCGGCGAGCACGCCTGGCTCCTCGACCTCGACGACAACCGGACGGTGCACCGCTGGGCCGCCGCGATCCGCGTCGCCGAACTGCCAGGTGTGCGCGAGGTGGTGCCGGGCCTGACCACGCTGCTCGTCACCGTCGATCCCCACGTGACGACCGCGTCCGCGGTGCGCGCCGCGCTGGGCCGGATTCGACCCGGCGCCGAGGAGCTCGGCGAGAGCGACGAGCATGTCATCGATGTGCACTACGACGGCGAGGATCTGGACGCCGTGTCGGCGCTGACCGGCCTCACCGTCGCCGAGGTGATCGCCGCGCACACCGGCAGTGTCTGGACCGTCGCGTTCTGCGGCTTCGCGCCGGGCTTCTCGTACCTGGTCGGCGGCGACCCCCGGCTCCACGTCCCCCGGCGCGACGAGGCGCGCGTCCGGGTGCCTGCCGGCGCCGTCGCCATCGCGGGCGCCTTCTCGGCGGTGTATCCCCGGGTGTCTCCCGGCGGTTGGCAACTGCTCGGCCACACCGACGCCGTGCTGTGGGATCCCGATGCCGACCCGCCCGCCGTCCTGCGCCCCGGCGCGGTGGTGCGATTCCGGGATGCCGACCGATGAGGAAACTCACGGTCGAGTCGGTCGGCATGCTGGCACTGCTGGAGGATTCCGGCAGGCACGGCCTGGCCCACCTCGGGGTGGGCGAGTCCGGCGCCGCCGACCGACCCTCGTACGACCTGGCGAATCGGCTCGTCGGCAATCTGCCGGGCGCGCCGTGTATCGAAGTGGCGTTGGGCCGCATGACATTCAGCGTCGACGCGCCGACGTTGATCGCGGTGACCGGCGCCCCGGTCCCCATTACGTGCGACGGCCGCCCACATGCGATGAACGCCGCGTTCGCGGCGCAGGCCGGACAGCGCGTCACGCTCGGCGCGCCGACCGCCGGACTGCGCACCTATGTCGCGGTCCGCGGTGGCCTCGTCGGCCAAGACGTACTCGGATCCATGTCGTGGGACACCATGGCCGGGCTCGGAACGCCTCCGCTGCGAGCCGGCGACGTGCTGCCCGTGGGCGGTGCCGCCGCCGACTGGCCCGCACTCGACTTCGCCCCCGTCGCGACATTCCACACCGAACCGTTGGCGCTGCCGCTGCGGCTCGGGCCCCGCGACGACTGGTTCAGCGACGAGGCCCTGGACCGGTTGGGCAGCGCCGAATTCACCGTGACGTCCGATGCCGACCGGGTCGGGATCCGGCTCGCCGGTCCCGAGCTGCCGCGTCGGCGCAGCGGTGAGCTCGGCAGCGAGGGCGTGGTGCTCGGCGCGCTCCAGGTCCCGACCAGGGGTCGACCGACGCTGTTTCTCGCCGATCGGCCGGTGACCGGCGGTTATCCGGTGATCGGCGTGGTGCCGGAAGCGGACGTCCACCGGGCCGCCCAGGCGGTGCCCGGCACCCGCATCCGCTTTACCGTCGCCGGCCGATAGTTCACTGGCAATGACTGACAAAGACCAGGCGGCTGGTTGGCTACTCGTGACATGGATGGCCCCGGCTCCGTGACCTAACGTGGCGTACCTCACAGCGATATGACAGAGAGGACGGTCACCGATGCCCGCCACCTTCGGGCTGGCCGTGGAGAACTTCACCTCGGCACAGAAGACCCCCCAGATCGACGAACTGCTCAAGACGGCTCGCCGCGCCGAACAACTCGGATTCACCTCGCTGTGGGGGTGGGATCACCTCTTCCTCGGCAGCCGCCAGCCCTTCCCGCAGTTGGAGGTCCTCACCACGCTGGCGGTGCTGGCGAGCCACACGAAGGACATCACCCTGGGGACGGGCGTCCTCGTCCTGCCGATCCGCGACCCGGCGCTGCTCGCCAAGACCGCCGCGACCATCCAGGCGATCTCCAACGGCCGGTTGCGGCTCGGCGTCGCGGCAGGCTGGTATGAACGCGAATTCGAAGCCACGGGAACGTCATTCAAGGGCCGTGGAAAGCTCTTCGAACGCAACCTCGAGATCTGCATGAACCTGTGGACCCAGCCCGAGGTGACCGGCACGTGGGATGACCTGTCCTTCCGCCGCGTCAAGATGCTGCCGCTTCCGCAGCCGCGCCCGCAGGTCCTCATCGGCGGGTACGTCGACCGGGTGCTCAAGCGGGTGGCCACGCTGGGCGACGGCTGGCTGACCTACTTCTACACCGCTGAGGCCTTCACCGAGTCGTGGACCAAGATCTGCCGGTTCGCCGAAGAGGCCGGCCGGGACCCGGCCGAGCTGCACTCGCTCAACCAGGTGCCGATCTGCATCGGCTCGTCCAAGGAGCAGGCCCAAGCCCTGACGGGCCCGTGGCTGGCGTCGTACTTCGACACCCCGGACTGGAGCAGCGCGACCCCGGAGAGCGCGATCTGCGGCACCCCGGACGACTGCGCAGAGCAGATCGCCGCGCACCTCGACGCCGGCGTGCAGGAGATCTGTCTGGTGCCGCACGCCTACGATCCCGAACAGGTCGAGCGTTTCGCTGCCGAGGTCCGCCCGCTGCTCGGAACTATGGTGGGGGCCGCATGAGTGCACGGTTGACGACGCCCGGGGTGACGGATGCCCGCGCGGAACTCGAGACGCTGAGCCGGGCGACGCCGGACAAGCTGACCACCGCGGCCGAGGCGGTGCGGCGGTTGGTTCCCGATGACGCGGTCATCGGGGTCGGCGGCACCAATCACGCCCGCACCCCGATGGCGCTGCTGATCGAGATCCTGCGGCAAGGCCGGTCCGGGCTGACGATGGCCCGCCCGCTGTCGTGCATCGAGGCCGAGTTCATGCTGGCCACCGACACCGCCGAACGGATCATGACCAGCTGGGTCGGTGTCGGTCACGGCTGGGGCCTGGCCCCGGTCGTTCGCCGCCTGGTCGAAGCGGGCCGGCCGGTGTTCGAGGAGTGGAGCCACCTCGGAATCGGGTTGCGCTACAAGGCCGGAGCGATGGGAGTGCCCTACCTGCCCACGGTCAGCATGCTGGGTTCCGACATCGACCAGAAGCTCGACCTGGCGAAGGTCACCTGCCCCTACACCGGGCAGCTGCTCAACGCCGTCCCCAGCCTCAACCCCGACGTGGCGCTCATCCATGTGCAGCGGGCCGATCGGCAGGGCAACGCCCAGATCGACGGGTACCAGCTGATGGACGCCGATCTGGCCCTGGCCGCCCGCCGCGTCATCCTCACCGCCGAGGAGATCGTCGACACCGAACAGTTCCGCAGCGACCCCGCGCGGACGGCGATCCCGGGCTTCGCGGTCGACGCGGTGGTGCACCAACCGATGGGCGCCTACCCGCACGAGTGCTACGGGCACTATGAAGCCGACCTCGACGAGTTCACCGCCTACATGCAGGCGGTGAAGTCCGGCGGCATCGACGGTGCCCGGGCGTACGTGGCGACACTGACCGCCTATCCCGACCACGACGCCTTCTGCGCCGCGATCGAGCCGACCCGGCTGTCGGCGCTACGACGTACCGCAGAGGAGATGCTGCCGCGATGACCGACTCCCTCACCCGCGCCGTCGGGCTCGACATGCCGCGCGGGCAACAGCATCCCGACGCCCGGCCCGACGAGATCATGACGATCGCCGCCAGCCGGCTGCTCGAGGACGGCAAGGTGCTGTTCGCCGGCATCGGGCAACCCCTGGTGGCCGCGGCGATCGCCAAGCGCCGCCAGGCGCCGAACCTGACCGTGCTCCTCGAAGGCGGGATGATCGGCATCGAACTGCGCCCCGGCCACCTGCCGGCGTCGACCAACGAGGTCCGCGCGGCCGTCGGCGCCCAGATGCTGACCAGCGCCACCGACATCTTCCTGATGGCCCAGCGCGGGTTCTTCGACTACGGCTTCATCGGGGTCGCCCAGATCGACCAGTACGGCAACGTCAACACCAGCATCGTCGGTGACCCGCGACACCCGTCGGTGCGCCTCCCGGGCCCCGGCGGCGCCAACGACATCGCCTCGATGTGCAACCAGGTGGTCGTGGTCACCCAGCACGAGCCGCGCCGCTTCGTCGAGAAGGTCGACTTCGTCACCAGCCCAGGGTTTCTCAGCGGCGGCACCAGCCGCCGCGACAGCGGACTCATCTACGGCGGGCCCGCCTGGGTGGTCACCGATCTCGCGCTGCTCGACTTCGCCCCGGACTCGCACCGGATGAGGATCCGGGCCCTGCAGGCCGGGGTCACCGTCGACCAGGTCCAGGACGCGACCGGGTTCGAGGTGCTCGTCGCTGACGACACCTACGAACTGCCTGCGGTCGAGACCGAGGAACTGCAGGTGCTGCGGTACCTCGTCGACGGCGGGACACCAGAGAGGGAGGTAACGAGTTGACCGTGCAGGAGACGCTGCCGACACCGCCGGGCCGCACCGCGGCCACCTGCTTCGAGTACCAGCGGGCCGAATCATGGTCCGAGGCCGTCGAACTCCTCGAGCTCTGGGACGGTGAGGCGAAGATCCTCGCGGGCGGGCAGAGCCTGATCCCGATGCTCAACCTGCGGTTGGCCTTCCCCGCCGCACTGATCGACATCAATCCCATCGCGGCCGCCGACCCGCGCGTGGAGGACGGTCACCTCGTCCTCGACGCGAACACCCGTCACCGCACGCTGATGACGTCTGAGGTGGTGCGCACCCACGCACCGCTGCTGGCCCACGTCATGCCGTTCATCGGCAACGTGCGGGTCCGCAACCGCGGCACCTTCGGTGGGACGCTGTCGCACGCGGACCCGACGGCCGAGATCGCCGCGGCCGTCATGGCCATGGGCGGCGAGGTCCTCGTGCAGGGCCCGGCGGGGGTCCGGTCTGTGCCCGCCGACTCCTTCTTCATCACCTATCTGACCACCGCGACCGAACCCAACGAGGTCGTGATCGGCGGGCGCATCCCCGTCGGCGGCACCGCGCGGTGGGCGTTCCACGAAGTGGCGCGGCGCTATTCGGATTTCGCCACGGTCAGTGTCGCCGTCATGGCGCGTCCCGGGGACGAGGGGGTGCGGGTCGTGCTCGGCGGCGTCGCCGACCGGCCGGTGCTCGTCGACCCGGCGATGCTCGCCCCGGCGCTCGCCGACCCCGGCAACCCGGACCGCGCCCGGGAGAGCGCCCAGGCGATCGCCGACTCCCTGGACCCCGACAGCGATCTGCACGGCACCGCCGAGTATCGGCGCCGTCTCGTCGCAATCCACACCCGCCGCCTGCTGCAGCAGGTCCTCACCGAACAGGGAGGTGCCGCATGATCCGGACCCAGGTACTGCTTCGGGTCAACGGCCGCGAACACGAGGTGTGGGTGCGCAACGACCGCACCCTGCTCGATGTGCTGCACGACGACCTCGGCATGCCCGACGTGCGGTACGGCTGTGCGGAAGGCGTGTGCGGCACGTGCACCGTGTTGATGGACGACGATCCGGTCAGCGCCTGCACCGTCTACGCCGTCCAGGCCGAAGGCCACGACATCGTCACGCTGCGCGGCTGGTCGGACCCCCAGGAGGAGGCCCACCCGTTGCAGAAGTGCTTCCTCGAGCGCGGCGCCTCCCAGTGCGGATTCTGCACTCCGGGAATGCTGCTCACCGCGGCCACGCTCGCCGAACGCAATCCCGACGCCTCCCGTGAGGAGATCCGGCACGAATTGGTCGGCAATCTGTGCCGCTGCACGGGCTACCAGGCCATCGTCGACGCGGTGGAGGACTACCTGCACGGGTCGGCACAACCATCGCCGGAGAAGGAAGGTGCTCAGTGACGACCGTCGAACCGGGAACCACGCCCGACACCACCGAACCGCCGCGGGCGCCGGCCGATTTCGATCCCGACGCCGACTCCGGCCCCCAGGACCGGGAACGCAACTTCCGGACCGTCGGGCAGTCGCCCGCCCATCACGACTTCATCAACAAGGTCCGCGGCACCCTGCTCTACGCCGCGGACTGGAGCCTGCCGGGCATGCTGCACGGCAAGATCGTCCGGTCCGATATGGCCTCGGCGAGAATCGTGCGGATCGACACCTCGGCCGCCGAGCGCCTCGAAGGTGTCGAGGCGGTGCTCACCGCGGCCGACGTGCCGCACAACGCCGTCGTCGAGCACGCCAGCGGCGGCCTGGGTGAGCTGACCGTCGAACAACCCGTGCTGGCCGCCGACCGGGTGCGCTACGTCGGTGAGCCGATCGCGGTGGTGGCCGCCGTCGATCCCGAGACCGCGGCGGAGGCCGCCGATCTCGTCGAGGTCGAGTACGAACCGCTGCCCGGCGTGTTCACCCCACAGGACGCCCTGGCCGACGGTGCGCCCCTGGTGCACGACGAGGGCAACGTGCTGGTCAACTGGCATCTGGACCGCGGTGACATCGACGCCGCATTCGACGCCGCCGATGTCGTCGTCGACCACACCTACCGCAGCCAGCCCGTCGAGCACGCCTACCTGGAGACCGAGGCCGGTGTGGGGTGGATCGAGAACGACGTTGTCACTCTGCGTATCTCGACGCAGGTCATCGAGCACGCCGTCGAGATCGCCTCCATCCTCGGGCTGCCGCAGAGCCAGGTCCGCCACATCGCCTCCTACATGGGTGGCGGCTTCGGCGGCAAGGAAGACATGACGGTGGAGCCGTACCTGGCGCTGCTGGTCTGGCGCACCCGCCGTCCGGTGCGGATGGTCTGGTCGCGGCAGGAGTCGATCATGGCCAGCTCCAAGCGCCACCCGTTCACGATGCACTACCGCACCGCGGCCACGAGGCAGGGTGAGATCCTTGCCGTCGACGTCGACGTCCTCGGCGACGCCGGGGCCTACCCGTGCCTGAGTGCCCGGGTATTGTTCGCCGCGGCCGCCCTGTCCCCCGGCCCCTACAAGGTCCCCGTCGTCCGGATCCGGTCGCGGGCGGTGTTCACCAACAACGTCCCCACGAGCGCGTTCCGCGGGTTCGGCGCCATGCAGGTGACGCTGGGTTACGAGTCCCAGATGGACGCGCTCGCCCGCGAACTCGGCCTCAGCCGCGAAGAGGTCCGCGACCGCAACTACATCGAGACCGGTGACCTGCTCGCCGGCGGCGAACCGATCACCACCGCGGTCGCCGTGCGCGAGACCCGCGACCGGGCACTGGAACTGCTCGGTGAGCCGAGCGCGCCGAGCGACCCCCACAAGGTGGTCGGTCAGGGTTTCGCGTGCGGGATGCAGCCCTACGGTCGCTCGATCTGGTTCCGCGACCACGCCGCGGCCTGGGTCACGCTGCAGGCCGACGGCACATTGCTGATCCGCAGCGGTGTCACCGATCTCGGCGCCGGGCAGGCGGCCAGCCTCTGCCAGATCGCCTCCGAGATCCTCGGGGTCGCGCTCTCCGACATCAGCGTGTACATCGGCGACACCGCGCTGACCCCGCCGGCCGGCGGCACCTATGCCACCCGGCAGCTGTACATGTCCGGCAACGCGATCCTGCGGGCGGCCCGCACGCTGCGCGACCAGCTGACTCCCGTTGCGGCCGAGGAGCTCAACGTCCCCGAGGAGGCGTTGATCTGGGTCGACGGGATGGTGCGCACCGAGGACGGCGCCCGCGGCCTGAGCCTGCCCGAACTGGTGCGCGCCGCGAACGAAGCCCGGGTGGACACCGCGGTGCTGCACACGTGGCGCGCCCGGTCCGGCGGCTTCGATCCGCAGAAGGGCCAGGGGCACACCTACCCGGACTACACGTTCGGCACCCACGCCGCCGAGGTCGAGGTCGACCTGGAATCCGGTGACGTCCGGCTGCTGAAGTACGTCGCCTGCCACGACGTCGGCCGCGCCATCAACCCGACGCGGGTGCGCGGCCAGATCATCGGCGGTGCCGCCCAGGGCATCGGCTACGCGATGACCGAGGACTGTGTCACCGACGCAGGCCATCCGCTGTCGTCGCTGTTCGCCGATTACCTGATCCCCACCTCGATGGATCTGCCCGACATCGACGTGGCGATCGTCGAAAGCGGCTCCGGCAGAGGACCGTTGAACGCCCGTGGAATCGGGGAACCGCCCATCGGGCCGCCGGCGGCCACCATCGCCAGCGCCGTCGAGGACGCCATCGGGCGCCGCCCGCAACAGCTGCCCATCACCGCCGAGCGGGTGTTGGCGCTGCTCGACCAGCCCAGCCATCAGGAACTCACGAAGGGACAGATCGCATGAAGCTCCAACACCAGACCGAGGTCCGGTCCTCGCCCGATCAGGTGTGGGACTTCCTGCAGGACACCGCGGCCGTCGTGGAATGCATGCCGGGCGCCGAACTCGTCGACGACCTCGGCGACGACCGCTACGAAGGCGTGTTGAAGGTGGCGATCGGCCCACTGAAGATGAACTACGCCGGGCGGGCGTCGATCGTCGAACGCGACGCGTCGTCGCGGCGGATGGTGCTCAACGCCAGCGGCCGGGACAAGCGCGGATCCGGTTCGGTCGCCGCGCAGGTGGCGCTGCAGATCGAACCCGTCGACACGGGCAGCCGCATCGACGTCGTCTCCGACATCGACCTCACCGGCCGCATCGCCTCGCTGGGCCGCGGGATCCGCGACGTGTCGAACCAGATGTTCACGGCATTCGCCGACGAGCTCACCGACCGGATCGAGCAGCCCGGCCAGTCGGCGGCCGCGCCGGCGACCGGGGCCCCCGCCGGCAACGGCCACGCGCGCGTCACGGCGGTGACATCCACCGAACTGCCACCCCGCGCCACCCCACGCCCGCGTCCGGCCGCCACCGCCGGCGGTGGCGAGATCAAAGTGCTGCCGCTGATCTGGGGAGTCACCCGCGAACGCCTGGCCGGCTTCCTGGAACGGCTGGCCGCCCGCGTGCGCCCCAACTGACCGACGTCCCTCCCCCGCGCCGAGCGCCGACCGCGTCCGGCGCAGCTCGACGCTGCCCGCACGCCTTCGACCCCACGGAATGAGAGCCGGATGACCAGCGATGCGTGAGGTGCTGCCCGAGCTGCTCCGCTGGTGGCGCGCGGGTGAGAGCGTCGGGGTGGGGACGGTCGTCGCGACGTTCCGCTCTGCGCCGCGCCCGCCGGGCGCCTCGATGTTGGTCGGCCCCGGCGGTCGGGCCGTCGGATCGGTGTCGGGAGGCTGTGTCGAGGGGGCGGTCTACGACCTGGCGCAGTCCGTGGTCGCCGCCGGGCGGCCGGTGCTGCAGCGCTACGGCGTCTCCGACGACGACGCCTTCGCCGTGGGCCTCACCTGCGGCGGCATCCTCGACGTCTACGTCGAGAAGGTCGACCGCACCACGTTCCCGGAACTGGCGGAGGTCGCCGCCGACATCGAGGACGGCCGCCCGGTCGCGATCGCCACGGTGATCGAGCACCCCGACCCCGCGTGGCTCGGCCGGCGCCTGCTTGTTCGTCCCGATGGGGATGAATCTCCCGTTGTGACGGGTACTCTCGGCTCCGCGCGCGCCGACGACGCGGTCGGCGCCGACGCCCTCGGCCTGCTGGTCGCGGGCACCAGCGCGACGTTGACCTACGGCGTCGACGGCCAGCGGCGCGGTGAGGGCATGCGGGTGTTCGTGTCGGCATTCGCGCCCAAGCCGCGCCTGCTGGTGTTCGGCGCCATCGACTTCGCCGCCGCGGTCGCGCGGGCCGGTGCGTTCCTCGGTTACCACGTGACCGTGTGCGATGCGCGACCGGTGTTCGCCACCCGGGCGCGATTCCCGGACGCCGACGAGGTGGTGGTCGACTGGCCGCACCGCTACCTGCGCGACCAGAACCAGGCCGGCAGGATCGACGCCCGCACGGTGGTGACCGTGCTGACCCACGACCCCAAGTTCGACGTGCCGCTGCTGCAGCTGGCGTTGCGGATCCCCGACATCGCCTACGTCGGCGCCATGGGATCGCGGCGGACGCATCATCAGCGCCTGGAGCGGCTGCGCGACGAGGGCCTCACCGACGACGAGCTCGACCGGTTGCACAGCCCCATCGGGCTGGATCTCGGCGCCCGCACTCCCGAGGAGACCGCGGTGTCCATCGTCGCCGAGATCATCGCCAGGCGGTGGGGCGGCAGCGGCCGCCATCTGAAGGACATCACGGGACCGATCCACGAATCGGCCGCCCAGACGTCGGCTGCGCTGCGGTAGACGCCGCCAAGAGTGATCGGAGAGGCACGAATGCTGTCGAAACTGTTGGTCGCCAACCGCGGCGAAATCGCGATCCGGGCGTTTCGCGCCGCGTTCGAGCTGGGGATCGACACGGTCGCGGTGTACGCGTTCGAGGACCGCAATTCGCTGCACCGGCTCAAGGCCGACGAGTCTTATCAGATCGGTGAGATCGGCCATCCGGTCCGGGCATATCTGTCCGTGGACGAGATCATCCGCGTGGCCCGCGACGCCGGCGCCGACGCGGTGTATCCGGGGTACGGATTTCTCTCGGAGAGTTCGCGATTGGCGTCGGCGTGTGCGGGGGCGGGGATCACGTTCATCGGGCCGAGCCCCTCGGTGCTCGACCTGACCGGGAACAAGGCGCGGGCGATCGCCGCCGCCCGCGAGGCGGGGTTACCCGTGCTGGCGTCGTCGGCGCCGTCGGCGTCGGCCGACGAGGTGGTCGCCGCCGGCGAAACCATGCGACTCCCCCTGTTCGTCAAAGCGGTCTCCGGCGGTGGCGGCCGGGGTATGCGGCGGGTCGCCGACCTCACCGGGCTGCGTGAGGCGGTCGAAACGGCCTCGCGTGAAGCGGACTCCGCCTTCGGTGATCCCCGCGTCTACCTGGAAGAGGCGGTGGTCCACCCCCGCCACATCGAAGTGCAGATCCTCGCCGATTCCCACGGCGACGTGGTGCACCTGTTCGAACGGGACTGCAGCGTGCAGCGCCGCCACCAGAAGGTCATCGAGATGGCGCCGGCGCCGAACCTCGACGACGACCTCCGGCAGCGGATCTGTTCGGATGCGGTCGCTTTCGCGCGTCACATCGGGTACACCGGCGCGGGCACCGTGGAGTTCCTCCTCGACGGGTCCGGCGAGTACGTCTTCATCGAGTGCAATCCGCGGATCCAGGTCGAACACACGGTGACCGAGGAGATCACCGACGTCGACCTGGTCGCAGCACAACTCCGTCTCGCATCCGGGCAGACCCTGCCCGACATCGGCCTGCACCAGGACACGCTGACGATCCGCGGCGCCGCCGTGCAGTGCCGTATCACCACCGAGAACCCCGCCGACGGGTTCCAGCCCGACACCGGCCGGATCACCGGGTACCGGTCGCCGGGAGGGGCGGGCATCCGCCTGGACGGCGGCACCCACATCGGTGCGGAGATCGCCGGGCACTTCGATTCGATGCTGGTCAAATTGACGTGCCGCGGCGGCGATTTCGCTGCCGCGCTGTCCCGATCCCGGCGCGCGCTGGCCGAATTCCGGATCCGCGGTGTGTCGACGAACATCCCGTTCCTGCAGGCCGTCCTCGACGACGCCGACTTCGCCGCCGGACGTGTCACCACCTCGTTCATCGACGAGCGGCCGGAACTGCTCACCGCGCGCACCCATGCCGACCGGGGCACCCGGATCCTGAACTACCTCGCCGATGTGACGGTCAACCAGCCCCACGGCCCGCGCCCCACAACGGTGTACCCGCACGACAAACTGCCCCCGATCGACCTCGACGCGCCGCCGCCTGCGGGAAGCAAGCAACGCCTGACCGACCTGGGCCCCGCCGGCTTCGCGCGATGGCTGCGGGAATCGCCGTCGCTCGCGGTGACCGACACGACGTTCCGAGACGCGCACCAGTCGCTGCTGGCCACCCGGGTGCGCACGTCGGGCCTGTTGGCGGTCGCCCCGCATGTGGCGCGACTGACGCCGCAGCTGCTGTCGGTGGAGTGCTGGGGCGGCGCCACCTACGACGTCGCGCTGCGGTTCCTCAAAGAAGATCCGTGGGAGCGTCTCGCCGCGTTGCGGGAGGCGATGCCGAACATCTGCCTGCAGATGCTGCTGCGTGGCCGCAACACCGTCGGCTACACGTCCTTCCCGCCGCGCGTGGCCCAGGCGTTCGTGGCCGAGGCCGCCGCGACGGGCATCGACATCTTCCGGATCTTCGATGCGCTGAACAACGTCGAGAACATGCGCCCGGCGATCGACGCGGTGCTGGACACGGGTACCGCGGTCGCCGAGGTCGCCATGTCCTACACCGGTGATCTCTCCGATCCCGACGAGAACCTCTACACCCTCGACTACTACCTCAAGCTGGCCGAGCAGATCGTCGACGCGGGCGCCCACGTGCTCGCCATCAAGGACATGGCCGGCCTACTGCGGCCGCCGGCTGCCGCCACCCTGGTGACCGCCCTGCGGTCGCGGTTCGACCTGCCCCTGCACATCCACACCCACGACACCCCCGGTGGACAGCTGGCGACCTACCTGGCGGCATGGCAGGCCGGGGCGAACGCGGTGGACGGCGCCGCCGCGCCGCTGGCCGGTACCACCAGCCAACCTGCGTTGTCCTCGATCGTGGCCGCGACGGCCCATACGCCGTTCGACACGGGACTCAGCCTGGAGGCGGTGTGCGAGCTGGAACCGTACTGGGAAGCGCTGCGAAAGAGCTACGCACCGTTCGAGTCCGGGCTGCCCGCTCCGACGGGACGGGTGTACACCCACGAGATTCCCGGCGGCCAGCTGTCGAACCTGCGACAGCAGGCCGCCGCCCTGGGTCTGGGCGACAGGTTCGAACAGATCGAATCCACCTACGCCGCCGCCGATCGCATCCTCGGCAGACTGGTGAAGGTCACCCCGTCGAGCAAGGTGGTGGGAGATCTGGCCCTGGCACTGGTCGGCGCCGGGGTGTCGGCGGACGATTTCGCCGCCGATCCGGCGCGGCACGACATCCCCGACAGTGTCATCGGTTTCCTGCGCGGCGAGCTCGGTGACCCGCCCGGCGGTTGGCCCGAACCGCTGCGCACCAAGGCGCTCGCCGGGCGGGGAGCCGCCCGGGCCGAGGAGCCGCTGGCACCCGAAGACGATGAGGCGCTGCGGCACCCGGGGCAGGCCCGGCGCGACACCCTCAACCGGCTCCTGTTCCCGGGTCCGGCAGCGGAATTCGCGGCGCACCGCGAGGAGTTCGGTGACACCTCGGGGCTGAGCGCCAACCAGTTCTTCTACGGTCTGCGGCACGGTGAGGAACACCGGGTCGAACTCGAACGCGGCGTGCAGTTGCTGATCGGGCTCGAGGCGATCTCCGATCCCGACGAACACGGGATGCGCACGGTGCTGTGCATCCTCAACGGCCAGCTGCGCCCGGTCCTGGTGCGCGACCGCAGCATCGACAGCGTCGCCCCCCCCTTGGAGAAGGCCGACCGCACCAACCCCGACCACATCGCCGCGCCGTACGCCGGTGTCGTCACCGTCGGGGTGGCGGTGGGCGCCGAGGTGCGCGCCGGCCAGACGGTCGCCACCATCGAAGCCATGAAGATGGAAGCCGCCATCACCGCGCCCCACGCCGGCACGGTCGAACGGATCGCGGTTCCCGGTGTCTCCCACGTGGAGGGCGGCGATCTGCTGATGCTGATCAGCTGAGGGGCTTATCGGGGGCGCTGGGTGAGGATCCGCTGCATCTCGGTGATCTGCAACGCGATTCCGATCTGGATCGCCAGCGGGGTGCTGGTGCTGAACGGGCCGAGGAGCCGTTCGAGCTTGGCCAGCCGGTAGCGCAGGGTGTTGTAGTGGAAGTGCAGGTTGCGCGCCGCCTCGGCCATGTTCATGTTGTGCTGGATCAACGTCTCCAGAGTCTGGAACATCTCCGACCGCTCCGGCTCGCTCATGCTCAGCACGGGTCCGAGCGTCTCTTCGGCGAAGGTCAGCAGTTCGTCGTCACCGACCTGGGCGAGCAGCCGGAACAGACCGAGCTCGCCGTACGCGGTGACCGCACCGGTCCCCGACACGCGAGGTCCCAGCCGCAGCGCGGTACGCGCCTCCTGGTAGGCGGTCGAGACGCCGGCCGGTCCCGGATACGGTCGGCTGATCCCGATGGCGTACTGGCTGTGCGTGAACCGCGCGACCTCGTCCTGCACGGCGCGCGCCACGGCGAGCGTGTCCTGACCGGCGCCGATGACGGCGACCAGTTCGGAGCCCAGGCCGGCCGCCGCGGCCATGCGGTCTCTGCTGCGGACCGCCGAGGCCCAGAACTCGATGGCGCGGTCGTCGGCCAGCCGGGACCGTCGTTTGGTCGGCTGGGCGTCATCGGTGGCGCCCTCGCGCCGCCCCACCAGCACGACGATGTCGCGCTCCAGATTCCACCCGAAGCCCGATCCCAGTGACGCGTAGTCATCCGGCTGGGTGTCGGTGCCGGAGATCAACTCGAACAGGGCGTTGGAGGAGAAGCGCCGCTCCACCGCCTGCACCGCGAGGTCACGGGTCACCTCCAGCGCCGCGACGATGGCGGCCTGACCGACCGCGACCATGCTGAACTCGCCGAACGGCCGATCGGCTTCGACGGCCACGACGAAGCCGTGATGCAGACGGCCGGCGCGGATCTCACGCGAGGCCCAGCGCCTGCCGGTGCCCTCGTGGGTGTGCGAGCCGGTCGGCCCCAGCCGCAGCACGTCCGCGGACTGCGCTTCCAGCAGCTCCACACCGGCCAGCAGGGTCTGGTCACCGGCGTGCGCCAGCACGGCGCCGTGGCGGTCGGTGATCGCGACACAGGCGTCGCCGAGGAAGCTGGACAGGCTGCTGGCGAGTTCGAGGAGACCACCTCCGGACAGCGTGATGGCCAGGAAAGTGTGATGCAGCTCTTGGGCTTTCGCCAACGCCGAGGCCTGGCGGTTGACGATGATGCCGAACGCCCGGGTGAGAATGTCATCGAAGCGGATGGACTCGGGGATCACGACCAGCGGGAGCCCGATCTGATCGGCCGCGTCGATCATCCCCTGACTGAGCTCGGGCATGTAGCGGTCGAGTTTGACGCCGAACCCCGCGACTCCGAGGCGGTGCAGATCAACCAGCAGCTTTCCCTGGTCCCCACCGTCGCGGGGCAGCGGATAGCCGGTGGCCAAGAGGAATTCGTCCTTGCGGACCCATCGGCCGATGTCGGGCACGGTCATCACGTTCACCGCGCTGATCGCCCGGTCCAGGCCCGATCCGCCCGCCACCAGCTCGGCGCCGGCCAGCACCTCGTCGTTGAGCAGCTCGCCGAGGGTCAGGACCTCACTCGCGTTCGGCGTCACCGCATTCGGAGTTTCCATGACCTCCCCATCCTAGCGCTTATTGCCAACAATCGGGGCGATACTTGGCAGAGTTCGCCATGGGTTTGTGCGGTCGGTGGACCCTACGGTGGCTGTACCCGGCCACTTAATCAGTAAGGGCTGATTCGCATGAGGAGCGCGCCGTGACGCACAGCTTGACATCCCCCGTAGCAATCGACAGCGCTGTGCGCGAGACGGTTTCCATCCTGGGCGGCACCGGCCACCTGGGCTTCGGGCTCGCGCTGCGGTTGGGCGGCGCCGGCTACACCGTGTGCATCGGTTCGCGTGACGCCGAGCGCGCGCGGCGGGCGGCCGCGAACGCCTGCGAACTCGTCGGCAACGGCTCGATCATCGGCGGTCTGAACGAGGACGCCGTCACCGCGGCGGACCGCCTGGTGATCGCCGCCGTGCCGTTTGTCAGCCACGTGCCCGTGCTGCGCAGCGTGGCGGACCGCTGGCGGCCCGGTCAGGTGCTGCTGGACACCACCGTTCCGCTCGCCACCGCGGTGGGCGGTCGACCCACCCACCTGGTCGAGCCGTGGCACGGGTCGGCGGCCCAGCAGGCACGCGCGGCCATCCCCGATCATGTCGCGCTGGCCGCCGGACTGCACACCATCAGCGCTGCGGTGCTGCGGGATACGGGCCGCCCGCTCGATCAGGACACGCTGATCTGCGGCGATCGGGCCGCGAAAACCGTTGTCACCGAGGCTCTGGACGGTATCGAGGGGCTCCGGGTCGTCGATGCCGGCCCCTTGGAGATGAGCCGCCTGCTGGAAGGCCTCACGCCCGTGCTGATCGGCATCAACATCCGCAACAAGACCCACGCCGGGATCCAGGTGACGCATCTGCATGCCCGTGCGATGCCCGAGGCGGCCACTGCCTGAAGCGCGGGTCATCCTGACCCTCGCCGGACTGCGCCCCGTGTCGTTCCGACACGGGGCGCTTTCCATGTCGTCACGCTACTTCGACGATCAGCTCCACCTCGACGGGGGCGTTCAGCGGCAGTTCCGCGACGCCCACTGCTGAGCGCGCGTGCTGCCCCGCGTCACCGAACACCGACACCAGCAGGTCGCTGGCCCCGTTGATCACCGCCGGCTGTCCGGTGAAACCCGGTGCCGAGGCGACGAATCCGACGACCTTCACCACGCGGACGATGGAGTCGAGATCGGTCAGGGCGGCGAGCGCGGCCAGCGCGTTCAACGTACAGATACGCGCGGCGTCGACCGCGTCCTCCGGGGACACGTCCGCGCCCACCTTGCCCCGATGGGCCAACGTCCCCGACACGAGCGGAAGCTGACCCGAGGTGTAGATGAGGTTCGCCGTGCGCACCGCCGGGACATAGCTGGCGACCGGCGCCGCGAGCGCCGGCAGCGCCAGCCCGATGTCGTTGAGTCGCTGCACTGTTCTGGTGTGTCGGTCAACAGTGGTCGCGGAGGCGTCAGCCATCGTCATCCTTTCGTCGGGTACCCCCATGGTTCCCGCGACCCTGCCGGGCGGTCCAGTAGTCAGTTCTGCGGCGTGTTGAGCAGTGTCAGTGAGCAATCCCGTTGTCGCGCAGGGTCTGGAAACGCGTCAGCCGCCGGACTGGATCGACCAGTCCGGCGGCTGAGGCGCCCGCCCTGTCAGGTCCTGGGGTTCACCGCCGTCTGCGCCACCGGCACGGGTACCTCGGCGTCGGTCGGCGCCTTGACCGTGTCAGGCTCCTCACCCTGGTGCGCGGTCAGGAAGATGGTGGCCGCGACCGACAGCACTGCCGCCACGCCGATGTAGACACCGAACGTCACCACGGTCCCGGTCGACGCGATGAGCGCGGCCGCCGCCAGCGGGGTCAGGCCGCTGCCGAAGATGGAGCCGAGCTGGTAGCCCATCGAGATACCGGAGTATCCGACCCGGGTGTCGTAGATGCTGGCGAAGAAGGCCGCCATGGTTCCGTAGGTCGCCGCGTACGGGATGAAGATCAGCAGGTAGCCCAGCAGGGCGAGGCCGAAGCTGCCGGTGTCGAGCAGCATGACCCAGGGGATGCCCATGAGGCCCATGCCGACGTTGCCGATCAGGAACACCTTCTTGATGCCCACCTTGTCCCCGATGTGGGCGAAGGTCGGGATCATGATCAGCACGGCGATCTGGCAGAGCAGGATCAGGAGCAGCATCTGGCTGTAGCTGAAGTCGAGGGTGTTGGTGCCGTAGCTGAGGCTGTACACCGCGGCGCCGTAGATGACCACGCCGTGGACGAGGTACGCACCGGCCATCAGGATCACCTGCTTGCGGTACTTGCGGAGCACGCTGACCAGCGGACTGGTCTCCTTCTTGTTTCCCCGCTCGATCTTCTTGAACTCCGGGCTCTCCTCGACCTTCAGGCGGATGATGAGTCCGACGACCACGAGCAGGAAGCTGCCCAGGAACGGGATGCGCCAGCCCCATGCGAGGAGGGCCTCCTGCGACATCACGGCTGTGGTGATCAAGAAGACGCCGTTGGCGATGATCTGTCCGGCCGGCGAGCCCGCCTGCACCCAGCTGCCGTACAGGCCGCGCCGGTGTTTGGGCGCATGCTCGACGGTCATGAGGACGGCGCCGCCGTATTCGCCGCCCACCGAGAGTCCCTGGATGAAGCGGAGCGCCACGAGGATCAGTGGCGCCGCGACGCCGATCGAGTCATAGGTCGGCAGGAGGCCGATCGCGCCGGTGGCGCAGCCCATGACGACGAGCGTCATGACGAGCATGGGCCGGCGGCCGACTTTGTCCCCGAAGTGGCCGACGATCAGCCCGCCGAGCGGCCGGGCGAGGAACGCGACACCGAACGTCGCGAATGAGAGCAGGGTGCCGACCAGCGGGTCCTGGGCGGGGAAGAAGACGTGGCGGAAGACCAGTGCGCTGGCCGTGCCGTAGATGAAGAAGTCGTACCATTCGATGGTCGTGCCGACGAAACTGCCGAGCGTGGCCTTCTTTGCGGGCGTGAGCATCGGAACCTTTCTTGTCCCTCGACTCGGGGGCTATGTCAGTGGACGAGGATGTGAGACACATCACGCTAGGTTCGGCGCGTGAGTAAGCACACGTATCGAGGAGACAAGGTCGTCGCGATCTCTTTGGCACACAATGCCAACCGATCCGGCACACGCCATCGTCCGATTAACTTGCCAGATCGATGAGCCGCGCAGGTTCGGGTGGCTGCTGGGTTTGCTGGCGTGGCTCATGCACATCGGCACGCTGAAGTGTCACGCGCTGGTCTCGCGGTGCGGATCGGCGACCGGCTTGGACTCCGCCGAGCTGCGCTGGCGCAGGAAGATCGACAG
The DNA here is from genome assembly GCF_004570325.1 of Mycobacterium sp. PS03-16. Classification (GTDB taxonomy): domain Bacteria; phylum Actinomycetota; class Actinomycetes; order Mycobacteriales; family Mycobacteriaceae; genus Mycobacterium. The sequence goes on along the minus strand of NZ_SPQO01000001.1, from coordinate 230,293 downwards.
GCCGACGATCGCCGCCACCGCGATGAACTCGCTCTGCCAGTTCTGCATCGACTCGAACCAGAACTGCGAGGTGGTGAGGTACCGCCACAGCGAGATCGGCGCCTGGCCGTGCTGCGCCCCCTCCTCGTTGTACGCCGCGACACCGCCGATGGCGTGCAGCGCCCAGGATGCGAAGAACAACGCGAAAAACGCGATGGCCAAGGAGTTCTCGTACACCTTGAGTATCCATCCGCCCCGGCGGACGGGCCACGGCGTCGTCGCGGTGACGTGCGCATCGAGCGGATTCGCGTCCTGCGGCGCCGGCTTGCCCGTCGGCTTGGACTCGGCCGAGCCCCGCTGGTAGAGGAACGCCGTCAACACGACGTACATCCCCATCTGCAGGAACTCCGACTCCCAGTTCTCGAACGTCGCCTCGAGGAAATGGCCGGTCGTGACGTACGCGACGACCGAGATGGTGTCGCGTGACCCGTGGTCGTGCTGTTCCTGGTTGTAGGTGGCCGCACCCGACACGATCATGCCGGCGAAGAACACCGCGAACAGGCCGAGGCAGGCAAGCAGCAGGCCGTTGTCACGAATCCAGTTGCGGGGCGGTTCGCGCGTCACCGACCAAGTATTCACCGCCGGATCGCGGTGAGCCGGGACCTCGGGCCGGCGGGAGTGTGCCGCCGGTCTGGCCGTGTCGAGCCGGCGCCGCGCTACAGTGCGGCAATGGCCGGCATCGTCCTCACCGACGAGTTCCGCCACGCGCTGGACCTCCTGGCCGGTGGCCGCCACCTGTTCCTGACCGGTAAGGCAGGCACCGGCAAGTCCACGCTGATCCGGCGGTTCATGGCCGCCACCGACCGCAACGTCGTGGTGGTCGCGCCGACCGGCATCGCCGCGCTCAACGTCGACGGCTACACCATCCACCGACTGTTCGGGTTCCGCACCACGACGACGCTCGACGACATCCGCAACGGCGCGTATCGGCCGGGACGGTTCACCAAGACGCTGGCGTCGCTGCAGACGCTGATCATCGACGAGACCTCGATGGTGCGCGCGGACGTCTTCGATATGGTGGCCGCCGCGCTCGAGCGGTTCGGCCCCGTGCCCGACGCACCGTTCGGCGGGGTGCAGATCGTCCTGGTCGGTGACCTGTACCAGCTGCCGCCGGTGGTCAGCGAACATGAGGCCGGCTTTTTCACGTCTGCGTATGAGACGCCGTACTTCTTCTCCGCCCGGTCGTTCCGGCGCGAGGACTTCCCGACCGTCTCACTGACGACGGTGTTCCGGCAGCTCGGCGACGACCGGATGACCGCGATTCTGAACGAGATTCGCGAAGGTGTGCTGCTCGGCCATGCGCAGCAGCAGCTCAATGCCCGCGCCGACGCCGAGTTCGTCCCGCCCGACGACGAGTTCTGGCTGACGCTGGCGCCGACTAATCGGCTGGTCACCGCCCGCAACCGCCAGCACCTCGAACGGCTACCCGGCGACGAGATGGTGCATGAGGCCCGCGCGTCCGGGGACCTGTCGCTGTTCGAGCCGCCCGTCGAGGAGACGCTGCGGTTCAAGGTCGGCGCGCAGGTGATGATGCTCAACAACGACCAGGGCGACCGCTGGGTCAACGGCAGCATCGGCCGCGTGGTCGGCGTCGGGTACGACCGCTACGGCGCGGTGGTGGAGGTGGAGTTCCCCGACGGCTCGGTCGCCGAGGTTGCCCCGTTCACGTGGGACGCGACGCGGCCGGTGGTGTCCGGTTCGTCGCTGAGCCGCGAGGTCATCGGCTCCTACACCCAGTTGCCGTTCAAGCTGGCGTGGGCGATCACGATCCACAAGAGCCAGGGCCAGACGCTGGACCGGGTGATCGTCGACCTCACCGGCGGCATGTTCTCCACCGGTCAGCTCTACGTCGCGCTAAGCCGCTGCACGTCGCTGGCCGGGTTGGTGCTGAAACGCCCTGTGCTGCCGAAGGATCTGAAGACGGACCGGCGCATCGCCCGGTTCCTGCGGGTGTCTGCCGGGGGTTCCGGCGCGCGGCGGTACTGCGCGATCGGCATGTTGGCGGTCGGCGACGAGGGGCGGATGTCGCGGCCGCGGCCGGTCGAGCTGGCGGTGGCGTTCGACGACGGCACCGCGGTGTCGACGCTGATCAACCCGCAGCGCGACCTCGCGGACGCCCGAACGGCGTTCGGCATCACGGTGTCCGATGTGCTGCTGGCGCCGACGCTGCGCGAGGCGTGGGCGGTGATCGCGCCGATGCTGGCCGGCTGCATTCCGGTCGGTCGCGACGTCGACGAGCAGCTGGGGCTGATCGACTTCGAGTTGAAGCGCCTGGGTTTCGTGACGGCGATGCCGCTGGGTGTGGAGCTGCGCCGGGCGCGGGTGTCGGGGCGTACCGCGTTGGAGCGGGCGCGGTCGGCGTTGTCGGCGTTGTCCGGCCTGCCTGCCGAGGACGGGTCGTCGCCGTTCGAGGAGCCGGATTCCGTTGAGACTTTCGGATTGTTGGTGAGTCGCGATCCCGACGAGCCGACGCCGGTGGCCGACCACCTGCCGGGCTTGTCGGCGCTGCTGCGGATCAGCCGTGACGTGGGCGCGGTGCTGTTGGGGGCGTCGGTGGCATTGGACTTGGACGCGGATGCGTCTGTGCGGCAGTCGGTGGCGGATCAGCTGCAGGCCGCGGCGGCGCGAGTGCAGCTGCCGAAGGAGGTGGCGGCGCGGTTGGAGGAGGCGTCGCGGCTGCTGGGGGTTCCGATAGACACGGCGGGGCTGTGCTCCGGCGAGGAGGACATCGCGGCGACGCTGACGCCGGGGATGCGGATCTGCTTTACCGGCACGGCGCAGGACAGCTCGGGCCGGATCGTGGAGCGGCCGGAGATGGAGCGGCTGGCCGCTGCAGCGGGGCTGACGCCGGTCAAGACGGTGTCGAAGACGCGCTGCGATGTGCTGGTGACCGCGGAGGTGGGCACGCAGTCGGGCAAGGCGCGCAAGGCTTTGGAGTACGGGAAGCCGGTGTTCTGCGCGGAGGAGTTCTTCGCGTGGCTGGCGGGGCGGTGAGGGCTGCGCGCGAAAGAGCAGCCATGGTCGTGATCGGCGACTCGCCGCAGCCATGAGCGCTCACTCGCGAGGTGCGTCGGGACGAGTTTCGGCTCCATCGCCCACCGAGTCCACTCGCGACAGGCGCGGCTTGCGCCCGTTTGAGCGCCGCTAACCGAGCAACTCGTCGTCGGCTCCCAACGCACGCAGGCAGTCGGCCACCTGCTGCCACCCGCTGCTCGACCTCACTTCCGGCCCAGCGTTCTTGACCAGCCCGATGAGCAGGTCTCGCAATCTCGAGTCGGGATCGGAGAGGCCGCTGGCGTAGCGGTCGTCGAGCAGATACTCACTGGCCCGGTCACTTCGAGTCGCAGCCGCCCACACCAGGCGGTCGAGGAAGATTTCCAACGTCCGAGCGCCGTCCTCGCGTGACGTCTTGTTCATCGCCACCATGTGAAGCTCTTTGTAGCCTGCCCGTTCCAGCCCGTCTGCCGTGAGAGCCAGGGCTGTGCCCGGGAGCGACGGCGCCTCGTCCTGAGCTCGCTGACGCACCTTCGAGACCGCTTTGGCGAGGGCGAGGAAATTGTCGTCGGTGAGGCTGAAGCCGACGAACAACAGGTGATTGGTCAACAGCAGACTCTGCACGACACCCTCCAGGGCGCGCCGCTCTTCCGGATCCTTGCCCAGCTGGTCTCTCGTCAGCACGATCGAATCGGGTTGCTGAATGTCGCCGTTGATCTTCAACAGCCACGGTGCCCCGCCGATCGCCAGCCGGCGAGTGAGCACGCGGAACTCGCCGACGGGTCGAGCCAGAGCGTTCTCCATGCAGCAGTCGAAGTTCGTGGTCACCATCCGGCGGACACCCAGGTTGGCGAGCAGCGCGTGACCGGCCGCGTGCTTGTCCGTATCCAGTTGCCGCCGAACGGCCTCGTGATATCGCGCGCCCAGCTTGTCCACGATCGGCTTCGCCGCCCGGTACTGATCCTTCTCATCGGCCGGAATTTCCAACCCGGCCTCTTCAGCCAGTGCATTGAGGAGGCGCCACCAGTCCGGCAGGCCCACGGGGACGGACACCCCGGCGCCGATGAACAGCGCGAGCTCCTGCCGCGCCGCCAAGCCGCCGAGGCGATCGGCGTGCCCGCGGAGGTCCTCCGTCAGGTCACTCCAGTCGTCGTCGTTCCGGCGCTCCTGGACGGCCGCGAAGTCGCGCCGGTCGGACAGCACCAGGGCGACGTCCGCGCTCACCGGCGAACTGCGGAAGCGCTCCAGGAGGGCGCCGATGACCTTCCCGCGATGCGAACTCAGGCCGCCGTGGCCGGTGCCGGGCAAGGGCAACCCCACCAACGGCCTGACCCGCCTGCCATGCGCTTCGACCCGCGTGGCGGCGCGACCCACTGCCGCCCACGTCCGCTGGGCAACCTGCTCCGGTGTGGCGTCGCGGTCCACATCGACTGTGGCGAAAGCGAATACCGCTCGACCGTCGGCCGCGGGAAGCTTGGCCATGCCCGCGTCGTCGAGGTCGCTGTCGAGCACCAGCCATCCTGGATTGCGCCGCGACGGCCGGAGGCTCGGCGGCAGCAGCGGCCGCCAGACCGCATTCACGTTACCTTCGGAATCGCACGGGATCAGGATGCTGTCGCAGGCCAGCCTCGTGAGGTCGCCCTGCGCAACGAACAGGTGCCCGGTCGTCACCGGTCCACGGTATCCGCGTTCGCCGTGACGCCGGGCCGGTTCGCGCCCGGGCGTACCTGTCGGGCGTCGCGGATAGGCTGGAACCGCTTCACGAGACACCGTCGCCAAGCTCCGACTCGGCGGTGCGCCAACCCCACGCTCGTGGGTGGCTCGGATGACGAAGCGGCCGACACCGACCGGTGCGGCAAGAGCGCCTCCACGGCGGAGGCCGACGGAAGACGTCAGACCGATGACCGACGCAGGACCGATCGACCCGAACACCCCTTCAACTCACCTCCGGGACAGCTGGCAACCGGGCGCCGGCTACGCCGACTCGTGGGGGCCCTACTACGCAGCGTTCTTCCCGCCCCGCCGCGTCACGTCGTGGGTGTACTGGAAGCGCATGACCACCGGCGTCAACGTCGTCCGCCGACTGTGGGATCAGCGTGAAGCACTCCGCGAGCTCTACGAGTCGTACTACGGACCCGACCCGGCGCACTGGCCCGAGCAGCATCCCGGCGTCGTCCTCGACGCGGTGCAGTGGGTGGCCCATGCCGCATGCCTGCGCTGCGCGTGGATCGACCGGCCCGGCGTCAGCATGCGCGCCGACGGCTGGCGCGACGAGGCGCAGGCCCAGGCGTCGCGCCACCAAGCGTCACGCTGATTTCAGTCCGCGCGTCGGAACAACTCGGCGGGACGGCCCCGGCCGCCGCTCGTCGTGACACCGGTCGGGACGAGCTTCGGCCCCATCGCGCGGCGGAAGGTGTCGCGCTGCGGCGCCTCGCCGGCCACCGCCTCGTGCGCCCTCCTCAGCTCGCGCAGCGTGAACTCCTCGCCGAGCAGGCGGTCCGGATCGGGTGCGTCGGCGTAGCGGGCGCGCAGGTGCTCGACGGCGCGCACGATGATGTCGGCGTGGTCGTAGGGCAGCCGCCCCGGCCGCCCGACCGGCATCAGCCGCGTCGTCTCGGCGAACCGCGACGCCAGCTGCTCGCTCTGGACCACCTGCACGTGCGCGACCGACAGCACCCACCCACGGTCGTCGCGCGCCGGGTCGTCGAACACCTGCAGCTGGCGCGGCCGCAGCCCCCGCACGTTCGCCTTTACCCGCAGCGATCGGTCGACCGCGTCGGCCAGCCGCTCCCCCTCGTGCAGGAACGTGCCGGGCAGCGCCCACCCCGGCCCCTCGTTGCGGCGCACCTGCAGCACCATCAGCCCGAGGTCGGCGTCCAACGTCAGCACCGCGGTGTCCACCGCGACCGACGGGCGCGGGTAGTCGGCGAGCGTCCGCCCGCTGCCGTCCCGGAACGATTCGTGACTCATGTCGGTGCCTCAGCGTACAGTGATACTCGATTAGCGCAGAAACGCGCTAAATGCTCGGAGGGGGATGTCATGACATCGATGAATGACCGCATCGAAGGCGTGCTGCTGGCGACGGCGGCCGGCGACGCACTCGGCGCGCCGTATGAGTTCGGCCCGGCTCGCGGTCCGGAGCTGCCGGTGGAGATGGTCGGCGGGGGCGTGTGGGAGCCCGGCGAATGGACCGACGACACGGCCATGGCGGTCGCGATCGCCGAGGTCGCCGCGACCGGCGCCGACCTGCGCGACTCGGCCGCCCAGGACGCGATCGTCGCGCGTTGGCACGAGTGGTCGCTGCGCGCCAAGGACGTCGGAATCCAGACCCGATCGGTGCTCACCGCCGCCGCCCGCGCGGGTGGGATTTCGGCGACGCGCGCCCGCGCGGAGTCGGCCCGGCTGCATGAGCGCACCGGGCGCACGGCCGGGAACGGCTCGCTGATGCGCACCGCACCGGTGGCGCTCGCCTACCTTGACGACGAGGACGGCATGGTCGACGCCGCCCGCGCGGTGAGCGAGCTGACCCACCACGATCCCGATGCCGGCGACGCCTGCGTGCTGTGGTGCAGCGCAATCCGCCACGCGGTGCTGGCTTCTGAGCTCGATGTACGAATCGGGTTGCGCCACATCGACTGGAGTCGCCGCAAGTTGTGGTCGGAACGGCTGGACGCGGCCGAGTCGGGTCGTCCGTCGTCGTTCGCGAACAACGGCTGGGTGGTGGCCGCGCTGCAGGCCGCGTGGTCGGCGATCGCCGCCACGCCGGTGCCCGTTGACGATCCGGTCCGCGGGGTGTTCCGCGCGGACCATCTGCGGCGGGCGCTGGAGGCGGCGGTGCGGGCGGGCAACGACACCGACACCGTCGCGGCGATCGCCGGCGGGCTGCTCGGCGCGGCGTACGGGGCGTCGGCGGTGCCGGTGCAGTGGCGGGCGCTGCTGCACGGGTGGCCGGGGATGACCGCGCGCGGGCTGATCGACCTGGCGTCGGCGATCCACCGCAAGGGTGAACCGGATCCCTTCGACTTCGCCTACCCGGGTTCGCCGGTCGACACCGTGGCGCGCCACCCGTACGACGCGCAGGTGGTGCTGGGCGGAATCGGCGTGCTGCGCCGGCTGCCGGCCGACGTCGAGGCGGTGGTGTCGCTGTGCCGGGTGGCCGATGGCGATGTGCCGGAGGGGATGCCGCACGTGGAGGTGCGATTGATCGACCGGGTGGCACACGACGAAAACCCGCACCTTGACTTCGTGCTGCTGGACGCGGTGCGGGCGGTCGAGCGGTTGCGCGGCGAGGGGCACACCGTGCTGGTGCACTGCGTCGGCGCCCACAGCCGTACGCCGACGATCGGTGCGCTGTACGGTGCGCGACTGAAAGGTGTGGATATCGACGAGGCGCTTGCGGACGTCACGCGGGTGTTGCCGTCCGCGCATCCGAACGGCGCGTTCCGCAAGGCTCTTCACCGTCTGCACCCGCCGCGCCTCCATCCGGCGCGCACCGCAGAGGGGACGTTCGCGTGGACCGGGGTGATCGATCCGACGATGGTGTCGGATCCGGTGGTGACGGCCGGGCACCAGCTCGCCGACGCCGCTAAGGCCGGTGACTGGCCGGCGGTGTTCGCGCTGCTCGACGATCCAAGCCGGTCGGCGGACATCAACTGGTGGCGGCCGGGCGGCAAGGCGTGGTTCACGGTGCTGCACCAGGCGGCGTGGCACGGCGCGTCCGCGAACGTCGTGGCGGAACTGCTGGAGCGTGGGGCGCTGCGATCGATCACGGACGCGCGGGGGCGAACGCCGTATGACGTGCTAGTGGAACGGCATGGCGGCGGTACGGGTGTCGCTCGGCTACTGGCGCCTCCGGTGTCGTTGCCGCCGAGGGTCATTCGGGCGATCGACCGGAATCTGGCCGAGCTGATCGACAGCCGGATCCGCGGGAAGATGTTCGACGGGCGCGACCCGCACGAGCTGCTGCGCTACCCGTCGGCGGGCATCCTGCACGAGGTGCCGGGTCGGAAGCTGTGGTTCCCGGTCCCGGAGATGTACGGCGGGTTCCACATCGTCCTGCGCGATGGCGGGCTGGACGTCCAGAGCTGGTGCCGGGTCGTCGGTGGGTCCGGTCAGGCCCATCGGATCACCGCCGACGGTGTGGTGGTGACCGAGGAGGGGTTCGTGTGACGCGGCGCGGTGCCCTCACGGCAGACTGCCGTGCCGGCACTGCGCGATCATCGGGGGACCCTCGTGCAGCGCATCGGCCAACGAGACGGCGCCGCCAGCGTCGCGCAGGGCCACCACCGGCGGCAACGACAGCCGCACGTCGACGACGACGGCTCCCGTGCCGGCACCCGTGCGACATCCGAGCCCGACCCGCTCCCCCGCGCCGGCACCGAACGCCGCGTCGACGCGCTCACGGACGGCTGCCAGCGTCAGCCTGCCGCCCGCCGCGTCGCGAAACACGGGGTCGAGGGCCTTGCGCATCTCCTCGGTCATGGCGGCTGCGTCGTTGAAGTAGTCGTCCGGCGAGACCCCTGCACACGTGCCGTGGGTGTACCACTCGTGAGGCACCAGCGCCGCGGTGTCGACGGTCGTCGACCGCAACCGATCCCGGACGTCGGCGGACAACTCCACGGGCGGTAGCTCGGACTCGCGGTCGCGCAGGTCTTTCGGCAGACCGCAGTACTGCCGGTCGGGCGGCTGCGGCCACAGGCCGTGCAGGACCAGCGTCTGGCCCGCGTTCTCGGCCTCGCCGGATTCACACGCCGCGTTCCCCGGTTCGACGGTGCAGAAGCTCGGCGCCCAGGTGAGCACCAGCCAACTCGCGGCACCGTCGTCGGAGACCATCGCCGACGGGTTCGGTGTTCGGTCGAGAACGGTCACGCCGTAGGTGACGGCGGCGACCACGACCGCGGCCAGAGCCGAGGAAATCGACAATACGGCTACGTCGCCTCGCCGCATGATGCACCCTTTCACACGAGGGAGCAGGACATCTCTGCGCTCACTGCACGCGCCAGCCTCCCACAACGGGGGGTCGGCGTTGCGCGATCGCCGACGAAAGGTGTTGCGAACGTGCCGCGGTGGTGGAGAAACTCCGGGTGAACGACATCGATCGGTGGTTCGACCGCACCGGGCGCCGCGAGCAACGCACGGTCTCGCTGTACGCCAGCCTGCTGACCGGCCGAATGTTCGCGTACTTCACCTATCGTCTGCGCTACGCGCTGCTCGTCGACGGTGCGACGTTCGTCGTCCACGTCGCCGAGTTCCTGATCATCCTCTCCACTCTCGGAGGTCTGGCGGCGTTCACGGTGATGATCCTGCGCGTCGGCAGCCTGATCGTCAGCGGCGCCTGGTGGGGACTGTTGGAGGTGATGCGCGAACGTCTCCGCGGGTTGTCCCTCACCCGCGATCGGGACGCCGTTGAGCGGGAGGTCGGTAGCTGGCTCGTGCTGTCGCTGATCGCCGCGACGGCCGTGACGGTCGCCGGTGCGGTGGTGGCACTGTGGCTGCTTCCCGCCGACGACGATCCGGTCGGCCTGCTGTACGCCTTCCTGGTCGTCGTCGAGCTCGCGCTGCGAATGCCGGTGCGCGTCTTGCATTCGGGCATGTACGCCACCCGCCGGATCTACCGGCCGCTGTGGACGCTCTTCGCCCCGACCGTCGTACAGATCGTGGTGATCGGCGCCGGGGTGTTCTTCTACCCCACCGCCGCCGTGGTGATCGCGATCATCGCCTCCAATGCGCTTTCGATCTGGATCACCATCCACTTCACGCTGCGGCTGTACCGGCTCAATGGCGTATCGCCTCGGCGTCGGGCCTCCGGCTCGCTTCGTGCTCGCCTACCGAGAATCCCGATGTGGCAGGGTATCGCCACCACGCTGGCGGGACTCGGCCTGCGACTCGACGCCATCGCCGTCCTGGCGATCGCGGGGATCTACGGCACGAGCACGCGTTCGTTCGACCTGACGGCCGGCTTCGAAGCATGGCGCGACATCGACGCGTTCCAGTTCTTCTATCTGACGCTGCCGCTGCTGCGCGGCGCCTATGAGGCGACGGCGGTGTTCTACTTCGATTTCGTTCGCCTACGGCGCCTTCCGGCGCTGCGTGAATACCGGTTGTGGTTCTTTCACCGGCTGCTGCTCGTCACGCCGGTCGTGACCCTGTACTTCTGGGGACTGGCGGTGGCATTGGGGCTGTTCGTCCTGCCCGGCATTCCCTTCACCTTCCTGCTGGCGCTGCTCCCCCTGTTCATCGTGCGCAGCTTCATCGGGACCTACCAGATCCGGCTGTTCGCTGAGGCCCGGTTCCGGGCGCTCAACCTGACCATCGCGTTCTCGGGGGTGCTGTTCATCCTGGTGTGGATCGATGCGAATCCCGCCTCGGACCTCGTCGAACTCACCGCGGCGATGATCGTGCTGCTGATCGTGCACATCAACGTGCAGCACCTCGAGGACCGCACACCGCCCACTGCCACCCAGTTGCCGCTCGGCGACTGGATTCGAGCGCTCGCCGGGGAAGCGGGCCCGGTGCGTGCCGGCACGATCACCGTCCCGGAGTGGATCCCGCAGCGGCAGCGGGCCGCCGCGGTCGACGTGATGCGAGCGACGTTGACGGGCAGGGGATGTCTCGCGTTCCATTCGGCGACATCGTTGGTCTTCTACGAGCGGTCGTCGGCCGGCGACCCGGACCGCCGGCCCCACCTCGCGGTGCAGAGCGTCACCGGCGGCGCGGCCAATCGGGGCCGGTTCTGGCACGAGCCAGCGCCGACCGGGCGCGACGCGCTCGACCGCATCGTCACCGCCCAGTGGATCACACCGATCACGGGAGTACCCAGAGCACCGCAGAGCCCGGACCATCTGGGGCCGCAGTTCCTCGACATCTTCCCCGACGGGGTGGTCGCCGATCTGCACACCCGCGCCGGCGCCCGGGTCATGCGGACGCTCGACGAGAACCTGGTGCCGGCGATCCTGCCGACGGCCATGAGGAGCCTCGACGACGACGCGCTGGTGGTGTCGGTGGCAGGTCGCTGGCTCTCGCCGATCTTCCACGAGAACAAGGTGCGGATGATCTTCGTCCTCCCACCCGACCCGGAGCCGGCCCGATTCCAGCGGTGGCTGCGCACCCTGCGGGCGTGGCGACTGGGCCAGTGGGAGGGCCCCGGCCATGGCGCTTGACCCAATCGACATCGACCGCTGCCTGATCGACCCGGCGACGTACGAATCCACGATTCTGCGGATCTACACCAAGCGCAACGAACGCGGGATGGGATTCGGCGAAGTAGCCGACCGGGTCACCTATTTCGATGCGGCGGCGGATCGAAAGACGTTGTCGCGCGCGATCGCCGCGAGCATCGCCGACGGCACGTACCGGCCGCAGCCCGTCGATGTCTGGTTCCTCGCAACGGGCGGGAAGCGGCGCACCGCCCACCTGGCAGGCTTCGTCGATCACATCGTCGGCTCGGCGTTGTTCAAGGTGTTGTCGCACAATGCCCGCTGCTATGGCCTGCCCGGTGTCTGGTCGTACCTGCCGGGATTGACGAACGTCGGAGCGATGCGGGCGTTCGCCGCCTACATCCGTGCCCACCGTCAGCGGGTCGGGCCGAGGGGCGGGCCGCTGTACGTGCTGCAGTCCGACTTCGAGAAGTACGGCGACAACCTCCCGGTCGGCCCGGACGCCGCGCTGTGGCGCACCCTTCGGGACGTGGCGTCGCTGGGCGCCGCCAGCGGTGAGATCAGCACTACGGCATGGGACTTGATCACCGCGCTGGTGCGTCCCGTGGTGCGCGACGCGGATGGCACGGAGTTCACCCGCCTCAACGGCGTCGCGATGGGAACTCCGCTTGTTCCACTGCTCGGGAACCTGGCCGTTGTCCCGATGGACCGGGCGATCAGTGACATCGACGGGGTGTTCTACGCCCGCTACAACGACGACTTCATGATCGCCCACCCGGATCTCGCGGTGATCCACGAGGTGGACACCCGGATCGACGCACTCGTCGCGGAATTGGGCGTCACGCGGAAGCTGAGCAAGGAGCTGCGTACCGCCCTGAGCGCGACCGGCCGACCGTGCACTGACGACCCCGCATACGGCGGTCGGGACCGGATCGACTGCCTCGGCATGTCCGTGACGGCTGCCGGGACGGTCGCGTTGGGCCCGCATCGGTTGCGCCGGTTCGTCGCTCGCATCGCGGCGCGTATCGACGGGTCGACGCCCACGCTGGCGGAGATGACGGTGCGGGAGCGGGCCCGCCACCTCGTCGCCGCCACTAACGTCATGCTCGACGTCACGAGTCCGTTCGCCGTGGCCGGATTGTCCGCGCTGCTCGACGCAACGACCGACCGAGGCTCGCTCAAGGACATGGACTACCGGATCGCTCGCAAGATCGTGCAGGCGGCGACCGGCATCCCGGGGGTGCGCGGCTTCCGACAGCTTCCGCCGGAGGTGCTGTACCGCGAGCTGGGACTGGTGTCGCTGGTCGCCCTGCGCAATACGCGGTGACCTTGCGGACGTGTCCGGCGCAGGGCTACGTTGAGGTCGGCGCGGATCCCGCACATGTGCGGTCATCCCGAGGGACCACAGAGGTTGCGGCTTTCGGTCTCTCTTTTTCGGCGTTTTCTCCCGCGCCCCCTACTCTGGCGTGCCGCTTCGGATTTCAGTCGCTTCATGATGCCAAGCGTCAACCGAGCATCGCGCAGCTGGGCAGGAGGAGGCCTGTCCGCAGTGCTTCCTCGTCCATGCCGGCGATTGGGGAAGGCTCTGGAGCCTCACCACGCATGCTCGCAGAGCGAGCAGTGCCACTGCCCCTCCATGACGCAGCAGCCACCCATGCTGATCCATGGGCCCCACGACTGGGGGTCGACGGGCATGCCGTACGCGATCGACTGGGTTCGCCGTCCGCCGCAGCGGGGACACTGCGGGTGCTCGGCGAACAGGAACTCGACGAAACTGGTGTAGCCGCCGTCCCGCATCCGGTCGCGGCAGCGTCGGCAGATGACCGCCGGCCAGTCCGTGGCCACGCTCCTCAGCGATTGGACCTGCGACGCCGCCCGCGGGTCGTCCTGCTCGCCGAGCCTGATCGGGGAATGAGGATCTGGTCGGCGGTACGGCGCGACGGTGTGGACGTGCACGTGGTCGCGCGCATCCGCCGCGGCCAGATCGATGGTGCTGCCGCATCCGTGGCAGCTGCCGTGGAAGCGCAGCAGGTTCCGGGCGGCGACGAGCGATGAGTGACCGCAGCGGTCGTACGGGTCGCCGTGGAGCCGGCTCTCGTGGATCGCCAGGATCACCGCTTCGGCGTCGTCATCGTCGAGGCGCCAACTGGTGAAGGCGTTGTCGCGGAGGTTGAGCATCATGGTCAGGGTGCTCAGGTCAACGACGTCGAGGCGATACCGGTCGGCGTCGAGCAGCGCGCCGCCCAGCCGTCCCTCGTCGCCGACCCGGGCGAGCACCGTCAGCACCGACACCGGGTCGGTGCCCAGCACCAGCATCGCGTAGTCCCCGGGGCGGGCCTCACCGAACGCATACCGCCATGGACGGTACGGCGAGCCGGGCGCGAGCAGGGTGATGACGCCGTCCTTCCAGTCAGTGGCCTCGAGGACGTGCAGGCGGTGATGGATCATTTGCGTCACCTCACGATTATCCCAGCCGGGTATGACAAATTGAGCCGTCGCCGATTAGCTGGATGGCACGTTGAGGCGCCGCGCGAGGTCCGGTCCCCCGACCTCGCGGATGAAGTCGGGATCCCCGCACACCACCAGCTGGTCGCGCGCCCGCGACAATCCGACGTACAGCCGCTCGCGGGAGCGTTCGAATTTGCTCGTCTCGTTGACGACGAGCACGACGCAGCGTCGCTCGAGTCCCTTGAAGCCGAGGACGTGGCCGTAGAACACCTGGTCGGTGTCCCAGAACGTGTCCCAGTACGCCGTGTGCCCGTCCTTCTGCCGCTCGGCCTGCTCGGGGTGCCGGCTGCCGGTGGTCAGCAGCGCGAGATCTTCCGAGCGCCAACCCTGTTCGAGCAACGACTCGATCTGATCGTCCCCGGCGTCGAGCGCCTCCTCGCGGTCGCACGCGACGAACGTGACCGCCGGTCCTTCGCCGCCGAGGAAGCGCATCGGATGGTCGACCAGCGGTTGGAACGCGTTGGCGATCTGGCGGGTGTTGCGCACATTGTGGTCGAGGATCAGCGGCACGAGCGGCACCGGCGGCGAGCCGTGCCGGTTGAACACCCGCTGCCCCTCGTCGGTGAACACGTAGAGGCCGCCCTCGACCGGATCCCGCAGCGCGGCGAGCAGCGGGTCCCACCAGGCGTCGGCGAAGTCCTGCGCCTCGTCGACCACCACGGAGTCGAACCGGTGGCCGGGTTTGAGTTGCTCCGCCAGCTCGGCCATCTGCAGCGGCAGGTCGTGCTCCCAGAACTGCACGGTCTCCTCGGTGCGCAGCGACTCGTCCGGACCCTGCGGCGCACCCCACTGCACCCCGAGCGCGTGGAACTCGCCGACATACGCGGGCTGCTGGCGGCGCGGCCACGTCGCGGTCACCCTCTCCAGGTAGGACGCCAGGCCGTGCGAGTAGCACACCAGGGCCACCCGCTCGCCTCGTTGCGCCAGCCGGCGGGCCTGCTCCATCGCCAGGAAGGTCTTGCCGCTGCCGGCGCCGCCGCGGACCTCGACGCGCCGGAGCATCCGGATGGCGTCGAGAATGACGGCCTGGTGCTCGGTGAGCGCGTCGGCGGCGTCCTCGTTGGCCAGGGCGCGGGCCACCACGTCGCGCTGCGGCAAGCCTCGGCCGCTCAGCGCGGTCGCCAGCTGCTCGATGCCGTCGCGGGAGAGCAGCGGGCGCTCCAGCTCCTGGCGGATCAACACCTCGCGCAGTTTGGCGACCAGATCGCCGATGTCGTTGCGGTCGATCACCTTCCAGCGCGGACACTCCGGCAGACCGAAGTCGTCGGGCAGCTCGGTGTTCGGCAGCACGATGACGTGGTCCCACCGCAGCCGCTTCTGCGTCCAGCGCGGGTCCTTCTCCACGAAGTCGCGCAGGGCGTAGCAGGCCTCGCGGGTCTGCCGCACGGGTTCGATCTTGTACTCGCGGCCGCCGCGGATCTGCCGCCAGCCGTCGCCGTCGTGCCACACCTCGCCGCCCTTGACCTCGAGGCAGACGATGCCGGCGCCCTCGATCGCGACGACGAAGTCGACCTCGTGGTCCTTGAGGTGATCGGTGACCCGCTGCCCGGGGACGACGAGGTCGTTGGGCTCGAGCTGGTCGATCAGCGCCCGGTAGGTGCTGCGCTCGGAGGCGTTGAGCCGCGGGCTCTCGTCGGGCGTGATGCTCACCGGGTCGATACCTCCCCTTGGCCCTTACGGCGATGTCACCGATCGTAACGGGGCGCTGTGACAGGTGGGTCTGTCGGTGCCGTGGCATACCGTGCGTCGCACACGTTCATTCCGGGGGGAGAGAACATGACCGCGCGACCTCACGCTCGACCGAGACGCACCGACATCGTCGCGGCCCGGCCACGGCCGTTGACCACGGTGGCGCTCGCGGTGCAGTTGGCGCGCGGGGCGTTCTGGTTCCATGCCGTCGACGGCGAACGGTCCTGGTCGGGCCGCACCGACTCTCCGAACCGCGACACCGCGGTGCTCGACGCGGTGCTGCGGCTGCGGGCGGAGAGCCCGGAGCTCGACCGGGTGCGGATCCTGGTGAAGCTGCCGCCGGCGAGCGCGCTGCACCGGCACGGGCCCGAGGTGGAGATGCTGCTGCCGGGCGTGTCGCTCGAGAGGCCGACGGACGCCGACCAGGCGCTGATGAGGGCGGCGGCCGCGGGGTTGACCGCCGACCTGCTCCCCCGGCCGCCGGCGGACATGTCGCCGATCGTGGTGGCCACCGACGGGTCGGTGCGCGGCAAGGTAACCGGCTACGGCTGGCTGGCCAGCACCGGGGACTTCGGGTTACTCGGATTCGAGCACCACCACTGGCAGGTGGGATCCAGCGTGGTGCTGATCGCGGAGCTGCGGGCGATCAACGACGCGGTGCGCAGGCTGCCGTACCGCCAGTTGACGCTGTTGACCGACAGCCGCGCGGCGATCACCATGCTGCGGCGGTGGACGGCCGGCGATGACGTGCTTCCCGACGGGTACACGACCGAACGGCGTAAGGGGTCGGCCGGGCTGGTCGAGGCACAGCGGCGGATCCGGCTGCAGCAGAACCGAAGCGACGCGCGGTGGGTGCCGGGTCATCAGGGCAATCTGCTCAACGAGGGCGCCGACGCGCTGGCGCGGTTGGCGTCCCGCTTCGCCAGGCGTGACAGCGGCTTGACCGGTGCGCAGTACCGCGAGCGGGCCGCGGGCATCGCAGAAGCGTTCTCGACGGCGTTCCGGGAGTCGAGCTGACCGACGTGTCGGTGGCCGGTCTTATCGTGGCTTCAGCGCGATTCAAGGGGGGATCATGCGCAGATGTATGGCGATTGCAGGGGGATTCGCGGTGTCGGCGGCGGTGGCGTTGGCCCCGCCGGCGCACGCCGACCAGTACGAGTTCATCTCGTTCCTGGACAGTCAGGGGGTGAGCTACGGGTCGATCATCGACATGATCGACATCGGCAAGGCGGTCTGTCACGACTTGCGAAGCGGTGACGCACCGCCGGTCGTTCTCGGCCGGCTGAGCGGTACGGGCTTCGCGCCCGCCGAGGCGTCGCTGATCCTGGTGTCGGCGGTGAGCCACATGTGCGTGGACGCCAAGGCCGGGGTGGTCGGGTGGGCCTACGAGCAGGGGTACACGGGGCCCGTGATTTGAGAGCCCTTCAAGCCGAGGCGATGTGCTGCTCTGGTACCGCTGCGAGAGGCTCACCATCTGGCGTCCCATCAATTCCGGTGACCCGTTCGAGTTCCGCTATTGACGACGCGTGCGCGTTCGGACTCGGCGCATCTGGCCTTAAGCCGCCCGGCAGACGCTGCCTTTCCACGAGGGCGCTCGACGTTGCTGCCCGAAGGTTACGTTCGCTCGAACAAGTCGATCTCGACCTTGTAGAGAAGCCATTGGGTCGAAACTCCGTACCGCTCGGCAAGATCTTGAACGCGCGCGGACAGATCCTCATCCGGCTGCCCTGTAACGATGATGAGGCGAGCCCCGGTGCGGCCTTCCTTCTCCGCTTGAGCAGCCAGGGATGTCATGTACTTGGCAGCTTGGCCGATCAATCGATCGTCACCCTCGGACGCCTTCAGTTCAAAACCCACGAGCTCGTCGGTCTTCTTGTCGACGGCGAGGAGGTCGATCACCGCGTTGCCTGCGAGCCGTACCTCACGGCCACGGAATCGCAGGCCGCACTTCTTGATGTAGGGCAACACCGCCCAGTTCATCGAGATGAACCGCGAAAGCTCCTTCTCTTCCGCGAACAGCTGCCGCGGTTGCTGAAAGCCCGGCACCGGTCGCGCGAGATCAAAGAAGTGCACCCGCGTCTTGGCCGTGATGCTCGGGTCTGTCAGTAGTGGATGTGTCCCCACGCCGGCCTGCTCCAGGAGCTCGCCGAGTTCTGCGAGCAGCTTGTCTGACATGCGGTCGTATCCCGCCTCCCGCACCAGCGTGCTGACGAGGCTATCGGGACTGTGACGAAGGGAATGCGCAGCGTCTGGGGCATCGTCGACGCGCTTACGCGCTTTGTCGACGATCCGCTGCAGACGTTCTTCCCTACTCAGTCGTGCGGCCACTCACATCCCCTATTGCGTGCTCGAACCTTCGTCGACGGCTGCTGGAGCTCCTAGAGCCTTGTATCACCATTCACAGCTTCACACGTCCAGTTCGGGCCGCCGAAGGGTGCCGAGAGCCAACCCTCCGCAGCCCGTGTCGGCAGGTTCGACCGTCCAAGCGTGCAGATAGCCACGCGGCAGAACACGCAAGCTGGCCTGCGAGTTCACAGACCTGCGCATGGCGCAGCTGCTCCACTGAATCCGACCACGGAGCGCGTGTGCCGTAAGAGTTCGTTGCACATGACGCCGAGGCTGCGCGCGGGACCCGACGGGATGTTCGCCAACGATTGGCCCGGACGACGCGCGGCAACCGACTCGCGACTCAGCGCATCGAGCCGGCTAACGTCTCGGCAGGCGGTAGCTACGAACGCTACAGTTTGCAGCCGACGGCGCCGAGAAGCTGCCACATCCAGGCACTTGGTGCGCGCCTAGGCGAGTCACGGATAGTGTCCAGCGCCCACTTCATCGACAATGACGGCGGATTCTGTTGCATCCGCATAGAGCGGCCCAGTGGCCACATCTCGGCTGCGATGATGTTTGCGGATAGCGCCGACATGGCAACTATCTGGTCAGCGGTTCACGACGGCCAGTTCGCCGGGAGACTTCGGGGCGGGCAGTGGGAGGAAACAATGGCACACGACGAGCTCGACGCTCGACCCCTTGGCGGCGATAGCGAGAACTTGCCGGCCCCGACCACCGAGTCAGGCGAGATTGTGGTCTCCTCACAAGCTGAAGGCTTGCTGGTTGGGGGCGACCCTGACGCGGTCGACACATACCTGCAGCGCATCACCGCTGAGGCTGGCTATGCCCTACAGGTCGTCGGGCTCGATAAGGCTTCGCTGGGTAACGCCACCGGTTTGGCCGCGAGTGCAGCGTCGCTGCTCGGCCAGTCCGCGAAGTTCGTCCAGTTGCATCCGGACAGTGTCAACGCAGTCCGCAAGGGGCAGCTCATTCCCGGTACTGACGGCTTCTTCCGAATGACTACGCGAGGCGCTGACAAGAAGTTCGTCAGTCAACTTCAGTGGAAGCCGACCGACGTCAATCCCGCGAAGTTGATGTCAGCACAGATGCTCGCAGTCCAAGTCGCACTCAAGACGGCGATCAGCGAAGTAGAAGACGCCGTCCAGCGGGTCGAGAACAAGGTTGAAGAAGTCCTACGCCTGGCACAGGCAAACAGATCAGGGGACGTACTCGGCGATCGGCTCTCTATCGAGCGCATGGTGGTATACCTCGACAGACACGGCTCCTTCTCGGACGCAGACTGGGACTGGATCTCCAGCATTGGTCCGGGCTTGAATCGTACGGTCGAGCAACTGCGCCAACACGCGTTGGCAACGTTGAAGACCTTCGACCCCAATCGGCCGATTCAAGACCGGGCAGAGTTCGTGGTCAACGCCGTCGAGAATCAGCAGCTCGGCGAGACGCTGAGCTTGCTAGTTGTCGCGGAGGAGTCGCTATTCAAGTGGCAGCGGCTGCGTATCGCACGTGTAGAAGCAACAGAACCACAGCATCTCCAGAAGGTGCTGGACGACGCACGAGAGCTACTGGCTCACCAGGTGTCGGCGGACGGTGATCTGTACCGGCGGGCGCAGGCAGTGCTGGACGCCGTGGCGAGGACGGAGGCGATCGACGGCTTCCGGTACTGGTCAGTGCAAGGACTGTCCCGAGATCTGCCCAAGTTGCGAGAGGACCTGGATCGGTTCGCACATGCCCGCCGAGCTCAAGCCCTCGAGTGGTCCGAAATCAACACGCCGACACCAAGACAGGCTGTACAAGCCGCAGCCGAGAGAGCCTCAGAAACTGCAACGCAGGCCCTTACTGCGGCCACTGAGGGATACACGGCCGTGAGCAGCTTCTTGTCCAAGACGTCGCGCGAAGGCTCGAGACTGTTCAGGAGACGCAAGTCGGACGACGAAGCGAATTAAGACTCTGTTGCACGTCAAGATCAACGCTTCGCCCCCGTCGATCAAGCCGCTTCGAATGCTTAACCTTATTTGGTGTTGTCGTCAATGCGTCAGAACCGTAAGCGTAAGCTGCACAAAACGTTGACCGTGGGGAAGCCCGAATACCCGCCAGCCTCAGGCGACACGTTATTGCCCATCATTTGCCACTGGCTCTTCTGGCGGAACCGTTGACCAATACCGCAACTGCCTTCACTTCCAAAATCATCTGATTCCGGCTAGGTGCAATCTGACATTGCAGACCCGGCAGTGCACATTCAGCTATGCCAGAGGTTGACGAGTTTATCCAATTGAACGCATGTAACGTGCAGCGATGCGACGCCGCGCTCGTCTAGGGAGCCGCACCGGCGCTTACCGGTTTCCGCCCGCCGACATGCCGCTTAATTCGGTAAGAGCGTCACGCCGCAGTGCGATGAGTCGCGGCAACGCGCCACTCTTCGTGACGTCAAGATCGATCGAAGGGCGATGAGCTGACCGTTTCAGCAATCGCTTCGACCGACTGACCCGCCGCAGTCTGATATGCCGCGGGGTGTCGGAGGCGCCAAGTATCGTCTTTCCACTACGGACAATATCGAGCTCGGCGGCGGAGGTCAGTTTCATGGACGCGTTCGGTGTCCTTCGAGAGGTCCTGGACGACTACGAGAATTTCGTCAAGGGCTTCCTTGAGATCAAGGACGACCAGATTCGCAGCAAGGTCGAGCAGGAGATCGCCGACGGCTTGCTGTGGCCGGAGCCTTGGCTCGCGTTGAATCCGGCCTTCGAGTCAGGCGGAACGGTCACCGAACTGGCCGGCAACGGCGTACTCGACTCTGAAGCAACGATCATCTTCCGCGACCACGCCGGGAAAGAGATCGCGTTCCACCGCCATCAGACGGACGCCTTCGAGATCGCCAACCGGCGTGAGTCGTATGTGCTGACCACCGGCACCGGCTCGGGCAAGTCGATGTCCTACATCGTGCCGATTGTCGACCGGGTGCTGCGCGAAGGCACGGGTAAGGGTGTGCGGGCCATCGTCGTTTATCCGATGAACGCTCTCGCCAATAGTCAGCTCAAGGAACTGGAGAAGTTCCTCGGGAAGACGAATCCCAGGGTCAGCTTCGCCCGGTACACGGGTCAGGAGAATCGAGAGGAGCGCGAGAAGACCCTGGCGTCTCCGCCAGACATCTTGTTGACCAACTACGTCATGTTGGAACTGATGCTCACGCGCCCGAAAGAGCGTGAGAAGCTCATCAGCAGTGCTGCGAACCTGTCGTTCCTCGTTCTCGACGAGTTGCACACCTATCGCGGTCGGCAGGGCGCCGATGTTGCAATGCTGGTACGCCGGCTGCGTGGCGCCGTCAACTCGAGCGAGATCCAGTGCATCGGGACCAGCGCGACCCTCGCCGGCCCCGGCACGAAGGCCGAGCAACGTCAGCAGGTCGCCGAGTTGGCGACCCGAATCTTCGGCATCGAGATTCCTGCCTCCAACATCGTCGGAGAAACGCTGCGGCGCGCAACGACGGGCGAGTCAAGTACAGCTGTGCTGGCAGAACGCCTCGAAGCGCCGACGCCGACAGCGTGGGAAGAGCTGAAGACCGACCCGCTTGCCATCTGGACCGAGCAGCACTTTGGGCTCCACACCGACGACGAGGGCAACATCGCCCGCCGCCCCCCATCGAAACTCAGCGACGCGGCTTCGAAGCTGCACGCCGATACCGGTATCGACGAGGCGACGTGCCGCGAGAAGCTCAAGGAGCTGTTGCTCGCCGGGTCGCGCGCCCGCGACCCGCAAGGCCGCGCCTTGTTCGCCTTCAAGCTGCACCAATTCATCGGCAAGGGCGACACCGTCTACACAACCTTGGAGCCAACGGCGAAGCGATTCCTCACTACGCAATACCAGCGCAGTGCGCCCAACCGCCCGTCTGGACAGCCGCTATACCCGCTAGCTTTCTGCCGCGAATGTGGCCAGGAGTTTCTGGTCGTTAACAAAGATCGCGGCGGAGAAAGCTTCAGTCCCCGGATCCCAAACTCCGATCTTGTCGAAAATCCTGAAGCCGACGGCCTGCTGTTTCTGACCGAGCAGCCGTGGCCCGATGCGCAGGACCCGGCGTTGCTTGACCTCGTGCCCGAGGACTGGGTTGTGTCGAGCGGGGGTGGTCAGGTTCTCGACAAGGCGCGAATTCCCAAACTGCCAGCTTCGTTGCGTGTCGATGAGTTCGGGACCATCAGCGATGACGGCATGCCGGTGGCGTTCTTCGAACGTCTCGAGTTCTGCCCGTCCTGCAAGACAAGCTACGAGAGTGCCCGCCAGTCGCAGTTCTCCCGCGTCGCCAGCCTGGGCACCGAGGGGCGGGCTAGCGCGGTAACAGTGCTGTCGCAGTCAATCGTCAGGGCTTTAAGGGCCGAGGCCAAGCTCGATGAGGAGGCACGAAAGTTCCTGGCTTTCAGCGATAACCGCCAGGACGCAAGTCTGCAAGCCGGGCACTTCAACGACTTCGTGCTGGTTGGGCTGATCCGGTCAGCGCTGTATCGCGCCGCCTGCGAATACCAGGAGCAAAATCCCGGGGAACCACTCACCGACGAGAATCTCGGTCCCGAAGTGGTCAAAGCACTCAGCGGCAAGAGCTTCAAGTTCTTCGCCCGCGACGAGGACACCGCCGATGAGCACATCCCCCGGAAGAAAATAGCCCGCGCACTACGGGATGTCGTCACCTACCGTCTGTGGGCCGATCTCAAGCGGGGTTGGCGAATCACTATGCCCAACCTGGAGCAGACAGGACAGCTGCGCCTGTCCTACGAGGGAGTCACTGAGCTCGCCGCTGAGGACGATAGGTGGGCGAACTGCGGAGAGCCGCTTGCGAGCGCCAGCACGCAAACACGAGCCGAGGTGATGCACGTTCTCCTCGATGAACTTCGCCGTAACCTCTGCATTGACACCGAGTTCCTCACCGACGAGAAGTTCGATGCCGTTCGGCGCGCCAGCAGGGAGTGGCTAAAGGACCCCTGGGCGATCTCCGACGACGTCGGCACCTACAGCGGACTCGCCTACCCCGGCGGAAGACCGAAGGGGGCGGCGGGACTCGGCGCCGACCTTCATTTGTCCGGGCTCGGTGCGTACGGGCGCTGGCTGCGACGTCCCACCCGCTTCCCCGGCTTCCAACACACACTGAAGACGAAGGATGCCGACGCCCTGATTGAGTGCTTGATGGAGGTCATGGCGAAAGCCGGGATTTTGGCGCGTGTTCCGGTGCCCAAGAGGCCGACGGGCTACCAGCTGCGCGCCGACCTCATCGCTTGGCACCCGGGTACCGGCGAGCATCGCGCACCCGATCCCCTTCGCAGCAATCAGACAGAAGGCCGGGTCAATCCGTACTTCCGTTCGCTCTATGCCGAAACCGCGAAAGCACTGGTAAATCTGGAGGCCCGCGAACACACCGCGCAGGTCGAGGCGTCCAAACGTCAGAAGCGAGAAGAAGAGTTCAGCGACGCGCGACTTCCTGTGCTGTACTGCTCCCCCACTATGGAACTTGGCGTCGACATCAAGAGCCTCAACGTCGTTGGGATGCGCAATGTTCCACCAACACCCGCCAACTATGCGCAGCGGTCGGGGCGCGCCGGACGGTCAGGCCAGCCCGCGATCGCGCTGACATATTGCGCGACCGGCAACGCGCACGACGCCTACTACTTCCGGCGCAGTCAGGACATGGTGGCCGGAGCGGTCGCCCCACCGCGTCTGGAACTGGGCAATCAAGATCTCGTGCGCGCACATGCCCACTCAATCTGGCTGGTGAAATGCGGCCTCGACCTCAAGGCCAGCATGGTCGACCTGTTGAACATCGAGCAGCCCGGCCAACCGCTGCGCACCGAGGTCGTCACAACCATCGAATCCCCGTCGAGCCGCAAGGCCGCTATCGCCGCGATCACCGACGTGCTGACGGCCACCAGCGAAGTCACGTCAGCTCCGTGGTGGACGGATACGTGGATCACCGACACAGTCGACCAAGCACCGACTCGGTTCAACCGTGCCGCAGACCGGTGGCGCGGGCTCTACAACGAGGCCCAGACCGAACTAGACCAGGCCAACACGACCCTGAAAACGATCGGCGCATCCGAAAGCTCGAAACAGCGCGCCCGCGGACGTATCTCGGAGGCCCGCGCCGCGCTCGACCTCCTCAAGGGCCAGGTCGACGACGTGTTGCAGGGCGACTTCTACACCTATCGCTACTTCGCCTCCGAAGGCTTCCTGCCTGGCTACTCCTTCCCCCGGCTTCCACTGTCGGCTTTCATCCCGGCAGAACGACGCACCCGCAGCGGCGGAGAGGGCGATTTCATCCAACGGCCCCGATTCATGGCGATTAGCGAATTCGGCCCAGGCGCGTTCATTTACCACGAAGGCGCCCGGTACGAGGTCAACCGCGTCAGCCTGCCCGCCCGCGATGACGGCACCGGTATCCACATCACCGAGATCAAGCGTTGTAGCGCCTGCGGGTATCTCCATGAGTCCACCGACCCAGACCTCTGCCAGCACTGTGGTGCACCGTTTGCCCAAGACAGCACGATGACCAACCTGATGCGGCTGCTGTCGGTCAAAACCCGTCGTCGCGACCGGATCAGCGCAGACGAGGAGGAGCGCCAGCGTGCTGGTCATGAGATCGTCACGACGATCCGGTTCGTACCCCACGGAGTGCGGGCCGGACAACTCACCAGCACCATCACCGAGAGCGGAGACGAGCTCGGCACAATGACCTACGGCGACACCGCACTGATTCGCCGAATGAACGTCGGGCTGCGTCGCCGCAAGGACAAGGATGTCCGCGGGTACATCCTCGACACCGTGGATGGCCGCTGGGGCAAGGAGGCCGACCTGGCCAAGAACGTCCACGGCGAGGCGCCACGGTATCAACGGGTCATCCCCCACGTTGAAGACCATCGCAATGCACTGCTGCTGCATCTGAATCCGTCAATCGGCACCGAACAACGGATGGCGGCGATGTATGCGCTCAAGCGCGGCATCGAGGCGGTCTACCAACTAGAAGGCTCCGAATTAGCAGTAGAGGCACTCCCGAGCAACACCGGTGACCACGCCTGGTCACGCTTGCTGTTCTTCGAGGCAGCCGAAGGCGGCGCCGGTGTCATACGTCGGCTTGCCACCGAGAACGGCCAGCTCAATCAGGTCGCGCGAAAAGCCCTTGAAATCTTGCACTTCGCCCCAGACACCGGTGAAGACCTGCACCGCGCGCCGCATGCGATCGAGGATTGCGCACAGGCCTGCTACGACTGCCTCCTCTCCTACAGCAACCAATGGGACCATCAGCACCTGGATCGGCATAGCGTGGTCGATCTCCTTCGGCGGATTGCCGTTTCGAACGTGGCGGTCGGTGCCGGCGGTGAGGATCGATCAGCGCAACTCGAGCGCCTGACCACGGCCTGTGACAGCGAGCTGGAGAAGAAGTTCCTCGCGGTGCTGGAACAGCACGGTCTGCGACTCCCCGATGACGCGCAGCAGATCGTCACCGACTTCTACGTCCGGCCCGATTTCGCCTACCACGTCGACGGTATGGACGTCGCCATCTTTGTCGATGGACCTCATCACGACGCAGCCCATCAGCAGGAGAAGGACGAACAAGCACGCATGAAGCTCGAAGACGAGGCCGGTTGGCTGGTGCTGCGGTTCCACTACCAGGACGCCGACGCGGGCTGGCTCACCACGATCGCCGAATACCGCGGCGTCTTCGGCGAACCGAAGGCCAATGCATGACGACGCTCGACTATCCGGCCGGCAGCCTGGTCAACGCCCGTGGCCGCGACTGGCTGGTGCTGCCCGGCTCCCCCGAGGGCACGCTGCTGGTCCGGCCCCTCGGCGGGCACGGGCACGAAACGACCGTGCTGCTTCCCGACATCGACGACTTCGCCGCCGCCACCTTCGAACCGCCCACGGTCGACGACCGCGGCGACGCCGGGCGGGCCCGCCTGCTGCGCGACGCACTGCGGCTCTCCTTCAGTGCGAGCGGCGGGCCGTTCCGATCATTCGCTCGCCTGGCCGTCACCCCCCGCAACTACCAGCTGGTTCCGCTGATGATGTCGGCCAACCAGAACGTCACCCGGCTGTTGATCGCCGACGGCGTCGGCATCGGCAAGACCGTCGAGGCGGGACTGATCGCCGCCGAGCTGCTGGCCACCGGCGAAACGCAGCGATTGGCGGTGCTGTGCTCTCCGCAGCTGGCCCCACAATGGCAGAGCGAGCTTCGGCACAAGTTCGGCATCGACGCGAAGTTGCTGCTGCCGTCCACGGTCAACCGGCTGATGCGCAGTGTCCCCTTCGGCTCCAACCTCTACCAACATCATCCGCATCTGGTGATCTCCACCGACTTCATCAAACAGAAGACTCGGCGCGACGAATTCGCGCTGCATTGCCCGGAGTTGGTGATCGTCGACGAAGCCCACACCTGCGTGGCGGGCGCCGGTGTCGGCACATCGAGCCAGGCGCATCTGCGCTACACCCTGCTGCGCAAACTCGCCGACGACAAGGACCGGCACCTGGTGCTGCTGACCGCGACGCCGCACAGCGGCGACGACACCGCCTGGCAGTCGCTGATCGGTCTGCTCGACGACAGGCTCGGCGACCTGCCGGCCGACCTGTCCGGCCGTGACCGCGAAGACGACCGCAAGCTGCTCGCCAGGTACATGATCCAACGCCAGCGCGCCGACATCCGCGAGTACCTCAACGAGGACACCCCGTTCCCAGAACGGGAGACCACCGAAACCGCATACAAGCTCACCGCCGGATATCGCCAACTGTTCGACGACGTGATGGATTACGTCCGCGAGCAGGTCACCGACCCCAAGCTCAGCGCGGTGCGCCAACGCGTCCGCTGGTGGTCAGCCATCGCACTGCTGCGGTGTCTGGCGTCCAGTCCGGCCGCAGCCGAGCAGACGTTGCTCAACCGCTCCGCGGTCGCCGCCGCCGACGACGAGCGTGAGGTGGACGCCTACGCCGAACCGCGCGTGCTCGACACCGACCTTGACGACACGACGGAAGCCGAGGACGTCACCGTCGGCGCCGACACCTGCGACAGTGACGAGACCGACACCAAGGCACGGAAGCGCCTGCGTGAGTTGGCCGCACAGGCCGCAGCTCTCAAAGGGCCACGCTCTGACGCCAAGCTCAAGCGCCTCATTCCGCTGCTGAAGGAACTGATTGACGAGGGCTACCACCCCATCGTCTTCTGTCGTTACATCCCCACCGCCGACTACCTCGCCGAACACCTGGGCACGGCACTGGCGAAGATCAAGGACCTCAGGATCGACGCGGTGACCGGGACGCTGCCGCCGGAGGAACGTGAGACCCGCGTCGACGCCCTGAGCGCCCATGACGGCCCTCGACTGCTTATCGCGACCGACTGCCTGTCGGAGGGCATCAACTTGCAGGACGGTTTCACTGCCGTCGTGCACTACGACCTGGCGTGGAACCCGACGCGCCACGAACAGCGTGAGGGCCGCGTCGACCGGTTCGGCCAGCAGGCACCCACCGTGCGCACTGTGACCTACTACGGCGAGGACAACGGCATCGACGGCCTGGTGTTGGAAGTCCTGATCCGGCGCCATGAGAACATCAAGCGCAGCATCGGCGTCGCGGTGCCGATCCCGGTGGATTCCACCACTGTGATGAAGGCGATCTGGGAATCGCTGCTGTTGCGGGGCAAACAAGCCGAACAGCTGACCCTGGACTTCGGCGCCGCCACCTCCCAGTCACTGGCCGACCAGGTTGAGGTCGAATGGACCAATGCCGCCGAGCGGGAGAAGGTGTCCCGCTCGCGGTTCCGCCAAGCCGGACTCAAACCCGACACCGTCGAAGCGGCTCTGGCCGAGGTGCGACGCGCACTCGGCGGACCCGCCGACGTCGAAACCTTCACCCGCACAGCACTATCGCTACTCGGCGCACCGATCAGCGACACCGATGACGGGTTCACCGCGGTCATCGACACCCTGCCGGCAGCGGTGCGCGACCAACTCCCACCGGGCAAGGGGGGCCGGCTGCATTTCCACCGTTCGCTGCCGGTGCCGACCGGGCACAGTGTGCTGACCCGGACCGATGCCACGGTGGACGCGCTGTCGCGGTATGTCCTCGACGCCGCGCTCGACTCCCGGCTTGATCCGGCCGCCCGGCCCGCGCGCCGCGCCGGGGTGATGCGGACCCGCGACGTCGGCAAGGTGACGACACTGCTGATGGTGCGCCACCGGCTGGAGATCACCCTCCCAGGCTCGGCCACCACCGTCACCCAGGTCGCTGAGGAAGCCAAGTTCTTGGCGTTCACCGCGACCGGGGACGACCTGACCTGGCTTCCGCAGATCGAGGTCGACGCGCTGTTGACCCTGCAACCGTCTGGCAATGTGGATGATTCGCTGGCGCGGATCCAGTTGGGGCGTGCCCTGCGCCGTCTGGGCGCGCTCACCGAGCATCTCACCACGACCGGTAGGGAGGCGGCGAAGGACTTGGTGTCCGAGCATCAGGCGGTACGCAGCGCCTCCAAGGCCGGCGGCCGCGCCCCGACTGTGCGGTTCCTACCGCCCGCGGATGTCCTCGGCGTCTACGTGTTCCTGCCGGAGGCGGGTGCCCGATGAGCGGGCTGAACGTCTTCAAGGCTGTCCGTACGGTCGGCACCGCGCTGCCCGCCGAGGCGATCCCGCGCGCCAACGAACTGCGGATGCCCGGTCAGACCGCCGAGGCTTATCAACTGTCGCCGGGGATGGCGGTCAACGGTGCCATCGCCCGCGCCTGGGAGGCCATGCTGGCCGCGCACCGCGCCTGGCGCGCCGCCCTGGAGCGGCTTCCCGAAGGGGATGCGGCCACCAAGCTCACCCGGGACAAGTGGCTGCTGCCCCTGCTCTACGAACTCGGTTGGGGCCGACCTGATGTCATCAGCGGCGGGCTGGCCGTGCCGCCCGGGCTCGGCGAGACCGAGGCCCCGCACTTCCCCATCTCCCATCGGGTCGCCTGGCCCGACGCGGCCAACACCGCAGCCTGGGTGCCGCTGCACCTGGTCGGTGCGGGCGTGGACCTGGACACCAAGACCGCCGGGGTCACCGCACGTGCACCGCAGGCCATGGTGCAGGACTACCTCAACCGCGAGGACCGCGCCCTGTGGGCGATCGTGTCCAACGGCCACCAGCTGCGTCTGCTGCGCGACGCCTCCAGCCTCACCCGGCAGTCCTTCGTCGAATTCGATCTCGACACCATCTTCACCGACCAGCTCTACGCCGACTTCCGGGTGCTGTTCCTGACGGTGCATGCCAGCAGGTTTGCCCCCCGCCTCGATGACAAGGCGGCCAAGGCGACACAGCCCGAAGCCGACAGCGACGACTCCGCCGAGGCCGCCGACATCGACGTCGCCGAACCCAAGCTGGACAACTGCTGGCTGGAGCGCTGGCGCACCACCGCCATCGACGACGGTGCCCGGGCGCTGCTGAACCTTCAGCACGGCATCGCCGCCGCACTGCAGGAGCTCGGAACCGGGTTCGTCGCGCACCCCGCCAACGTCACACTGCGAGAGACCCTGGCCGCGGCCACCGACGCCGACCGCGACCTGCAGCGCGCCTTGCTGCGCATCGCCTACCGGCTGATCGTGTTGTTCGTGGTCGAAGATCGTGATCTGCTACACCGCTCCGACGTCTCCGAAAGCGTCCGCACCCTGTACGCGGACTATTTCTCGACCGCCCGGTTGCGTCGGCTGGCTGCCGAACCGATCGGCGGCTGGCACACCGACCTGTGGGAAGCCCACCAGATCGTCACCGACGCACTGGCCGGCGACGGGCTGCCCGCCCTCGGACTGAGCGGTCTGGGCGCGAGCCTGTATTCACGGGACGCGCTGAGCATTCTCGATGGCGCGAAACTGCCCAACCGGGCCCTACTGGCTGCGGTGCGAGCACTGGCCCAGATCGACGACCCGGTCACCGGGTTACCGCGCCCGGTCGACTACCGCAACCTCGACAGCGAGGAACTCGGCGGCATGTACGAGGGCCTGCTGGCCTACACCCCGCGCTACCACGCGGACGAGCGAACCTTCACCCTGGACGTGGCGACCGGCAACGACCGCAAGACGTCCGGCTCCTACTACACCCCCTCCGACCTCATCGCGTTGGTCCTCGACGAGGCGCTCGACCCGTTGATCGACGAGGCCATCCGCGAGGCCGACCCCGAAGGGGCCCTTCTCGATCTCACCGTGGTCGATCCCGCCTGCGGCAGCGGACATTTCGTGGTCGCCGCAGCACGGCGCATGGCCGCCGCCCTGGCCACCGTGCGCACCGGCGAGACCGAACCCACCCCCGCCGCGCTGCGGGCGGCGACCGCCGATGTGATCGAACGCTGCGTCTACGGCGTGGACCTCAACGATCTGGCCATCGAGATCACCAAGGTGGCGCTCTGGCTGGAAGCGTTCGACGCCGACCGTCCCTTCCCCTTCCTCGACGCGCACTTCCGGGTCGGCAATGCGCTGCTGGGCACCACGCCGGAATTGTTGCGGCACAACATTCCCGACACCGCCTTCGTCGCCCTCGGAGACGACGACAAGGACTGGACCAAGAAGCTCAAGGCCCGCAACAAGGCCGAACGCCAAGCCGACCAAGGACAACTTGCGCTGAGTTTCGGCGCCGAAACCCTCAACGTCGAAACCAGCCAGCTCACCAAGGCCGCGCACGACGCCGACACCGGCACCATCGCCTCCGTCGCGGCCCTGCGCGCCCGCGCCGACGCTTGGCGCCGCCTGGAAGCCGACCCAGACCTGGTGGCCGCCAAACTGGTGGCCGACGCCTGGTGCGCAGCCTTCGTCCAACCCAAGACCGGTGCGACCACCTCGGGGCAGGGCATCACCCACGCCACCGTGCGCGCGCTGTCAGAAACCCCGGAATCCGTACCAGACACCCTCATCAACCAGATCAATGCCCTGGCCCGCCAGTATCGGTTCTTCCACTGGCACTTGGAGTTCCCCGGCATCTTCACCGTCCCCGACGACGGCAGCGCCGACGCCGTCACCGGCTGGACGGGTGGGTTCTCGTGCGTGGTCGGCAACCCGCCCTGGGAATCGCTTCAACTTGAGGACAAACAATTCTTCGGCAACCTTGGGCGAACCGACATCGAAGACGCTCCGAACGCCGATGCCCGAAAGAAAATGATCTCGAAGCTCGCTGACAACGATCCAGATCTGTATCAGCTCTATAACAGCGCTCGGCGCCAGTCAGATGCAACCACTCACCTGGTACGCGGCGGCCGATATCCGCTCACTGCGCAGGGAAAGATCAACACTTACAGCGTGTTTGCCGAAACGATGCGTACAGTCGTCGGCCTCCAAGGGCTAACCGGAGTCATCACTCCGACCGGCCTCGCTACCGACAGCAATACGGCACAATTTTTCGCAGATACACTGAGCAGCCATCGGCTTTATGCGTTCTATGATTTTGAGAACGAAGCCAAAATTTTTCGAGATGTGCATCACGCCTACCGATTTGCCGTCACAGCGATAACCGGAGTACAGCGGACCGTTCAACGTACCAAGTTTGCGTTCCTCAACCGCCGCATTTCCGATGTTCCCGACAAACGATTCCAGTTGACAGCTAACGAAGTTCTTACACTGAACCCGAACACCGGGACACTTCCCATGTTCCGCAGCCGCAAGGACGCCGACATCACGCTCGGAATCTACTCCCGCCACCCCGTGCTCATCCGCGAGGATGACCCCGACGGCAACCCGTGGGGTCTCTCGTTCAGCCAGGGGCTATTCAACATGTCGTCGGATTCTTGGCTGTTCCACACGGCCGATGAGCTCACCGACGCGAAGTTCAACGGCTGGTCGTACACGCGGGACGGCAAAGAGTACGTACCGCTATACGAAGGAAAATTGTTGTGGCACTTCGACCATCGCTTCTCGACGTACAAAGGTGCGACGGCAGCTCAGCTAAGGATGCAAACACTGCCTCGCGTCACTGACGAAGAACACAACGATCCAGATCTCGAGCCGCTCGCACGTTACTGGGTTGATTCAAGCGAACTCATCGGCAAGCTAGACGGCAGGTGGGAAGCCGAGTGGCTTCTGGGCTGGCGTGATATTACTGGCACAGAGAAAGTCAGGACATTCGTTCCGTCTGCACTGCCGTTAGCCGCCGTCGGGCACGTTTTCCCGCTCGCATTTCCGGAGGACGCATCTCTGGCCCGATACCTCCACGGGCTCTGGTCAACCACGGTCTTCGACTATATTTCGCGCCAGAAGTTGAGCGGCACTCATATGACGTACTCTGTCGTCCATCAACTCGCCGCTCCACCACCAAGTCTCTTTGAGCGACCTGCACCGTGGCAACGCCACGTAACTCTTGGCGAATGGGTAGGAGCGTATGTGCTTGAGCTGTCCTACACCTCACGGCGACTGCAGCCCTATGCCAAAGAATTCGGTGACAACGGAGCGCCCTTCCGCTGGGAAACCCCACGAAGAGCGGAACTTCGCGCTGACCTCGATGCTTGCTTCTTCCACGTCTACGGCCTAAACCGCGATGAAATCGAGCACGTCCTCGACTCGTTTCCTATCGTCCGCAAGTATGACGAGCAAGACTTCGGCGAGTACCGCACCAAGCGCCTTGTGCTGGAAGCCTACGACCGCATGTCCGAGGCGATCGCCAACGGCGGCACCGGCTGGAAACCTCTCGCCGACCCCCCAGCCGGGCACGGACCACGTCACCCCGAATAGCCAAGTAACGGAAGGGCACCGGACAGAACAATGCCGACACTTGCCATCGACAAGGGATTTATAACCGACCTCGCCAAGCTGGAGAAGCCGGTCACCGATGTCTTCGCCAAGTTCAACGCCGCAATGCTCCCGCTGGCGAGCACGAGCTGGGCTTGTACCGACCGAGAGACCACCGACGCATGACTGAAGCGGGCCAGGGATCACCTCACATCGACGTTCAGTTCCCGAACGAGTATTTCCATACAGTGTCCATCAACATGCTGTGGCACCCAGACGGCGGCGTCGCCCCAGACGAGGCCGTCAATCCGGAAGACGGAACTCTTCGACCTGGCGTCAAGCCATGCACACAGGGCACCGGATTCTTCTATCGGTTCGAGGAAAGAAATTATCTGGTGACAGCGCGTCACTGCTTCACGGATCGAGCTTGGCGCACAAACGATTACCTGAAACCTCCGGCGACTCCCACGCACCTAACGATGACTTTGCGAACCAAGCCACGCTCCGAAACCTTGGACGCCAATCACCTTGGCGTAGTCAACTACTGCCTCAAGCTTGTCGACGAAGAGGAGAACCCTCTATGGTTCGAGCATCCTCGCGGCTTCGAAGTAGACATTGCGGCACGCCCACTCGATGACCTGCCGGTAGACGAACTCCTCTTCCTTCCACTGACACCCGAGGATGCCGCATACGGGACTGACCCACGGTTTTGGGTAACAGACGACGTCTACACTGTCGGATATCCATTCGGGCTCGACCACGGCTTTCTCTGGCCGATCTGGATGCGCGGCACCGTGGCATCCGAGCCAGCGCTCTACTTCCCCTTCAAAGGGGATGAATATCCACTCTTCCTTGTGGAT
The DNA here is from genome assembly GCF_004570325.1 of Mycobacterium sp. PS03-16. Taxonomy (GTDB): domain Bacteria; phylum Actinomycetota; class Actinomycetes; order Mycobacteriales; family Mycobacteriaceae; genus Mycobacterium. The sequence goes on along the minus strand of NZ_SPQO01000001.1, from coordinate 197,012 downwards.
TCGCGAACCCGCCCCGGCCAATCCGGTTCACCCGTGTTTCTGCGAAGGCGACACTTCACCGACATCACCTCCGATGACGGGCTACCTCGTCTGCGGCTCATCGGTATCTACTCAGGACGCCTCAACGAAGAGTCAGAACTCGGATTCGCCTCACATATAGGAGAACTCGACAAGCTGTGCCAAGCCAAACAGAACGCGACGAAGAGCAGGTCTTAGTTCGGTTGGGAGAACAGAATGCCACTCGCCATTGATAAGGGTTTCATCACTGACCTAGCCAGACTGGAGAAGCCCGTCGCTAAGCGGGTTGCCGAGGTGTTCGACGAGTTCGACGCCGCCACTCACACCGGGCTGCATCTGGAGAAGATCGCCAACGCCCGCAACCCGCGGTTCCGGTCCATCCGCATCGACCAAGCCTGGCGCGGCATCGTGCTTGCTCCCGTAACCGGGGACGTGTACACGCTGTTGAAAGTGCTGCACCACGACGACGCGTACGCCTGGGCGCAACGCAGCAATGTCTCTGTCAACTCTGCCACCGGCGGCATCGAGATCCGCGACGAGGCCGAACTCGACCGCCAGATACCTGAAATGGAACAGGCGGCCAAGACCGCTGGCACCCCGATCTTCGCCCACATCAAAGACGGTGAACTCACCAAGCTCGGCATCGATGACAAGGTGCTGGCGTTCGCGCGCACGGTCACCGATCCTGCCCAGCTCGATGCCGCGAAGTCCTTTCTCCCCGAAACCCAGTGGGATGTCCTGTTCGGGCTCGCCGCCGGTTACACGCCCGAGGAGGTATGGGCTGACCTGGGCGCGCAGATCCTCAACGAGCCCGTCGACACCGAGGACATCGACGCCGCCATTCTGCGCAGCGATGACCGCGTCGTCCTGGTCTCCGGCCCCGATGAACTGATGGACGTCTTCGCCTATCCGTTCGCCACCTGGCGGGTGTACCTGCACCCCACCCAACGCGCCGTCGTCGAGGCCAGCTATAAAGGCCCGGCCCGCGTCACCGGCGGCCCTGGCACCGGCAAGACCGTCGTCGCCCTGCACCGGGCTCACATGCTCGCCAAACGCGGTGACGGCAAGGTCCTGGTCACCACTTTCACCTCGACACTGTCCGAAACTCTGCAAGCCGGACTCGAAATGCTCGTCGACGATGAGATGGTCGAGCGCCGGATCGAAGTGACGCACGTGGACCGGATCGCCCATCGCGTCTTCCGCAAGGCGCATGGCGCCCCCCACATCCTCGGGGCCGACGAAGAGAAGGGGTTGTGGGCCGGTCTGATCGGTAAGCACAAGCTCAACTTCACACCGGTGTTCCTCTCCGAAGAGTGGAGGCAGGTGGTGCTAGCCCGCCGCATCAACTCTGTCGACGCCTACCTAGCGGCCAAGCGAACCGGCCGCGGCCGTGCTCTCGGCTCCGTGCAACGAACCCAGGTCTGGCAAGTTATCGACGAATTCGAACGTGCCCTGGCCACCCGAGGCGTGTGGACGCATGAAACCATTCGTCGCGAGGCCACGCATCTACTGGAGCATTCCTCAGAGAAGCCGTTCCGCCACATCATCATTGATGAAGCCCAGGATCTGAGCCCCGATCAGTGGCGCCTTCTGCGCGCGGCGGTCGCCGAAGCGCCCGACGATATCTTCATCGCCGGTGACACCCACCAACGCATCTACGACAACCGAGTCAGCCTGCGTGAAGTCGGCGTCAACATCGCCGGCCGAAGTTCCCGCTTAAACATCAACTACCGGACAACGGCGGAGATTCTCGGATGGAGTTTGGGTCTGCTCCGAGGCGAACCCATCGATGACATGGAAGGCGGGCTCGACTCTATTGCGGGCTGCAAGTCCTACGTCCATGGACATCCGCCGGTGATGAGCGGATACCGAAGTGTCGATGCGGAGGCCAAGTCGGTGGCTGCCGCCGTCAACCAGTGGATCAACAACGGTGTAGCGCCGTCCGAGATCGGGATTGCGGTGCGCGCGAAATGGTTGACGTCAAAGATCGAGCAGGCGCTTCGAGCGGCACGGATCGACTGTGTCGACCTAGCGAGAGCATCCGACGACGACGATGCCGTACGCATCGGAACGATGCACCGTATGAAGGGGCTGGAGTTTCGGTGCATTTGCGTGGCGGGTGTCAACGCGAAGACGGTGCCTGCCGCTAACGCCATCACCCCGGTCGTCGAGGACAAGCACAGACACCAGCTCGACCTCGAGCGTGAACGATGCTTGCTCTTCGTTGCGTGTACGCGTGCTCGGGAGGAGTTGCTCATCACCTGGAACGGCGAGCCCAGCCCGTTCTTGACCGCCCTTCAAGCTGAAGGTATCTGAAGCTCGTTGCCGTTGGCCTGGACGCTCGAGCGCAAGTCTCCCGCAGGTTCGCAGATCGGCATGTCTAACCGAACAGGTCGTCGACCATTCCCTCGATGTCGAAGGATGAGATTGACCCGTTCGCGTCGTCTTCGGTCGTGACCAAGGCACCCCGGGGTCCGCCGCCCTCCTCGTGCGGCAGCACGCCGTTTTTCCTATACCAGGCCAGCTTCTTCTCCCAGTTTCGGCGGTAAGACGGCCGATGGAGCATGCCGAGATGCTCCCAGTAGATTCGGTCGCCCGTGGTTTCGTCGAAGATGGTGAAGTCGGGCCATCGCTCAGTCCCATCGTCGCCCACGAGAACTTGTTCGTACTGGAATTCGATGTTCTTCGAGTACAGAAGGTCGGCAATGATGACCTCGGACTTGGATCGGACAGCGATTCCCTTCCGCGTCCTGTGAATCAAGTTCGCTTCGAGGAACTTTCCATCAATCTCAATCGGTTCCGGATCTGCGAACAGATTGGTGACGCGTGCAGCCGTCTCGGAGAAGGTGGCCGAACCGATCCGCCGCAACTCGTGAAGGTCACCCTGGTGGAAGATGACAAGCCGCTCGCGATGACGGGTGAGCGCTGTATAGAGAAGTTCGCGCGATAGCAGGCGACACGGGCTTGGGATCACAATGAACGTCGTGGTGAACTCGCTGCCTTGTGACTTATGGATTGTCAACGCATAGGCCAGCTCGAGGACTGCAGGTTGGTCGTCACTACCGAGCTCGTTCATCCAGTAGTCGTACGCGACATCCGGCTGCGTCGAGAACGCTACATTCAGCCGATTCAGTGGAGGCTTCTTCCCCCGGCCGGCGAATGGCCCTGAGACCACACCGATCTCTCCATTAGCCACATAAGCCAGGCAGTCTTCCAGCTTTGGGTAGAAGTACTTCCGCCCCTTATTGCGGACGTTGATGACCTTGTCGCCGTAGACAATCTCCTGCGGCCCACCCGGGTGCGGGACTTTGCGGCCCCATCCCTGCTTCCTCGCGAGCTCGAGCATGTCAGACCGGTAGTGGTTGTGGATCATGCGATTGAGCTCGTTGACGCCTGCGCCCTCTGCCCGCACGGGTGAGAGGATTTGCCACGCCTCAGCCTTCTTCGCCGAGTCGCGGCTGAAGTAGATGTAGCCGCCTCGCTCGACCCCGCCGTAAGACTGTTGGAAGCCGAGAGCGTCGTCTTCGTGAGTCATGTCGCCGAGATGCTCGGCTAGCGCAGCGCGCAGCTTCTCGTGGAGGTCGGCCGCTGTGCCAAACCGTTGGAACGCCACCGAATTGAACGAGTCCCCTCTAGCAAGGGCGTCCCATATTTCGTCGGCGCCGGGGCTCGGCTCACCACCGGTGAACCACTCAGCGAGGAGGATGTCCGCTCGCTCGCCGTCCTCACTGACCTGGCGCCTGGGAATGGTCAGCTCGGCATACGACGGCCCCACGCGTGGAAACCCAAGTGGTTCGCATTCAGCTCGGAGAAACTGAACAATATCGACGAACGGCCTGCCCACCCCGATCGGAGGAAGCTGCCGAGGATCACCGACGAGAATGAGCCGTTCGTAACCTTCGATCCCGTCGAGCAGCGCATCAAGGGTTTCTTCCGTCATCATCGACGACTCGTCAACGATCACGGTTCGGGCACCGTTGTACCGGTCCTGATCGGATCTGCAGTATCGTGCGACATCCGGCCGGTACCGACCGCTTCTGACGAGGAACTGAGCCAGGGTCATGGCCTTCTGGCCAATCGCGTCCTGCATCCGGACACGGGCCTTACCCGTCGGCGCTAAGAGCAAAAGCCCTCCCTGCGAAACCTCGGGAAGGCGGGCGAGCGCCCGTAACAGCGTTGTCTTACCAGTACCTGCAGCGCCAACGAGCACCGAGACGCGGCTCTTCGCCAGCATTTCCAATGCTGCCGCCTTCTCGCGCCGTGCAGCGATCTCGTCCTCGTCATCGTCCGGCGCCTGCGATCCGAGCTGCATATCAATGACCGCAGCCCAGTCGGCAGTGACGTTAAGGGGGTTACCCTTTCGTCGCCGCTGTACTTGTCGTCGGATTTCTTTGCGCGCGTCGTTGAGTCGATTGAGTTGATACGCCGGGGAACCGTCGCTCATGGACACCGTTGTGATCTCAGGCGGAAGGTGTTCTGCGCAGACGGCCATGAAGTCGACGCTCAGCGGGCAGCCGGGGTCGAGTGCCGCGTCGCGAATGTCTTGGATGACCGCTTCCTGCGCGCGCAGGGAGTCCCCATTCTCTGCTCGGTCTTCAAGATGATTAATGACGAGCGCGCGAACTCTGCGGGGATCTACGGGTTCGTCGATCCGAGACAGGTCGGGGAGAGGATGTTCGGCACGGATACGGTCGGCAGGGAAGACACCGCGGTCGACAGTGGTGGCAGCGACTGGCTCCAGCGATATGCGGTCAGACTCGTAGATGACGTAGGGGTTTTCGAGGATCTGGCGGTCGGCCAGGTCAAGACCTGCTTTGGCGCGTTCGGTCGGTTGGTACAGCCTTACTGCCTGTTCCGGGGTTAGGTCGAACCGAGAGAGAAGTTTGAGTAGTTCTCGACGCTCGTCTGGGAGCGCAGCCCACGCGTTAGAGAGCGTCTTTCCGATCCGGGCCGACGCCTCTACATGCGATGACGGATCTCGCAACCAGCTGTCGACCAGGGGCCACGGGTTCTCGTTCTCCGACAGGCTGCCTTGGACGGCGTACGAAAGAAGCCCTCCGTCCTTGATGCCGAACGCGACCAACGCGGCACCGAGGCCGGGGCACGGACCTCGTGAAGTCCATACCTCATCGACACGGTCGCTGAGCCAGCTCCTGACACCGGTCCAGGAGCCCGACGCCACGGACGACATCCTCTCTACCGCGCGATCCATCTCAAGAAGCAATGCAAGCGCTGCATCGTGGGTTACATGCTCGGTCGCGTAGGAGAACTGAGTGGTGAACTCATCGGGCACCTGGACGGCGAACTCAGCCGGATCGATATCCATCTCGGTGCGGAGCCGGAGGATCTCGTGATACGGCAGGAGGAAGCCGTCTTCCATTGATGGTCGGATCGAGTGGGTGATCACACGCTCCCACAGGACAGATCCGAACCCATCGCCCTCTTGGAGGTACGGAATTACTGTTCCGATCGTGTTGACCCGGCCAACGCCAATGAGCGTTCGGCGATGGTCCTCGACGAGCGGTGTTTCTTTCGCGTAGATCCACACCAGCGTCCGGCGGGGCTCTACCGCCGAGAAGAACGTGTCGAGGAGCAGCCGTTGGTTATCGGCGTGCTGAACCCAGTTCGGGTTGTTGAGACCAGCGTCCTGGTCAACGGCTTCCTCGAGCTCCACTCGGTATGGCAACTGCAGCTCGTCTGCAATGGCCTCAGCTTCCTTTCGGAGCATCCAGCGGAATGGCACGCAGTCGGCGGAGTACGCAGGGGATTCGTAGCTTGTGGGACGGAACTTCTTGTAGGTCTCGTTCCACGTGGAGTACGGATGGGTCTTGAGAGGCCTGCGCGCCGCCGGAGACATGAAGCTGACCCGTTCAGCCGCACACGGCGGAAGTTCGCCATCCGTCAACTCGCCCCAGGGCTTCCCAGCGAGTTCGAGCTCTCTCGCGTCGTTCCGCTCCTCAGCGATGCGACTGAGCCTTAGGCAGGAACTATTCGCTAAGGGATCTGCACAGATGGAGCCGGTCCATCCGGTGTCATGCCACGGCACTCGGACCGAGAGGTGTTGAAACGGTAGCTTTGTCACGTTATTCGTCTCCGACAATTTCGATTCGGGCAACAGCGATTAGAGACAAGTCACCGCTAGCTTGGGCCTGGTTGGCGAGCTCCGCGAACTGCTTGTCGCGCTCAGATTGCAGTTCGGCGATGAGACGCTCGTCGCGCGCAACGTTTGCCCGCCACACTGCGATAATCCGTCGGACTTCAGGCTGATCAGACTGTTCGACTTCGGCGAGCACCGCCCGGGAGCTGGCTAAGCGATCGCGCGCGGCCTCCCCCCGGTAGTCGAAATACGCTGCCAGCTTCTCTCTTTCACGAGCAATCCGGCGGCGGGTATCTTCGTGGGCGCGCCCTTCGATCTGATGTAATCGGGCATAAGCGGCTGCTTCACTGACCTCCAGTGCCGCATCGACGCCTTCGCTTGGGACTTCCGAGGGGGCTAGTGCGACGTCCTTCGGGAAACGTGCTGCCCGGTGTAACAACTGCTCCCCTAATGCAGGGTCGCACTCACCATCGTCTCTGACGAAGTATGCGGAGACCTCGCGAAACTCCTTCAATCCGGGGACGCCAAGTTCATACACAATCAGCCAGCCCGTTCCTTCGGTCAGGCCATCCGCCGCTGGGATTTCGAACGCCGATGCAGAACCGATATAGCTGGAATCGGTGACTCGCTGAACCAGTGCGTCAACTACTGAATGTCCGAGCGCGAGATACTCGACATGCTCACTGTCGGGCTGCACGTCGGGTCTAAAGGCCGCTGTCCGCCGCCGCGAGTCCTTGGTGTGTTGGGGGTAGTCACTGAGGAGGGGCTCATTGAACGTGATCTGGAATGTGCCGTCCTCTTGCTCGTCGAGGTACGTATTGACGTCGGCCAGGAGCCGAGTGACGAATACCTCTTGGTCGGCCGGAGTGATGGGAGATTCTTGGCAGGCCACTGTGGAAGCTATTGCGCTGGAGTAGCTTTTAGTCTCCATAATGAAGTCGCGCAACTTCTCTTCGGCGGTTCGAGCCGCCTTCAACCGGAGCTCAAGTTGATTCTCAAACTGTGTCAGCGCGCGATCGCGTTCCTCACCGCCGAGACGAAGGATGTGCGCGAGATCCCTCTCTGCGTCGCCGAGAATGGGGTCAAGGCCGCCGATTGTTTCTTCGAAGATGTTAATACGGTGTTCCAGCACGTTTAGCACGCGTTCCTCGACGGTGCCTTTCACCCACAGGTTGAAGACCTGCACGGTGTGCTGTTGACCGATTCGGTCGATCCTGCCGATACGTTGCTCCACCCGCATCGGATTCCACGGCAAGTCGTAGTTGACCAGTAGGTGGCAAAACTGGAAGTTTCTGCCTTCACCTCCGGCTTCAGTGCTGAGCAGGATTGATGGATTCATCGAAGATCGGAACCGTTCGACGGCTGCATCTTTCGCATCGGGTTTCAACCGACCGTGGAACACGAAAACGTCCCACCCGATATCCTCTAGCCGCTCTCTGAGGTATTCCTGCGTCTCTCGGAACTCCGTAAACAGCAGTACTTTCGGGTTGGGTTCATGCCGCCGTAGCTCCTTGAGCTGCGCGATGAATACGTCACCTTTCGAATCGGTCGGGACTGAGTCGAGCATCGCGACTAACAACTTCAGCTCCGCGGCTTCCTCAGAGTCGGCTACCGCCAGTCGGTCGAGGATGTTGTCTGTCAGCTCGTCGTCATCGAGTCGGTCGCCGAGTTCGGCCACCGTCGCCGGTGTTGTTCGACGCGAAGCAGGAACCCCTAATCCTGCTTCGATTCTCGCTCGGCGCCGGTCGAGCGATGTCCGTAGCGCACGAATGCTGCTGGCCATTAGCTCCTGAAAGATGACCATCACAAAACCGAGGGCAACATCCTTGGTTCGCGCTTGTTTCGCATAGCCCTCGCGGACGTACGCTTCGACCGCGTTGAGCGCTTTGACCTCCTCGGGCGTGAGGTCGACCTGCCAACGGTGCGCCTGGCGGGGCATGAAGCCACCGACGATTTTCTTCCTGTTACGAATCAACACTTGCGACAGGAGATGTCGCCCCGAGAGATCCTCACACAGTTCGGCGACTGACTCACGTCCATCGTTGAGACGCGCGCTAGCGACTTCGAGATCGATTTGAAGCCAGCCACTGACTCGCTTCACGACCTCATCGGACGACGCCCCTGGTACGGGGTAACCGTGCATAGTGAGATCGTGAACTAGCCGGCTCAATCCGGGCACTGCCGTCCGGTGGGCGTTGAAGCGCTCCTCATTGGGGAATAGAGCCGGGTCCAGAACCTCGACCAGTGAGTACAGCTCGCTCGAGTCGAGTTGCATCGGAGTGGCGGTGAGGAATAAGGCGGCCCGCTTAGAGAACGCATCGGGCGAGGCCAGGGCGCGCACTGTCTTGTAGAGCCGATTCTCCTTGCGATACTGACCTCGACCGCGGACCCGCGCATGATGCGCCTCGTCCACAATCACCATGTCCCATGGTGATTCGGTAGCCAACTTTGTCCACTTCTCGGAAGTAACCCACGCGCTCGACACGATGACGCTGTCAAACGCGTCGAAGGGATTGCCCTCGTATGACTGGACAGTTTGAAGGTAACGAACCGTATCGCTGTTGAGAATCGAGAAGGCTTCGTTGAACTTCGACTTCAGTTCATACTGCCACTGACGGAGCAGGTTTGGGGGTGCGATGACGAGCGCTCGAGCCGCGGACCCTCGTGCGCGAAGTTCCTTCAGGATCATCGCTGCTTCGATCGTCTTTCCTAAGCCGACTTCGTCGCAGAGCAAGAATCTGTGTGGGTACGCCGAGATAACTCGGTGCACAACCGACACCTGATGAGGCTTTACGTCGACGCGAGCCTCTCCGAGCGAAACGAGTTCGTTGGTTAAGTTCTCCAGTTCGTAGCGACGCGCTGTTACCCTCAGCGCAAACTGGCGCGCGCTGCCTAAGCGACCCTCGATCAGCCTGCTCTTCGGATCATCCAGAACATGTGGCCGCAGGTCGGCTTCGGCGACCACGACCAGCTTTCCGTCCAGCACTATCTGCCATCGTGGCGGCTCGGGTGTCGAGGGCCCGACGATGATGCCCACAGCACCGGTACTTACCCTACGCACGAGGCCGGCGAGTTGGACTCGCTCGACCGCGCCGGAGCGCTTGCTAAACACCCGCGCTTCCGACTCGCCGTCGAAGCGAACGACTACGTTTCGGCTGTCGACCTCCGTGACTACACCCAACCCGGAATCAGGTGAAGCGGGCCATGAGGCAAGGGCTCCGACGATCAAGCTAAACACTTCGCGGCAAACCGGAAGAGCCTCGTCGCTTAGTCAAGACCCAGCCGCTCAAGTTAGGCAGATTCACGGTCAAGTAAGAGGCGGCCGATGATCGCGCATCGCCCCGTAACCCCCTTCGAGCAAGTATGCGTACCAGTCTTGCCTAGCACAGGGACGGCCCAAGGACGACTTGTTCGCAGTAATTTATCGTTTTGTGGATACCCATCACGATCGAGGCGGCCCATCGTCAGCAAAGAACGCTAAAAGATGAGCTGATCTAGAAAATCCCACTCCAAATGGCCACTGGATGAGTACAGTGTGAACAACCGTCAATAATCAGACCTGAGCGAAGGTAGGTTGTTTTGCCACAGGTCCTGAAACGCGCGGTGCTGGCGCTTCGGCCCGTATCGAAATTCGCACCCCTCTCGCCACTGCTCGACACGCTATGAGCACGTCGAACCGTCCGCTGCCGCCGGCTGCGGAGTCAGTTCATCAGATTCTCGCGGAGCTCGGCCCCCTCACCGCATCGGATCTGCGCGAGCGGCTCCGGGCAGGAGGCTTCATTCAAACCGTCGACCGACTCCACCAGCTCCCGGATCGGTTCCCGCACCGCTTCGAAGTCACGGCCGACGGACGCCTCGCCGTCGCCGCCGCCATCGTCGACAACCCCGATGACACAGACGAGGGCCCACCCGAAAGCACCGAGTGGTACGTACCTCGACCTCACCGCGCGTCGCTGGACCGTGTTGCAGTCCTGGACATCGAGACAACCGGCCTCGACCGCCAGACCGACTTCGTTTCCGAGATCGCGCTCGTCCGCGTCGACGGGACGCCCCTGCTCGACTTGACGGTCCAGCTGCCGGACGGCGTCCAACGCCCTGCTCAGGCGATCGGTACGCCAGTGCCTTTCGGATATGCCATGCGAGCCCTCGTGGCGCAATTGACTGACGTCGACCTCCTCGTCGGCCACAACGTGCTCGGCTTCGACCTGCCGTTTCTCCAGCAAGCCGCGAGCCGCGCCAGATCAGAACCTCTGCAGTTCCCCACTGCCGTCGATAGCCTGCACCTCTCGTTACTGGCCGACGTGGCGATGGCCAACCGCCAGCTCGCCGACCTCACGTCGACCTACGGCATCACCAATGAAGACCCACACCGCGCGCTGGCCGACGCTAAGGCCACTGCGGCGGTCATCAGGGCCCTCCTCGACGATGTCGACATTGATGAGCCGAGCTGGCAACTCGCGACCGCGGCGCTGGAAACCTACGACCACCCGTTGGCGCGATTGCTTCCGCCACTGACGACGTCGCCCGACCTGTCGGCGTTGACCCGAGAGCCCGACCCCCTACTGCTTCCGACCGGTTCCCCGTCTCCGGACGCGTGGTCAGCGACGCGCGACGATCTGCCCGCGCTGTACCAGCGTCGCGGCCTTCGACCACGTCCCGCGCAGCAGGAAATGGCCCATGCCACGTCCGAGATCTTCGACGGTGGCGGACGGCTCGCTGTCGAAGCTCCGACCGGCACCGGCAAATCCCTGGCATATCTGCTTCCCGCCCTTGGCCGGGCGTCGCAGGCCGGTCGCCCCGTGCTTGTCGCGACCGCAACAAAAGCACTACAAGGGCAGCTGCGCGCTGAGGCCGCACGCCTGCAAGACGAAGATCTGCTCAGGGCACCGTTCCGTCAGATTCAAGGCGTAGGCAATTACGTCTGCGCCCGCGAACTCGAAAGCGTCCTTTCCGACAGCGAGGCGTCCGGCCTTGCCATCGCGGTTGCGATCCGTGCACTGGCGACATCGCCCGCGGGGACGTGGGATGACGTCACCGACTTCACGCTGCGCCGGTCCGATGCACGGTACGCCCGGACCCGAGCACGGCTCCGCACCAATGCCGGCGGCTGCGACCGCAGAAACTGCGCCTGGGCAAGCGTCTGCCCGTTGATGCAACAACTGAAAGGGCTCGACAAGTCGCCTGGTGTGGTCTCGGTGAACCACGCCTTGATCGCCAGCTGGATCAAGCTGGAACGAGAAGGCGTCAGGGCACCGGGAGATGTGCTGGCCGAGGGCCGTGCTGACCTGGTCTTCGACGAGGCGCACGCCCTCGAAGATTCACTGACCGCTGCGTGGACGGAGCGAATCGACGCGCTCGAGCTGGAGATACTCGTCAACAGCTTGGCCAAGCGATCCAAACTGATGAGAAATATTCGAGCCCGGGCCGCCGCAGCACAGGGCGTGAGCGACGCAGTAGACGCCATCGCGTCGGCGTCGACACAAATCCGATCCGCCGGCAACGAGCTCTCCGAAGCGATACTCACCTATCTGCACGAGTACTCTGGCAAGGCCGACGGCGTGGTCCTTCAATCGGGCGTGGTGAACAACAGGCCCGAATTCCGATCACTTCGGCAGGCCGCCTCCGCAGCGCGATACTGGCTCATTCAACTGGCCAAAGCCGTGACCGCACTGCGAAACGCGATTTCGACCACGGATGGACTCGGGTCGGTGCGTCAGCGGTTACGGGGCTTCTCGGAGCGGCTCGACAACGCGATCACCCTGCTGGACACGTTGGGCCCTCTCCCTGACAGTCACCTGTGGGTATACCGCCTCGCCTCCGAAGAGGACGACCCCGCTGCCTGGAAATTCGAACGCCTACCGATCCACGTCTTCCCCGAATTCAAGCAATACGTTGTCGACCGGACGCACTCCACAGTGTTGTGCTCCGCGACGTTGACGGTCGAGCACCGGTTTGACTACATCGCCTCCCGGTTGGGTATTCGAATCGACCCGGACCCCGATGATGACGCGTTCCGGGCACTTCGGCTCGCCTCCCCGTTTAACTACGAAGAACAGTCGGTCGTGGTGCTGACCAACCACCTACCGATCCCGATTCCTGTCAACGAACGGGAATTCTGCGAAGAGATGGCGGCCGACCAGGCCGGCTTTCTCTCGATCTCCGGCGGCAAAGCTCTGACACTTTTCGCCGCCCGGAAGCGGATGGAGGCGGTGGCGGACGGTGTCCGTGTGAAGGCGGCCGAACTCGCCGCTCGCGGTGTCGAACTCCTCGTCCAGGACGAGCTTGGCCGATCCCAGATCGCCCACCGGTTCCGCACCGAACTCGGCACGGTGCTCTACGGACTCAAGTCGTACTGGGAGGGATTCGACGCACCCGGTGACACGCTGTCTTACCTGTTCCTCGAGAAGCCGCCCTATCCCCACCCCGACGACCCGCTCGTATCGGCGCGGCAGCGAGCGATCGCCGAGCGCGGCGGCGATCCCTTCCTCGACTACGTCCTTCCGATGACGGCCATGCTGTTCACCCAGGGTTTTGGCCGACTCATCCGATCCGAGACCGACAAGGGCGCAGCACTCGTGTGCGACCGCCGTCTGCACTCCCCGACCCAAGCGCAACGCGTGATCCTCGGCTCGCTGCCAGGTCCGGTGATCCACGAAGCAGTCGATCGTGACGACGCCTGGACGCGGGCCATCGGATTCGTCACCGGCACACCGCCAGACCTCTCCAGTGCTATCTCGTTTGGCCGCGACGATGTCACTCAACTCCTCGAACGCCTCCGCCTCATCGAGGACGAGGACCCCACCGCCAAACTCATCGAAGCCGCGGAGGTGCTTTTCGGCATCAAGGAACTTCATCCCAAACAGCTCGACATCATGCGGGCGATCATCGAGGGTAAAGATGTTGTCGGCATCCTCCCCACAGGCTTCGGCAAGTCCCTGTGTTTTCAGCTCCCCGCACTCCTCGCACCCGAGGCCCGCGCCACCGTCGTCGTTTCGCCGCTGGTCGCCCTGATCAAAGACCAGGTCAACGATTTGCGCGGCCGGCGCGGCATCCGGCCAGTCCAGGGCATCACCGGCGCGACATCACGGGTGGTTCAGACCGAAATCCTGCGTGACACCGCCAATGGTCAGGTGCGCCTGCTGTACGTCTCTCCCGAACGTCTGGCACGGGATCCCGTGCTGCGGGGCGCGTTAGGCCGTCAGGACTTGAACCGCGTCGTCGTCGATGAGGCGCACTGCATTTCGGTGTGGGGGCACGACTTCCGCCCGGAGTTCCGCCAGGTTCCCGCTTCCGTCGCCACGTTTGGATCGCGACCGCCACGCGCCGGCCTGACCGCGACCGCCACTCACGAAGTCGAGACGGACATCATTGGCGCGTTGGACATGAGTGAGCCAGTGGCGATCCGCGAACCCAGCGACCGCCCCAACCTCCGCTTCCGCGTGATCAACTGCCTCAACGAGCGAGAACGCGCACGCGAATTGCTGCGATTTGTCACATGGTCAGGTCAGAAGGCCGGCATCGTCTACGTCTCCAAACGCGCTCTGGCCGAGGAGATCGCCGCCCTCCTCCGGCGGGCAGGTCACGCAGCGAGGCCGTACCACGCCGGCATGGTTCCCGAACAACGCGACGCTGTGCAGGAAGACTTCGACTCCGACACTACACGAATCATCGTCGCCACCAAAGCGTTCGGCATGGGCATCAACAAACCGAACATCGGGTGGGTTCTGCACTACGACCTCCCCGACTCCCTCGACGGGTACGCCCAAGAATCCGGGCGAGCAGCACGCGCGCGCGACATCACCGGCGAATGCGTGCTGCTGTACACCAACGCCGACATCGCCCGGCGACGTCGGCTCATCGACGCACACGGAACCAAGGCTGACGCCGACATCACCCAGCACCTCCTCAAGAAGCTATGGAAATGCCCCGAACGGGGTGATTGCCGCGTATTCGACATCGACGAGATGGCTGAGCAACTCGGGATCGACGACGACGAGATCAATGTTCATCTCGCTCAGCTCGAGCGGGTCAACGCCATCGAACAGCGACTGGACTGCTCGGCACGAGGAACAGTCGACGTCGGTTTCCGTGAGCCGGCAGACGAAAAAGAGCGCCGCCTCTTTCGAGAGGTGTTCTACAAGGCCCACCGTGCGCGTCCAAACGTTCGCATCCAACTCGATTTTCAGCAGCTCAAGGACGAGCGAGGCTATGATCCCGATGAGCTCGAACAGCAGTTGATCAACTGGTCACTCGATCGGCTGGTCACCTTCTCCAGTTCCCGCCGCCTCCGCCGAGTGCGTCTCAAGACCAGGAATGCACCGCGCTCCGCACTCGAGCAAGAGTCGCTTCGATGGAAGTGGTGGCAGAAGCGCCGCCTCGGAGCAATGATCGACTACGCCACAGATGCATCTCATTGCCGGCGAACGGTCGTGGCAGAGCATTTCGGTGACGTGGTCACGGACTGCCACAGCAGAGACGTCGAGGCGTGCGATGTCTGCAGCGGACAGGCCGCGCCATGGGCGACGCTGCCCGACCACATGGTCCCAGACCCCGAACTGCTCGTGAACGCCGAGTTGATCGTTCTCCAAGCAGTTGCGTGGTCGTCCAACTTTCGACGCGGATCCTACGGCGAAGCGAGCCTCAAAGCCGCTGTGCTAGGTCGGGATTCACTTGGTGAAGGCAGGCCTCTTGGTGCCGGAGTGCTCAGCTGCCCGCAATTCGGCGCCCTGAGACACGTCCGTAACGGTGAGAAGCGTTGGGACGAGGCGGTCGAGAAGCTCATCGCCAACGGGCTGATCGAGCGGCGCACCATCGAACGTGAACGTTCCAGAACTCCCTATCAATCGCTCGTCCTCGCCCCTGTCGGCGGGCAAATCCTTGGTATATCGGAGCCGCAATGATCGAGAAGCGGATCACCCACCAATTGCTGGAGACCGGTGAGTTGGCGCTCACCGAAAGAGAATGCGCCGCACTCAGCCTCCCAGAGCATTCCTCGAGCATCGCCGTCGAACTCGATGGCGAGCAGTTCCGAGCTCAATGGAGCGGTCGCAGCCGTCATCTGACCGGCGATATGCTCGCCGAGCGGCTACAGGACTACGGGCAGGATGGCGGTCTCTTACGCCTCCGCCCTGTCGATCAGGTGTACCGCCTACAGCTTCTCCCGCCCGGCACACCGGCCCAAGTCACCATTCCGGTCACGCCACCGCCGCCGATTCTGAAACCCACCGTGGCGAAAGCCAAACGCCGACGCGCCACAGTGGACCGCCAGTTCCATGCCGATAGCGAATACGACTGGGGAAATCGATCTGATCACCGGACGATCGGCTTCCTCAAAGAAGCTCGCGTGCTGTTGGAAGAACAACTCAAAGCCGCTGGTTTCGACCCGCTCGAGTTGGTCGAACTCCGCCTCCAGGGCGAGGAATTGGCCACGCTCGACGACTTCGAGGAGCTGTTGGCGGTCGACGTGGCGAATGTCGACCGCATGCCGCACCAGGAAGCCGTAGCGCGTCATGCGTTGTCGCGCCTGCGCGGCCGTGCGGTCCTCGCCGACGAGGTAGGTCTCGGGAAGACCATCGAGGCCGGCCTGGCCGTCAAAGAGCTGGCGTTGCGTGGACTCGCCAAGCGGGTTCTCATTCTGTGTCCCGCCCCTTTGCGTGATCAGTGGCGTGAAGAGATGAGTCACAAATTCGATCTCAGCTTCGACATCGCCGCTCGCGGCCCCGAGATCAAGCAGCAGGACAAACTCATCTTGAGCCTGCATCTCGGTAGTCGCAACGCCGAAAAACTCACAGAACGGCCGTGGGACATTGTCATTCTTGACGAGGCCCACCGCGCGGCAGGTGCGGGCGCCCGCAAGACGCGAGAGCTCATCACGTCATTGACGACCGCGTGCCGCTACGCGTTCTTCCTCACCGCCACTCCGGTACAGAACGATCTCCTCGAGCTTTACCGGCTTGTCGAGTTGCTCCGTCCAGGCACGTTCACGTCGGTCAGCGACTTCAAACGCCAGTTCATGCGGTCCTACGATCCCCGGACACCCAACGACCCCGCTGCCCTCCGCCGGCTGATCAGCAGCGTCATGATCCGGACCACCCGAGCGCAAGCCGGGGTAGACCGGGTCGTGCGTCGAGCAGTCGACGTCCCCGTCGACCTCGGCACACAGGAACGCGAACTCTATGCGCTGGCTACACACCTGCTCCGCAACGTGATGCGAGACTCCGGCGACACAATGCGTCGGCGCAGCCTCGCACTTCGGCTCACCGCCAGTCCGTTCTCCATGGGTACGACTGCCCTCCGGATGGCGGAGCGCCATCCCAACCCGCGTGTGCAGAAGGTGCTCCTCGAAATCGGGCATCACGCCATGGACATCCAGAGCGCTGCCCGGGAGGACACAGCGCTTCAGATCACGCGGGATTGGGTGCGAGAGCACGGCCGGGTGCTGATCTTCACCCAGCACACGGACACCGTGACCGGCCTGCTGCGACGGATGGAACTGGAAGGGTTGACGGCTCGTTCGTTTCACGGCTCGATGTCGGCGGGTGAACGTGCCGCAACGATCTCAGCTTTCAGATCGGGTGAAGCCCCGATCATGATCTCTACGGACGCCGGTGCCGAGGGACAAAATCTCCAGTTCTGCAACTGTGTACTCAATTACGACCTACCGTGGAACCCCATGCGCATCGAGCAGCGCATCGGACGTGTCGACCGCCTGACGCAGCCGAAGGACGAGGTCTTCGTCGCAAACCTGTACGCGCGCCGAACCATCGACGAGAGTGTCTATCGACTTCTGGCTGAGAAACTCCGCATGTTCGAGCTGTTGTTCGGGCAGGTCACGACCATCCTTGGCGAATTGGACGAATCGAAATCTGCCAGCTTCGAAACGCGCGTGCTCGAAGCACTGTTCGCCGAGAACGACACCAAAATGGACAGACTGCTCGGCCAGCTGGGTACCGAACTTGTGCACGCGCGGGAAAAGGCGTCGGAGCTCATCGCCGCCGACAGCGGGCTGAGTAACTGGATGACCTCGGCGTTCGAACACCGCAAGGGACTCACGAAGGCCGGCAGCACCGATCTGGCACCCGAGGTCGCCGAGCGTGCTCGGATGCGGCAACGTCGCGTCCAAGCTTGGGTCCGCAGTGTGCTCCATGCGCTACACGCCGCGATCCTGCACGATACCGGTAACGGCGACGGCGCCTTCATCACCGCCAGATTGGGTGAGGAGTTCGAACAAGAGCTCGGCGGCCGAACACTCATGCATCTCGCATTCGACCGATTCGGGCTCGAGCATCATCCCGACGCGGAATTGTGCGCGGTTGGCTCACCGGTTTTCGACGAGCTATTGGGTCTGCTGCGAGTACGCGGCGATATGCACGCCACCGTACCCATCGTCCCCGATGACCTCGGCCCGACCCCGTATCGGCACTCACCGACCATTCGTCTCGTCCGTCGCCGACTGGTGCCATCCGGCTCGTGGAGTGGGCAGGCAACATTCCGAGCGACCATTGGCGAAGCGGAGACGACCGAGCACCTCATCACTGCCGACATCAACGGCCACAGTCCCCAGCGCTTGCCACGCCGACCCTTGAACGACGGTGAGTCGCTGCCGCCGGCCTTCGGTAACTCAACGAAGGTGATCGCGCAATTCGAACGCGCCGCCAGCAGTCAGCTCGAGTCCCTCCGGCGCGAGCGCTCGAAGCGTGTCGAGACGCAACAAGCTGAGGAACTCGCGCGAATCACCAGCGGATACCGCGCCCAGATCTACGAGGCGCACCCAGACGACAGGGAGCGGCTACGGCGAGCCCTTCGCTCGGAGGAACGTCGTCTTGACCGACGTCCCGATATACGAGCTCGCGCGAAGGTTCTTGCGGTGACGCTCGATGAAGACGATTGGCTCGTCGAAGAGACTTGGGCAGGACCAGGTGGTGACGAGGCGATGCTGACCTACGAGTGGGGCACCGATGAGCCATCAATCGTCGAAAGCGACGCGTCAGGGGAACCGGTCGACGTACTCGCCCTTTGCTCCGGCGCGCATTGGGTCGACGTCTCAGAGACTTCACACTGCGGCTCATGCGACCGCGATCTGTGCTCGGCTTGCGGAGATGACGCCGTTTTCGCCGACTGCGCCGTCTGCGGTCTCGCCAGCTGTGGCGAATGCCGGTGTGAGACGGGAGGGTTGTGCCGTCTCTGTGCGTCGCCTCAGCGGGCGCCCGAGCTGGACGACGAGTTCTCGGTCGCGTGGACTCTCAACGCCGGTTGCACCTTACGGGTTGGCGAACGGGCTGCAGACCTCATCAAACCGGGCGCGTCCTCGTCTTTCGTTCTGGTCAGCGCCGCAGACGCCGGCGACCCGCACCGTGCCCGCTTGCGTGCGTATGCCCGTCAGCACGACCTGCCGCTCGACTGCGGATTGCGGCTGCGCGACCTGACCGGCCGACCGGAGCTCAACGAGACCGCACGTGCGCGATTGGCGGGCACACAAGATATCGAGGTAGAGCTGTCCGTCGAACAGGGCAACGACGCCTCGATGGATGTCGCTGCATTCGACGGTGTGCCCGCGTATGAACACGTTCCGGTCACCCGCGAAGAGGATCTCCATCTCGGCGCAGTACTTCAAAGGCTTCGGACAGAAGTTCCTCCACCACCACGTCCGGCACTCGTGGTCACCCGCCGTTCCACCTTCGTCGACGTCTTACTCGAGGAAGATCGACTCGTCCGAGAAGTGTCGGTTGTCGCCGATGATGGTTCCCCAAGAATCCACGACACTGCCACCGCGGATATCCAGTGGCGTGATCACTCGCTCGACGATGCGCAGCTCGGACATGCAAAACTAGCGGATATCCGCATCACGGTGACACGTAGGAATGAAGCTGTTCAGATCGATGCCTACCGCGAAAGCGATCAGATCGGCAGCTGGGTCGCATGTCCGGAGGACCTCTCAGTCGCAGAACAGTTCGGGTGTTTCAACTACCTCAAGTTTTCGGGGACACCCGGTGGACGATTGGGGAAGCGCACCGACGAAGTACTCACGATCACCGGAGCATTCCCGACCCCTTCTGAGTGCGAGGTCATTCAACGATCAATCAAACCGATCGTCAACCTCGTCGAGCTCGACTCCGACTTCGACATCGTCCCGGCAGACGGCGCCTCACTGGCTGCTTTTGGGATTGCGCCGGATAGGTCTGCAGCACAAAGGGTTTCGACGCTCCCACCCGAGCTGGCGTCGTTGATCATCGGCAGCACGCAGCGGCCGTTCACTGCAGCGCTCTGCAACGGGCTGGAGGTTTCGGAGACCTGGCGTGGCCACGGAACTGCGGAACACACCTATCAGACCTTCGACGGCGAACCGCTGACGCCGAAAGCTGACGACATCGGTATCCGCCAATCAGACTTCGGCGTCTGCCGAGACGGTCACTTCTACGCCGCCGGCACGGCTGCGCTCTGCGCCGCTTGTGAGTCTTGGGCCTGTCGCGCCTGTGACCCGACGAGCCGGCAAGCATCGGTCACGTGCCCGGGCTGTTCGAGCGCTGCCTGCCCGCGTTGCCTCGCGGGCACGCACGCCGTCTCGACGGCACAGTGCCTTCTTTGCGGTGACCATGCATGCACCGACTGCGGTCGCGATCCCAATGTGGCAGCGTGCGACGTCTGCGAGCGAATTATGTGCGGCTCATGTCGCGAAGGCGACCTATGTCCCGCTTGTAATCGGCTCGAGCCCGTCAATGGGCAACAGCGAGAGTTGCTGCCGGCAGAACTGGTCACCGACGGCGCCACGCTTCTTGTGGGTACTGACGACGACGCTTCCGTCGTGGTGATCAACCGCGGCGGCGCTTACGAGCATGCGACCGTTCGCAATGGGACCGTGATCCGCTGGATTGCATTCGGCAGGAGAGAAGTTGACTCCGCGTATCGGCTGCGTCTGTCAGCGAGCCTGCGATTCGGGACGCAGGTGGTGCCGGTAATCGAGCCACTCGATCCCGAAGAGCCCCGCGCGGAAGGCCGAGTTGTCGTGCACACGGAGCGCGCCTTCACCGCCACTTGGGCGGTCTCCGCACTCGGCGCTTCCGGAAGGGTTTCCCAAGCGGTTCCCAACGCCGACGGCGACCTCCCGTCGTCGGTCGCTGAACAGTTCCCGAGCCTTGGCAGGTTTCCCACGCCTGCATGGGAAATCCCCAACCACCTCCGGCCGCGCCTGGCCGCTCTCGATCGGCCGACGACCGCCGATCTGGCCCTCCACTGGAACCGTGTCGGACGGGATGTCACGGTCACCGCGGAGGGCCTTCGTGAGCTCGAGATCGACGGAACCATGGAACTGGAATCCAGTACGGCTTTTCGTGAGGGTGAGGCGACACCGCAGTGGGTATTGGAGGCTTGGCAACCAACTCCACAGGTCCGGCTCTTCTCCCAAGTGCCCGGTGTCGATGTAGTGCTCGTCAGTATGGCCTCATTGATTGCGCTTGGTACTCGTGCTCCCACAGGTGTCGACTGGTACGTCGTCACAGCTTCTCAACAGGCGCCCACTGCAACAGCGCTCTCAAGAAGCATGAATCTGGGCGACGCAGACGAAGTCGGAGTGTTCACCGATCCTCGCCGAATTCGGCTCTCCGGCATATCGAACGCCGCAGGGACGTCGCTCGCCGTGACACCGCGTGGCAACATCACGCGTGGACCGCGGTCATATGAGAGCGCCGCACTCGATGCGCTATCGGCCTGGTTACCTGAGGCTCACGTGAAGGCACCTCAGCTTCAGGTGCTTCCGCACGAACTGCGGCTCGAGTTGCAGCGGCTTGTTCAAACCGACGGTTGTCGACAGAGGCTCGATGTCGGTGCTTCCATCGTGGAAATGGTCACCGTCGACGACGGGCACGAATGGCGGTACGAGATGCTTCTGGCTCCCGGGCAAACCGACGCTCGCAGGTTCGACCAGGTGACCAGGCAGCTGCTCGAGTACGGCGGTATCGACCGCGAAGGTCACTTCGGGTTGAGCTACGCCGAATGCGGATACTGCGGCGGTAAGTGCTGCATCCTCTGCATTGATGGCATCGTTGCATGCGATTGCTGCGCCGCTCCGATATGTAAGCGATGCGTCCAGGAGCCTTACAGCGGGCTCTACCTATGCCATGCGTGTACCTCGACACGCCCACCGACACGGCAGGAAGCACGCACACACGGCCGACTCCTCTTCACCCGCGGCATGCTCATCGGTACCGACGCATTACACACAGTCGTCGTCGAGCAGGCGAAGTCGCGGTGGACAATTCACGGAGCCGATGGCGCGAAACATCCGATCGCAAATCCCTCAGTGACAAAGTATCTCGATCATCAGATTGCCGAGTCCGACGACTGACTGCTACCGGGAAGGACATCCAGCGCCACCGTCTCACGGACTGCGCCGCCCGGAGCCGACTCGCTAGATTCCGAACACCCCGCGAAGTCAACAGTCATTCAGCAGCCCGGGCAGACATCGGGCACAACTCATCGACCTCATGCCTGAAACGACTCGTTCACTTGGGAAGGCTTCGCTCGCTGCCCGAGGGCTCCCTGCTCTTGACTCCCTCACACGCATCCCCCACACTTCACTGAACACGTTCAGCGAACCGGAGGTCACAGGTCGATGCGTGCAGGCGATGCAGTGATCAAGCACTACGACCCGTTCTCGCCCGAATGCCTCGAAGACCCCTACCCCTACTACGCCTGGTTGCGCGACGAGCACCCGCTGTACTACGTCGAGGCCTACGACATGTGGGTGGTCTCGCGCTTCCAGGACGTCTACGACCTGCTCGGCGACCCCGACCTGCCGTTCGAGGCCCGGGAAGGCACCGTCCCCACCCGCGCCGAGATGCTCGCCCGCAACGACGGCCCCGTCCCGCCCAGCCCGCTCGACCCCGTTCCCGGCTTCACCCGCGTCGACCAGCCCCACCAGGGCCAGCTCCGCGGCTTTGTCAACCATCCCTTCCGCCCTCGCCCCGTCTCCCGGCTCGAAGACTGGTTCCGCGCCATGGTCCGCGCCGACCTCCCCACCGCCCTCGCCCAGGGCGAATTCAACCTCCCTGCCCTCTTCGGCCTCTGGACCGCCCGCACCATGTGCCACCTCGCCGGCCTCCCGGCCGACATGGCCGCCGACCTGCGCGACGCCATCAACGAATCCTCCGCCGCCATCGGCAACGAAAGCCTCGGCCTCAACCCCCTCGACGGCCTCAAGCGCATCAGCCGCGCCGCCCACCTCGCCGTCGCCCGCCGCCGCGACGCCGGCGCCGACGGCACCCACCCCTTTGTCGACGGCGCCCTCAACGCCGTCTTCGAAGGCCGCTCCCTCACCGACCGCGAAGTTGCCGCCCAGCTCCTTGTCCCGCTCATCGGCGGCGTCGAGACCGTCCCCAAGGTCACCTCCCACGGCCTGTGGGAACTCACCAAGAACCCTTACCAGCTCGCCGCCGTCCGCGACGACCTCACCGCCAACACTCCCAAGGCTTTCGACGAGATGTCGCGCTACTGCGGCCCCGCCCAATGGTTCTCGCGCACCGTCACCGCCCCCGTCGACATCCTCGGCCACCACCTCACCCCCGGCCAGCGCATCATCTTCCTCATCCAGTCCGCCCAACGGGACCCGCGCGAGTTCCCCGACCCCGACACCTTCCAGTGGGACCGCCCCATGAAGCGCACCCTGGCCTTCGGCCACGGCGGCCACTTCTGCATGGGCATGCACCTGGCCAAGATGGAGGGCCGCGTCATTCTGCAGGAGTTCCTTTCCGCCGTCGCCGAATTCGACTTTGACGAGACCGCCGCCGTGCACAGCGCCTCCAGCTTCCAGAAGGGCTGGGACCACCTGCCCGTCCGCATCCACTCACTGAGCGCCCCAGCCCCCGGCGCCGCCACCGAAGGAGCACTGTGAAGGTCAACGTGCACTGGCACCTCTGCGAAGGCAACGGCATCTGCGTCGCCGACGCCCCCGACGTGTTCGACCTCGACGAGGACGACAACCTCCTCGTCCTGCAGGAAGAACCCACCGAAGATCAGCGCGAACCGGTCGAGAACGCCGTCCGCAACTGCCCCAAACGCGCGCTCGAACTGCAGGACTGACGTGACCGAGGGCACCGTCGCCACCGTCAAAGGCGAGCGCAGGACAGCCGGCCTCGGGCGCACGCTCATGCACGAGCACGTGTTCGCGGTGTCCGCGGCGCTGGCCAACGACCGCCCCGAAATCGCCTTTCCCGACGGCAAACCGGCCGCGATCGACGTCACCGTCGAGCGCCTGCAACGGGTCAAGGACGCCGGCATCGACACGATCGTCGACGTCACCGTCTTCGGCCACGACCGCGACATCCCCAGCCTCGTCGAGATCAACGACCGCGTCGACCTCAACATCGTCGTCGCCACCGGCTTCTACACCGAGGACTCGCCGTCCAAGACGTTCGAGATTCGTCAGGGTCTGGCTCGCCAGCGCGGCGGCAACTTCTTCGTCGACGTGTTCGTCGCCGACATCGTCGACGGCATCGGCGCCACCGGTGTCCACGCCGGGATCATCAAGTGCGTCACCGGTCCCCACGGCCTGACCCGCGGCGCCAAGAGCCTGCTGCGCGCCTCGGCGATCGCCGCCAAGGAGACCGGCGTCCCGATCACCACCCACTCCGACCCCCACACCAAGGGCGGGATCGAGCAGCTCGACTTGTTCGCCGCCGAGGGCGTCGACCTCACCCGCGTGATCATCGGCCACAGCGGCGACACGACCGACACCGACTACCTCAAGGCCCTCATGGACACCGGCGCCACGATGGCCTCCGACCGGTTCGGCTACGACATCGACGGCGCCCCGACCACCCAGGAGCGCGTCGCGGTGATCGCCGAGCTCTGCGCCCAGGGCTACGCCGACCGCATCGTGGTCTCCCACGACGCGATGCTGCACACTGACTGGCTCGACGCCGACTACACCGCGCGGTTCCCGCACTGGGACCCCACCTACCTCCCCACCACCGTCGCGCCCGCGATGCGCGAGGCCGGCATCTCCGACGCCCACCTCCATCAGATTCTCGTCGACACCCCGGCCCGCCTGCTGGCAGCCGTCCCCAAGGAGCGCCGTGACCACCACTGAGCCACAACCCAAGTCGCCCCTCCGGCGCGCGCTG
Source organism: Mycobacterium sp. PS03-16 (assembly GCF_004570325.1). Lineage (GTDB taxonomy): Bacteria > Actinomycetota > Actinomycetes > Mycobacteriales > Mycobacteriaceae > Mycobacterium. The sequence continues at coordinate 172,781 of NZ_SPQO01000001.1, read as the reverse complement.
GCCGAGCGCCCCATCACCACCGGGCCGTGGGTCACGTTCACCGATCCCCACGCCGTCGAGGCACTCGCCCGCCTCGACCTCGACTACCTCGTCATCGACTGCCAGCACGGCTCGGCCGACCTCGCCACGGTGCTGCCGATGCTGCGCGCGGCCGCCCTGCACGACAAGCCCGTCCTCATCCGCGTCCCCGCCAACCAGCCGTGGCAGATCATGCGCGCCCTCGACCTCGGCGCGGCCGGGGTGATCGTCCCGATGGTCAACACCCCGGCCGAGGCCGCCGCGGCCGCGTCGGCGATGCGCTATCCCCCGCACGGCGAACGCTCCTACGGCCCGGTGCGGCCCACCCCCGGCGCCGGCTTCACCCCCGGCGACGGTCCCCTGCTGCTCGTCATGATCGAGACCGCGCGCGGGCTGGCCGAGGTCGACGCCGTCGCAGCGACCCCTGGCGTCGACGGGCTGTTCATAGGGCCCATCGACCTGGCGCTCGGAATCGGCGCCGTGCCGGACGGCAAGGTGCTCAAGGGCATCGGCGCCGACGCCACCCTGGAGGCGGTGGGCACGATCGCCGCCGCGGCCCGCGCGCACGACAAGGTGCTGGCCGGCGCCGTCTTCACCCCCGACCACGCCCGCGCGATGACCCGCGCTGGGGTGCGGCTGCAGGTGTACGGCTCCGACGGGCAGTGGCTGGCCGCCGGCGCCAAGGCCGCCCGCGCGCTCACCGACGAACTGATCACGGAGGCCGGCCAGTGAAGGCGCTGATCACCAACCCCACGATGTCGCCGCCGGACGCGATCACCGCGCCGCTGCGCGAGATCGCCGAGATCGTCACCGTGCCCGATGCTTCCGCCGAGGCGCTGCGCGAGCACGCCTGCGACGCCGACGCGCTGATCGTCGCCGTCGAACCCATCCGGGCGCCGCTGATCGACGATCTCACCCGCTGCAAGGTGATCCACCGCTGCGGCATCGGCGTCGACGTGGTCGACGTCGAGGCCGCGACGGCCAGGGGCATCCAGGTCACCAACGTCCCGGACGCGAACTTCCACGAGGTCGCCGCGCACGCGATGGCGTTCATCCTCGCCCTGACCCGCAAGCTCACCGCGTGGGACGCCGGCGTGCGCGCGGGCAAGTTCGGGGACGGGCGGCTCGGAATGTCGTTGCATCGCCCCGATGTTCAGACGGTCGGGCTGATCGGGCTGGGCCGGATCGGCCGCCGGGTGGCGGTCGCCGCGCGGGCGATCGGCTTCACCGTAGTCGCGCACGACCCGGCGGTCTCGGCCGAGGATGCCGCGGCGCTGGACGTGACGCTGATGGGCCTCGAGGAGGTGATCGCCGCCGCCGACGTGCTGTCGCTGCACGTGCCGCTGACCGACACCACGCACCATCTGCTCGACGCGGCGGCGCTGTCGCGGATGAAGCGCGGCGCGGTCGTGGTGAACGTGTCGCGCGGCGGGCTGATCGACGAGGCGGCGCTGGCCGAGGCGATCGCGTCCAAGCACCTCGGCGGCGCCGGGCTGGACACGTTCGAGACCGAGCCGCTGCCCGCGGACAGCCCGCTGCTCGGGGTGGACGGCATCCTGCTGTCCCCGCACGCCGCGCACTGGAGCCGGGAGTCGCTCGGCGAGACGATGGTCAAGAGCTTCGCCGAGGTGGCCCGCGTGCTGCGCGGGGAGGCGCCGCACTACCCGGTCAACCACGTCTAGGCTCACCCACCGTGGGGGCACGCGAGGAGGAGAGCCGACGCCGGCGCGCGGCGGTGTTCGCCGCGACGTGGGAGATCGTCGCGGCGGACGGCTTCTCGGCGGTCACGATGCGGCAGGTCGCCGAGCGGGCCGGGGTCGCGCTGGGCACGATCTTCCTCTACGCGGCGAACAAAGACGAACTGCTGTTGCAGGTCTTCGGGGAGCGGCTGGCCGCGCGGTGGGACGGCTTCCTGCGGGCGTCGGAGGGTGAATCGCCGCTGCGGCGGGTGGAGGCGTTCTACGACGACTGCCTGACGATGTTCTTCGCCGACGTCGACAACATCGGCGCGTATTACGCTCTGCTGCTGCGCTATCCGACGACGAAGTTCCCCGAGGTGGTGGAGCTGCGGGCGCGCCTGCGCCGCATCCTGCGTGACGCCGAGGCCGACGGCTCGCTGCACGCGGACGCCGATGCGGCCGCCCTCGACCAGGCCTACTACGGCATCTTCGCGATGGCCGTGCTCGAACACGTGCACGTGGGAGACGAGGCGCGCACCCGCGCCACGATGCACCGCGCGATGGCGCTGCTGCGTCGCGGGGCGGAATGCTGAGGATGCGCGAGCATTTCCACGGGGGATTCCCGGCGACGCCTATGTTGTCGAAAACCGCCCTTCACGGAGTCGCTTCAGAGCCCGTCCGTCATTCAGTTCGGGTCGATTCTCAGGTAGCTGCCAGTAGTGCCGCACCATCCAGTACAAGCCGGCCCCTCCGGGCAGGTAGATGTCCGCGCCGTCGATGACCTTCTCGTCGCCGTCTCGCAGCACAAGCACGATGGCTTTGCGCGTTTTCTTGGATTGCGCGGTGTCCCGCACGTCTGCGATGTCGTCCCAGTCGACCGACTCGGTGTACGCGATGTTCGCGATGTCGATTCCATCGGCGGTGAAGTCGACGTAGCCAATGCCTCCACGCCGCCAGCCTCTGACCAACCCGACTATTCCCACCAGTGCCGCGAATCCCGCAACAATGGGCGAGAAGAGTCGCATACCGCCCGACATCGAAATATCGAGTGCGCCCAAGGGCAGAGCGATAGCGATCGCCAACATGCTGCAGATTCCCAGCAGCAGACTCAACACACCCAGTACAGCGAACCGTCGGTCCGGTAGGAGCGTCGTCCCTGCCGAGTCATTCTCCGCGCGCATCGACGTTTGGCTCCGGCGAACAAGTTGAAGTGCGACCACCACCAGTACGAAACTCGCTGCAAGCGTCAACGCCACGAACGCGGTCAAGTAGCTGGCCCGGAACAACGACCGCAACCCAAAGACAAGCGCTGCCACCGCCGGCGCAAGGCCTGCGACGCTGACCCAGGTCAGCCGCCTGTCACCTGACACCCAGCCTGGAGGCTCCGGCAATTTCAGTACGGACAAACGACGTCTCCGATCTTCTTGCCGAGCTCCGCGAATCCCCATCCACCGAGCAGCGCGCCGCCCGCCGCCAGCGTAGGAACCATCACGGGCGCCAACGGACCCGTCGCCGCTCCTGCTACCGCCCCACCCTCAGCGAGCGCCCATCCGCCGAGCCCACCGCCGCCACCACCGAAAGCTGCAATACACGCATCCCTGCCGGACTCAGCCATCACCATGTCGAACACCGTCGTGGCCACTCCAAGCGCCGGACCACCGAATTTCGCAGCCTTACCGATGTTGTCTACAGAGTCGGCCGTCAGCATGGGCAGGCTTCCACCGTTCACAGCATGCTTCTCCAGCCCGGACAGCGCTGAGCCTGCGCCGAGCGACATGTTGTCGATCAGCTGGACTGGTACTGCCTGGTGGCGGCCGCCCGCCGTTGTGAACCCCGCGCTGCGATGCCCCGTCGGGTCCATCGACATCGAGAAGTTCGAACCGTCCGGCCACGTGACCGACGTGTAGTCACAGTTGTTACTGAGGTCGTGCCAGGAGCTTGACCGTGAGATCTCATTCCCGTCCTTGTCGTACTGCTCCACGGAGACGAAATTCTGCTTGCTTGGCCACTGGAAGGGGTCTTTCTTGGTGATCACCTGCTTACTGCCGTCCTGCATGATCACCGTTGTGACCTCTTCCCCGTAGGAGTTCTCCGACTCGATGACCTCACGGATGGTGATCGCCATGTCTCCGTTGCGCAGCGCCTGTTGGTCGAGGAGGCCAACCGGGTCCCGAGGATCGGGCACCTGATCTCGAGGTCGTAGCGGCCCTTCCGGTATGGCAAATGGGGCACTGGAGGGCTTGGCTTCGACGAATCCAAACTGGGCACCCGCAGCGGCAACGGCATTCGCTGTGTCCTCGTCGGCATCGCCGAGCACCGTCAGGAGCTTATTGATCTCGGCTTGTTCCGCGGCTGCCAGCTTCTTCAACTCAGCGAGATCGTCGGCCGACATCCGCACCGGGTCGATCAACACAACCCACTGATCTGTGACAGTGAGGGGACCGGCATCGACGTGATCCGCCTTGTTGAGAAGCGATGACCGGGCAGCTCCGATGGCGTCACTTCCCGTGTCGAGTGCTGAGGCGACGGACTTCGCGTATGCCTGCACGTTGGAGGCGTTGCGGTTAGCTCGTCCGAACATCGCACTCGCCGCGTCGTGTGAGCGGCCGGACCAAGCCTCGGTTTCCGGCATGTTCGCGCAGGCCTGGTCGACACCGTTCACCGCACCGGCGACCGAGTCGGCGGCACTTTTGACCGCCGGGGCCGCGGCGGTCATCACATCGGGGTTCCAGCCCCTCAAAGTGGGCCTCGCTGGAAGCATCGCTCAAAACAGCCCGTCGAACTGGCTGGCCAACGAATCGTCCGCGACCTCGAAGGCATCGCCTGCGCCGCGCACAGCAGTCCCCATCTTCGCGACGTTCTGCGATAGCTCATCGGCCATCCGGTTGAAGTGCTCGCCCACTGCCGTCACCGCCCACTGTGTGGTCGACCCCGGAAGCGCATCACCGGCTGCCGACGTCTTTCCTTCGAGGTCTGCTGCGCTGATGTGTCCCGCCGCGATCTCGACCTGGGCGGCAAACGCGCGCAGAATCTCCGGATCAACCAGCATGTCGTCCTCCCTCACGCGCTCTTGATGGCTCTTCGATTCTCACTCAGGCCACGAACCTCGAAAGACGCTGATTCTGTGTCGACGGCTGGGACGGGCACTTTGCGATCTGCGGCTCCGATACTGGCAACCGGTCAATCATTCCGACGTGAATCAGCTCGATGACTTCGGCGGCGCGCGCCGCCGTCTCGACAACGCCTCGGAACCCGTCCACCCGCAATTTCCACTACCGTAAATAGGTGCCCACCATCGAGGTCGCCCACCCGCCGCAAGCCCTCCTCAGCGCCATCAACCCCACACTGCGCCTCGCCCTGCGCACGCCGCTCGGTGGTGCGCTCAAGGACTTCATGGTCGTCGGCTTCACCGGCCGCAAGACCGGTCGCCGCTTCGCGGTTCCGGTCAGCGCGCACCTGATCGACGGCAATCTGCACGTCATCCTCGAGGCCGGGTGGAAGCACAACTTCCGCGACGGCGCGCCCGCCGAGATCACCTACCGCGGCAAGACCGCGTCCATGCAAGGCCAGTTGATCTCCGACCCGGACACCGTCGCCGACCTCGTGCACCGCGCCGCGCAGGGCTACGGCGCCAAGAAGGCGCAGCGCATGATGGGCTTCCGGTTCGGCGGCGACACCGTCCCGTCGCTGGCCGACTTCACCGAAGCCGCGAAACGCCTCAAGATCGCCGCCATCCGGCTCACCCCGGAGATCTAACGCTCCATCCGCGCCCGGATCGTCGCGAACACACTCCAGCCGATCAGCGTGCGCAGCGCAATCGAGAAGATCGCCGCGACCGTCACCCCGGGCGTCGCGATGTCGTTCCCGTTCCGGCCGCCGCCTCCCCCAGCGACTCGGAACTCAGCGCGCCTGGCACCAGCGCCCAGAACGCCGCCAGCATCATCACGATTGCCGGCGGCGACGTCTTGATCCGCGCCCCCAGCATCGCGAAGGGCACGACCAGGAACGCGCCCACCGCACCGGCGTGCGTCGGCGACAGCACCAGCCCGCCCACCTTCTGCCCGATCAGCGCCACCCCGATCGCCGCGACCAGCCACAGCAGCGACCCCTTCGGCGCCGACAGGTAGATGTAGAGCCCGACCCCGATGACCACCACCGCGACGTACAGCGACCACGACCCCAATTGCGGCGACGGCGGCTGCGGCGCCAACCGGCCCGCGATGTGCACGCCGAGCCCGACCCCAAACACCAGCAGCGCCAATTGTGCGACGCCGTCGATCAGCCGGCTGGCCCCGCTGATCACCTGCGCGCTGGCCAGCTCCATCGCCGCGATCGCCTGCAGCAGTCGGCGGGCCCGGCCGGGCCGATCACTCACCCGGTGATTGTGGCCCGCGCAGATCTAAGCCGGTCGCTCATTTTTGTCTGCTAGACCGAATACTGTGAGCGAGAATGAGATTGATCTTGATGCCCTGGCGGTGGACGGGCATGGCTACACCGTCGACGACGATGACGACGACGACCCGGTCCTGCTCGACCACAACGGCCAGCCGACCCAAACCTGGCGCGAGCACTACCCGTACGACGAGCGGATGCCGCGCGTCGAGTACGAGAAGTGCAAGCGCAAGCTACAGATCGAACTGCTCAAGCTGCAGCGTTGGAGCAAACGCACCGGCGCCCGGCACGTCATTGTTTTCGAGGGACGCGACGCCGCCGGCAAGGGCGGCACGATCCGGCGTTTCACCGAACACCTCAACCCGCGCGGCGCCCGCGTCGTGGCGCTGGAGAAGCCGAGCGAGGAGGAGAAGTCGCAGTGGTACTTCCAGCGCTACGTCCGGCACCTGCCCACCGCCGGTGAGATGGTGCTGTTCGACCGGTCCTGGTACAACCGTGCCGGTGTGGAGAAGGTGATGGGCTTCGCCACCCGCGAGCAGCACGCCGAATTCATGCGCCAGGCACCGCTTTTCGAGCAGATGCTGGTCAACGAGGGCATCCACCTGACAAAGTTCTGGTTCTCGGTGTCCCCGGCCGAGCAGCGCACCCGGTTCGCGATCCGGCTGATCGACCCGCTGCGGCACTGGAAGTTCTCCGACATGGACCTCGAGTCGGCACGGCGGTGGGACGACTACACCGAGGCCAAGGAACAGATGTTCCTCGCCACCGACACCGACCACGCGCCGTGGATCGTCGTCAAGAGCAATGACAAGAAGCGCGGCCGCCTCAACGCGATGCGGTTCCTGCTGTCGAAGTTTGAGTACGACGACAAAGACTGCGACGTCGTCGGCGAGCCGGATCCGCTGATCGTGGGGCGTGCGCTGGAGGACTGATCACGGCCGGAACTGCAGAATCCGATCATCCCCGTCCCGCGCATCCCCACGCCCGTCGCGGTTGCTGGTGGTGAACCACAGCGACCCGTCCGGCGCCGCCACGACCGTGCGCAGCCGCCCGAACTGCCCGACGAACAGCGGTGCCGACTCCCCCAGCGCGCCGTCGGCGCCGACCGGAATCCGGAACAGCCGCTCGCCGCGCAGCGCCGCCATCCACAGCGACCCGCCGTAGAACGCCAGCCCCGACGGCGACGCGTCGTCGGTCGACCACTGCAGCACCGGGTCGATCAGTCCCTCACGCCCCGACCGGCCCTCGGCCAGCGGCCACCCGTAGTTGCCGCCCGGCTCGATCAGGTTCAGCTCATCCCACGTGCGCGCGCCGTACTCCGACGCCCACAACCGCCCGGCCGCATCCCAGGCCAGCCCCTGCACATTCCGGTGCCCGTACGACCACACCGGCGACGCCGGGTCGGGGTTGTCCGACGGCACCGACCCGTCCGGGTTGATCCGCAGGATCTTGCCGCCCAGCGACGACCGGTCCTGCGCCAGCTGCGGATCGCCCCGCTCACCCGTCGCCACGTACAGCTTGCCGTCCGGGCCGAACGCGATCCGCCCGCCGTCGTGGATCGACCCCGCCGGGATCCCGGTGAGGATCGGCGTCTGCGCGCCGAGCGCCGACCCGTCGAAGCCCATCCGCACCACCCGGTTGTCCCCGCCGGTGGTGAGGTACGCGAACACCGTCTGCCCCGCGGTCGCCAGCCCGAGCAGCCCGCCCTCGCCACGCGCCTGGACGTCGGCCACCCGCCCGACCTCGGTGACGACACCCGGCTGCGTCAGGTGTTGGATGGCGCCGGTGTTGCGCTCGGCGATCAACGCGCTGCCGTCGGGCAGGAACGCGATCCCCCACGGCACGGCCAGCCCGGTCGCGACATCCGCGACGCCCGGCGGCTGGCCGTGCGACCGCGGGTTCTCGGTGCAGGCGACCACAAGGAGGAACGCCGCAAGAGCGATGACGAGGCGCGCAGAGGTGACCATGCCCGGGAGTACCCCGCGACACCGTCGCTCACGCGGCCGCGACCAGCCGCCGGCGGCGCACCGTGCCGCCCAGCGCCACCCGCAGCTGCCGGCGCGCCCGGTGCAGTCGCGACATCACCGTTCCGACAGGTGTTCCCATCATCGCGGCGACCTCCGCGTACGGGTATCCCTCGACGTCGGCCAGGTAGACCACCATCCGGAACTCCTCGCGCAGCGCCGCCATCGCCGCGTACACCTCGGAGTCCGGCTCGAAGTCCAGGAACGCCGCCTCGCACGCACCGCCGACCTGGTCGCCGATCTCGTCGGTCGGCACCTCCGCCACCCGCCGCTGCGCCGCCCGGTAGTTGGACACCCAGGTGTTGCGCAGGATCTGGTACATCCACCCCCGGACGTTCGATCCGTCGTCGAACGTCGCGAAACTCCGGTAAGCGCGCAGCATTACGTCCTGCACGAGGTCCTCGGCGTCCGCGTCGCGCACTGTCAGCCGCCGCGCGGCGCGTACCAGCTCCGCCCGTAGTGGAGCCACGTCGCGCTCGAATCGTCCTGTCAGATCGTTGAATTCGCGCTCGGTCAGGTCAGGAAGGGAGATCGGGTGGACCGTTGTCGATGTCATGTCTTCGACGCTATGCGGAACCCGTTGCCCAGTAACGACTCTCACATCGAACACATAGAGACAACCACGTTGCCGAGACGCGCGCGGCCCCCGGTCGTGCGACCGGGGGCCGTGCAGTGAATCAGGTTCAGCGTCGCGAGACGGCACCACCACCGGGACCGAGGAACACCAGCAGCAGGAACGCGAAGCAGTACAGCACTGCGGTCTCGCCGCCGTTGACCAGCGGCCAGAACCCGTCGGGGAAGTGCCGCCAGAAGTACGCGACCGCCATCATGCCGGAGGCGACGAACGCCGCCGGCCGGGTGAACAGCCCGATCGCGACGAGGCCGCCGAGAACCACCTCGAGCATCCCGGCCCACCACATCGGCCAGGCGCCGAGCGCGGCCGGCGCACCCTCGGGCCAGCCGAAGAGCTTCGCCGTCCCGTGCATCACGAACAACAGCCCGACGACGATCCGGAAGACGCCGACCCCGACGTCTGACTGCGATCTGAGATGGGTCTCCAGCGTGGCAGTCCTCCGGCGCTCATTCATCGCGAACAATGGCTTCCACCTTCCGTATTCGAGTCGACCTCACGCGGCGCGAGTCACTCGACATCGTCAGCGGGCGCACCGGCCGGCGTCACGCCGCTCATAGACGATTCATAGGCCGCGACGGCGCCACGGCCTCTTCTTATGAGGTTTCTATGAGCCCTATGTGCGGCCCGGGCCGAACCGCGACAATGGGACCGTGACATCCGCGCCGGTCAACGAGCAGGGCCCCCGCCGCGCCATCCTGGGTCAGCTGCCCCGGATGACGCGCGCCGACGGGTCCGCGATCCGGGTGCTGCTGGTCGACGACGAACGCGCGCTGACCAACCTGATCCGGATGGCCCTGACCTACGAGGGCTGGGAGATCGACGTCGCGCACGACGCCGCCGAAGCGCTGGCCAAGTACCGCGCCAACACCCCCGACGTGCTGGTGCTCGACATCATGCTGCCCGACACCGACGGCCTCGGCGTGCTGGCGCAGATCCGCGACTCCGACACCTACACGCCCACCCTGTTCCTCACCGCCCGCGACTCGGTGACCGATCGCGTCACCGGGCTGACCGCCGGCGGCGACGACTACATGACCAAACCGTTCTCGCTCGAGGAATTGGTTGCCCGCCTGCGCGGTCTGCTGCGCCGCACCGCTTACCTCACGCCCGCCGACCGGGAGACGCTGCGGGTCGGCGACCTCACTCTGGACGCGGCCAGCCGCGAGGTCACCCGCGCCGGAACGCCGATGGCGTTGACCTCCACCGAATTCGACCTGCTGCGCTTTCTCATGCGCAATCCGCGCCGGGCGCTGAGCCGCGCCGAGATCCTGCGCCGAGTCTGGGAGTACGACTTCGGCGGCAAATCCAGCATCGTCGACCTGTACGTGTCGTATCTGCGCAAGAAGATCGACGCCGACCACCCACCGATGATCCACACCGTGCGCGGTGTCGGATACATGCTGCGGCCCCCCGAATGACGCGGATCTGGCGGAGCTGGACGCTGCTGCGGCAGCTGGTGGTCGGCGTTTCGGTGGTCGTCATGATCGCCGTCGGAACGATGGGGACGCTGTCGGTGCTGTCCCTGCGGTCCTCGGTGCTCGGCATCATCGACAGCCAACTCGCGGGCGCCGCCGACGGCAGCCTCAGCGCGGTGGAGAAGTACCGGGCCACCCCCGGCCCCGGCGGTGCCATGCCGCCGCCCGGGGCGATGAAACCGCTGACCAACCTCATCGGGCAGGCGCCGGGCAACGTCGTCGCGCTGATCCAGAACGGCACGGTGGTCGACTCCGCGCATTTCGTCGACGGGGAGGCACGCACCCCACCGCAGGCCGCCGTCGAGGAGATCGCCGACCTCAACTGGACCGACCCGCAGCCCCGCACCGTCGAACTGCCGGGGCTCGGGTGGTACCGCATGGCCAGCCGGCCCGTCGGCGACAACGAGGTCATCGTGACCGCGGTGTCCCGCACCCCCGCCTGGCAGGCGATGCTGCAGGAGACCGCGGTGGTCGCCACCCTCACCGTGCTCGCGATCATCGTCACCGCGATCAGCACGCTGGGGATCGTCCGGTTCGCGCTACGGCCGCTGCACCGCGTCGCCGCGACGGCCGCCGAGGTCGCCACCCTGCCGCTGGACCGCGACAACTACGCGATCGCTCCGCGGGTGCCCGCCGGCGACACCGACCCCCGCACCGAGGCCGGGCTCGTCGGCGACACCCTCAACCGGCTGCTCGACCACGTCGAACGCGCCTTGGCCGATGTGGCCGCCTCCGACCGGCGCATGCGGCAGTTCATCACCGACGCCAGTCACGAACTGCGCACGCCGCTGGCCGCGATCCACGGCTACGCCGAGCTGACCCGCCAGGACAGCGCGGTGCTGCCCGAGATGACCGAGTACTCGCTGGCCCGCATCGAGGCCGAGACCCGGCGGATGAGCGCGCTGGTCGCCGACCTGCTGCTGCTGGCCCGCCTCGACGAGGGTCAGGACCTCGACACCACCGAGGTAAACCTCACCGAGCTGGTCGTCGACGCGGTCAACGACGCCGCGGTGTCCGCGCCGACACATCACTGGCGCACCGAGGTGCCCGACCCGGCGGTGTGGGTGCGCGGCGACCGCGCCCGGCTACACCAGACCCTGGCCAATCTGCTGTCCAACGCGCGGGTGCACACCCCGGACGGCACCACGGTCACCACCGCGCTGACCCGAGACGGCGACGCTCGCGTCGAGCTGACGGTCAGCGATGACGGACCCGGCATCGACCACGATCTGCTGCCGCACCTGTTCGAGCGCTTCGTGCGGGCCGACAAGTCGCGGTCACGGGAGGCGGGCAGCTTCGGGTTGGGCCTGTCGATCGCGTCGTCCATCGTCGAAGCCCACGGCGGCAGTATCTCGGCGCGGTCCGAATCCGGGGTCACCACGTTCACCGTCCGATTGCCGACGGTGCCTGCGCCGGTCGAGCACAGGGCGACGGTCCCGGCACGGTAGAGCGCAGCCGAGTCGGTCAGGTACGGGAGCGTCTGCTCACGTGCGATGTCATCTCCGTGACCACCGAGCGTCCCTCACCGCGCGGCGTCCGGCCGGCCGCCGCACACAGCTCGTCGATCGCCGCGGTCATGCCCGTCGCGATGCCGTCGACGTCCGGCACGGTGTCCGGGCACACGCCGACACACAGGTCGATGACGTCACCGTGCGGCGTCACCGTCACGTCGAGTCCGCGGCGGTCCACCAGCGGCTCGGCGACATACATCGCGGCGACCTGAGCGCCGGAGCAGAACACCGGCCCGGTGCGCGTGCCGACGAACGAGATACTCCCGTGGCACCGCGGACCGCGCCAGCCGGCCACCCCCAGCCCCCGGTACACCTGTGCAGTGGCCCGCACCGCCCACGGCGGGAACAGCGACAGGATCTCCGCGACATCGACAGTCGCATCGGTGATTTCGTCACGGCTCGCGATGTTCAGCCGCTCGGTGGCGGTGTGCAGGTCGGTGAGCACCTGCACCGGATCGTCGAGGTGCACCGGCATGTGCACACGGCCCATCGCGGCCGGGCCGCCGTTGGTCGCGGGATCACCGGCCGGCGCCGACAGTGGCACCGTCATGGTCAGTGGCGCGCTGGGCATCCTGTCGTGTTGCCGCAACCACGCCCGCAGCGACAGCGTGCACGCGGCCAGCACCACCGTTGCGGTGTTGGCGCCGAACGCCAGGCTGACGTGCTGGACATGGCCGGCGGGTATCGATGCGAACGCCAACGCTCGCCGCGTGGTCATGGGCGTGTTGAACGGCGTCGCGGGTACCGGGGCTGCCGCCTCGGTATGCCGCGCCGGGCCGGCGCGCAACCGGCGTCCGAGCGACGGAAGCGCACCGGTCACCGTCTCGGTCACCGTCCACATGCCCGTGAGCTGGTTCTCGACGAACTCGCTCACCGTGTCGGTCAGGAGTTGCCCCGACGACGGGGCCGGTCCCAGGCCGGGCTCCACCGGCCCGCCCGATGCGCCGGGCGTGCCGGTGGTCAGGCACTCCCACATCGCCGCGACACCACGTCCCTCGTCGCTCAGCACCGGCGACATCCGCACCGCGAGCGCCCAGCGGCCGCCCGCCAGGCCGTCGATGCTCCACGCCTCCCACAGCGCGCGTGGATCCGCCAGCGGACCGTTCACGAGCGTAATGAGGTCACCGAGCTCACGGTTCCCGCCGGGCGCCACCACGCTCGCGGCGTGGATCTGTGGCGTCGGATCGTAGTCGTCGATCTCCGCCCACAGGGGTTGGCCGACGAGCGGCTTATCCACCAATCGGCTACGGAAGCGGGCGAGCCGCGGCAACGCGCAGGCCGCCCACCGTGCCAGCCGGCGGTGACTGAGTGGTGTCGACGCTTCGAGGACGAGCACCGCCACCGTATGCGCCGGCGTGGTCGGGGTCTGCAGATTCAGGGCCATCGCATCAGCGGCGGCCAGCCGGGTCACCATCAGGGGACCTGATCGCTGACGACCGCCAGTTGTATTGCGGGGCAGCGCAGTTGCGTCATCCCGAGCCGAGCAATGTGTCCACACTCGACCTGTCGCCGGCCGCGGCGGCGGCCATCACGATGGTGTGCGCGCGGTCGGCTTCGGTCTGCGCCGGCACGACCAGCAGGGTGATGTCATTACCGCGCCCGCTCGAGATGCCGATCGTGTTCGGCGGCTGGCGGCGGAAGCCGTCGAGCTTGACGGTGTGACCGTCGATGCGAATCTTGCGTGGTGCATCGGCCCACTCACCGAGGTGATAGGCCACCCGTTCGACGGAGCCCAGCCGAACGGACAGTACGGCGAGCAGATCGGGGAGTTCGGTGGAGAGGTCACCGCTGTGGGGCCACCACCCGCCGTCGACGTAACCTGACGCCGGCGCTTTGCGCTTGAGCCGCAGTCGAGGAGTGTGGTCGGGGCCTTGATTCGGCCGGCTGGTGCCGGTGTGTGATTGCTGGGAAAACATGGGGGACGATCCCGTCCGAGCCGTCGACCGGCTCAGTCACACCGGCGGCGACACAACTGAAGATGGTCGCGTGCGGGGTACCGCCGATACGGCCAACTGTACGCCCGCCGCTGTGCATTCCATATTTCGGTGCCAAAAGCATTGTAGAAAAACAGAAATGGGCCGGCGGGTATCCGCCGGCCCATTCTAAGATCTGGAGGTCTAGACGACCGTCACTCCGACAGCCTGAGGCCCCTTGGCACCCTGTTCGACCTCGAACTGCACGCGCTGGTTGTCCTCGAGCGAGCGGTATCCGCCGCCCTGGATCTCGCTGTAGTGGACGAACACGTCAGGCGCGCCGCCGTCGGGAGCGATGAAGCCGAAGCCCTTATCGCCGTTGAACCATTTCACAGTTCCCTGCGTCATACTGTTTCCAACTACTCTCATTCTCAATGGATGTAAGACACATCCACCACCAAGGTAGCACGCCCCTTGACCCGCTGAAGAATCTTCTTGCCTGGGAATCAAGAAAATTCGCGCGGTCCCCGGTTGGACCGCCGCATCGCTTCAGTCCGCGCCCCGCTGGGTGTAGCGTCGAAGGTGAGTCGTTGGCCAACCGACACAGATCCCGACGCCCGTCCTCCGTCGCGCGCCGCATTCTCAAGACAAGCGAGGACGCTTTCATGCCGATTTCCATTGTGCTGCAAATCTGTTCGGCGCGGACCGGCCGGCCATGAGCGCCACCGATCTGCGCGGCGGACCGGGTGACCTCATCCGCCTCACCGTGGCAGCCATGCTGGGCGGTGACCTCGACGGCGCGTGGTGGCCTTACTCGACGTCGATGGCGCGCGAGCTCCCCCAACTGATCGAGGTGCTCAACGGCCGGGTGGGCTCAGTGCTCGACATCACCGTCAACTGGTCGTCCCTGGAGGGCGCGCGGCACCTCGATCCGCGCTCGGCGCATCGCGGCCCCGCCTTTCCCGGGCAGCGAGCTCGCCACAAACGGGTGCTCACCGCCACCGGAAAGCGTGCGACCGCCCACCTGCTGGTCGTCCCGCCGGACACCAACCGCGCGCTCGCCGTCATGGTGCTGCGACAGGCCGCCGCCCTGCCGATCCTCGCCCAACACCAGGACAGTGAGGCATGCCGGGCCGCAGCCGAGATCGTGCACACGGCGCGCACCGAATGCGCCCACCGGAGCGCGGTGCGGGACGGCCTCGCCCCGGCCGCGGATCCGGTTCTGCTCGACTGATCTCAGCGCCAGAAGCGGCGTCTGGCCCGACGCTGATCCCCGTTCACGTCGGTCCACTCGCCGGCCGCATAGGTGAACGGCTCTGCGCCGGTGCGCATTACGTCGAGTGTGCCGTCGTGGCGTTTGACGTAGGCGTCACCGAACCGCATGTATCGATCGGTGTCGCCACTGGGCAGTGTCACGGTCACGGTCATGGGTCTCTTCTTCCCTCCGGGCGCGGTCGAAGTCGGATGATCGACCGGAAATCACCTCGAAGACAATGGATTTTCTCCTCGAGCACGCATGGCCACCGACGGGCTCACCGATACCTGCGACGGTACGCGCATCGAGCGCGTAGGGTCGAGGGATCGGGACCATCCAGGCCCCCAACACAAAGGGCCGACGATGTCTGACAAGTCTCCCCGCCAGTCCATGACCAAGAAGTCCGGCAAGTCGCTCAAGGAGAAACGCGCGGAGAAGCACGCCAAAGCGGCCAGGGCGTCACAGGCCGAAGCGCTGTTCGACAGGAAACGCTGACCCAGGGCTTCGCTTGAGGGAAACGCAGCGCCGCGCAGATGCGGTGCGCTAAGACAGATCCATGTCGGAGCAGCCCACCGCCTTCCGCTATCCGCCACCGCCCGGCCGCCGTACCCGGCTACGCGATGCGCTCCGCAGGCTCGGCGTGGACCTGTTCCCCGACGGCGCCACGGCCGCGCGGTTCATCGCCGGGCTGAACCAGGGTGACCCGACGGCGGAACGCTTCGTCGCCGAGACCTACCACGGTGCGCTCGGCGCGCGGAAAGCGCGCGACCTCGTCGAGCAGGCGCAGCGGGACGGCATCGACTCCGTGCCCGACGCACCGGAGTCGATGCGCGCGCTGTTCGCCGAGTTCGAGGAGATCCCCGACTGGCTCGACCCGGACCTGCTCGAACAGGGCGCCGCCGTGTGGCGCCGCTGGGCGTATGCCCTGGGTGCGCTCGGCAACGCCGGCACCAACGACACCTACACCGAGGGTTGGCTCGCCGTCCCGCTGTCGTTGTCCGGCGGCTACGCCGGCGACCGTGCACTGCACCGCTACCTCGAAACGTCGAAATGGTGGATCGAGGTGTGCCGCCCCGGCGCGCTGCTCACGCCCGGTTCCCCGGCCCGCAGCATTTCGCTGCACGTGCGGATCATGCACGTCAGCGTGCGTGCCCGCGTCGCCGAGCACCCGGAGTGGGACCGCGCCCGCTGGGGCCTGCCGATCAGCCAGTCCGCGATGCTGCTGACCCTGCTCGGCGGCAGCGTCGCCCCCGCACTCGGACTGTTCGCGCTCGGCCACCTCACCTCTGCCCACGAGATGCGCGCCGTGCTGCACTTCAACCGCTACTGCGGCCACCTGGTCGGCGTACGCTGCGACGGCTACTTCCCCGAGACCGTCGCCGACGCCTGGCGCATCCTGGTCATGGCCGACGCCGCCCGCAGCTACGACAGCGGCGGCAACGGGGCCGAACTCGTCGAATCGTTCGTCCCCGCCTTCCGCCCGACGCCGGCCCACCGGGGCTTCCAGCGCGTGAGGGCCGAGTACCACTATCGCGTCCAGGCCGGCTACCTCGGCCTCTACATGCTGCCGTGGAACCGCCGCCGCTACCGCCTGCCGACCGCCGCGCCCGGCATCGCGCTGCTGCTCGCCAGGGCGCCCTTCATCGCGGCGCTCGACGTCGCCCGGCGATTCAGCCCGACACTGGACACGTACTGGCAGAACAGCAATCTGAAGCGCTGGGAGCGTTGGCTGCACTGGCAGTCCGCCGGCAGGGCCGCCGCATTCGAAGCCGCCGCACCGCTGCGCCGCTGACCTCAGTCGGGAAAGTCCCGCACCGCGAACACCGGCCAGCGCTGCGGGACGCCCTTGAGGTCGTGGCGGCCCCGGTCGGTGAATGCGATGCGCGACCCGAGCACCAGCGGCGGCACCACCCCGGACACGAGCACCTCGCCGGGCGCGGCGAGCGCCATGATCCGCGCGGCGATGTGCACCGCGATGCCGTGGACGTCGCCATCGGCGACCTCCACCTCCCCGGTGTGCAGCCCGGCCCGTACGGTGAGGCCGAGTTCGGCGGCACCCTCGCGAATCGCCCTCGCGCACTGGATAGCTCGTGCCGGGCCGTCGAACGCCCCGAGCGCCCCGTCGCCGGTGAACTTGACCAGCTGCCCGCGCGCAGCGTTCACCTCGCGGTCGACCATCCGGTCGTGCCCGGCGAGCAGCGCCGTCCACGCCTCGTCGCCCAGCGCCGCGGCCAGCTCGGTGGAGCCGACGATGTCGGTGAACAGCACCGTCGACAACACCCGATTCGACGGCGCCGCCGCGCGGCCCCCGGTCACGAACGACTCGATCTCGTCGAGCACCCGGCCCGCGTCGCCGGCGAACCACGGGTTGTCGACACCGTCGAGCTCGACGTGCCGGGCATGCGCCATCCGCGCGGCCATATCCGCCGCATGCTCGCCGCGGACATGGCGGTCCCCCCGGCGGTGCAGCAGCAGCGCCGGCGCCTGCACACTGTCCAGCGCAGGCCGAATATCACTGTGCAAGAACAGATCCAGAATCGCGCGGAAGTGTGCGGGTCCACCGGCCAGCCGTTCGCCGCGCGCCCACCAGCGCCGCTTCGCCGCGTCGCCCGACCAGCTGGGCGCCAGCCGGTCCACCACCGCGCCGCTGCCCACGGCCTGGGCGGCGATGTCGAGGTAGCGCTCCAGCACCGGCTCCGGCATCCCGATCGGGTGGTCCGGGCCGCGCACGTAGCGCGCAAACGGGCTCCACAGCACCAGCGAGCGCACCCGCTGCGGGTGGCTGGCCGCCAGCAACAGCACCGGCAACCCCGACTCCGACGTCCCGAACACCGTCGCCGATTCGCTGCCCACCGCATCGAGCACCGCCACCAACCCGTCCGCCCAGGACTGCATCGCGGGCCGATCCTTGATCGGCACCGCATCCGAGCTTCCGGTCCCGAGCAGATCCGTCACGATCAGCCGGCTGAACGACGCCAGGTGGTGCAGGTGCCCGGCGACGGTGGGCTCGTCCCACAGCAGATCGATCGGGAACGTGGCCGTCGGCACGAACAGCAGGTCAGGTCCCGCGTCACCGACGACCTGGTACGCGAGATGGGCGTCGCCATCCCTCGCATACAGCGTCTCCGGTGCGGACGCCATGCCATGAGCATGGCACGACCCGGCCCGACGCGGTGGTTGAACCGATCGCAGCACTCAACCGTGTCCAAAGTGTGTCTGCCACAAGCGTGATCGCCGGTGTCCGCGGAGAACTGCCCCCGCGTCGTTATCCCCAGAGTGAGCTCACCGAGGCCGTGGTGCACTGGAGCGGCTGGGAAGCGTATGAGGACCTCATCCGCAGCCTGCACGCGAGCGCCAAGGTCGACAGCCGGCACCTCGTCCTACCGGCCGAGGCCTATGCGGCGCTGACCGACTTCGGCGAGGCCAACGACCACTTCATCAGCCACGCCGTCGAACTCGGCTGTGCGGCGGTGGCGGGCGCCTTGGACGACGCCGGCCTGGACCCGACCGACGTGGACCTGATCATGACCACGACCGTGACCGGGGTGGCGGTGCCGCCGCTGGACGCCCGCATCGCCGCGCGCGTGGGTCTGCGGCCCGACGTCAAACGGGTGCCGGTGTTCGGGCTGGGCTGCGTGGCCGGGGCCGCCGGGCTGGCGCGAATCCACGACTACCTGCGCGGCGCGCCCGACGACGTCGCGGTGCTGCTCGCGGTCGAACTGTGCTCGCTGGGGCAGCGCACCGATCCGACCGTGGCCAGCCTGGTCGGCAGCGCCCTGTTCGGCGACGGCGCGGCCGCGGTGGTCGCGGTCGGCGAAGACCGCGCCGCGCGGATCGGCGCCACCGGGCCGGACGTCATCGACTCGCGGGCGCATCTGTACCCCGACTCGCTGCGGACCATGGGATGGGACATCAGCGCCCATGGTTTCCACCTCGTGCTCTCGGCCGACCTCCCCGCGGTCATCGAGCGGTACCTCCGCGACGACGTCACCGGCTTCCTCGACGGCCACGGCCTCACCGTAGACGACGTCGGCGCGTGGGTGAGCCATCCCGGCGGCCCAAAGATCCTCGAGGCCATCACCGCCGCGCTGGATCTGCCCGACGACGCGCTCGAACTGACCTGGCGTTCGCTCGGCGACGTCGGCAACCTCTCCTCGGCGTCGGTGCTGCATGTCCTGCGCGACACGATCGCGAAACGCCCACCGGCCGGGAGCCCCGGACTGCTGCTGGCGATGGGCCCCGGCTTCTGCTCCGAACTCGTGCTGCTGCGCTGGCACTGATGTGCGCGGCGCCGTCGAGGACGGGATCAGACGTGATCGACCTGCTCGTCGCCGGCGGCGGCCCGGCGGGGCTGGCCACCGCACTGCACGGCGCACGGGCCGGCCTCGAGGTCGTCGTCATCGAGCAGCGCCGCGGCCCCATCGACAAGGCCTGCGGTGAGGGGCTGATGCCGCACGCCGTCGCGCACCTCGCTCGCCTCGGCGTGGACCCGCCGGGGATGCCGCTGCGCGGGATCCGCTACCTCGACGGGATCCGGCGGGCCGACGCCCTGTTCCGGTCGTCGCCGGGCCGAGGGGTGCGCCGCACCGCGTTGCACGCGGCGCTGCACCAGGCGGCGACCGGGGCCGGGGTGCGGTTCGTGTACGGCGACGTCGGCGCCGTCCACCAGGACGCGACGTCCGTGCTGTCTGGCGAGTTCCGCGCACGGCACCTGGTCGCGGCCGACGGCCTGCACTCGTCGATCCGCCGGAGCCTCGGGCTGGAACAGACCTCCACCGCGCCGCGGCGGTGGGGCCTGCGCCGGCACGTCCACCTCGCCCCGTGGACCGACCGCGTCGAGGTGCACTGGGCCGACGGCGCAGAGGCCTATGTGACGCCGGTTGCCGAGGACTGCGTGGGCATCGCGATCCTCACGTCCCGGCGCGGCGGCTTCGACCGTCATCTGCACGCATTCCCCGCCCTCGAACGACGGGTGAGCGGCCATCCGCACGGCCCCGACCGGGCCGCCGGGCCGTTACGCCAGCACGTCCGCCGCCGGGCCTGCGGACGGGTGCTCCTGGTCGGCGACGCCGCCGGGTATCTCGACGCGCTCACGGGCGAGGGACTCGGGATCGCATTCGGCACCGCTGAGCTCCTGATCGGCTGCCTCACCACCGGCCGCACCGACGACTACGACCGGCTGTGGCGGCAGTCGACGCGCCGCTACCGGATCCTCACCGCGGGGCTGCTGGCGGCCGGCACCTCACCCGCGTTGCGCCCGCGCATCGTGCCTGCCGCCGCCGCGGCGCCGGCGGTCTTCACCGGCCTGGTCAACCGGCTCGCCGGCTGAGCCGCCCCAGCGACACGCCCGACGGTTGCTGATCACGTGACCGACGAATCCGCCCTGTCCCGCACCCCCGCGGAGCCCCCCAGACGCGCTGCAGTACCTGACGCACCGGCGTGATCACTGGCGTAGTCTCGGGCCCGTGTTGAGCAGACCAGCACGGCGAACCGACTCGACGATTCCCAGCTGAGAAGGACGGACAGTGGCAGATACATCCAGCGCTACCCCCAAGGCACAGTCCGCGTGGCTCTCCAAGTCCGCGTCCCAGACGCGCGGGTCGGACAAGGGTGAGGTCCAGTTCCACTACGACATCTCCAACGAGTTCTTCAAGCTGTGGCAGGACCCGAATCAGGTCTACAGCTGCGCCTATTTCGAGAAGGACGACTACACCCTCGAACAGGCCCAGATGGCCAAGATCGACCTCTCGCTGAGCAAGTTGAAGCTCGAACCCGGCATGACGCTGCTCGACATCGGTTGCGGCTGGGGCGCCACGATCATGCGCGCGGTCGAGAAGTACGACGTCAACGTCATCGGCCTGACGCTGTCGGAGAACCAGAAGCGCCACATCGAAGAGCACTGGTTCGCCAACTCGACCAGCAAGCGAAACATGGAGGTCCGCCTGCAGCCGTGGGAGGACTTCAGCGGCTCGGTCGACCGCATCGTGTCGATCGGCGCGTTCGAGCACTTCGGCTTCAACAAGTACGACGACTACTTCAAGAAGACATTCGACTGGCTGCCCGACGACGGTGTGCAGATGCTGCACACGATCATCATCCCCGAGGATGAGGAGATCAAAGCCAAGGGACTGCCGCTGACCATGTCGCGGGTCCGCTTCATCAAGTTCATCATGGACGAGATCTACCCCGGTGGCCGTCTGCCGCTGGGTTCGATGGTCAAGGAGCACGCCGTCAAGGCCGGCTACACCGTCACCCGCGAGCAGCACCTGCAGCCGCACTACGTCAAGACCCTCGACAGCTGGGCGTCGAACCTCGAGTCCAAGAAGGACGAGGCCATCGAGATCACCAACGAGGAGATCTACGAGCGGTTCCTCAAGTACCTCAAGGGCTGCGCCGACCTGTTCCGCGAGGGCTACACCGATGTGTGCCAGTACACGCTGGAAAAGGCGCCCGCTTAGCCAAGCTAGGCATTCTGCGCTATACACATCACGATCGAATTTCGGGCACTAGGAGGACGTCGCAGATGGCTGGCAACGGGTCGGGGGACTCGGGCACGATGAAGGTGGCCTACGAGGACATCCAGGCCCACTACGACATCTCCAACGACTTCTTCGGGCTGTGGCAGGACCCCACCCGCACGTACAGCTCCGCCTATTACGAACGGCCGGACATGACGCTCGAAGAGGCGCAGATCGCCAAGATCGATCTGGCGCTGGGCAAGCTGGACCTGCAGCCCGGGATGACGCTGCTCGACGTCGGTTGCGGGTGGGGCGCAATGATGAAACGCGCTGTCGAGCGGTATGACGTGAACGTCATCGGCCTCACCCTGAGCAAGAACCAGCGCGCGCTCGGCCAGGAGATCCTCGACGCCGTCGACACCACCCGCTCACGCGAGGTGATGCTGCGCGGCTGGGAGGAGTACGAGCAGCCCGTCGACCGCATCGTCAGCATCGAGGCGTTCGAGGCGTTCCCGAAGGAGCGCTACAAGGCGTTCTTCGATCTGTGCCACCGCATCATGCCCGGCGACGGCCGCATGGTGCTGCAGACGATCATGGGTCACCCGCTCAAGCGCTGGCCGGAGATGGGCATCCCGATCACGATGACCGATCTGCGGTTCATGCGGTTCATCGCCAAGGAGATCTTCCCCGGCGGGTCGGTGCCGTGCGACGAGGACGTCATCGAATACTCCACCGCGGCAGGGTTTTCCGTCGCCGAGCAGCAGGACCTGACCGAGCACTACGTCCGCACGCTCGACACGTGGGCCAAGAGCCTCGAGGAGCACCGCGAGCAGGCGATCGCCGCGACCTCGCAGGAGGTCTACGACCGCTACATGCGCTACCTGGTCGGCTGCTCGGACTTCTTCAACCGCAACGTCAGCTACGTCGGCCAGTTCACGCTGGTCAAGTAGGCGCAAAACCCGGCAATTGTGCCGGTGCCCCGGCAACCGCCCGGCCCTAGCTTCGTTCCTGTACGCACGACACGAAGCGAAGGAGCGGACATGAACATCCTGGTCACCGGCGGCACGGGCCTCCTCGGCAGCGACGTCGTCGCCCAGCTGGCCGGCAGGGGCCACCGCGTGCGGATCCTCAGCCGCACCCGCCGCCCGCACGATCACGCCGACGTGGTCGCCGGCGACCTCGGCACCGGGGCCGGCCTGGCCGACGCGCTGGCCGGCGTGGACACCGTCGTCCACCTCGCCTCGGATCCGAAGCGCCCGCAGCAGGTCGACGTCGAGGGCACACGGCACCTGCTCACCGCCGCCGTGCGGGCCGGTGTGCGTCACCTCGTCTACATCTCCATCGTCGGCGCCGACCGCATCCCGCTGGGCTACTACCGCGCCAAGATCGAGGTCGAGCAGCTCATCGAACAGTCCGGCATCCCGTACACGATCCTGCGGGCCAGCCAGTTCCACGAGTTCACCGCCGACACCCTGGGCGTACTGGCCAAGCTCCCGGTGACGGTCGCGCCCCGCGGCTGGCGGATCCAGCCCGTCGACATCGGCGTCGTCGCCGCCCACCTCGCCGACGCCGTCGACGCCGGGCCCGCAGGCCGGCTCCCCGACCTCGCCGGACCGCAGGAGATGACGTGGGCCGAGGCCGTCCGCCGGCTGCGGGCCGCTGCGGGCCGCCGGACGCGGATCGTGACCGTGCCGGTGCCGGGTGCCTTCTCGGCGGCATGGCGGGACGGCGCCGCGACGGCCCGACCGACGGCAGGCCGCACCTTCGCCGAGTTCCTCGCCGAACGCGCCCAGACGCCGGTGGCATGACCGCCGGTCCTACGATCGGGTCGTGCTGGCCGGCCGCGAACGAGAACTGCGACACCTGAAGTCGGTGTTCAGCGACGCCCACCGCGGCGTCGGCCGCGTGGTGGTCATCCGCGGTGAGGCGGGCGTCGGGAAGTCGGCCCTGCTGCAGGAGGCCATCACGGAGGCTC
The DNA here is from genome assembly GCF_004570325.1 of Mycobacterium sp. PS03-16. Lineage (GTDB taxonomy): Bacteria > Actinomycetota > Actinomycetes > Mycobacteriales > Mycobacteriaceae > Mycobacterium. The sequence goes on along the minus strand of NZ_SPQO01000001.1, from coordinate 149,447 downwards.
AGGCCGGATTCACGGTCCTACGCACCCGCGGCGTCGAACCCGAAGCCGACCTGCCGTTCGCGGCCCTGCACCGCCTGCTGCGGCCCGTACTGGACCGGATCGACCGGCTGCCCGAACCGCAGGGCCGCGCCGTGCGCCGCGCCTTCGGGATGGAGTCCGGCGACCCCGATGATCGCTTCCTCATCTCGCTGGCGGTGCTCAACCTGCTCGGCGAGGCGGCGCCGGCGCTGGTCACCGTCGATGACGCGCACTGGCTGGACTCGGCGTCGGCTCAGGCGCTGGCGTTCGTCGGGCGCCGCCTCGACGCCGAACCGGTCGCGATGGCCCTGACGGTCCGCGACGGTGCGGCCGACCTGCCGTTCGACGATCTGCCGGCTCTGCACCTGTCACCTCTGGATGCGGCGGCGGTCGCGGAACTGCTGGCGGCCGAGATCGGCGCCGACGTCCACCCCGAGGTCTGCACCCAGCTCACGACCGCCGCCGGCGGCAACCCGCTGGCGCTGCTCGAACTCGCCCACGCCCTCGAGACCGACCACCTGTCGGGCCGCCGGCCGCTGCCCGTACCGCTTCCGGTGACCGCGCGGGTGGAAGGCGCCTTCCTGCACCAGGTTCGGCGGCTTCCGCCGCCCACGCGCCACCTGTTGCTCGTCGCCGCCACCGACGACACCGGCCGGTTGCCGACCGTCCTCGCCGCGGCGTCGGCCCTCGGCGTCGACGGCTCGGCCATGGGCGCCGCGGAGCGGGCCGGCATCGTGCGGGTCGCCGACGGCCACATCGAGTTCCGGCATCCGCTGGTGCGCTCGGCGATCTACCAGGGCGCCGCGTTCGGTGACCGCCAAGCCGTCCACCGCGCGCTCGCCGAGGCTCTGGACGCCGCGACCGATCCGGATCGACGCGCCTGGCACCGCGCCGCGGCCGCGGTCGCACCCGATGCCGCACTGGCCGACGACCTCGCTCGGGCCGCCGCCCGCGCGGACCAGCGTGGCGCGTTCGCCGCCGCGTCGACCGCCTTCGAACGCTCCGCCGACCTGACCCCCGACACCGACGGGCAGGCCCGCCGCCTGGCCCAGAGCGCCGAACGGGCCTGGCGCGCCGGGCAGCCCGAGCGGGCCGCCGCGGTCCTCGAGCGGGCCCAGCCGCTGGCCATGTCGGACGCCACCCGCGCCCACATCCAGTCCCTCGCCGGTATGGCACAGCTCGCGGCGGGGATGTCGACCGCGGCGTACCGGACCGTCCGGGAGGCCGCCGGCCAGGTCGCTGCCGCCGCGCCGGCGCAGGCGCTCAACCTGCTGCTGTTCGCCGCCGAGGCGGCCTCCAACGCCACCGACACCGACGCGGTGATCTCACTGGGGGCATTGGCCGCCGAGCTGCCCGCGGGTGACAGCGTGCGCGAGCGCTTCGCCGTCGACATCCTGTCGGGGACCGCGAATCACTTCACGGGCCGGCCGGCCGCCGCGGTGCCCGCGCTCACCCGCGCCGTCGAGGCCGCCGAAGCCCTCACCGAACCGCCGCTGCTCATGGTCGCCGGACGGGCCGGGTTCTACCTCGGCGACGACGACGCAGCCCATACGTACAGCGCCAAGGCCGTCGCGCTGGCGCGGGACAGCGGCGACATCGGCGTGATACCGATCGCCGGCGCCCGCACCGGGCTGGCCGACCTCCTCGCCGGACGCTGGGCCGCGGGCGAAGCGGCCGCCACCGAGGCCGTCGCGCTGGCCGAGGCCATCGGCCAGCCGGGCATCTCCGGACACGGACTGGCCTGCCTGGCGCTGCACGCCGCCCTGCGCGGCGACGCGGACGCCTGCACCGGATTCGCCGAGCGGGCGCTGGCGATCGCGGCCGGCCGCCCGATGAGCTTCGTCGAGGACTGGGTGCGATGGGCGCAGGGCGTACTGGAGCTCGCCCGCGACCAGCCCGCCCCCGCGTTCCACCGCCTCCGGGAGATCCGACATCCCGTCGTTATGGTGTGGTCGTCGCTCGACCGCATCGAAACGGCGTGCCGGACAGACGAAGACACGCTCGCCCGCGAGTGGCTGGCACAGCTCGACGCCTACGCCACCGCCACCGGGCAGGCGTGGGCGCAGGCCCGCGCCGCACACGCTCACGGGCTGGTCGACGGGGATCTCGACGCGTACGGCGTGGCGCTGACGCATCACCGCAACGCCGTCCGTCCGCACGAAAGGGCGCGTGCCGCACTGGAGTACGGCGCCGCGCTGCGTCGGGCACGCAAACGGACGGCCGCGCGCGACCATCTGCAGGAGGCCTTCGACACCTTCGACACGCTGGGCGCCGCCCCGTGGGCCGAACGCGCCCAGGTGGAGTTGCGCGCCTGTGGTCGCAGCGTCCGCAGGCGCGACGACACCGACTTCGCCCGGCTCACCCCGCAGGAGACGCAGGTGGCCGGCTTCGTCGCCCAGGGCCTGACCAACTCCGACGTCGCCGCGAAGCTCTACCTGTCGCGGCGGACCATCGACTTTCACCTGCGCAACGTCTATACGAAGCTGGGCGTCACCTCACGCACCGAACTGTCCCGCGTGCTCGCCGGCAGCGTCACGCCGTCGTGACGGCGATCTTGCCGACGGTGCGGCCCTTCTCGCTCTCGCGGTGAGCGGCGGGAAGATCTGTCAGCGGATAGGTCGACGCGATGAGCGGTCTGAGTGACCCGTCGCCGAGCCACCGCGCGATCGCCGGCATGCCGTCGGTCACCGGGAGGCCGAACAGGCCGGGGATCAGCCGGTAGCGTCCGGTGACGCGCCGCCGCAGCATGCGGGCGAACAAGCCCGCCCCGTCGACGAGGCCGACGTCCTCACCGGGCCTACCCGGCCGCGACGACGGCAGCGCCGCCGTGACGAAGCGCCCGGCGGGCTTCAGCAGCCACGGCGCCAGCACCGTGAAGTAGCCGTCGTCACCGACGCAGTCGAGGATCAGGTCGAAGCTGTGGGCCCAATCCGGCTGGTGACTCGGGATGTCGCGCAGCGGGATGCGGTCGTAGGGCAGCACCTCGTCGACCCCGCAGCCGCGGGCGAACGCCTCGTTACGGGAACTGCACACCCCGGCCACCAGGTCGGCACCCAGCGCCTTGGCCATCTGCGCGGCCAGGTGCCCGACGCCACCGGACGCACCGACGACGAGCACCCGGGCACCGGGACTGGTGAGGCCGCCGTAGGTGACCAGCCCCGCGTACGCCACCAGACCGGCGAACGGCGTCACCGCCGCCTCGGTGTGCGATACGGCGTCGGGTTTACGGATGATCGCGGTGCGGCGGTGCTTGACCCGGGCGGTCAGGTGGGTGGTGTAGGCGCCGGCGACCGGCAGCGCACCCATCACTGCGTCGCCCGGCGCGAGACCACCCGCGTCGTCGCCGGCAGCCAGCACCTCGCCGGCGAAGTCCTGACCGAGGATCATCGGTGTACCGATCAGGCGGCGCCACACCGGTTTCGGGACACCCAGGCCGCTGCGCATCTTCCACTCGATGGGGTTGACGCTGGTGGCATGCACGCGCACCAGCACCTCGTCGGGGTGGCGCAGGGCCGGCATCGGCAGCTCGGCGAGCCGCAGCTTCTCCGGTCCGCCGAAGTCGTCGAGCACCATGGCGCGGCGCGTGGTCATGGGACTGTCCTCTCCGGATGCCGAAGGCTTCGGCGATACCGTATGGCAGCGATCACGGCGATGTCGCCGAGCAGCAGCCCACCCAGCGCGGGCACGGTCATCGCCCAGCCCGTGCCGGAGCCGGCCAACACCCCCCAGGCCAGCTTCCCGATGGCCATCACGTTGAGCAGCACGGCGCCCCACAGCAGCGAGCGGCGCCAGAACGCCAGGCAGAACGCGGCCAGGCTGGCGGGCACGAGCGACGTCAGCGCGATCTTCGCCGGCGTCCAGTCGCCCGTCAGCCAGTCCCGCTCGAAGGCGAGGAACTCCGCCACCTCGGGGTCGACCGTGACCGGTGCCGGGAACCAGAACATGCTGGTGGCCAATGCGATCAGCGTGCCCGCGATACCGGCGCCGCTGCGCCGGTAGGCGAACCAGGCCAGCGGCACCAGGAACAGCGGCCGGATGTACCAGCTGAGCACGTTGTGGTGCCGCTGCCACACCCACTCGAGGACGTCGGCGGCGGTCACGGCCGGCCCGCATACACCGGCGCGGCCTCGTGCTGGGGCACCGGCATCCGGAACGCCAGGACCGTCAGCGCGATCGCGGTGATCGACACGAACGACAGTGTGGTCGTCTGCAGCACCTGCTCGGCCAGATTCGGCAGGACGTCGAGGTGGGAGGAGTGGTAGATCTGATGCGGCACGGCCGCGACGACGGCGACCATCCCCGTCACGCGGGCCAGCCACACGCCCCCGATGAGCAGGGCCGTCAGCGCCAGCACCCCGAAGGCCAGGTTGAACTGGCCGACGTCACGCAACAGGTGTTCGTTGTAGGGGCCGTCGATGTCGACCCAGTGCATCCCGAACCCCGGGAAGTGGTCGTAGAACGAGCGGGGAGCGGCCTGCTGCCAGACCCCGGTGCTGATGAAGTAGACGGTGAACCAGCAGAGCAACAGCCGGACGGTGCGATGCATTGTTCCTCCTTCGCAACGATGTGATGCCGCCATCGTCGGACGGGAGGGGTCCGCGTCGGACCGGCGAAATTGCCGGGTTCTGTTCGTCAGGCGGCGCGGGCCAGCGTGATCCGGTACCGGCCGACCGGCACCTCGACGACCGCGCCCGCCGGAGACCCGTCCAGCTCGACCGTCGTCCCCGGCGGCAGCGAGGCGAGCCGGATCCGCACGGCATGGTCGGTAGCGACGTCGATCGCCGACGGCAGGCGGTCGACCAGACCACAGCGGACGACGTCGACCGCCAGGCTCGCCACCCCGGACAACTCGAGGTCGAGCCGCGGGATCGGGGCGACGGGCGCGCCCAACTGCCAGACCAGCTCGGTGTACAGCCCCGGTGTCGGGTCGAAGTCGGTGATGAAACCCGTGCGCCGCTTGACCGTCCGCGTCCGATCCGGCCGCGCCTCGGACCGCGCGTCGACTCTCGCGACCGCACCCCGCGTCCGCGTCACCTCCGCGGCGGCGACCAGCTCGGAGATCCACCACACCCGGTGCGGCCCGATACCGAGGTCGTCGCGCACCAGCTGCGGGTACCAGGTGAACGTGATGTGGCCCGGATCGGACTGCCGCGGGCCGGTGCCCATGTGAGCGACCGGGTCGTCGAAGTCGTCTTTGAGCAGGAATGCCACGTGGTCTTCGGCGGGGTAGTTGGCCAACCGGTACCGGAACCCGAATTTGTCGAGCCGGAACATCTGCTGCACGATCCCCGGGAACGGCACCAGCTGGTCCAGCCAGCCGTGCGCGACCACGAACGGCAGCCAGCGAGCGTTCTCGAGCAGCGGCCAGGTGTCCCCCTCCTGCGCGCAGTGCGACGTCGGGTCGAAGTCGGCGGGCGCCTCGACGCCCTTGACCAGCCGCACCCCGCACGTCGGCGGGCCGGCCAGCACGACCGCCTGGGCGAACACCTCCGGATACGTCAGTCCCAACTTGTAGGTGCCGTACCCGCCCATCGAATAGCCCGCGATCACGGTGCGATTCGGGTCGACGTCGAAAGCCTCGACGGCGCGCGCGAACACCTCCCACACATCGAGCTCGCCCTCGTCGAAGTACCAGCAGGCCGGTCCCCGCGCCAGCGGGGTCACCACCACCGAGTCGCGCCCGTCGCAGATCTCGGCCAGCAGCTTGGGGTCGAATGCGGCGTACTGGTTCTGGCCCAGCGCCAGCGAGTGCAGCATCAGGGTCAGCGGCAGCCGCCGGCCGGGCGCGTACGTGGCGGGCAGGCAGACCGAGTACGGCTGCACCCGGCCGAGGAACTGCGGGCGGGTGTCGAGGATGTTGCCGCTTTCCACCCCCTGGCCCAGTTCGATCGAGGAGTGGTACCAGCGGGTGGACACCCCCGTCACGAGCGGCTCGTCGGTGGTGATGCGGTCGGCGAGCTGGTCCCACGGCACCGCCAGCGAGAACTGGGAGACGTCGCCGTCGGCGAGCGCGTCCGCCTGCGCCTGATCCGACCAGAAGTTGAACCGCACCTTCTCCTGATCGCGGGTGCGGAACGCGAGGTTGTAGACGTTCGGCTGGCCGGGGCCCGCGCCCCGCACGAACGGCACCTCGTCGAACTCGTCGCCGTTCTCGTCGGCCAGCCCGGCGGCCAGCCGCACCGTCCACGTGCCGGTGGGATCGACCAGGGCGCGTGGCATCTTCGCCAGGAAGGTCCGCGACGTCATGTCGACGCGGTGCTCGACGGGCGTGCGCGTACCGGTGATGAGGTCGATCAGCGTGGCCGCGGCACCCGACATGACCAACGCCAGGTCGATGCCGGCCGAGCGGATCCCCGCGTTGGCCGGCCAGTCGTTGGTGGGCGCCGTCCCGCGATCGGTGTCGAAGGTGAACATCGCGATCGGAATGCCGCTGTCCAGCAGGGTGTTCCAGTCGACACGCCACCAGGTGTCGGTGTCGGTCAGGCCGATCGCGACACGGAAGATGTCGGCGCCGTTGCGGGCGGCGGGCCCGTCGGGGTAGACGTACGTGCCGCGGGCCGGCGCGCCGCCCGTGGGCAGGCTGACCGGCAGTCCCGCGGCGCCGTGGTCGTCGTAGAGGAAGTCGGTCCAGAACAGCGCCCCGTCGGCGAATCGTCCGGTGCCGCAGGTGCGGGGGAACTGCTCACCGAACGGCCATGTCCGGGGGACGGGAAGCGGCGACTCCCGGCGCAGCGCGGCGGGCGGCACCCCCTCGGGCATCCCGTCGACGAGGATGCGTTCGGGTTCGTCGGGCGGCGTCGGCGCGACCGCGCCGAGGACGGCGTCGGCCACCTTGCGCGCGAGGCGGAGCGGCAGAAGGGCCATGTCGATCACTGACATCCACCCGAACATACGGAGACAACCCCGCTTATGCGGGGCGGTTGGTCACGCCGCGCCGAACACCAACGCGACGTTGTAGCCGCCGAGCGCGAACGAGTTGCTCACCGCGTAGCGGTAGTCGCCGCGCCGCGGGGCGCCGGTCACCACGTCGAGATCGACATCGGGGTCCAGCGTCTGCAGGTTCAGCGTCGGCGGCACCACCCCGTCGCGCAGCGCCTGCACGGTCAGCACCGCCTCGACCGCGCCTGCCGCACCGAGCGAATGGCCCAGCGCCGCTTTCGGCGCGTACACCGCCGGAGTGTGCCCGCCCAGCGCGTGCCGGATCGCGCGGGCCTCGGCGACATCGCCGAACACGGTGCCGGTGGCGTGCGCGTTGACGTGGTCGATGTCCGACGGCGCCAGGCCGGCCAGCTCGATCGCATGCGTCATCGCGTCACCGGCGGGAACGCCGCTCGGATCCGGTTCGACCGGGTCGTACCCGTCCGAGGTGATCGCCGCGCCCATCACCCGGCCGAGGATCGTCGCCCCGCGGGCCTTGGCGTGGTCGGCGGTCTCGATCAGCATGAGCCCGGCGCCCTCACCGAACACCATGCCGTCGCGGTCCTTGTCGAACGGGCGGCACGCCCGCGCGGGCGGCTCGTGGCTGGTCGACAGCACCCCCATGCCGGTGAACGCCGCCACCGGCACCGCCTCGATCTTCGTCTCCACCCCACCGCAGATCGCGATGTCGGCCTCCCCGAGCACCAGCTGCCGCCACGCCTGGGCGATCGCCGCCGCGCCCGACGCGTCGCCCATCACCGGCGAGCTGATCCCGGCGCGGGCCTGCCGGTCCAGCCCGACCGCGGCGGCGGGTGCGTTGGGCATGTACATCTGCACCGCCAGCGGCGACACCGCGCGCAGACCCTTCGACCGCCACGCGTCGTACTGCGCGGGGATCTCCTCGGTGGAGCCCAGCGCGAGCCCGATCGACACCATCAGCCGCCGCAGGTCCACCTCCGGCGCACCGGCGGCCTCCCACAGGCGGCGGCCCAGCACCGTCGACATCTTCTGCATGTAGGACAGCCGGCGCAGCTCCACCCGGTTGAGGTGCTCGTCGAAATCCTCGACGAGCTGCCCGCCCACCCGCACCGGGGAGTCCAGCTGGTGGACGAACCAGGAGTCGAGTTCGCGGATCCCGCTGCGCCCGTCGAGCAGCTGCTGCCAGGTCTGTTCGGCGTCCGGTGCCAGGGCGGTGGTCGACGCGACCGCGGTCACCACGACGTCGACGAGCCCGTCCCCCGTTCTCAACGCGGCCATGCCTGCGCATCCCTCATTCGCTAGCGATGTTGTCGAGTGCACCGATTATCGCATCCGGGCCGGGCGGCGTCACTCGTCGTCGTCGCGTTCCCCGCCGGCCGGTTCGCCGTCCTCGTCGAGCGGGCTGCCGACCGGGTTCTCGGCTGCCGCACCGCATCTGGCGGCCAGTGTGGTCTCGAAGCGGTGCCGGCAGCGGTGTCGCCGCAGGTTGCGCCGCCCGTCGGCGCGGCACACCCGCGCCCGGTCACCGGAGTGACGCGCGGGCGTGTCCTCGAAACCTGAGTCCATGATGGTTCGATTCTGCGGCACCGTCCGGGGGTGCGGACGCGCCGATTTGGCGGCGGCTCAGCCCCCGCGGTTGATGGCCGGCGCGTCGATCATCCCGCGCTCGACGCCCCAGATGGTCGCGATGGTGCGGTATTCACCGGTCGCCATCACGTGCTCGAGCGCCTGGCGCAGCGATTCGGCCAGCCCCGACCCCTTGGCCACCGGCCAGCCGTAGGGCGCCGAGTCGAACACCTCGCCCGCAGGCGCCAGCGCGCCGCCGGAGGTCTTGATCGCGAAACCCGTCACCGGGGAATCCGCCGACATGGCGTCGACGTCACCGGCGACCAGCGCCGCGGTGACCGCATCCTGCTCGGTGTAGACGACCTTCTCGATGGGCGCGCGGCCAGCCGCCACGCAGGCGTCGCTCTTGGCGGGCAGCTCGTCGGTCTCCTGGATCACGCTGAACGCCACGCCGACCCGCAGCCCGCACGCATCATCCGGATTCACCGCCGACCCCGCGCGCTGCGCCCACAGCGTGCCCGCTTCGAAGTACGTCACGAAGTCGACGAGTTCCTCGCGCGCCGGGGTGTCGGTGATCGACGACATGCCGACGTGGAACGCGCCCGACTGCACCGACGGGATCACGCTCTCGAACGCGGTCTCGCGGTACTCCGGCGTCAGGCCCAGCGTCCGGCTGACCGCGGTCATCAGGTCGACGTCGAAGCCGACGATCTCGCCGTAGGCGTCGCGGAACTCGTTGGGCGCGTACGGCACATTGACCCCGATGATCAGCCGGCCCGACTCGCGGATGTCGGCGGGCACCGTGGCCGCGATCGACGGCACGGCGCCGGGCGTCGGCGCCGGGGTCTGCGTCGCGGTGTCCTCGGCGACCACCACCTGACGCGGCGCCCGCGTCCGCTCCGGGCCACCGCTCCACTGCCACGCCCCGAAGGCGGAGATCGCGACCAGCACCAGGCCCGCACCGGCCACCGCGGCGGCGCGCCGGGTCAGCCGCCGTCGCACCGGGATCCGCGCCGGGCGCGCGGAATGCCGACCGGAGCGGCTCGACACCCGCACCGGCGCCGCGGCCGCGCGCCGGGCGTCGGCGGCCAGTTCTGCGGCGTTGCGGTAGCGCTTCTCGGGTTTCTTGGCCATGCCCTTGGCGATCACCTCGTCGAAGGCGGCCAGTTTGGGATCCGACGCCGACGGTCTGGGCACCGGCTGCACCATGTGCCCGGCGATCTGTTGTTCCAGGCTGTCCGCCGGATAGGGCCGTGCGCCGGTGAGGCATTCGTAGAGCACACACGTCAGCGCGTAGATGTCCGAGCGTGGGTCGATCGTGCCGCCGTTGAACCGCTCCGGCGCCATGTAGGCCAGCGTGCCCAGCGTGCTGCCCGCCGTCGTCATCCCCGGCTCCCCGGCCGTGCGGGCCAGGCCGAAGTCGATGAGGTACACGAAGTCGCGGTCGGTGATCAGGATGTTCGACGGTTTGACGTCGCGGTGAATCAGCCCGGCCGCGTGCGCGGCGTCCAGCGCGGTCGCGACCTGCTCGACCACCTTCACCGCGAATGACGGCAGCAACGGCTGGCCGGCCTCCTGCAGGATGGTGCCGAGGTTGCGGCCCTCGATGAGCCGCATGTCGAGATAGAGCCGGCCGTCGATCTCCCCGTAGCCGTGGATCGGCACCACGTGCGGGTCCTGCACCCCTGCCGCGGCCTGCGATTCGCGCCGGAAGCGGCGCTGAAACGTCTTATCGGCCGCCATGTGCGGTGGTAGGACCTTAAGCGCGACGATGCGGTCGGTGTGGGTGTCGTAGGCCCTGTAGACCTCACCCATCCCGCCTCGGCCGATCAGCTGTTGCAGCTGGTAGTGCCCGAATGGGGTCGCGTCCACCGTCTTACTCCTCGGCAGCGGCCAATCGGTGTGTCGAGGAGAAGCTACCGCACGTTCTCCTGCGATGTCGCCGGTCGGGCGGACAGACCCGCCAACCGGCAAACACACCCCGGGTATGGCAAAGCAACTAACGGTAGGGAAACCCCCGATTCCTCGGCGCACACCCGCGAAAGACACTGACGGCAACAAACCAGTCGAGGGGAACGGTTGGCTGTCGTCCGACCGGTGCTGACAGGGGGATTTGCGGTGTTGCAGCAGGTAGCGGACCGAAAGGTCGGCGTTGGTCACCGCGCGGAGGGTTCAGCACCGCACCGCGCCGGCATCGGGGGTACATACCAAGTGACAGCGACTGGGCGTACCCCGAGCGACATGCCGGGCCTCGACATCGGCGAACTCCGGTCCTGGCAGAACTATCTCGACGCCGCGCTGCGCCTACAGGCCCGGCTGAACCACGACCTCAACGAGGCGTATCGGCTGACCCTCGAGGACGTCCGCCTACTGCACGAGCTCGCCAAGTCGCCGACCGGATCGGTGCGCATGGGCACGCTCGCCGGAACCCTGGTGTCGACGCCGAGCCGCGTCAGCCGTCGCGTCGACCGGCTCGAGGCGCGGGGGCTGGCCCGGCGGGTCTCCAGTGATCACGACGGCCGCTACGTGCTGGCCGCGATCACCGAGGACGGGCGCTCGCTGCTCGACAAGGCGTTGGCCACGTACGGGCAGGCTGTGCGGGCGAACTACCTGGCCCCGCTGACCCGGCCACAGATCGCGGCGCTGGCAGAGAACTGCCGGCGTATCAACGCCGCACTCGCGCCGAACCCCGACGGGTTCTGACCTACAGCGCCACCAGAGCGGCGTTGCGGTCGGGCACCACGAACGACGCCCCGGTGCCGGCCTCGGCGCCCGGACGCGAGACGTACGGCAGCACCCGGAAGTCGGCCCGCATCTCGTCGGCCGACAGCCGGGCCCGCACATAGCCGCGCCGGTTGCTGAAGTACCGCACGTGCGGGTTCTCGGGCAGCACCGCGTCGATATCGGGGCGGGTGTCCGAGCCGTCGCCGCCCGAACTGATCGACGTCGTCACCAATTCGGTCGCCACCACCGGCGATGTCGGATCGCCCGCCCGCCGGTGCACCTCGGCCGCCCAGTGGGCGTGCACGTCACCGGTGAGGACCACCGCGTTGCGCACCGATGAGGTGGCCAGCCCCGCGACCACCCGGTCGCGGTTGGCGACGTAGCCGTCCCACGCATCGGGGTTGATGCCCAACGGCGCGCCGGCGGCGAAGTCGATCTGGGAGAACAACACCTGCTGGCCGAGCACGTCCCAGCGCGCCGACGACTGCCGGAACCCGTCGATCAGCCATGCCTCCTGCGCCGGACCGGTCAACGTACGCAACGGATTCCACCGCTCGGCGCAGTCGGAGCCGAAGTCGTCCCCGCAGGCCTGGTCGCTGCGGTACTGCCGGGTGTCGAGCATGTGGAACGTCGCCATCGCACCCCACGGCACCCGGCGGTAGAGCTGCATGTCGAGTCCGCGGGGCAGCGCCGACCGGCGCAGCGGCATGTTCTCGTAGTAGGCCTGCAGCGCGGCGACCCGCCGGGCCGGGAATGCGGAGTCGGCCTTCTCCGGTATGTCGTCGGCCCAGTTGTTGGCCAGCTCGTGGTCGTCGTAGACCGTCAGCCACGGCGCGATCGCATGGGCGGCCTGCAGGTCGGGGTCGGCGTGGTACTGCGCGTAGCGCTGCCGGTAGTTCGCCAGCGTGACGGTCTCCGGCCCGACGTGGTCGCGCACCCGGTTGCGCCCGCCGCGGCCGCCCTCGTACTCATACTGGTAATCACTCAGGTGCACAACGAGATCCGGCTGGTCTTCGGCGAGGCGCCGGTAGGCGGTGAACCACCCCTGCTCGTAGTGCGAGCACGACGCCGCGCACAGCGTCAGCGGCGCGAGCGACCCCGGCGCGGGGGCCGTCCTGGTCCGGCCGGCCGGCGAGACGTGCCCGACGGCGCGGAACCGGTAGAAGTACTCGGCGCCGGGCCGCAACCCGACCGGTTCCACATGCACGCTGTGCGCGGACCCGGGCACGGCGGTCACGACGCCGCGCTGTTCGACGCGGGTGAAGCGGTCGTCGGCCGCGATCTCCCACTCCACGTCGACGGGCCGGGCGGGCATCCCGCCGAAACCGTCGTCGGCCAACGGGTTCCGGGCCAGCCGCGTCCACAGCACCATCCCGTCCGGCGCGGGGTCACCGGAGGCGACGCCGAGCGTGAACGGATCCGGCGTGGCGGCCGAAGCGGTCCGGCCGAGCGCGGAGCCGGCCAGGGGCAGGGCGGTGAGCGCGAGCGCGCCCTTGAGCAGATCCCGACGGGGCAGAGACACGGCCGAGTGTCGGAAACCCGATCTGCCGGACCGGGTACGCCGGGTGTACGCCGGCTGTCACCTCGATGACGACTCGGGCTTAGGCGGACTGGTGGCGGGCGCCGAGACTACGGTTGTTGACGGATTTCGCGCCGAAACGATCAGCAACCGTAGTCTCGGCGGGAACGTGAGCACGCCCCGCTTGTGGCGTGGCTCTCACCGGTGGCCGTGGTGCCGCCCGGACAAAGCCGCTGACGCGAGGGCATATTTGCGGCAGGCAATGTTGATTATGCAAAGACCACGCCACTGTTGCGGGGTTTGAGCACCTGTGACGTCACAATTAATACCTCTAGTCGGTTTCGCGGGACCTTTGCTGGTCTGCGATCATGACCTGATGGGTGTCGCACGCCAAGCGTCAGCCGCCGCCACGGCTGTCGCACGGTTCCTCGCCGATACCGCGCAGGGCCCCACCGGCTTGGTGATCGAGGGCGAAGCCGGCATCGGCAAGACCCGGCTGTGGCTGACCGCCGTCGACGACGCCCGCACCCGCGGCTACCGCGTGCTGACCGCCCGCGCCGGCCAGGCCGAGACCTCCCTCGCCTACGCCGCAGTCGCCGACCTTCTCGACGACGTCGACCCCTCAGTCACCGCGCAGCTGCCCGACGTGCAGCGGCTGGCACTGGACCGGCTGCTGTTGCGCGGCGACGCCGACGGGCCCGAGACCGATCAGCGCGTCGCGGCCGCCGCCGTCCACAACACCATCGAGGTGCTGTGCCGGCAGGGTCCGTTGGTGCTGGCCGTCGACGACGTCCAGTGGCTCGACGTGTGCAGCCGCGACGTGCTCGGCTTCGCCGCCAGACGCCTCACCTGTCCGGTCGGCCTGCTGGTCACCGAGCGCACCGAACCCCCGGGCGGTCACCAGACCGGCTGGCTGCAGCTGGTGGAACCGGACCGGATGCGGCGCCACCGCGTCGCGCCGCTGAGCCTCGGCGGCCTGCACGCGATGCTCTCCGAACGCCTGGGCCGCTCCTTCCCGCGGCCCACGCTGATCCGCATCGCCGAGACGTCCGGCGGAAACCCGCTCTACGCACTGGAACTCGCGCGCGCCATGTCCGAGCAGACCGCCGCCGGCGAACCGGTACTACCCGCCACGCTCACCGAGGTGGTCCGCCGGCGCATCCAGGACATCGACGAAGTGGCCCGCGACGTGCTGCTCGCCGCCGCCTGCGTCGCCGCCCCTACCGTCGAACTGCTGGCCAGCGCCACCCAGCGACCCCCTCACGAGGTGATCGACCTACTGGAGTCCGCCGAAGCCCAGGGCATCGTCGAGATCGACGGGCCCCGAGTCCGTTTCGCCCATCCCCTGCTGGCCCGCGGCGTGTACTTCGAGGCCGGGCCCGCACGGCGCCGACACATGCACCGCCGGCTGGCCGGCGTCATCGCCCAGCCCGAACTCAAGGCCCGCCACCTCGCGCTGGCCGCCACCAGCCAGGACGACGACACCCTGGCCGCCCTCGACGCGGCCGCCGACGCCGCCCGGCGGCGCGGTGCGCCGGCGGCCGCCGCCGAACTGCTGGAGTTTGCGATGCGCCTCGGCGGCGATACCGACCTGCGCCGGCTCCAGGCGGCCGCGCACTACTACACCGCAGGCGAGAGCGGCCGCGCCCGGGACCTGTTGACCGCCACTCTGCCCCGAATGCCGCGCGGTCCGCTGCGGGCGATGGCGGCCCTGCAGCTCGCCGGCCTGGTGATCGACAACGACAGCTTCGCACCCGGGATCGAACTGCTCACCGAGGCGCTGGCCGACAGCGACAGCGATCCGGCGTTGCAGGTGCACTGCCTGCTCTCGCTGGCGATCGCGCGCGGCAACTGCGGGGAACACGATCAATCGCTGGACGACATCGACCGCGCGGTCGCCATCGCCGAAGAGACCGGCGACCGACGGTTGATCGGCCAGGCGCTGACCGTCCGGGTGGTCAGCCGCTGCCTGTACGGCCGGGGCGTCGACGACGAGGGTCTGCAGCGTGCGCTGGAGTACGAGGATCCGAAAGAGGAAGTCCCGCTGGCATTTCGGGCGCGTGCGGTTCAAGGCCTGATCGACGCCTGGATCGGGCGGCTCGACGAGGCGTACGAGACCATGCAGGAGCTTCGGCAGCACAGCCTCGACCGCGGCGCTGACCGCGACCTGCTGGCGCTCGCCGATCTCGGCGCCCTGGTCGAAGTGTGGCGTGGCCGGCTCAACGAGGCCACCGCCTTCGCCGAGGACGCCGTCGAACGCGCCGAACAGACCGGCGGCAACCACTCCCTGTGCGTCGCCCTGGGCGTGCGCGCCACCGTGCGTGCCTACTCCGGGCAGGTCGACGCCGCGCGCAGCGACGCCGAAGCGTCGCTCGAACTGGCCCGCCGGTGCGGGACGACGCGCATGACGTGGTGGCCGCTGGGCGTGCTGTCGTTCCTCGAGGTCTCGCGTGGCAACTACCCACAGGCGCTGACCACACTCGAGCCGCTGCTCGCGGACTACCGGGTGACCCCCGGCCGCGAGCTCTACAGCGCCTGGTTCGTCCCCGATGCCGTGGAAGCACTGGTGGCGGTCGGCCGGGGCGCCGAGGCCGAGGCGCTGATCGACGAACTCGCGGTCACCGGTCGCCAGATGGACCGGGCGTGGATGCTGGCCGTGGCCGGCCGATGTCAGGGCATCGTGCTGGCCGCCCGCGGGGAGGTCGACGAGGCCGTCGCGGCCGTCACCGAGGCGATGGCCCAGCATGAGCGGCTGCCCATGCCGTTCGAGAAGGCCCGCACCGCCTTGCTGCTGGGGCAGCTGCAGCGACGGCAACGGCGCAAGGAGGCCGCGTCGGCGACGTTGGGCGAGGCGTTGCAGGCCTTCACCGACATCGG
Source organism: Mycobacterium sp. PS03-16 (assembly GCF_004570325.1). Taxonomy (GTDB): domain Bacteria; phylum Actinomycetota; class Actinomycetes; order Mycobacteriales; family Mycobacteriaceae; genus Mycobacterium. Next base: position 133,846 of record NZ_SPQO01000001.1, on the reverse strand, counting down.
GACTCCGCTGTGGGCGCAGCGCGCCCGCGACGAACTCGCCCGGGTCAACGTGCGGCCGTCGCGCGATCAGGGCCTGACGCCGTCCGAGCAGCGCGTCGCCGAACTGGCCGCATCCGGCATGAGCAACCGCGACATCGCGGCCACCCTGTTCATCAGCATCAAGACCGTCGAGGCCAACCTGGGTCGGGTGTACCGCAAACTCGCGGTGCGGGGCCGCGTGGCGCTGGCGCGCCGGCTCGAGGAGCTCGAAGCCGATAAAGAGTAGGGGATTCCCCAATTCGTCTTCGGCGCCGGGGACTTAGCGTGTGAACATGCTCACTGTCGACGCTCAGCCGTCGTGTTGTCTGGCCGAGTGGTACCTGCCGGACCTCACCGAAGAGCTGATCGACGCCTACGTCGCGCGGATCGAGGCGGCGGCCGCGCAGATGCGCACCGACGGGAAGAACGTCGAGCTGGTGCTCACCGTCGCGGTGCCCGCCGACGAGGTGCTCTACGGGGTGTTCGACGGCTGTGATTCCGACATCGTGCTGCACACCTGCGGAATCGCGGGGCTGGTGCCCGAGCGGCTGAGCGCCAAGGTCGGCACCCGCATCCTGCACCGGGGCGCCCAACGTAGGGAAAACCCCGATTCCTGCTCATGAGTTTTTCCTAGAAACTTGCTGAGGATTCGTTAAGGGGCCGCGCTGGGGGGCGTGTCGGTCGGGGTTCGGATCTGCGTGAGTCGCCCGGGGGATGCGACTCGCATCGCTTGTCTACCTGCCGACGGGGCGGCAGGTAGACAGGCTTTCTTTCATTCCCGTCAGTCGGTGGCGTTTGCCGGTGGCGTTCATCGGCAACTCCGGAGTCGACGGTTCCGACGAAGGAGTACCCCTGTGACCGAGACGATCACCGTCGCCTACCTGGCCGGCTGGTGGCTGACGTCGGTCGCCGTGTACGTGGCCGGTCGGCGACTGCGCGCCGACGCCACCCCGCCCGAGCGTCCCCTGGCGATGAGCTTCGTCGCCGGCGCCGTGTGGCCGCTGCTGCTGCTCGGGCTGGTCGAGGTCGGCGCGCTGGCCGTCACCGAGCAGGCGGCTCATGACGAGGAACCGCGCTTGTCGGTCCTGACCTAGAGGCCCTCAGACCAGCAGCGCGTTCTCCTGGCTGTAGTTGACGGTGTAGACGGCGTTCGAGTTCGGCACCCGGATGGTGTGCGTCGGCGCGCCCCCGTCGGACCATCCGTCGAAGGTCACCGTCTGACCGTTGATGACCTGTGTCGTCGGCGCACTCACCACGTAGTCCACGCCGACCACCGCCCGCTCGGTGTAGGTGCCCCGGTGGGGCAGTCCGTCGATGGTGAACGTCGCCCCGGGGGTGTCCGTGGTGATCGTGAGGTCGACCAGGTTCGGCTTGATGTCCTTGTACACCGTGGTGGACAGGCCGCTGCTGTCGGTCACGGTGAGATGCACGCGGTACCAGGTGCTGTCGAGCTGATCGCGGGACCGCGGAATCGTGATCGTGGCCTCGGGCCCGGTCACCTCGCTGGCGAACGGATGAGTGTGGTCGTTGTGGTGGAACACCACGGTCCACTCGTAAGCGCTGTCGGGCAGGGACGCCCCGTCCTGCGCGTCGGATCCCCTGCCCGTGAACGTGATCGTGTCGCCTGCGTTGTAGTGCGTCGGGATACTGTCGATGACCGCGACGGGCGGTGTGCTACCCACCGTGACGGTCTGCGTGGCCCGGCTGATCTTCTCCCCGTCACTGACGGTCAGCGTGACGGTGTAGGTGCTGTACGCCCCGGATGTGGTGAACGTCTTCGTCGGGGCGGCCGCCGTCGAGGTGTCCCCGTCGCCGAAATCCCAGCGATAGCTGAGGGTGTCGCCGTCCGGGTCGGTCGACTGCAGGCCGGAGAAGTCGACAGTGAGCGACGTGGCGTCGGTGCTGGTCTGCGACGCGTCGAGAACCGCGGTGGGACCACGATTACCGCCCGACGGCGAGATCACCGACAGCTCACCGGGGTAGATCGTCAGCTGGTACAGATGGCCGTCGGGCCCCTGGGTGAGGTTCACGGTGGAACCGGCGTTACCCCAGAAGGTCCGGCTGCTGATCAGGCTCGAGTACTCCTCGTCGAACTTCACCACCCTGATCCAGTTGAGGCTGTAGTCGGCGACGAAGACCGTGTTGCGATACTCCTCGCCGAAGGCGTCACCGGTGAACACGGTCACGCCGGTGATCGCGCCCGCGTTGGCCGGCGGACCCGAGTGCCGGTAGGTGTAGATCGGGTTGACCGAGGCGCAGCCGGTGCAGTTGCCCTCGGCGCCGGGCCAGCCGTAGTTACCACCCGCGGTGATCAGGTTCAGTTCCTCCCAATTCGCCTCTCCCACATCGGCGGCGAGGAGCTGGTTGGTCGGCGTGACAGTGAGGCGGAACGGGTTGCGCAATCCGTAGGCGTAGATGTAGTCGCGCGGTGTGGCGGTGAGCGGATCGTCGTCGGCGAACGGGTTGTCCACCGGCACTGATCCGTCGGCGTTCAGCCGCAGCACCTTGCCGTGGATGTTGGCCAGGTTCTGCGCGTTCTTGACCCCCTCGGTGTTGTCGCCGACCGCCCAGTACAGGTAGCGGCCGTCGTTGTCGAAGGCCAGGTCGCCGCCGTGGTGGAAGTTGTTGGCCGACTCCGTCGATTCGATGATCACCCGCGGGGCGCCCACCACCGTCGTCATGTCCTCGGAGAGGGTGAGACGCGCCAGGGTGTCGAAGTTCCGGTCCGAGGTGTAGGCCACATAGATCGAGCGGTAGCCGTCGGTGCCCTCGTGCCAGAAGTCCGGGTGGATCTCGATACCGGCGAGTCCCCGCTCACCACCGGTGGTGGTGGCCAGGGTGGTCAGCGTGGTGACCGCGCCGGAGGTCGGGTTGTACATCTTGATGGCGCCGGCCTTCTCGACGATGAAGATGCGGTCGACGTTGCTGCTGTGATGCTTGGTGAGGATCTTGAAATCGGTCGGTTCGGTCAGCCCGGAGACGATCGTGGTGCGGTCGAAGTCCGCGGACAGATCCGCCGACGGCCCGCACTCCCCCAGCAGCGCGTTGATCTCCTGGCTGAACGCACGGCCCTGCGGCGAGTCGCCGAAATCGTCCACCGCGTTGATGACGAACCGGATCGGCGCGCCCAGCGGTGACGCGATGAAGGCGTTGATCGCCATGGTGGCTTCGCGGCGGACCCATGCCATGACGGCCAGCACCATCGGATTGCCCAGCGGGGTGGCCGGACCCGCCGGGGCGGCGGCTCCTCCCCCACCACCGCCGCCGCCGGTGAAGCCGCCGAACAGTGGCTTGACCACGGTGTCGATGAAGTCGATGACGCCGCACAGGCACGCCACCACCGTCGGCCGCACGCTCTGGTAGACCTCCGCCGGCGTCGGCAGCGCGAAGCGTGGCGCGGGCAGGCCGGCGACCTGCACCCGGGCGCCGCTCATCAGCGACGCGTCCGCGGTGGACGACATGCGCTGTGCGGGAATGCCTTCTTCGGACGCGGCCGGTGTGGCCGGCTCGCCGGCGGGTTCCGGTGTCGACACCTCGTCCGTGTCGACCGGTGCGCCGGAGTCAACGGGCTCCTGCCGCGGGGCGTCCGACTGCTCGGCGGCAGGCGCGGCCGGGTCGAGCGGGTCGCCGCCGTCGCCCTCTGCCGGAATCTCGTCGACCGGGTCCGCCTCGTCTTCGGGTTCCTCGCCGGGCTGTTCGATGGGTACTTCGGCGGGTTCTGGGGATTCGTCGGTTTCGTCGACGGGCTCAGCGATCTCGTCGTCGAGGTCCTCGTCGGGGAGTTCGTCGTCGGCGGTGGTCTCCTCGTCCTCGTCCGCCGAGGGTTCCTGCCCCTGCGGGGCGGTGGTGGCGCCGTCGTCCCGCGTCGGCTCGGAAGTCGACTCGGAAGCCGACTCGGAGGCCGCGGTATCGGCCGACGCGCTCGCCGACGGGGTGTCGTCCGCCCATGCCACGCCGGGGGTGGTCGCCACGGCCCCGCCCACTCCGAGGGCGACGGCCAGCGCGCCGACCCGGCCGATGTATCTGGCGTACGACGTTGCCTTACCCCGGTTAACTGGCATGGCGTAATGCCCCCCTCGAGATCCCCTGAACCGGCACGGCCGAAGGCGTGCGCGCCCACTATCGCATCGTCGCCCAGGAAATATTGACAATTCGGTAAGGCCGTGTCGCCACGGGCGTGTGAACACTGCGTAGCGATCAACACGCACCGGTAGTTCAGCTATTTTGATCTTGTTTGCAACTATCTGCCGACCCTTCACGATGTTCAGCGATTTGGCCGGGCAACCTCCGACGGTGACCATGACAACGATGGCCAGCCTTGCACCTCGATCGCGGTAGGGCACCCGACCCGGCCAGCGCGGCAGTTAGCCAGTAGTTGCGATGTCAGCTACTTTGCTTGCTTATCCAACCGGCGCACGCTCAGGTGCACGCGGACGCGTTCAGGCACGAAGAGTTACGCTGCCGAAAACTGATCTTGCTGCGATCCTTGTGGCCATGCCGAAGTTCGCGGCAGTCACCCGTCCCGTGGAGTCGTCGGCAGTTGCCGAGGCCCTCGAGACCATCGGGACGCGGCCGTCCGCGCTGGTGCTGGAGGGCGCTGCGGGCATCGGCAAGACCACGACGTGGCTGACGGGAATCGAGGAGGCGCGGCGCCGGGGGCTGCGCGTGTTGGCGGCGCGGGCGTCGGCGGCCGAGTCGGTGCTCGCGTACGCCTCACTCGCCGATCTGCTGGCCGACGTCGACTCCGCCGTGCTGGCGGGTCTGCCCGAACCGCAGCGTCGCGCGCTGAATCGGGTGCTGCTTCTCGATGCGCCCGACGACGTCGGCGGCGACCCGCGCGCCGTGGCGGCGGGCTTCTCGTCGGTGATCGGCGTGCTGGCCACCCGGTCCCCGGTTCTCATCGCCGTCGACGATGTGCAGTGGCTGGACAGTTCCAGCGCGGCGGCGCTGAGCTTCGTGTCCCGGCGGCTCACCGGGCCGGTGGGCCTGCTCTGCACCACCCGCACCGATCCCGCGCTCGACAGTCCCCAGCCGGTCCTGCGGATGCCGCGGCCCGACGATCTCCGGCGGATCCGCGTCCAGCCGCTGAGCATCGGGGCCCTGCACACGATCCTGGCGGATCGACTCGGCCGGACATATCCCCGCCCCGTCATGGTCCGGATCCACGAGCTGTCGGGCGGAAACCCGCTCTACGCACTGGAATTGGCGCGCGCACTCGGCGACGCCGCGACTCTGGCCGATGTGCCGCTGCCACAACCGCTCACCGAGGTGATCCGTCAGCGCCTCGACGGACTCGACGCGGGCCTGCACGCGGTGCTGCTGCCCGCCGCGTGTGTCGCCCGCCCGACGGTCGAGCTGATCGCCCAGGTCTGCGACGCGCCGGTTGACCGGACGGTGGAGGCACTCGAGGGCGCCGAGAGCAACGGCGTCATCACGCTCGACGGTCACCACGTCCGCTTCACCCATCCGCTGTTGGCGCGGGTCGTCTACACCGAGGCCGACATCGCACTGCGCAGAGCCACCCACCGCCGCCTCGCCGGCATCGTCTCCGAACCCGAGGTGCGGGCCCGGCACTTGGCGTTGGGCGCCACGACCGGTGACCCGGAAACCCTGCGCGCGCTCGACGAGGCCGCCGACACCGCCCGGGTGCGCGGTGCGCCCGCAGCCGCCGCCGAATTGCTCGACCTGGCGATCGGTCTCGGTGGTGACACACCGCAACGCCGGATCATGTCCGCGCGCCATCACTTCACCGCCGGGGACCCCGTCCGGGCGCAGGGCTCTTTGGAAGCCACGATGGCACAGCTGGAGCCGGGCGCGTTGCGCGCGGAGGCGGCGAGCCTGCTGGGCTACGTGCGGCTGATCGGTGACAGCTTTCCGGAGGCGGCCGATCTGCTGCAGCACACGCTGCCCGAAGCCGCCGATCATCCGGTGGTGCTGGTGCCCATGCTGGTCACGCTCGCGTTCGCGCTGTTCAATGCCGGCCACCTCGACGCCGCCTATGACCGGGCGCGCGATGCGGTGACTCACGCTGAGCGACTCGGCGATCCCGGGTTGCTCGCCCAGGCGCTCAGCATGCGCGCGATGATCCGGTTCCTGCACGGCGACGGCGCCGACGACCCCAGTATGCGGCGCGCGCTGGCGCTGGAAGATCCGCGCGCCGATGTCCCGCTGGCGCTTCGACCGAGTGCGCACCATGCCGTATTGCGTTCCTGCGCAGCCGATCTCGAAGATGCGCATCGTGAGCTGACGGAACTGCGCAAATACTGCATCGAACACGGCCACGACGGCGACCTGATGTTCATCGCCTTCCATGCCGCGCTCAACGAGATCTGGCACGGTGACTTCGCCGGCGCCGCCCTGATCGTTGAGGATTCCGTCGAACTCGCCGAGCAGCTGGGCGGCGACGTCTCACTGTCGGTCGCGTTGAGCACTCGAGCCCTGCTGGGGGCCTACCTCGGCCGGGTCGATGAGGCACGCTCGGATGTCGTTGCGGCACAGGAGGCGAGCCGGCGCTGCGGGTCCGTCCGGCTCGGCGAGTGGCCGACCAACGCGCTGGGCTTCCTCGAGGTCTCCGTGGGTGACTACGGCGCCGCGGTGGCCACGCTGCAGCCGATGCTCGACCGGTTGGCGGCCGCACCCCGCATGACCGAGCTGATCGCGGCGTCGTTCGCGCCTGACGCGGTCGACGCCCTGGTCAACCTCGGCCGGCACCACGACGCCGAACCGGTCGTGGCGGCGCTGGAAGCCAACGGCCACCGGCTCGACCGTCCGTGGATGCTGGCGGTCGGCGGGCGGTGCCGCGCGATGGTGCTCGGCGCCCGCGGTGACGTCGGTGCGGCGCTGTCTGCCGCCGAACAGGCGCTGGTCGCGCACGAGCGGCTGCCGATGCCGTTCGAGCGCGCCCGCACCGAGCTGGTCCTCGGCCAGCTGCAGCGCCGCCACCGAATGAAGGAGGTCGCGGCCACGACGCTGCGCAGCGCGCTGGCCACCTTCGAGCGGCTGGGCACGCCGCTGTGGGCCGAACGCGTTCGCGCGGAACTGGGCCGCGCCAATGTCGGGCCGCATCGCACCTCGGTGCTGACGCCGTCCGAGCAGCGGGTGGCCGAGCTCGCCGCCTCGGGACTGACGAACCGCAGCATCGCGGCGACCATGTTCATCAGCCCGAAGACCGTCGAGGCCAACCTGTCCCGCGTGTACGCGAAGCTGGAGATCCACTCGCGGGCGCAGCTGGGACGGCGGATGGGTGAACTGGAGACGTGACTATTCGGGAACCTGCGGGCCCACCTGCCGGGCCAGCGCGGCCGCCGCGTCGTCGGCCTCCGGACCGGACATCCGCAGCACCGCAACCTGCACGCTGTTGACGCGCCCGCTCGCCGCGAACTCCATCTGGCCGCGGCCCAGCAATCGCATTCCGTCGGGCCGCAGCGTGCCGACCTCGGGCATCCCGGGTTCCGGCGGCGGCAGCGTGCCGTTGACGGCGGTGCGCGGCTCGCCGATCTCCAGGGAGACGGACTCGTAGGTGTCCGGGTTCTCCCACAGGCAGGCGGCCTGGCCCTGCCCGCCGGTGCCGCGGCCCTCGACCGCGACGCCCAGCAGTGCGGTGATGTCCTCGGCCGGGATCAGCGCGCACGCGTCGACCGGGGCTGCGTCGGCGGTGTCGGTGACTGCCGCCGGGGCGGCCGCGTCGGCGCCGCCGCCCGCTGGCGTGTTTCCCGACCCGCACGCGACACACAGTGCGGCGAGGATCAGCGGGGCAGTGGTCGACGTGCTGCGGTGTCGCATGTCTGCCTCCCTCGGTGGCCCGGTGCCGGCCTCTGTGGGAGACGCTATTGATCGCGCGCCGTCGTTGTATCGGGTGATTCCCTATCGCCACCGCTGACTCCGACAAACGCGTCAGGCCCCCTCGAAAGGGGGCCTGACCAGCGTGGCAGGTAGTGGATTCGAACCACTGTAGGCGTAAGCCGACGGATTTACAGTCCGCTCCCATTGGCCGCTCGGGCAACCTGCCGGGTGTTCGCACCGTCCTGTCGGATTTGGTGCGACTAGCAGGGTACAACGAGGATGGGCCGAAGACGAAAACGCCCGAACAGAGCAGGAGGGAGCGCGTCCATGGCGGATTCCAGCTTCGACGTCGTGAGCAAGGTCGATCGTCAGGAGGTCGACAACGCGTTGAACCAGGCGGCCAAGGAGTTGAGCACCCGGTTCGATTTCCGCGGCACCGACACCACCATCGCCTGGAAGGGCGAGGAGGCCATCGAGATCGTCAGCTCCACCGAGGAGCGGGTGAAGGCGGCCGTCGACGTCTTCAAGGAGAAGCTCGTGCGCCGCGACATCTCGATGAAGGCCTTCGACGCCGGCGACCCGCAGCCCAGCGGCAAGACCTACAAGGTCAGCGGCAGCCTCAAGCAGGGCATCACCAGCGAAGAGGCCAAGAAGATCACCAAGGTCATCCGCGACGAGGGCCCCAAGGGCGTCAAGGCGCAGATCCAGGGCGACGAGATCCGGGTCAGCAGCAAGAAGCGCGACGACCTGCAGACCGTCATCGCGCTGCTCAAACAAGCCGACCTCGACGTGGCCCTGCAGTTCGTCAACTACCGCTGAGGCCGGCGGGGCGGCGGCACGCCGTCTCAAAACCGCCCTCGACGGCGCGCCGCCCGCCCTACGCTGATCGCCATGGCACCTGCGCAACGCGAACCCAACGTCGTCGTCCTCGGGGGCGGGTCCTGGGGCACCACCGTGGCCTCGATCTGCTCCCGCCGCGCCCCGACGATTCAGTGGGTGCGCTCGGAGGACACCGCCAAGGACATCAACGCCAACCACCGCAACTCGCGCTACCTCGGTGAGGACTGCTCGCTCAGCGAGACGCTGCGGGCCACCACCGACTTCGCCGAGGCCGCCAACTGCGCCGACGTCGTGGTGATGGGGGTGCCGTCGCACGGGTTCCGCGGCGTGCTCGAACAGCTGGCCGGCGAGCTGCGGCCGTGGGTTCCGGTGGTGTCGCTGGTCAAGGGCCTCGAGCAGGGCACCAACATGCGGATGAGCCAGATCGTCGACGAGGTGCTGCCCGGCCACCCCGCCGGCATCCTCGCCGGACCGAACATCGCCCGTGAGGTCGCCGACGGGTACGCCGCGGCCGCGGTGCTGGCCATGCCCGACCCGCACCTCGCCGCGCGGCTCGCGGAGCTGTTCCGCACCAAGCGCTTCCGCACCTACACCACTGACGACGTCATCGGCGTCGAGATGGCCGGCGCGCTGAAGAACGTCTACGCCATCGCGGTCGGCATGGGCTACTCGCTGGGCATCGGCGAGAACACCCGCGCCATGGTGATCGCCCGCGCGGTGCGCGAGATGTCCAAACTCGGCGAGGCGATGGGCGGGCAGCGCGACACGTTCGCCGGCCTGGCCGGTATGGGCGATCTGATCGTCACCTGCACCAGCCAGCGCAGCCGCAACCGTCACGTCGGCGAACAGCTCGGCGCGGGCAAGCCGATCGACGAGATCATCGCGGCGATGAACCAGGTGGCCGAGGGCGTCAAGGCGTCCAGCGTCATCATGGAGTTCGCCGAGGAGCACGGGCTCAACATGCCGATCGCCCGTGAGGTCGACGGCGTGATCAACCACGGGTCGACCGTCGAACAGGCCTACCACGGGCTGGTCGCCGAGAAGCCCGGCCACGAGGTGCACGGCCAGGGCTTCTAGGCTCAGCGCATCCGGTCGAGCAGATTGCGCACCCCGACGGTCACGACCGACCGGTCGTAGGTGATCGCGAACTCGAACCGGCGCGCCGCATCCCGCACCTCGCCGTCCGGCAGTTCGCGGGCCAGCAGCCCGGCGGCGTGATGCGGGCCGAGCACCAGCACCGTCCACTCCGCGCACAGCGGATCCGCCGAATCCAGTTGCACGCCACGGATGTTCGCGCCGAGATCGGCGGGCAGGTTCTCCCCGAACACCGCCACCAGCGGGCAGTGCTCCGCGAGCCGGCGGTACGTGTCCGCGGTGCGGCCGGTGAAGTAGGTCGACCGCTGCACCGCGGCCAGCACCATCGGCGGGTCGGTGAGGTGCATCGCCTGGCTCTCGAGGTGCCGGGTGAACGCCATCAGCGTCTGCTTGCGCGCGGTGCGCGTCGGCATCCGCTGCGCCACCAGATCGAACGGCGACCCCGTCAACGGCGCCAGGCCGGCCCTGCGCTCCGGCGGCGTCCACGCGCTGGGGCGGGCCCCGGCCAGCGCCCCGGCGCGCCCGAACCGGAACCCCTGCCCGAGCGTCGCGCCCATCGCCAGCGCCTGCTCGAGATGGTCGTCGGTCTCGATGCCCTCGGCCAGGATGACCGCGCCCGTCCGCTCGTGATGCGCGAGCACCGCCGACAGGGTGCGGGCATGGTCGTAGCGGGGCTGCGACTGGATGATGTCGATGTCGAGCTTGATCACGTCCGGGCTGATGACGTCGAGCAGGGCGAGCGAATCGGGATGGACGCCGACGTCGTCGAGCGCCACCCCGAAGCCGTCCTCCCGCAGTGCCGCCACCTTGCGCAGCACGGTCTGCGGGTGTTCCAGCAGGCTGCGCTCGGTGATCTCGAACATCACCGCAAGTTCCTCGCGGCCGCGAGCCATGACGTCGTCGTCGGCCCAGTCACGATATGACGTGGCCGGTTCGGCGTTGACCAGCAGCAGACTGCCACGGGACAGATCGCCGGCCAGCGCGCCGCCGATCGCGGCATGGATGCACGCGCGGTCCAGCCCGTCGAGCCGACCCGTCGCGGCGGCGTGACTGAACACCGTCCCCGGATCCGGATCGTCGAGGCCGGGCCACCGGGCGAGCGCCTCGAAGCCCACGAGCCGCCCGTCGGGCAGCGACACGATCGGCTGGTACAGCGACGTGATCCCGAAGCCGGCCGCGGCCGCGGTCAGCTCATCGGACGTGTGCGCACCGCCCCCGTGTGTCGCCACGCTCTCCTTGCCGGCTGACCCGGATCAGTTGAAGTAGGGGTTGCGGCCCTCGCGCGGCAACAGCAGCGGGTTGCTGGGCTGCAGCACGAAGCTCCCGGCCGGGCTGATCACGAAGCCGGCGCCGTTGTGCGCGTCCACGCACGTCGTCATCGTGCCGTCGGTGCCGCAGCTGACGGTCTGGAAGCTCAGCCGGGTGTTCGGCTCGAGCGGTTTGACCGTCTCCACGACGTTGGAGAACGGCGCCGCGGCGTTGGCGAACGTCGGGACGCCGCCGATCCCGCCGCTGACCAGGTTGGCGCCCTGCGGCGCGGCCGGAATCGGGCCGCTGCAGCCGTAGGCGCCGCCGCGCTGGATCACACACGTCAGCCCGCCGGGCGCGCCGAATGCGTACCAGGTGCCGTTCATCGCGGTGTACTCCGCGGGGCTGACCGGCGGCCACGCGTTGACATTGGGGGCGGGCGGCGGTGGCGGGGGCGCCGGGGGCTGGGCCGCTGCGACGGCGGGCAGCGCCATGGCCGCCGCGCCGAGGGCCGCGGCCGCGCCGGCCAGGATTCTGCTGAACACGCCCACACCATATGTGGCTCCGCGGCGGCCCGCACCGGCTGGCTGGTTGACCATGACCTCACCCTTCGATCGACGGCTCGTCATGATCATCGCCGCCGGCGGCTGCTTCGTTTCGCGGCTGTGCGTCGAGTTCCACCTCAGGGTCGCTGATCGGCCGCGGTCACGACCGTGGTGCAGAACTCGACGCGGGGGCGGAAGGGGTCGTGCACCGAGATCGCTCAGTAGTGGCCCGGGCCGCGACCGGCCATGTCCTCGAGCCGGCGGATGCGGTCGGCGATCGGCGGATGGGTGGAGAACAGCTTGCCCATCTTCTCGCCGGCGCGGAACGGGCTGGCGATCATCAGGTGCGCCTGATCGGCGAGCTGGGGCTGCGGCGGCAGCGGCGCCGCCTCCACCCCGCCGGAGATCTTGCGCAGCGCCGACGCCAGCGCCAGCGGGTCACCGGTCAGCTCGGCACCGGACTGGTCGGCCTGGTACTCCCGCGACCGCGACACCGCCAGCCGCACCACCGTCGCCGCGATCGGCCCCAGCAGCGAGACCAGCAGCAGCGCAAACGGATTGGTGCCCTCGCGGTTACCGCCGAACATGCCGGCGAACATCGCGATGTTGGCGAGCGCGGTGATCACCGACGCCATCGCACCGGCCACGCACGAGATCAGGATGTCGCGGTTGTACACGTGCGACAGTTCATGGCCGAGCACCGCGCGCAGTTCCCGCTCGTTGAGGATCTGCAGGATGCCGGTGGTGCAGCAGACCGCGGAGTTGCGCGGGTTGCGCCCGGTCGCGAACGCGTTGGGGTTCGCGGTGTCGGAGATGTAGAGCCGCGGCATCGGCTGGTGCGCGGCGTTGGCGAGTTCGCGCACGATGCGGTACATCACCGGCGCCTGCAGTTCGCTGACCGGCTGCGCGTGCATCGCCTTGAGCGCGAGCTTGTCGCTGTTGAAGTACACGTAGACGTTCATGCCGACGGCGAACAGCACCGCCAGCGCCATGATCGACCGGCCGAACAGCGAGCCGACGAACACGATGAGAGCCGACATGCCGACCAGCAACAGGAACGTCTTGAACCGGTTGGCGTGCGGATTCCACGTCATAGCGCTTTTCTCCTCAGCGGGGTGTGAGAGCGAGTCCTTGCACAGTGAACGCTGGACACGGCGCGCCGGGTTCCGCCGTCGGTCAGCCGTGCCGGGTGATCGTGTAGTCGACCAGCGACGCCAACGCGTGCCGACCGGGCCCTTCGGGCAGCTGGGCGAGTTCGTCGCGGGCCTGCTGCGCGTAGCGGGCCACCGTCGCCTTGGCTTGCTCCATGCCTGGTGAGCGGCGTAGCAGCCGCAGCGCCTCGGCCAGATCGTCGTCGTTGTCGACGGGCTGGGCCAGCAGTTCGCGCAGCCGGTCGGCGTCCGGTCCGGTCTCGCGCAGCGCGTATAGCACCGGCAGGGTGTGAACTCCCTCACGCAGGTCGGTGCCCGGCACCTTGCCGGATTCGTCCGGGTCGCTGTCGATGTCGATGATGTCGTCGGAGATCTGGAACGCCGTGCCGACGATGCCGCCGAGCCGCGCCAGCCGCTCGATCTGCTCCTCGCCGGCGCCAGAGAACGTCGCCCCGAACCGGCCCGACGCGGCGATCAGGCACGCCGTCTTCTCGTAGACCACCTTGAGGTAGTGCTCGATCTCGTCGACACCCTCCACCGCGCCGCGGGTCTCGCGCATCTGCCCGGTGACCAGCTGGGCGAACGTGTCGGCGATGATACGCACCGCCTCGGGGCCGAGCCGCGACACCAGCCGCGACGCCGTCGCGAACAGGTAGTCGCCGGCCAGGATCGCGATGTTGTTGCCCCAGCGGGCGTTGGCGCTGTCCGCACCACGCCGGACCTGGGCCTCGTCCATCACGTCGTCGTGATACAGCGTCGCCAGGTGCACGAGTTCGATGACCGCCCCCGCCACCGACACCTGCCAGGCGTCCGGTTCAGGCCCGAGCTGCGCCGAGAGCACCGTGAACAGCGGCCGGAACCGCTTACCGCCGGCCTGGAACAGGTGCTGCACCGCCTCGGCCATCAGCTCGTCGGCCTTGCCGAGTTCGGTCGCCATCAACTCCTCGATGCGCGCGACGCCGTCCCGGACTGCGGTCGCGAATGCCGCGTCGCCGAAATCCACCCCCGCCACCACGGTCGCCGGTGTCCTCACAGTGCCAACATACTGGGAACCATGGACATGGCGGCGGGCAGGAGCGAAGCGACCCGCGGAAACACGAATGCGGATGTGGTCGTGGTCGGCGCCGGACCTGCGGGTTCGGCGGCGGCGGCGTGGGCGGCCCGCGCGGGCCGCGATGTGCTGGTCATCGACTCCGCGCAGTTCCCCCGCGACAAGGCGTGCGGCGACGGGCTCACCCCGCGCGCGGTCGCCGAGCTCGAACGCCTCGGACTGGGACCGTGGCTGGACACCCGCATCCGCCACCGCGGGCTGCGGATGGCGGGTTTCGGCGCCGACGTCGAGGTGGCGTGGCCCGGGCCGTCGTTCCCGGCGACCGGCAGCGCGGTGCCGCGCACCGAGCTCGACGACCGGATCCGCTCCGTGGCCGCCGACGACGGCGCCAAGATGCTGCTCGGCGCGAAAGCGGTTGCGGTGCAGCATGGCTCGTCGGGGCGGGTGGAGTCGATCACACTGGACTCCGGCGAGCGGATCGGTGTCGGGACGCTGATCGTCGCCGACGGCGCGCGGTCGACGCTGGGCCGGACACTCGGCAGGCAATGGCACCAGCAGACGGTGTACGGCGTCGCCGTGCGCGGCTATCTCGCCAGCCCGCGCAGCAACGAACCCTGGATCACCTCACACCTGGAGCTGCGCTCGCGAGAGGGCACCGTGCTGCCCGGGTACGGCTGGATCTTCCCGCTCGGCAACGGCGAGGTGAACATCGGCGTCGGCGCGCTGGCCACCGACAAACGGCCGGCCGACGCGGCGCTGCGGCCGCTGATGTCGTACTACACCTCGCTGCGCCGGGAGGAGTGGGGCTTCGACGGCGAACCGCGCGCCCCGCTGTCCGCGCTGCTGCCGATGGGCGGCGCCGTCTCCGGTGTCGCCGGGCCGAACTGGATGCTGATCGGCGACGCCGCGGCATGCGTGAACCCGCTCAACGGCGAGGGCATCGACTACGGGCTGGAGACCGGGCGGCTGGCCGTCGACCTGCTCGACGCCGTCGACCTGACCCGCGCGTGGCCTGCGGTCCTGCAGGAGCACTACGCGCGTGGCTTCTCCGTGGCGCGCCGGCTCGCGCTGCTGCTGACGCTGCCGCGGTTCCTGCCGCTGACCGGGCCGGTGGCGATGCGGTCGACCACGCTGATGCGCATCGCGGTGCGGGTGATGGGCAACCTGGTCACCGAGGAGGACGACGACTGGATCGCTCGGGTGTGGCGGGCCGGCGGGCTGGCCTCGAGCGGATTGGACGCCCGCAAACCGTTCAGCTGATCACGCCTCGCGGTGGGGTTCGCCGCCTGCGCCGGGGCTGGCCTCGTCGATCGGCTCGGACAGCGCGCGGCGGCCCGGCGGCTGATGGTCGTCGCTGATGCGGTCGCCGACCTCGTCGACCGGGACCTGCGTGGCTTCCTTCGCGCCCAGCTTCTGGGCGGCCTCTTCCTGGCTCATACGTTCGTCGCTCATGGGGCACGGCTACCCGCCGGCGGCCCGGTCAATCGTCACTCGTCGTCGAGTCCGAGGCGGCGCCGGTTGCGCTCGGCCAGCGCCAGGCCGATCCGGATGTCCATGGGCGTCTTGTCGTCGTCACCCGAGCTCGTACTGGTCAGCCACAGTGCGATCAGCACATCACCGGCGGTGATGAACAACCCGAACCAGTACGCCCACTTCATCGCCGGATCCGGTTGTGTCGCAAAGTAAAGAGTCAGGAAGATCGGGCCGACGCAGCCGAAGACCAGCATCATCGCCTGGAACCGGACGTACCGCCAGAACGTCTGCACCGCCACGCTCCCGTCGCCTGAGCTCAACGCTGCGGAGCATAACGCGCACCACGGGTGTTCCGCAGTCGTCGACAACACGTCCGGTCACGGTTGCCTGCCGTTCAGCTCGGCGTTCTACCGTCGGCGCATGGGTGTTGCTCCGCACAAGCCGGCGGCTCCCCCGCCGCCGGACGACCACGCGCCGCGCAAGACGCGCACTCCCGAGGAGCGGCGGGTCACCCTCTGCCCCACGTGCTTCCTCGCCCTGCCTGCCGCCTCCGAGCGGTGCGAATACTGCGAGTGAGCCCGGGCGGTAGCGTCGGCGGCATGACCTGGACGCTCGACGCCGCCGACGGTGACCTGCACATCCTCACCGACGTCGCCGGCCCGGCGGCTCGCATGGGGCACCGGCTCACCATCCTGGTCGCGTCGTGGAGCGCCTCGGTGGAATGGGCGGGCGAGCACCCGGGGGCCGTCACGCTGGTCGCCGACATCGGGTCCCCGTCGGTCGAATCCGGTGAGGGCGGCGTCACCCCGCTGTCCGGGCCGGAACGGGCGCTCGCCCGCTCCAACGCCCGGAAATCCCTGTCGGCGCAGCAGTTCCCGACGGTGTCGTTCGAATCCTCTACGGTGACACCGTCCGATCGAGGGTACCGGCTGACCGGGGAACTGCACATCCACGGCCGTCGCCGCGAGCACAGCGTCGACGTGCAGGTCGACGAGCGCGGTGACACGTGGCACATGTCGACACGGAGCACCGTGCGGCAGAGCGACTTCGGCGTCAAACCCTATTCGATGCTCATGGGGTCGATGAGGGTGGCCGACCCCGTCACCGTCACGTTCTCCGCGACACGCGCCAAGGATTAGCCGGCCGGTTTGACCGCAGCGTGCAGCGCGACGATGCCGCCGGACAGGTTGCGCCACCGCACCTGCGACCACCCCGCGTCGGCGATCCGCTGCGCCAGCGCGGCCTGATCGGGCCACGCCCGGATCGATTCGGCGAGATAGACATAGGCATCGGGATTGGACGCCACGGCGCGGGCCATCCGCGGCAGCGCCTGCATCAGGTACTCCTTGTACAGCGTCGCGAACGCCCGGTTGGTCGGCGTGGAGAACTCGCAGACCACCAGCCGCCCACCCGGCCGGGTCACCCGCGCCATCTCGCGCAGACCGGCCGCATGGTCGACGACGTTGCGCAACCCGAAGCTGATCGTCACCGCGTCGAACGATTCGTCGGCGAACGGCAGCCGCGTGGCGTCGGCGCCGACCTTCGGCACATCGCGCCCGCGCCCGGCCGCCAGCATGCCCACCGAGAAGTCCGCGGCGACGCAGTACGCGCCCGAGGCGCCCAGCTCGACCGTCGACACCGCGGTCCCGGCCGCCAGGTCGAGGACGGTGTCCCCGGGCCCGATACGCAGCGCCGCGCGGGTCTCGCGGCGCCAGAACCGGTCCTGGCCGAGCGAGAGCACGGTGTTGGTGATGTCGTAGCGGCGCGCCACCGCGTCGAACATGGACGCGACCTCGTGCGGGTTCTTCTCCAACGTCGCGCGGCTCACCCCGCCGACGCTACCCGGGATCCGGCGGGCGGAGGGAATCAGGACAGGCCGGGCGGCCTTGTATGCGGATATGAGTGGAAAAGTCTGGTTCATCACCGGGACGTCACGCGGCTTCGGCCGGGAGTGGACGATCGCCGCGCTCGACCGCGGTGACCGCGTCGCCGCCACCGCGCGGGACACCTCGTCGCTCGACGACCTGAAGGCCACCTACGGCGATGCGCTGCTGCCCATCGCGCTCGACGTGACCGACCGCGACGCCGACTTCGCGGCGGTCGCGCAGGCCCACGAGCATTTCGGCCGCCTCGACATCGTGGTCAACAACGCCGGATACGGGCAGTTCGGCTTCATCGAGGAACTGTCCGAAGCCGAGGCCCGCGACCAGATCGAGACCAACGTGTTCGGCGCCCTGTGGATCACCCAGGCCGCGCTGCCCTACCTGCGGGCCCAGCGCAGCGGCCACCTCATCCAGGTGTCCTCGATCGGCGGCATCACCGCATTCGCCAACCTGGGCATCTACCACGCGTCGAAGTGGGCGCTGGAAGGGTTCTCGCAGTCGCTGGCCCAGGAGGTCGCGCCGTTCGGCATACACGTCACGCTGGTCGAGCCGGGCGGGTTCTCCACCGACTGGGCGGGCGCCTCGGCCAAGCGGGCCACCCCGCTGCCCGACTACGCCGACGCCCACGCCGAGGCGCAGCGGATCCGCGACCAGCGCACCGCGAAGTCCGGCGACCCGACCGCCTCGGCGCGGGCGATCCTGCGGATCGTCGACGCGTCCAACCCGCCGCTGCGGATCTTCTTCGGCGAGCTGCCGCTGCAGCTGGCCAAGGCCGACTACGAGAGCCGGCTGGCGACCTGGGAGCAATGGCAGCCGGTATCGGTCGAGGCGCAGGGCTGAGCTAGCCGCGGACGCGCACCTCCACGAGCGGCAGCGCGGTGTCGTGCGTGGTGATCGGTTGTCCCAGCGCCTGCTCGAGCGTGGGTGTGAGCGCCTCCCAAGCCCGCGGATGCCGGGCGGCGTAGCCCTGCAGGACTTCGTCGGCCTGTGGTGTAGGCAGCACAGTGGCGGTCGCGGGCGCGTCACGGCGCCCGCCCGACCACACCCGAACCCGCGGTTCGGCAAGCACGTTGCGGAACCACTGCGCGCGGGTGCCGAACCCTGACGCCACGACGTAGGTGTCGGCGTCGGGCCGGGTGAGGACCTCGAGCACCACGTAGCGCGGGACGCCGGTGCGTCGGCCGATGTGCTCGAGCATCAGCAGGCGTGAGCCGAGCAGGCCGCCGAGCCCGCTGCGGTACAGCCAGATCGGCGCGCGCACCAGCGCGCGCCGGTGCAGGGCCCAGCCGATCGCCCGGTGCGCCGCGTCGTCGATGAAGCTCATAGTGCAATTGTTGCGTTGGCGCAACAGCATGTCCAGTGCGGGTTCAGCCGGCGGAACCGATGCGGTGCAGCGTGCCGTCGGGGTCGACGTAGGCGAATTCGCGGAGGCCGTAGGGCGTGTCCTCGGGCCGGCTGAACCGGCCTGCGACGTCGAGCGCGGTCCACTCCGCGTACAGCGCGTCGGCGTCATCGACGTAGAGGTAGACGCCCGCGGCGGTGCGCAACGGGTCGTGCTCCGACCATTCCGTGAGGTGCAGCGAGACCGGGCCGCGGTCGACGAACCCGTACCGGTCGGGGCCGTCGTAGGCGCGGACGTCGAAGCCGAGCCGACGGTACCGCTCGAGAGCGGCGTCGAGGTCCAGCACCGGGATGATGGGGGCGACACGCTCGAATCGCACAGTCATCCCGTCAGTGTCCTGTGCGCACGCTCGTGATGCGCCGAGCGTGCGCGAAAGCGGGCCGGCGCACGGCGTGTCGCGGGACAGACACGCACGCTCGCGGAAACGGGCGAGGTGGACTAGGCGGCTTCGCGGCGGCGCTGGCCCAGCACCGCCTCGTAGTGGCCGATCAGCTCGTCGCAGATGGCCGGCCAGGTGCGGACCAGCACGCTGCGCCGCGCGGCGGTCGAGTAGCGCTGCCGCTCGGCGATCAGGTGGTCGACGGACTCGGACAACCGGGCCTCGAACTCGTCGACGCCCAGCAGCAGCCCGGTGCGGTAGGGCGCCACCAGATCGCGCGGGCCGCCGGCGTTCGGCGCGATCACCGGCAGCCCCGACGCCATCGCCTCCTGCACGGCCTGGCAGAACGTCTCGTGTTCGCCGGGATGGACGAACACGTCCATGCTGGCGTACGCGGTGGCCAGCTCCGCGCCGTACAGGGCGCCGGTGAACACCGCCGTCGGCATGGCCGCTTCGAGCTTGGCGCGGTCCACCCCGTCGCCGACGACGACCACCTGCAGATCGTTTCGTGCACTCAGCGTGGCCAGCCGCTCCACGTGCTTCTCCGGCGCCAGCCGGCCGACGAAGCCGACCACCGGTTTGCCGTTCGGTGACCACCGGTGCCGCAGCGCCTCATCGCGCGCGGACGGGGCGAAGCCGGTGATGTCCACGCCGCGGGCCCAGCGGTGTACCCGCGGGATACCGTGCGCCTCGAGGTTCTCGATCGCCGACGTCGACGGCGCCAGCGTGCGGTCGGCCTTGCTGTGCAGCCGCCGCGTCCACGCCCAGGACGCCCGCGACAGCGCACCGATGCCGTAACTCTGGGCGAACCCGGCGACGTCGGTCTGGAACACCGCGACCGTCGGCACCCCGAGATGGCGGGCCGCGTGCACGCCACCCCACCCCAGCAGCGCCGGTGAGGCCAGGTGCACGACGTCGGGGTCGAAGCCGCGCAGCACCTTCACCATTCGCGGCCGCGGCACGCCCAGCGGCAGCGAGGTGATCTTCGGGAACATCTTCGACGGCACCCGGTGCACCCGCACCCCGTCGTGGACCCGCTCGGCGGGCGCCTCACCGCGTGGTGTGTCCGGGGCGATGACGATGACCTCGTGGCCGGTGCGGCGGAGGTGCTCGATCACCCGGAGCACCGAATTGGTGACGCCGTTGACATTCGGGAGGAACGATTCTGCGACGATCGCAACGCGCACGGGCTGAGCGTGACAGCGGCGACTGTCGGGGAGGTTGCGTCCCGGGATACAGGACACGAAAAGCAGGATTCGGCTGTCTGGGTGGCACGGTACGGTTTGCCGGTGCGGATGTGGATCACGCTCGTCGCCGCGGCCCTGCTGCTGGTCACCGTCGGCTGCACCCGGGAAGTGACCGGCACCGCGCGGGTCGACCCGAATCAGCCGCGCGCCGCGGTCACCGAGGACGGCTACGGCATTTTCGTCGGCGATCCGCGGGCCCCGGCGCAGATCGAGGTGTTCACCGAACCGCAGTGCTCCCACTGCGCGCAGCTGCAGACCGACTACGGCCGCGACATGGCCGGCTACATCAGCCTCGGCCAGCTCGCGGTGACCTACCGGCCGGTGACCTTCCTCGACGAGAACGGCGACCACTCGGCGCGGGTGAGCAACGCGATGTTCGTCGCCGCCGACACCGCGCCGCGCGCCGCCGCATTCCAGACCTACGTCGAGGAACTGTGGGCCCATCAGCAGCCCGGCGGCCCCGGTCCCACCGACGACGAGCTGGCGGGTTATGCCCGCGACAGCGGCATCCCGGCACCGGGGGTGAACGCGATCGCCGCAGGCGACGCGGCCGTCGACACCGCGGCCATGACCGACCTCAACATCTCCTACCTGACCGAGATCAGCACCTACGAGATCGGCACCCCGACGGTGTACGACCTGGTCAACGGCGCGGTGATCGACCTGACCGACGAGGATTGGCTGACGCGGCTGATCTCGACGATCTAGGGACGAAGCGCGACCCGGATGCAGTTGTCCTGCTTGTTCTTGAACATGTCGTAGGCGCGGACGCCCTCTTCGAGCGGCAGGTCGTGGGTGATCAGCTTCGCGGGGTCCAGATCGCCCTGCTCGACGTAGTCGAACAGCCGCGCCATGTAGCGCTGGCCGTGCTGCTGCGCGGACTTGATGGTCAGCCCCTTGTTCGTCACCACGCCCATCGGGAACTTGTCGGTCAGCCCGTACACCCCGAGCACCGAGACCACGCCGCCCTTGCGGCAGGCCAGCACCGCCTGCCGCAATGCGCTGGCCCGGTCGGTCTCCATGCGCAGCAGCTGCTTGGCCCGGTCGTAGACCTGCTGCACGCCGGTGCCGTGGCCCTCCATGCCGACCGCGTCGATGCATGCGTCGGGTCCGCGGCCGCCGGTCATCTCGCGCAGCGTCTCGTGCACGCTGTCGGCGGCGCCGTAGTCGATGGTCTCCAGCCCGAACTGCCCGGCCAGCGCGAGCCGCTCCGGGTAGCGGTCGATGACGATGGCCCGTTCCGCGCCGAGCAGCAGCGCGCTCTTGGCCGCCATCAGCCCCACTCCCCCGGCGCCCCACACCGCGACGGTGTCGCCGGCGCTGACGTCGCAGAAGTCGGCGCCCATGAAGCCGGTGGGGACCGCGTCGGACAGGAACAGCGCCTGCTCGTCGGTGATGTCGCCGGGCACTTCGAAGCAGTTGGCGTCGCCGAACGGCACGCGCACGTACTGGGCGTGCGAGCCGGCGTACCCGCCGAACGGGTGGGTGTAGCCGTAGATGCCGCCGGACGGATAGCCCAGCAGCGGTTGCTGCAGTTCGGCATTCGGGTTGGTGGTGTCGCAACACGAGTACAGCTCGTGATCGCAGTAGTAGCAGTTGTTGCACGCGATGAACGACGGCACCACCACCCGGTCGCCGACCCTGACGTCGCGCACCTCGGTGCCGGTTTCGATGATCTCGCCCATGAACTCGTGGCCGAACACGTCACCTTCGCGCATCCCCGGCAGGTAGCCGTCGATGAAGTGCAGATCAGATCCGCACGTCGTGGTGAGCGTGACCTTGAGGATGACGTCGTGCGGGTTGATCAGCTCGGGATCGTCGACGGTTTCGACCGACAGGTCGTTCACGCCGTTCCAGCACAGTGCTCGCATGGTTGACCTCTCGATTAGCGCGCGGAGTCGCGCGCGCTCGGGTTGGACTTGATGGTGGGCACCTCGCCGGTCTGCAGCAGCGCCCGGCAGCGGTAGACGACCTTGAACGCCATCGCCCCGGACAGCAGGTCCGGGGCCGGGCTCTTGGTGCGCAGCGTCATCTCGGTCCCGAGGTGGTTGGGTGCGGGCCGGAAGGTGACGATGATCTCGTTGGGATCTGTGTCGCCGTCATCGGTGCCGACGAAGCGCAGTCCGCCGTTCTCGGTGTGCACCTGCGACTCCCACGTCGTGGTGGCCGGTCCGACGTGGAAGGTCCACCGGTAGCGGTCGGGTCCGGTGACCTCGACGTCACCGAGGTCACCGAGCACCATCGACATGCGGTGCGCGTCGCGCCACAGTTCCTCGGCTTGCACCACGGTGCAGCGGACCGTGACCGACTGACCGGTCGTCGCGTCGGTCGGTGCGTGCTCGCCGACCTTGTTCACCACGTTGGCCGCCAGGTGCGTCACGCGGTCCTTGGCCGAGTCGATGATCGACATTTCGGGCTCCCTCCGTCGCGCGGGGCGATACCCGGCCACGGGACGGCCAAACGGTTCGGCGCAAGCGGGCGCAATATCGCACTGTCCGCGGCGGAATCGCGTGACTCTATGCCTGCTCGGCAGAAGAGGGCGAGGAAGGCTCCGGTGAGCGCTCGATGCGTTTCTGCAGGTACGCCAGGCCGACCAGGGCGCCGCCGGCGATCAGCCATCCCACCACCGCGATCGAGCCGGCCGGGATGATCGCCAGCGACGCGTTGCGGTGTTGCACGCGCACCAGATCCGGGTCGTTGCGGTCGTATTCGACGTAAATCCGCATGCCCACCTCGAGTTCCGAGGGGTAGAGCACGCCGAGTTCGGGCCGGTAGGTCACCCGGTCAGGGGTGACGAACTCGATGGTCGAGCGGCGCGGTCCGGCGCTGAGCACGGTGGCCTCGGCGACGCCCATGTGGCGTTCGATCTGCCGGTCGTTACGCCACGCGCCGACCACCATCAGCACCGACTGCAGCGTGACCAGGCAGGCCGCGATGACCACGCCGATCCGCACGCGCCGCAGGATGCGCTGCGAGCGGGTCTCGCCGTCGACGCCGTACAGGTGCGGCAGCAGGCTGCGGCGGATCGCCAACAGCCGGGGCGGGACCCTCACAGGGCGGACCGGATCGACGCGTGCAGGGCGCGCAGCGACGACCGGTCGGCCTTCACCTCCAGCACCCGCATCCCGTCGTTGGGCTCGTCGAGCGCCTCCGCGAGCTGACCGACCTCGATCTGGCGGTTGTCGACGTGATACGCCCGGCACAGCGCGCCGACGTCCACGTCGTGCGGGGTGCCGAACACGCGCGACGAAACGTCGCGGAACCGCGGATCGCCCTGCTCGAGGAGTTCGAAGATGCCGCCACCGTTGTCGTTGGACACCACGATGGTCAGGTCGCGCGGCGTGGGTTCGGTGGGACCGATGAGCAGCCCGGAACTGTCGTGCACGAAGGTCAGGTCGCCGAGCAGCGCGACGGTGCGGCCGCCCGTGCGTTCGTGGGCCAGCGCGGCGCCGATGGCCGTCGACACCGTGCCGTCGATCCCGGCCACACCGCGGTTGGAGCGCACCCGCAAGCCCTGAGTGGCGAACCCGACCAGCGCGGCGTCGCGCACCGGGTTGCTGGCGCCGAGCACCAGCTGATCCCCGGACCGCATGGCGTCGACCACCGCCGCGGCGACGTGCAGCCCGGTGGTCAGCGGGTGCGTGGCGAGCTGGTCGCGGACCGCGCCGATCGCCCGCGCGTTGGCGTCGGCGCAGCGGGCCAGCCAGGCCGGATCCGGGGTGCCGCTGGTCACCGCGCGGGTGCCGGTGGCCTGGGAGTTGCCGCTGACATCCGGCCAGCGCGGGCCGGTGGTGAGCGCGTACGCCGGCACCGCCGGGTCGGCCAGCAGCGCCGAGACCGGGCGGTGCAGCGTGGGCCGGCCGAGCATGATGACCTGCCGCGGCTTCAGCAGGCGCAGCGCCAGCGGGTGCAGCGGGTTGGCCGCGGGCGGCGCGGTCGGTTCGGCGACGGTCGGCAGCGCGGCGAGGTTGGGGTGAACACCCGCGCCGTGGCCGGCGATCACCACGGTGTCGGGGGTCAGGTCGATGTCGAGCGGCTGGTCGAACGTCACCGGCGGCGTGTAGGTCCACGGCTTGCCGTCGGGCCGACCGGGCGGGCACGCGCCGTCGTCACCGATCTCCGGGACCAGCGGTTCGCGCAGCGGGATGTCGAACTGCACCGGCCCGGCGTTGGCGCTGCGCGCCCCCGTCGCCGCCACCAGCACCCGGCACGTCGCCGAGCGCCACTGCGCGTTGAGCGAGTCCATGTTCTCGGCGTCCTCGGCCAGGCCGAGGCTGATGTTGGCCCGCACCTGGGTGCCGAAGTAGCCGAGCTGTTCGTAGGTCTGGTTGGCGCCGGTGCCGAGCAGCTCGTAGGGCCGGTTCGCGCTGAGCACGATCAGCGGCACGCGCGCGTAGTTGGCCTCCACCACCGCCGGGCCCAGGTTGGCCACCGCGGTGCCCGACGTCATCGCCACGCACACCGGCGCGCGCTCCGCCACCGCCAGCCCGATCGCGAGGAATCCGGCCGTGCGCTCGTCGATGCGCACATGCAGCCGCAGCCGGCCGGCGCGGTCGGCGTCGGCCAGCGCGAACGCCAGCGGCGCGTTACGCGACCCGGGACACAGCACGACGTCGCGGACGCCGCCACGAACGAGTTCGTCGACGACGACACGCGCCTGTGCCGTGGAGGGGTTCATCGCTACAGGATATCGGCGAAGAATTTCAGGGCCGCGGCGTTGACCTCCTGCGGCCGTTCGATGAAGCCCAGGTGACCGGCGTCGGCGATCTCCAGATAGCGCCCGTGCGGCAGCGCCTCGGCGACCTCGCGGCCCAGGTGCGGCGGCAATACGACGTCGTCGGCGAAGCCCATCACCAGCGTCGGGATCCGGATGCTGCGGTAGGCGGCGAGCCGGTTCTCGGTCGGACCCACGTGCCCCTGCGCCAGCAGCCCGGGCGTGTGTTTGGTCGGCCACATGGTGAACATGTCGATCCAGTCGCCGATCGCCCGGTCGTCGTTGATCGTCTTGGGTGAGAAGTTCTCCAGCACACGGACTTTGGCGTCGTACTTCGGTGGCAGGTCGATGCCGGCCGCGACGAGTTCGTGTTCGGCGTCGGCGAAGAACGACCGGGCCCGGTCGTGGCGGCCGCGGGTGGCCATCAGCACGGCCGAGCGGACGAGTTCGGGCCGGGCCAGCATGAGTTCCTGGGCGATGTAGGAGCCCATCGACACCGCGACGATGCGGGCCGGCGCCGCGCCGAGCTGTTCGATGAGCGCGGCGGTGTCGGCGACCATCTGCTCGACGCCGAACCCCTCGGCGTTCTCGGTGGCGCCGATGCCGCGGTTGTCGAAGGTGATGGTGCGGTAGCCGTTGCGCAGGAATTCCGGGACCTGATGCAGGTGCCACGTGCGGCCGGCGCCGCCGCGCCCGGCGATGAACACCACCGGGATGCCGCTGCCGCGATCGTCGTAAGCGAGGTTCACGAGTCCCGACGCTACTGGAGGGCGATTTCGGTGTGCGCGGTCGCGCCGGGCGCGACCAGCTACACCGAAATCTCGGAGAAGGCGAGGATCGGGATCGTGCGCCCGCCGGTCATCTGTTCGTAGTCGGCGTAGCTGGGGATCCACTCCTTGGCGATCTGCCACAGGCGGTCACGTTCGGCGCCCATGACCTCCTCGCCGAGGAAGGTGCCCTGGTAGCCGCCGGCGGCGAGCGTGACCCGCGGGTTGGCGCGCACGTTGTGGTACCAGGCGGGATGCCTGCGGCCGCCGTAGTTGGAGGCGACGACGATGACCCGGCCGTTGTCGGTGAAGTAGGTCAGCGGCGTGACGCGCGGCTCACCGCTGCGCGCGCCGGTGGTGGTGAGCAGCAGTTCGGGGGTGACCATCGCGGTCGAGATCCGCCCGTTGCTCAGGCGCAGCAGCTGCCGGTCGATGCGGTGCGCGCCGTGGCGCAGCAGGTAGCGCACCGGCCGGGGCCGCAGCAGCCGCGCACCCACCTTCAGCATCGGCGAGCCGGCCGTCGGATCCACTTCCGGTATGCCCACCCGGCCGATCCTAAGCCGACGTGCGCTCCCGCCGGCCCCGGCGTCCGCGGTTGCGGACGGCCTGCAGCGACCGGTCCCACAGCAGCAGGGCCGACGGGCCGAGCTGGCGGTGGGTGACGAACGTGTCCTTGGCCAGCGCGGCGGTGGCCGCGGCCTTGGTGGCTGCCGACGCCTTCGACAGGTGGCCCGAGTCGTACGGCGGCTGCGGGTCGTATTCGATGATCAGCTGGATCGCCTTGGCCTGTGCATCGCCGGCGATCTGGCCGGCCAGCCACATCGCCAGGTCGATGCCCGCGGAGACGCCCGCCGCGGTGACCACCTTGCCGTCGCGCACCACCCGCTCGTCGCCGACCGGCGTGACCCCGAACGTCCGCAGGGTCGGCACCACCATCCAGTGCGAGGTGGCGCGCTTGCCCTTCAGCACGCCGGCCGCCGCCAGCAGCAGCGACCCCGAGCACACCGAGGTGGTCCACGCGGTGGTGGTGTGCGCGGTGCGGATCCAGTCGAGCAGCTTCTCGTCGCGGGCGTGTTCGGTGGTCGCGGGCCCGCCGGGGATCAGCAGGATGTCCGGCGACGGCGTCTCGGCGAGCGAATGGGTGGCGCCGACGACCAGCACGCCGGAGTCGGCGGTGATCGGTCCGGGTTCGTGCCACACGAAGCGGACCTCCGCGTCGGGCAGGTTGCGCAGCACCTCGTAAGGGCCGATGAAGTCGAGTGCGGTGAAACCGGGATAGAGCACGACAGCGATCTGGGTCATGACGGGTTCCTCTCAGGCGAAGGTTCGGCGGTACTGGTCGGGGGACACGCCGAGGCGGCGAACGAAGTTGCGGCGCATGGACTCCGCGGTGCCGAAGCCGCAGCGGGCGGCGATCGCGGTGACGGTGTCGTCGGTCTGCTCGAGCTGGCGGCGGGCGGCCTCGGTGCGGACCCGCTCGACGTAGGCGCCGGGCGGCTCCCCGACCTCGGTGGTGAACAGCCGGGTGAAGTGGCGCGGGCTCATCGCGGCGCGCTGCGCGAGCGCGGTGATGCTGTGCGTCGCACCGGGTTGGGCCTCGATGGCCTCCTGCACCTCGCGGATCGGCGCCCGCTTGGCGCGGGGCGCCCAGACCGGTGCGGCGAACTGGGTCTGCCCGCCGGGCCGGCGCAGGTACATCACCAGCCAGCGCGCCACGGTCTGTGCGGCGTCGGTGCCGTGGTCGTCCTCGACGAGGGCCAGCGCGAGGTCGATGCCCGCGGTCACCCCGGCCGCCGTCCACACCGACGGCGAGCTGCGCACGAAGATCGGGTCGGGATCGACGGCGACGGCCGGATAGCGCTCGGCGAGCCGGTCCGCATAGGCCCAGTGGGTGGTGGCCGGGCAGCCGTCGAGCAGGCCGGCCTCGGCGGCCAGGAAAGCGCCGGTGCACACGGTGACGATGCGGCGGGTGTGCGGGGCGGCGGCGCGGATCCACTCGACGAGGTCGGTGTTCGCGACGGCCGCCTCGGTGCCGAATCCACCGGGCAGCAGCAGGGTGTCGAGCGGCCGGGCGGGATCCGGCAGCGGTGCGGCGACCAGCGTGAGACCGTCGCCCGTGGTGACCGGGACACCGCCGACCGAGGCGACGGTGACCGAGTAGCCGTCGTCGTCACGGCCCTGCGCGGTCAGATAGCGAGAGGCGCCGGTGAACACCTCGAACGGGCCGACGAGGTCGAGTCCCTGGATGCCGGGGAACCCGACGATCAGCACCGACCTGGTCACCGCATCAGTGTCATCGACTCGGGGCCGTGTCGTCTACGCCAGGCATCCCACAGATCAGGACACCGCGAGCGCACGGTTGTTGTATCGATCGTGCGAGTGGGGCCGTCACCAACCGTGCAGTCGGCGAGGGTCAGTGCACGAGCGGGGCGAGATGCGTGCGCGCGTACGCCGTCACCGCGTCGTCGTCGGTGACGTCGAGCACCGAGGTGCTGACCTGCACCAGGGACGCCGCCAGCCGGATGTGCAGCTCGGCGACGGCGAGCAGGTCGTGGTCGGCCATGGTGGCCCCGGCCGCGCGCAGCGCCTTGGCCATCGCCGCCGAGGCGCTCTCCAGGAACAGCCGCGCCTCGTCGTACATCCCCGCGGTCGCGGTGAAGTCCGCGTCGAGCTGCAGGAAGCGCCGCATCACCGGTTCGCCGGTGAGCAGGCGGACCCCTTCTCGGAACGCGGCGACCGCGGCCTCCTGCGGGCCGGCGTCGACGCTGACGGTCTGCAGCCGCGCCATCGCGGACTCGAACGTGGTGCGGCCCAGCTCGGTGATCAGCGCGTCCCGGCTGGGGAAGCGTCGGTACAGGGTGCTGCGACTGACCCCGGATTGCCGGGCGATGACGTCCATACTCAGCCGGCCGACGCCGACGAGCGCGACCTCCTCGGCGGCAGCCTTGAGGATGGCCGCCTCCTGTTCGGTGCGGCTGGCACTGGTCCGGAGCCGTCGCATCGGTCCACCCTAGGTCAGCGGGCGGGGCATCCGAGTGGTGGTGCGAAAGACTCCAGCGCGACCGACCGGTGCAACCGCACGAGCTTCTCGTACTCGATGCGGTTGCGGGCGAGCGGGATCAGCAGCAACCGGTCGGGCAGGACGCGCCAGGCCAGCTGCAGCAGCCGGGTGTAGAACTCGAACTCCCGGTCGTGCCGCGCCTGCCACCGGAAGCCCGTCATGTCGCGGATCTCCGGATGCAGGATGCCGAACGAGCAGATCTTGACCACCCGGCCGGCCACCGGCCGGAGCAGGAGCCACGGCGGGGTGAGCGCGCGGCGCACCGGCGCGGGGAGCACCAGGGTGGGCAGCGGCAACCGTGTGAGGTCGGCGGTGACCCGCTGCAGGAACGGGTTGGCCTGCAGGTGACTGCGCACCATCTCGTCGTAGTAGGCGGTCGCCTCGGCGTAGGTGGCGGGGAACTTGGCGTTCTTGCCGGGCAGTTCCAGCGCTGCGAACGCCTCCAGCAGTTGTTGATAGGCGGCGTCGCGTTCGGCGTCGGTCATCACGATGCCGGTACACGGCGTGAAGGAGTTGAGCACCAGCACGATGCCGCTGACCGCGATCCAGTTCCACAGCTTAGGGTCCAGCGCGCTGTAGCGCACGTCGGCGAAGTCGCCGGTTCCGTGGCCCCGCACGTCCCGGTGCAGCAATTTGAGGCGCTCCGCCTCGGCGACGCGATCCGCGGAATCCCCCCAGATCGCCAGCAGTGCCGAAAAGCCGCTGCGCACACCGCGGTCGGCGAAGTTGGCGGCGAACCGCCCGGTCTTGTCCACGGCCGCGGCCACCGGCACCAGCGCGACCTCGTCGAACGCCGCCGCGCCGAAGAAGCCGCCGAACACGCTGCCGCTGTGCTTGCGAAACTGCCGCATCACGTCCGAACGCACGGTCGCGGCGGGGTGCTGCACGGCGGGTTGAGCTACTGCGACCATCTCGGCCTCCAGGCGTCGTCGTTGACACAAAGACTATGTCTTTGTGTCAACATGTCAACGCTCAGAGCCGCTTGATCTCCCGCACGGCCCGGTAGAACGGCGCCGATGCCGCCATGCTTCGCCGCAGGCTGCGCTGCAGGAACGTGGCGTTGAGCAGAACGAGGTGGCGGACACCGCAGTCGCGCCACTCCGCGGCCTTCTCGACGACCTCGTCGGGAGTGCCGATCAGCCCCATGCTCCTGACCACCGACGTCGGGACGTTCTTGACGTACGACAGCGCGGTCTGTTCGTCCCAACCCTGGGGCATGATGTCCTGCGCCCCGGCGAACCCGGCGCCCAGCGGATGCGTGGCACCGTGCTTGGCGAACGCCGCATCCGGCATGTTGAGCATGCCCACCTTGACCACTTCGGATTCCAACGCCTCATCGACCAGGCCGCGGCTGCTCGCCGTGAGAGCGACCAGCAGAACGGCAGGCACGATCGACATCGGATCGCGACCCGCGTCGCAGGCGGCGGTACGCACGGCCGCCAATCGTTGCGCGTACTCGCGCGGTTCGGTGAGGAACGCCGGGAAGAAGCCGTCGCCGTACCGGCCGACCGCCCGCAGCATGCGCGGACCGTGCGCGGCGATCCAGATCGGTGGCCACGCACCGCGGTACGGGGGCAGCGCGAACAGCGCGTTGCGTAGCGGGAAGTACGGCGAATCGCGAGTGACCAGCTCGCCCCCGGAGTTCCACAGCGCGCGGATGGTGGCCAGCGCCTCTTCGAAGCGGGCGACCGGTCGCGACCAGTCGACCCCGTAGGGTTCGTTGCCCTCTCGCTCACCGGTGCCGATGCCGAGGATCGCCCGGCCGCGTGTCAACAGGTTCAGCGTGCACGCGGCCTGCGCGGTGACCGCCGGGTTGCGCCTGGCGGTGTCGGTGACGCACACGCCGAGACGCAGCCGGCCGATCCTGTTGCGTGCGGCGAGGTTTCCGAGCATCGTCCACGGCTCCATGGTCGCGTCGATGGTCGGTGTGAGCTTCGCCGTCCCGCAGTAGCGCGGCTGCCACAGCGACCGCGGAAACAACGCATTGAGGTGATCGGGCACCCAGAAGGAGTCCGCCCGGATCGCCGCCGCGCCCAGATAGTTGACGCGGGTGAGTGTCTCGGCCCTCGGCCGGCCCGCGATGATGAGATCGCTCAACCCCACCTGCATGGCCCAAGTGTGCGCGCGACCGAATCCGCTGCCTAGGGCCCGCCGTCACGCCTCTAGCAGGTGCAAACACTCAGCAACGCGGTCGATCCACCACTGCCTGCGGTCGGCAGGCGCGGCCAGCGCCGCCACCCGGTCGGGATCGGGTGTGACGGTACCCACCGGCAAGTACCCGTCGACGGGAACCAACGGTGCCGCAACGTCTTCGGCAAGCAGGCCACCGGTGCCCAGGCCGCACGCATGGTGCAGCTCCGGCAGCGCCGCGGCGGCCAGCAGCCCCCGGGAGATGCCGACGGCCGAATCCAGCGCACTGGAGACGACCACAGGTATGTCGATCTGCGCGGCGATGTCCAGCATCCGCCGGACCCCGCCGAGCGGCGCCACCTTGACCACCGCGACGTCGGCGGCCCGCGCCCGCACCACCCGCAGCGGGTCGTCGGCCTTGCGAATGCTCTCGTCCGCGGCGATCGGCACGGCGGTGCGGGTACGCAGATCGGCGAGTTCTTCGACCGTGCGACAGGGTTGTTCGAGGTACTCCAGCGGCCCGTCGACGGTCAGCGCGTGCGCCGCGGCGACGGCCTGCTCGACCGTCCACGCACCGTTGGCGTCGACCCGCACGGTGGGAATCGCGGCGCGGACGGCGTTGACCCGCGCCACGTCGTCGGCCAGCGTCTGACCCGGTTCGGCGACCTTGACCTTGGCCGTGCGGGCCCCGGGGAACCGGGCCAGTACGGCGTCGACCTGTCCGGCGTCGACGGCGGGGACCGTCGCGTTGACCGGGATCCGGTCCCGGTGGATCGGCACCGGGTCGCCGTAGGCGGCCTCGAGCGCCGAGGCCAGCCACGCCGCCGCCTCCGGCGGGGCGTATTCGACGAAGGCGCCGAACTCGCCCCAGCCGTTCGGTCCTTTGATCAATGCCAGTTCCCGAGTGGTGATGCCGCGGAACCTGACCCGCATGGGCAGCGCGACGACGTGCAGACGGTCGAGGACATCGGACAGCGCGGGGATCACCCGTCCATGGTGCACCGACCCGGAAAGTTCCTTGTTTCAACCGGCGCGCGGTGGTCACTCCGACGGGGACCAGGCGACTGCGGAGGAGGCACGACCCGGTGGACTGGGTGCTCATCATCGTCGGCGCCGCGCTGGCCATCGTGGTGCTGCGCGACGTTTTCCACACCCTGTTCCATCCCGTCGGTCACGGCAGCATCGCGCCCTGGGTGATGCGGTTGGTCTGGCGGGCGCTGCGGTGGCGACGCACCCGGCCGGGTACGTCGTTGACCGGCCCGCTGGGCATCGTGGCCGTGATCGGCACATGGGCCGCCACGGCGACGGCCGGCTGGACGCTCATCTACCTCGCCCACATGCCGGAGGGCTTCCGGTACGGCAGCGAATTGGATCCCGCCACCCGCAACGACGTCCTCGACTCGCTGTACCTGTCGCTGGTGACGCTGGCGACCCTGGGTTTCGGCGACATCATGCCCGAGTCACCGTGGCTGCGGGTCCTCGTGCCGCTGGAGGGGCTCTTCGGCTTCGTCCTCTTCACCGCGGCCGTGTCCTGGGTGTTGCAGATCTACCCGGCCCTGCATCGCCGCCGGGTGCTCGCCTTGCAGTTGTCGACCCTGCGCGCGGCCCGGCGCGCCGCAGGCGGCACCATCGACGATGTTCCCGTCGACGTGCTGACGATGTTGGGCAGCAGCCTGATCGAGGCCCGCAACGACTTCACCCAGTACGGGGCGACGTACTACTTCCGCGACGTCGAGGCCGACAGTTCCCTGGCGGCCTCACTGGACTACGCCACCGACCTCGCCGACGAAGCCCGGGCGAGCGAGCATCCGCAGACGCGGATGGCCGGGGCGGTGCTCGACGACGCGGTGGAGCGGCTGGCCGAACTGCTCGGTCAGGAATTCCTCCGCATGGACGGTGACACCGATGCCCTCGTGGCGGCCTACGCCGCCGACCACGGTCACGGCGGCGGCTAGACCGTCGCGCGGTCGCGCCCCTCCCAGAACGGCTTGCGCAGATCCTTCTTCAGGATCTTGCCCGTCGGGTTGCGCGGCAACTCCCTGGTGATGTCAACGGTGCGCGGGCACTTGTACCGTGCCAGCCGTTCCCGGCACCAGGCGATGAGCTCCTCTTCGGTCGCCGAGCCCTCGAGTGACACAATGGCTTTCACTGCCTCGCCCCACTTCTCGTCGGGCACCCCGATGACCGCGACCTCGACGACCGCGGGATGTTCGGCCAGGACCCGCTCCACCTCGATCGAGTACACGTTCTCGCCGCCGGAGATGATCATGTCCTTGAGCCGGTCCTCGACGAAGATGAAGCCGTCCTCGTCGATGCGGCCGATGTCCCCGGTGCGGAACCACCCGTCTGGGGTGACCGCCTCTGCGGTGGCTTCCGGCTTGTTGTGGTAGCCCTTCATCAACTGTGGTGTGCGGAACCACAACTCGCCCTGCTGGCCGGTGGTGACCTCGTCACCGGTGTCGGGGTCGACCACGCGCAGTTCGGCATTCGGGATCAGCCGGCCGGCGCTGACCAGGCGTTCGGGATGTTCGGCGTCGCGGTGCGCCTCGGGCATCAGGTGGCTGATCACCCCGCACACCTCGGTCAGCCCGTACACCTGGATGAAATCGGTGTCCGGCCACGCTTCGAGCGCCGCGCGCAGCAGCGGCAGCGGCATCGGGGAGGCGCCGTAGCAGAACGTCTTGAGTGCGCCGAACAGCTTGACCGCATCAGGCCCGGTGTCGAGCACCTTGGCCAGCACCGCCGGGACCAGGAAGGTCCGGTTGGCGCCCTTGAGGATCGCGTCGGCCAGCGAGGCGCCGTCCACCTCGCGGGTCATCACGCTGGGCACCCCGTCGTTGATGCCGAACTGCACGTACGACGACCCGCCGACGTGGAACATCGGCATCGACACCATGTTCTTGTCGCCCTCGTCGAAGCCCCAGCCGTCGTGGGCGTTGACCGTGTGCGCGATGAGGTTGGACTGCATGATCTCGACGCCCTTGGGCCGGCCGGTGGTGCCCGAGGAGTACATGATCAGGCAGACGTCGTCGGGCGTGACGTCGTCGCCGCGCTCGGCGGCCGGTGCGGCACCGGCGAGCAGTGCTTCGTACTCGTCACCGTCGGCGCCGTCCGGGGTCACCTCGACCACCCGCTCGAGATGGGTGAGCCGGTCGCGGATGCGGTCGATGCTCGGGCGCAGTTCGCTGCCGACGATGAGCACCTTGGCGCCACTGTCGTTGAGCACGTAGTCGAGTTCGTCGCCGGCCAGCCGGAAGTTGATGACGGCGTTGGCGGCGCCGATCGACGCCGCGGCCAGGGTGAGTTCGACACACGCCGGGTGGTTCTTGTCGAGGAACGCCACCGCGTCACCGCGGCGCACCCCCGACTCCCTCAGCGCTCCGGCCAGTCGGCGGACCCGGTCGTTCCATTGCGCCCACGTCCATGCCCGGTCGAGATACGAGACGGCCTCACCGTCGGGCGTGGCCTGCGCCCAATGCGCGAGGCGTTCGTCGAGGAATCGGGGTTCGGGCAGCTCCGCCATGCCATGAGCGTGCCATGACAACGCCTGTTGTCAAGTCGCTTTGGTCAATCGATCCGTGCGTACACGCGGCGCCCGGCCAGATAGGTCGCCTCGACGTCCAGCGCCGCGATCTCCTCGGGCGGCACCGCCCGCGGATCCGCGGAGAGCACGACCATGTCGGCGTACTTCCCGACCTCCAACGAGCCGATCACGTCGTCGGAGAACAACTGCCAGGCCGCGTCGATGGTCTGCGCCCGGATCGCCTGGTCGACGGTGATCCGCTCCTCCGGCCCCAGCACCCGTCCGCTCGGCGCCGTGCGTGTCACCGCGACGCTGATATTGCGCAGCGGCTCCTCAGGGGTGACCGGTGGATCGTTGTGCAGCGAGATGCGCATCCCGGTGGCGACCGCCGAACCGCAGGGCATCCAACGGTTTCCGCGCTCGGGACCGAACAGACCGTCGACGATGACGTCGCCCCAGTAGTGGATCTGATCGACGAAGATGCTGCAGGTGACGCCGAGTTCGTGCGCGCGCCGCAACTGCGCGTCGGTGATGGCGCCGACGTGTTCGAGCCGCAGCCGATGATCGGGACGCGGGTGCGCCCGCAGCACCTCGGAGTAGACGTCGAGGATGGTGTCCACGCCGGCGTCGCCCTGCACGTGGCACGCCATGGGCCAGCCGAGCGGGAAGTAGGCGAAGACGATCTCGCTGAGCTGTTCGCGCGTGTAATTGGCGTGGCCGCAGGAGCCGGGCACGACGCCGATGGTGCGCGTGGCCGCGGTGTCCAGATACGGGAACGTCAGGTCGATGTTGCCGATCCAGGGCGACCCGTCGACCCAGATCTTGATGCCGACCTGGCGCACCACATCGTCACCCGCGCCCGGGCTGGCGGTGCTGACCATCCGCGGGTTGGAGATCTCGTAGGTGCGCAGCCGCACGGTCAGATCGTCGTGCAGGCCGTCGAGCAGCGGCCGGAACACCGGGTCGAACGCCATGTCCGAACAGGTCGTCAACCCCACGCGGTTGAGGCGGCCGCATTCGGCCCGCAGCATCGTCGGATAGTCGCTGGGTTGCACCACACCGGCCAGCAGCGGGAACACCGCGCCGGTCTCCTCGGCGGTGCCGTCCAGGTTGCCGTCCGCATCGCGGCCGAACCGCGCGCCCTTGGGATCTGGGGTGTCGCGGCTCAGTCCGGTGCGCTGTGCGGCGACGCTGTTGAAGAACGCCTTGTGCCCGGAGTTGTGGATGATGACCAGCGGGCTGTCGGGGGCGATGCCGTCCAGCCAGGACAGCGTGGGCTGCGGAAGGCCGTCCTGCAGCAGCGGATCCCACCCGTTGAGGTAGGCACCCTGCTGCCCGCGACGGGCCACCTCCGCGTGGACCGCGCCCACCACGTCGTCGGCCGACGGCATCGCCACGGGGCGGATGTCGACCATCCGCTCGGAGAGCACAATGGCCTCCATCAGCGGATGACCGTGCGCCTCCACCAGTCCCGGCATGACGCAGCCGTCCCCGATGTCGACGACCTCCGTGCGGTCACCGATCCACGGCGCGACGTCCGACCGGTCCCCGACGGCGACGATGCGCCCATCGGACACGGCGATGGCCTCGGCGGTCGGGCACGTCTCGTCCACGGTGAGGATGGTTCCGGTCAGCACCAGATCGGCGGCGGGCATTGCCCGATGCTAGCCATATGACCTGCGGTTTCCGGTGACCGACGAGGAACTTCAGAAAAAGTTCGCGACCGTGTCGATTTCTGCGGGGTGCCGTTCGACGTCATGACGAGGGCACGATGGACGGGCCCCTTCACCACCGACAGAAGGAGACGGAACAATGGCGCGTTACATGCTGATCATGCGGTCCACCCCCGAGGCCGAAGCCGCGATGGCCGAGCAGGAGATCGACTTCGACCAGATCATCGAGCAGATGGGCCGCTTCAACGAGGAACTGGTCAAGGCCGGTGTGCTGCTGGCCGGTGAAGGCCTGACCGGCCCCGAGGAAGGGTTCGTCGTGGACTTCAACTCCGACCCGCCCGTGGTGACCGACGGGCCGTACACCGAGGCCAAGGAACTGTTCAACGGCTTCTGGATCCTCGACGTGTCCTCGAAGGAGGAGGCCAAGCAGTGGGCGCAGAAGGTGCCGCTGGGTCAGGGCGTCAAGCTCGAGGTGCGGCGGGTGTCCGAGACCGAGGAGTTCCCGACGGACAACCCGTGGATCCAGAAGGAAATCCAGTGGAAGGCCGATCTCGCCGAGAAGATCGCGGCGCAGGCCCGTAAGGCTGCCGGCCGATCATGACCGCGGCTACCTGGCGCGGATCCGGATGGGTCCGCGCCAGGTCGCGTCGGGGTCGAGACGTTCGCCGCGCTGGGTGATCTCGACCTCGCCGTCGCGGGCCAGTTGCCGCGCGACGTCGCGCGCCTGATCCATCAGGTCCCGCCAACCGTCCCCGCCCACGGCGCGCGCCGCATCGGACGGGCAGATGGACTTCTCCGGGCCTCGATCCCGGGCCATCTCGAGGATCGCGGTGCGCAGACGTTGCTCGGTCACCACATCCAGTGAAGACGAAGCGACCGGGGTCTGGCTAGAAAAGTGGAACACGTTCTAGTCTGTGCCCTATGAGTGACGAGCTGCTGCGCCATCCCATCCACTCCGGACACCTGCTCGCCGGCGCGCTCAAGCGCCACCGCGACAAGCCGCTGCTGTTCCTCGGCGACACCACGCTGACCGGCGGACAGCTCGCCGACCGCATCAGCCAGTACATTCAGGCGTTCGAGGCGGTCGGTGCGGGCACCGGCGCCGCCGTCGGCCTGCTCTCGCTCAACCGCCCCGAGGTGCTGATGATCGTCGGCGCCGGGCAGACGCAGGGTTACCGGCGCACGGCACTACACCCTCTCGGTTCGCTCGACGATCACGCCTACGTGCTGAGCGACGCCGGCGTCACATCGCTGATCATCGACCCCAACCCGATGTTCACGGAGCGGGCACTGGGGCTGCTGGCGAAGGTGGAGTCGCTCGAGCAGATCCTCACCATCGGTCCCGTCCCGCCGGAGCTCGCCGAATCGGGCGCCAGAGTCGTCGACCTCAACGCCGAGGCGGCCAAGTACGACCCGCAGCCGCTGGTCGCCGCCGATCTGGCGCCCGACCACATCACCGGGCTCACCTACACCGGTGGCACCACCGGAAAGCCCAAGGGCGTCATCATGACCAGCCAGGCCACCACCACGATGACCCAGATCCAGCTCGCCGAGTGGGACTGGCCGGAGAACCCGAAGTTCCTCATGATCACGCCGCTGTCGCACGCCGGCGCCGCGTACTTCCTGCCGACGGTGATCAAGGGCGGGCAGATGTACGTGATGAGCAAGTTCGACCCCGCCGAGGTGCTGCGCACCATCGAGGAGCAGCGCATCACCGCGACGTTCGTCGTGCCGTCGATGCTGTACGCGCTGATGGACCACCCGGATTCGCGCACCCGCGACCTGTCGTCGTTGGAGACCGTCTACTACGGCGCCTCGGCGATCAACCCGGTGCGGCTGGCCGAGGCGATCGAGCGCTTCGGCAAGATCTTCGCCCAGAATTACGGGCAGTCCGAGGCGCCGATGGCGATCTCGTATCTGTCCAAGGCCGACCACGACGACAAGCGGCTATCGTCGTGCGGGCGTCCGACGCTGTTCGCGCGCACCGCGCTGCTCGGCGAGGACGGTCAGCCGGTCGCCCGGGGGGAGGCCGGCGAGATCTGTGTCAGCGGACCGCTACTCGCCGGTGGCTACTGGGGACTGCCCGAGGCCACCGCGGAAACGTTCAAGGACGGCTGGCTGCACACCGGCGACATGGCCCGCGAGGACGAGGACGGCTTCTGGTTCATCGTCGATCGGGTCAAGGACATGATCGTCACCGGCGGCTTCAACGTCTTCCCGCGTGAGGTGGAGGACGTGATCGCCGAACACCCGGCCATCGCCCAGGTGTGTGTGGTGGGCGCGCCGGATGAGAAGTGGGGTGAGGCGGTGACCGCGGTGGTGGTGCTGCGCGACGGCGCCGGCCGCGACGAGTCGGCGGTCGCGGCGATGACCGCCGAGATCCAGGCCGCGGTCAAGGAGCGCAAGGGTTCGGTGCACACCCCCAAGCACGTCGAGGTGGTCGACGCGCTGCCGCTGACCGGGCTCGGCAAGCCGGACAAGAAGGCCGTGCGGGCGCGGTTCTGGGAGGGTGCGGCCCGCGCGGTCGGCTGAGCCTTGGCGTGAGCAGAATGGGCCGCGTGCCCGGCTCCGACATCACCGAGACCGTCGACGCGGTGTGGCGGATGGAGGCCGCCAGAATCGTCGCGACGCTGACCCGCACGGTCGGCGACGTCGGCATGGCCGAGGACCTCGCGGCCGACGCGCTGGTCGATGCGCTCACGCAGTGGCCGTCCACCGGCGTACCGCGCAACCCCGGCGCCTGGCTCACCACGGTGGCCAAACGCAAGGCCATCGACATCTGGCGCCGCCGCGACACCCTCGACGCCAAATACGCCGAGATGGCCCGCGACCTCGAAACCCATCTCGACGAACCGGCCTGGGACCCGGACCGCATCGACGACGACGTGCTGCGGCTGATCTTCACCGCCACCCACCCGGTGCTCTCGCGGGAGAACCAGATCGCGCTCACGCTGCGCATCGTCGGCGGCCTGACCACCGACGAGATCGCCCGCGCCTTCATCACCTCGAAAGCCACTGTGGCACAACGCATCGTCCGCGCCAAGAAGATGCTCGCCGCCGCGCACGTGCCGTTCGAGGTGCCGCCGCGCGAGGAGTACCCCGCCCGGCTGTCGGCCGTGCTCAGCGTCATCTACCTCATCTTCAACGAGGGTTACTCGGCGTCGTCCGGGCAGCGCTGGATCCGTGACGAACTGTGCAGTGAGGCGCTGCGGCTGGGTCGTATCCTCGCGGCGCTGACTCCGGACGAACCCGAGGTGCACGGATTGGTCGCGCTGATGGAACTGCAGGCGTCGCGCTTCGCCGCGCGCACCGCCCCCGACGGCAGCCCGATCCTGCTCGAGGACCAGGACCGTGCGAAATGGGAACGCGCCCAGATCGGCCGGGGCGTCGCCGCGCTGCAGCGCGCGGCGGCGGCGATCGACCGGCGCGGCACCGGCTGGGGCCCATACGCACTGCAGGCCGCGCTCGCCGAATGCCACGCCACCGCACCGTCGGCCGCCGAGACCGACTGGCCGCGCATCGTGCTGCTCTACGACGGGCTGCTGCAGGTGGCGCCGTCGCCGGTGGTCGAGCTCAACCGCGCGGTCGCCGTCGCGATGGCCGACGGACCGGCCGCCGCGCTGCCGATCGTCGATGCGCTGACCGGGCTCGACGGGTCCTACCTGCTGCCCAGCGTGCGCGGCGAGCTGCTGGCCCGGCTGAAGCGCACCGCCGACGCGGCGGCCGAATTCGAGCGCGCCGCGGCGCTGGCCGACAACGAGCGCGAACGCGAGGTGCTGACCGGGAAAGCCCGTCGCATGCGGCAGCGGTGACGTGGCACCATGGCGGAGGTGACGGTGCGCGCGGCGCTCTTCGACTTCTCCGGAACCCTGTTCCGCCTCGAAGAGAACGAAGGCTGGTTCTCCGACATCCGGGTGGACTCGCAGGCGGTGGACGGCCATGTGCAGGCGGAGCTGATGCGCCGCCTGACGCAACCCACCGGGACGACGGTCGAGATGACTCCCGAAGCGCACCACGCCTGGACCAACCGCGACCTGGAACCGGCGCTGCACCGGGAGGCCTACCTGCACGTGCTGCGCGAATCCGGGCTGGCCGATCACCACGCCGAATCGCTCTACCAGCGGGCCATCGACCCGTCCTGCTGGACGCCCTACCCCGACACCGGTGAGGTGCTGGCCGGCCTGCGGGCGCAAGGCATCAGAACCGCGGTGGTGTCCAACATCGCGTTCGACGTGCGGCCGGCCTTCGCGGCGATCGGCGCGGACCGCGACGTCGACGAGTTCGTGCTGTCGTTCGAAGTCGGTGCCACCAAACCGGATCCGCGGATCTTCACCGCCGCGCTGGACCGGCTCGGCGTGGCCGCCGAGGACGCGGTCATGGTCGGCGACAGCGACGAGGCCGACGGCGGGGCGCGGGCACTGGGGTGCGCGTTCCTGCTGGTGGATCCGCTGCCCACCGCGGAGCGCCACAGCGGTCTGCGGGACGCGCTGGCCACCATCGGCATCGACGTCTGAGGAGGAGCACCGTGCCCGAACAGCGGATCCGGCCGCCGTGGTGGCTCAAGTACGTCAACAAGGTGATGATCGCCGTCAACAAGCTGGGATTCGGCTTCGGCGGCAACGGCCCCGTGGTGCTCACGGTCGCGGGCCGCAAGACCGGTAAGCCGCGGTCGACGCCGATCACGCCGATGACCGTCGACGGCCGCCGCTACGTGGTGGCCGGGCTGCCGGGGTCGGACTGGCCCGCGAACGCCAGGGCGGCCGGGGTGGCGG
The DNA here is from genome assembly GCF_004570325.1 of Mycobacterium sp. PS03-16. Lineage (GTDB taxonomy): Bacteria > Actinomycetota > Actinomycetes > Mycobacteriales > Mycobacteriaceae > Mycobacterium. The sequence goes on along the minus strand of NZ_SPQO01000001.1, from coordinate 93,092 downwards.
AGGTGCGCACGGGCCGGCGCACCGAACGGGTGCGGATGGTGGAGATGTCGCCCGAGGAGGCCCGGCCGCTGCTGCGGCAATTCCCGATCCTGGTGCCCACCGGCGTCAGCTTCGTCAAGAACGCCGGGCTGGTCACCGGGCCGAACCCCGACGAGTTCGAGGCCCTGGCAGGGCGACTCGCGGTGTTCCGGTTCGACCCCGTTACCGTGTGACGCCATGAGCGACAACCCGTTCGACCCGTCGGCCTGGCAGCCGGTGCCCGGGTTCGATCTGACCGACATCACCTACCACCGCCACGTCGTCGACGGCACGCCGCAGCCGACGGTGCGCGTCGCGTTCGACCGGCCCGAGGTGCGCAACGCGTTCCGGCCGCACACGGTCGACGAGCTCTACCGCGTGCTCGACCACGCCCGCATGTCCCCCGACGTCGGCGTCATCCTGCTGACCGGCAACGGCCCGAGCCCCAAGGACGGCGGCTGGGCGTTCTGCTCGGGTGGCGATCAGCGCATCCGCGGGCGCACCGGCTACCAGTACGCCTCCGGGGAGACCGCCGAGACCGTGGACGCGGCCCGCGCCGGGCGCCTGCACATCCTCGAGGTGCAGCGGCTGATCCGGTTCATGCCGAAGGTGGTGATCTGCCTGGTCAACGGGTGGGCCGCCGGCGGAGGACATTCGTTGCACGTCACCTGCGACCTGACGCTGGCCAGCCGCCAGTACGCCCGGTTCAAGCAGACCGACGCCGATGTCGGCAGCTTCGACGGCGGGTTCGGCAGCGCCTACCTCGCCCGCCAGGTGGGGCAGAAGTTCTCCCGGGAGATCTTCTTCCTCGGCCGCGCCTACGACGCCGAGCAGATGCACGCGATGGGCGCGGTGAACGCCGTCGTCGACCACGCCGACCTGGAATCCGAGGCGCTGCAGTGGGCGGCCGAGATCAACGGCAAGTCGCCCCAGGCGATCCGGATGCTGAAGTTCGCGTTCAACCTCATCGACGACGGGCTGGTGGGTCAGCAGGTGTTCGCCGGTGAGGCAACGCGATTGGCATACATGACCGACGAAGCCGTCGAGGGCCGCGACGCGTTCCTGCAGAAGCGCGACCCGGACTGGTCGGGCTTCCCGCGCTACTTCTGACGAGGGTTCGGTGTAGTTGGTCGCGCCCAGCGCGACCGACTACACCGAAATCGCTCAGTGCGGGTCGACGAACGACTTCAGTTCGCGGCGGCGCATCTTCTGGATGACCGCGTGGTGCCTGCGCGCGTGGTAGGCCAGCGGGGTGTAGGTGATCCGCTCCGGCAGAACGCGGTACGCGACGCGGATGACCCGCCAGATGTTCTCCAGCCTGCGCTGGTCGCGGTCGGTCCACTCGATGCCGAGGATGTCGCGGACCTCGGGCTCCATGACGCCGATGGTGGTCAGGTACGTGGCGTCGAACACCGGCCGCAACACCTTGCGCAGCGCCCAGCGCACGGGCGCGGGCAGCGAGGGCGGCAGCTGGCCGCGCTTCATCTCGCCGATGATCTCCATGATGTACGGGTGCGCGACGAGCGTCTCGGCGACCATCTTCTTGAAGTAGACGTCGTATTCCTCCCGCGACTGCGGGAAGTGGCTCATCGGGACCTGGACGATCTTGGCCACCCGCACCGTGTCGCGGAACAGCGCGTCGAGCTCGTCCTCGGTGAACGGGCGGCCGAGCAGCAGCGGTGCGGCGGCCGCGGTGGTCACATAGGCGGTCGCGATCACCCAGGCGTACGCCTCGGGATTCAGCGCGCTGATGTGTCTGCCCTCGGCGTTGCGCATCTGCAGCGGCTGGTGCAGCCGGCGTAACCGGTTGCCCTCCTCGATGGCGGCCCGCCCACCGAAGATCCACTGCTGCACCGAATCCAGCGAGCGGATGGCGCGGCCCCCCGGATCGGTGAGGGCGACCGAATACTTCTGGGTGACGTCGCCGATCACCGGGTGCATGCCCTGCATCATGAATGCCGCCCCGTTCATCGGCAGGTACGTCCACTGCCCGGCCATCCACCCCAACAGCGAGTCCGGCTCGATCAGTTCGACCTGAGGTTCCAACACCGCGGCCTGCGTCATGACAGCACCCTCCCGACAAGTGACCTGTGCATCATTGCACCTGATCATGTTGCACTGTTCCAAGGCGGGTGGTCAACCGGTGGCGAAGATCAGCGCCCGGACGTACGTGTCGGCGAAGTCCCGCATCTGCGCCGGGGTGGACAGCACCGGCGGGGCGTCGGGCATCACGACCAGCGACTGGCTCAGCCGTACCAGTATCGCGGCGATCACCTCGGCGTCGGCCTCACTGCGATGGCCGATGTCGCTCCAGCACTGCGTGATTCGCTCAGCGACCATCGTCACCCCGACGCGGAACAGCGTGTTGGGCTCGTCGAGGAGGAATTCCAGCTCACCGTCGCGGATCAACTGCTGGATCCACCGGTTGGCGCGCAGCGCCTGCAGCGTGGCGACGAACCCGTGCAGCAGCCGTTCGACGCTGTCGTCGATGCGCTCGGATTCGCGGATCACGTCGGCGCGCATCCGGTTGACTTCGTAGGCCATGGCGGCGATGACCAGCTGTTCCTTGGTGCCGATCCGGCGGTACAGCGTGGTGCGGTTGACCCTCGCCGCCTTGGCGATGTCGTCGGCGTTGGTGCGCTGGATGCCGAATCGGGTGAACTGTTCGACGGCGGTCTGCAGGATGCGTTCGTCGGTGGCGTCACCGGTGACGGTGCCGCCCGCGAGCAGGGCCTCGACGGCCTCGGCGAGCGCCATGGTCACGACTATAGGGACCCGGGCACGACCAGACCCGTCTCGTAGGCGATCACCACCAGTTGCGCCCGGTCCCGGGCGTCCAACTTGGTGAGCAGGCGGCCGATGTGGGTCCGCGCGGTGGCGGGGCTGATGAACAGCCGCTCCCCGATCTCCTGATTCGAACAGCCCCGGCCCACCTCGGCGAGCACTTCGCGCTCGCGTTCGGTCAGACCCGCCAACCGTTCGGCGTCGACGACGGCTCGGGCCGCGACGGCACTGCTCATCACCCGCCGGGTGACCGCGGGTGAGAGCATCGCATCACCGGCCGCGACGACCCGCACCGCGCGGCGCAAGTCGTCGGGCGAGGTGTCCTTCAACAGGAACCCCGCGGCACCCGCGCGCACCGCGTCGAACACGTGCTCGTCGGTGTCGAACGTCGTCAGCACGATGACGTGCACATCGGCCAGCTGCGGGTCGGTGACGATCCGTCGCGTCGCGTCGACACCGTCCATCCCCGGCATCCGGATGTCCATCAGGACCACGTCGGGACGTTCGCGACGCACCGTGGCCAGCGCGGCCTCGCCGTCGGCCGCCTCACCGGCGACGCACAGGTCGTCGGAGCGTTCGAGCAGCATGCGCAGACCGGCCCGCACGAGTTCCTGGTCGTCGACCAGCACCACCCGGATCACCGCGGTCCCCCGACCGGCAGCACCGCCTGCACCACCCAGCCGCGCTCGGTCGGTCCGGCGTCCACCCGCCCGCCGAGCAGTTCGGCCCGCTCCCGCATACCGGCCAGTCCGAACCCCGGTACACCCTGCGGCGCAACGCATCCTCGGCCGTCATCACTGATGCTCACCGACAACACGCCCGGCTGACGGCGCACCTCGACGCGGGCGGTGGACGCCTGGGCATGACGCACGACGTTGGTCAGCGCCTCCTGGACGATCCGATACGCCGTGGACGCCACCACCGCGGGAATCTCCCAGCGACCCTCGTCGTAGGCCAGCTCGACGTGGACACCGCCGGCCGCGGCGGTGTCGGCCAACTCGTCGAGCCGGTCGAGTCCCGGCGACGGATTCTCGGCGGCGCGCAGCGAACCGACCGTCGCGCGCAGCTCGCGCAACGCGCCGCCGGCGATCTCGCGCACCGCCGCCACCGCACGCCGGGCGGACACCACGTCGGGCTCCTCGTCACCGAGCGTCTCCCGGGCGACCTCGCTGTGCAGGGTGATCGCGGTCAGCGCGTGGGCCAGTGCGTCGTGCAGCTCGCGGGCGATCCGCAACCGCTCCTGTTCCACCCGGCGTACCGCCTCGTGTTCGCGCTCCTCGGCTGCCGTCGCCGCCTGACGGCGCAACTGTTCCCGCCAGCCGCGGCGGGATCGGACGGCATCACCCAGCGCGACCGTCGCCGCCATCATCCCGGCTTGCGACAGGAGGTCGTAGCCGAACAGCCACGCGACGCTGTCCCCCTCCGCCACCCGCGCGACGGCTGATACAGCCGTCAGCGCCACCGCGCATCCGACCGCCCAGCGCAGGTGACCGCGTTCGGCGGCCGAGTACAGCACCACGACGACCGGCAACGCCAACGGCAGCGCGGGCTGGCCCAACGCGTGATAGTTGATCACCAAGAATACCGAGACCAACAGCGCGACAACGGGATAACGCCTGCGCGGCAGGGTCAGCGCCGCGAACACCAGCGCCAGCGCGTATGCCGGCCAACCCGGTTCGGCTGCACTGTCATCCAGGCGCGCGGTGATCGCCGCCGCGAGCGTGCAGAAGACGAGCAGCGCGACGGCAGCGTCGACGCCGAACTGTCTGGCGCGCCGGCGGTCCACATCCACAGGGTAGGAGCGTCGGCGTTCCGACGGCAGCCGGAAAGGCGAGATCGCGACATCTGACGTAGGCACGTGCCCGCACGGTGCGTCGAGATGCGTACGAAGATGTCGCGTTCCGTTCGATGACGGCCGACTCGGGCGCCAATAGCGTTGCACCGCATCAGTCCGTTCGACTCGAGGAGACCCCGTGGGCACACGTCCGGCCGTCGCGGCGACCATCGCCTTCGCCGCCGTCGCCACCTTCGCGTTCGGGACGCTGGCGTCCGAGACGCTATTGCTGTACCCGAACATCTTCGCCGACGTGCCGGCATCGCTGGAGACGGCGCTGGCCTTCATGGCGGCCACGTCCCCGAATGACGTGCTGCCCCCGATCGGAGCGGCGTCGATCCTCACAGCGATCGTCGCGGTCCTCGCCACGCTGCGGCGGCCTGCGGTGCGGTGGTGGGTGATCGCGGCGACCGGCGCGCTGGTGTTCGGCCAGTTCCTGTTCTCGGCGTACTGGTTCTGGCCGCGCAACGCGATCATGTTCACCGAGGGCGCCGCGGTGCACAGTGCGGCCTACCTGCAGCAGGTCGCCACCGAGTTCCAGAACGGGCACTGGGTCCGGGTCATCACAGGGGCGCTGACGGCCGTGCTCGCCTTCGTCGCCATGCTGCGCATGCATCGCGAGGCCGTGCAGGCGGCGCGCCTAGACTCCACCGGTGAGCAAGAACCCGTTGCGCCGACTGTCTGAAAGCCTGCTGCTGACCAGCATGCGGCCCCCGCTGACCGAGAGCCTGCTGCAGCAGCGCTCCGGGATCGATCTGACCGGCAAGCGCATCCTGTTGACCGGTGCGTCGTCGGGCATCGGCGCCGCCGCCGCGCAGAAGCTCGCCCGTCGCGGCGCCACCGTCGTCGCGGTCGCGCGGCGTCGCGAGCTGCTCGACGAGCTGGTCGCCGGGATCACCGACGACGGCGGGCACGCGCTTGCCCGCGACTGCGACCTGTCGGACCTCGACGCCCTCGACGCGCTGGCCGCCGAGGTGGAGGAGCAGCTCGGCGGGGTCGACATCCTGATCAACAACGCCGGCAAGTCGATCCGCCGTCCACTGGCCGATTCACTGGACCGCTGGCACGACGTCGAGCGCACCATGACGCTCAACTACTACTCGCCGCTGCGGCTGATCCGGGCGCTGGCGCCGGGCATGATCGAACGCGGCGACGGCCACATCATCAACGTCGCGACGTGGGGTGTGTTCAGCGAGGCGTCCCCGCTGTTCGCGGTCTACAACGCATCCAAGGCGGCGCTGTCGGCGGTCAGTCGCGTCATCGAGACGGAGTGGGCCGCCAAGGGCGTGCACTCGACCACGCTGTACTACCCGCTGGTGAAGACCCCGATGATCGCGCCGACCCGCGCGTACGACGGGCTGCCCGCGCTGAGCGCCGAGGAGGCCGCGGACTGGATGGTCGAGGCGGCCCGGAACCGGCCGGTGCGCATCGCACCCCGCATGGCGGTGACCGCGCGGGCCGTCGACTCACTGGCTCCGAGCTGGGTCAACGCGGTGATGAAGCGTCAGCGGGTGCAGCCCCGCGGCTGAGCTGGGACTTAGGTTAGCCATGCCATACTCGCGATGTGGTCGAGTATGCGATCGAGATGGAGGGCGTCAGGCGCCGCTTCGGTGACAAGGAGGCGCTGCGCGGGGTCACCTTCTCGATGCCGGCCGGTTCGGTGCTCGGGGTTCTCGGCCCCAACGGCGCCGGCAAGACCACCACGATCAACATCCTGTCCACGCTCATCCGGCCCACCTCCGGCCGCGCCAGCGTCGCGGGTTTCGACGTGGTCAGGCAGGCCCGTGACGTCCGCAAGAGCATCGGTCTGACCGGGCAGTACGCCGCGGTCGACGAGGTGCTCACCGGCCGGGAGAACCTCATGCTGTTCGCGCAGCTGCGCGGGATGCCGCGCAAGAAAGCCGACGCGCGAGCCGACGAACTGCTCGAGAGCTTCCACCTCACCGACGCCGCCGACCGCCGCGTCTCCACCTACTCCGGCGGAATGCGCCGCCGCGTCGACATCGCCTGCGGTCTGGTGGTGCCGCCGAAGGTGGTGTTCCTCGACGAGCCGACCACCGGGCTCGATCCGCGCAGCCGCAAGGACGTGTGGGGGCTGGTGTCCACGCTCACCGACCATGGCATCAGCGTGCTCCTGACCACCCAGTACCTCGAGGAGGCCGACGCGCTGTCGGAGTCGATCGTCGTCATCGACCGCGGCACCGTCATCGCCGACGGCACCCCCGACGCGCTCAAACAGAAGGTGGGCGGCAGCTACTGCCAGGTGACCCCGGTCCACCCCGCCGATCTGCGCCGCGTCGCCGATGCGCTGGCTGGGATCGGCGGCCCGGACACCACCGCCGACGCCGACGAGTCCGCGGGCACGGTGTCGGTGCCCGCGCCGGACGGGCTGGCCACCCTCGGTGAGGTGTTCCGCCGGGTGGAGGCGCTCGGCGTCGAGGTCAGCGACATCGGGCTGCGCAAGCCCTCGCTCGACGAGGTGTTCTTCGCGCTGACCGGTGAAGGGCCCGCCCGCGAGGCCGTGGGTGTTTCGGGTGAGGCGGCCGGATGACCGCGCTGACCGTACTGACCCGGCGGTCGATGCTGGGCACGGTGCGCGACGGCGATCTCGTGTTCGCCATCGGCGGGCCGATCGCGTTCTTCCTGTGCTTCAACCTCACGCTGCGCAAGGTCATCGACACCGGCGCGATGAGCTATCCGCAGTACATCCTGCCGGTGATCGTCGTGCAGGCGATGATCTTCACCGCGATGTCGTCGGCCGACCGCGCCGCCCGCGACCACCTCACCGGCATGGGGGTTCGGCTGCGCTCGTTGCCGATCGAGGCCGTCGTCCCGGTGACCGCGCGCATGCTCTCGGCGCTGATCCGCGCGGTCGCCGCGCTGGCCGCCGCGATAGCCACCGGCTACGCGTTCGACTTCCGGTTCTCCGGCGGGGTGCTGGACACGGTCGCGTTCGTCGGGATAGCGCTGGTGCTGTCGGTGGCGCTGTCGCTGGGGGCGGATGCATTCGGGTCGGTGGCGAGCAGCGTGGAGGCGGCCGGTCAGACGCTGCTGGTGCCGCAGCTGCTGCTGGTGATGCTGTCGACGGGGATCGCCCCGGCCGACGCGTTCCCCGACTGGCTGGGCCCGTTCGTGCGCAACCAACCGGTGTCGCAGATCTCCGAGACCCTGCGCGGGCTCGCGGTCGGTGACGTCGGGCGCGACCACCTGCTGGTGAGCCTCGCGTGGTGTGTGGGTCTGCTGGCGGTGTTCGGGGCGGTGGCGCTGCGGATGCAACGGCGGACGCGCTAGTGAGGCACGCTGCGCTGCACTCGACGCTGGTCTCCGAGACCAGGCTCCACGCCCGGCGCCTGCTCATGGGCTGGGGCCGCGCACCCGAGGTGCTGATCCAGTCGCTCGTGTTCCCCACTTTCCTGCTGGTGGTCTACAAACTGGTGCTCAGCGAATCGATCCGCGAGTTGACCGGCGACGACAGCCTCTACGGGCTGGTGCCGATGTGCGCGATCGCCGGTGCGCTGTTCGGCGCGCTGGGCACCGGTGTGGCGCTGCCTGTCGAGCGCGAGTCGGGACTGTTGAGCCGGCTGTGGACGCTGCCGGTCCACCGGGCCAGTGCGCTGATCGGCCGGCTGACCGCCGAGGCGGCGCGCGCGCTGGCCGGTTCGGTCATCATCACCGGTGTCGGAGTGGCGCTCGGCCTGCGGTTCACCCAGGGTTGTTTGGCCACAATCGCTTTCGTGTTCGTCCCGGTGCTGATGGTGGTGGGTTTCGCGACGGTGATCGTGGCGGTCGGGGTGCTGGCCAACGGCAAGAACATCGTGCTTGGGTTGTCGACGGTGTGCTTCCTGCTGCTGTTCTTCAACACCGGCATGGTGCCGGTCGAGGTGTTCCCCGAATGGCTGCAGCATGTGGTGCGGGCGCAGCCGATGTCACCGGCGATCGAGGCGATGCGCGGACTGGCCGAAGGCGGTCCGGTGCTGGTGCCGGTCCTGCAGACACTGGCGTGGGTGGGCGGGCTGCTGGCAGTGTTCGGCCCCATCGGCGTGCGCAATTACCGTGTCGCCGCCGAGTCGGGCACGTAGCAGTGATAGACACGAGCCATGGAGATCCTGGCCAGCCGGCTGCTGCTCCGGCCGGCGGACTACCAGCGGTCACTGCGGTTCTACCGTGACGGGATCGGCTTGGCCGTCGCCCGCGAATACGGCGGCGGCACGGTGTTCTATGCCGGGCAGTCGCTGATCGAACTCGCCGCGCACGGCGGGCCCGACGCCGGTGGGTCGATCTGGCTGCAGGTGCGCGACATCCACGCCGTGCAGGACGAATTGCGTGGCCGCGGCGTTGACATCGCCCGCGAGGCGCGGCAGGAGCCGTGGGGCCTGCACGAGATGCACGTGACCGACCCCGACGGTGTCACGCTGATCTTCGTGCAGGTGCCCGAGGACCATCCGCTGCGCCGCGACACTCGCGGCTGACTCAGCGCGCGGGGGCGGCCAGCGGCCAGCCCACCGAAGCCAGTCGAGCGGCCACCTGGTGGATCTCCTCGGGATTGGGTTCCTTGGCGATCACCTCGTGCACCGCGGCGCGGATCTCGTCCTCGGTGACGGTGTCCGCATCGGTGGCACGCAGGATCGACTGCGCGGCCTTGACGACCTGCTCCTCGGACAGCGAGCGCTTCAGCAGCGCCAGCAGCGGGAAGTAGTCGGTCGGCGGCACCCCGTCGGGATAGCCGTCATGCAGCCAGCTGAGCACCTTGTCCATCGCGCCGGTGTTTTCGGTCATGGTCACCTCACTCGATGAAGGAGAACGGGTTGACGCCGAAGTGGTGCTCGATCGTCGAGCGGGTGATCCACAGCAGGGCAAGCAGAATCACCGCCGCCACGACCGCGAACAGCAGCACCCCGAGGTACTTGAGTGCGGGGTTGCGCGCGTGGGCGTCGGGATTGCCCGCACCGGCCGAGTAGGCCACCAACCCGACGGCGAAGACCGCGGGCAGGCCGGCGCCGAGCACCAGCCCGACGATCAGTACCCGCAGGATGCTCTCCAGGTAAACCACGTTCGCGTCCTTCGGTAGTCGATGGGTCAGACGGCGGCGGCGTCTTTGGACTTCGTGGTGTCACGGACCTCGGCCGGCACCACGGAGTTGGTGGTGTGGTCCCAATCCGCGTTGACGTTGTTGTGGTCGACCTTCTGCTGCTGGGCGCGCCACCACATGTAGAACGACAGGCCGACCAGGATCAGGAAGATCAGCCCGTCACCGACGAGCTGCGTGGTGAGCCCGGCGACGGTGTGGGAGATCGAAAAGGCAAGGGCGCCCATTATTCCCGCTGCGGGTAGCGTCACCAGCCAGGCCACCGCCATCCGCCCGGCCACGGCCCAGCGCACCTGTGCACCGGGTTTGCCGACGCCGCTGCCCAGGATCGAGCCGGTGGCGACGTGGGTGGTCGACAGCGCCATGCCGGCGGCGCTCGAGCTCAGGATGATGGCCGCGGATGACGCCTCGGCCGCCAGCCCCTGTGGCGATTCGATCTCCACCAGGCCCTTGCCCAGTGTCCGGATCACCCGCCAGCCCCCGAGATAGGTGCCCAGGCCGATGGCGATCGCGCAACTGGCGATGATCCAGAACGGCAATCCGTCCTCGGCGACGTTGCCGCTGAGGTGTCCGGTGGTGATGAGGGCCAGCGCGATCACGCCCATCGTCTTCTGGGCGTCGTTGGTGCCGTGCGACAGCGCGACCAGGCTGGCGGTGGCGATCTGGCCCCAGCGGAAGCCCTGTTCGCGACGGTCGTGAGCCACCGTGCGGGTGATGCGGTAGACCAGCCAGGTCCCGCAACCGGCGACGATGCCCGCGATCACCGGCGCGGCCACGGCAGGGATCAGCACCTTCTGCGTCACGCCGGACCAGTTGACCCCGGCCAGTCCGATGGCCGCCAGACCGGCGCCGATGAGGCCGCCGAACAGGGCGTGCGACGAACTCGACGGGATGCCGAACAGCCAGGTCAGCAGGTTCCACAGGATGCCGCCGATGAGGCCGGCGAAGATGATCGTGAGCCCGGTGGAGGCATCGATGGTCGGCAGTAGCGACCCGGTCTCGCTGTCCTGGATGTTGAGCACCGAGGTGGTCACGGTGACCGCCACCTCCACGGACAGGAAGGCGCCGACGAGGTTGAGGACCCCGGCGAGCAGCACCGCGGTCTTGGGTTTCAGCGCCCGCGTCGCGATGGACGTCGCCATCGCGTTGCCGGTGTCGTGGAAGCCGTTGGTGAAGTCGAAAGCCAGTGCCGTCGCGATCAGCAGCACCAGGATGATGAACTCTGCGCTCGCGACCGCAATCATCAGTTGCCGCAAGCGAATCGGCTAATCGACGGCGCGACATGGCAACGCTCTCATCAGCACGTTTGCCGAAGATCGCCAGAGTTTCGACCGATGTTCAGATTGCCGACATCGACCCGACATACAGCTACTTCCCAGATTCGCGCCGGCGCTACCATCGGAATCGACCAACCACCCGTGGCCACGCCGCCACCCGACGCGGATCGAGGCGACTTGAACCGGTTTCTCACCAGGATCGTCGCCTGGGTCACCGCCGGATATCCGGAGGGTGTGCCCGGGCCGGACCGGGTGCCGCTGATGGCGCTGCTGCGCCGACGGCTCACCGACGACGAGGTGGCCGCCGTCGCCCGCGCGCTCACCGACCGCGGGGAGTTCGACGACGTCGACATCGGCGTGCTGATCACCTCGATCACCGACGAACTGCCCAGTCCCGAGGACATCGAGCGGGTCCGGACCCGGCTGTCCACCCACGGTTGGCCGCTCGACGATCCGCGTGAGACCGGGGAGGACGGATAGCCGTCCTGCGCGCCCTCGCCGTCCCGCCCGGCGCAGCGGCGCTCGACGTGCTGCCGGCCATCGACGACATGCTCGCCGGCCGGGGTCCCGCGCTGTTGCCCACACCGGCCGCCGACCCCGAACAGGGGGCAGTCCTGAGCGCGGCACTGCGCGCGGGGGAACCCATCGACGACGATGTGGCAGTGGTGGTCTCGACGTCGGGCACCACCGGCACGCCCAAGGGGGCGATGCTGACCGTGCCGGCACTGACCGCCAGCGCGCACGCCACGCACCGCCGTTTGGGTGGGGAGGGACGCTGGCTGCTCGCCCTGCCCGCCTACCACGTCGCCGGTCTGCAGGTGCTGGTGCGCAGCGCCGTGGCGGGCACAGCGCCGGTCGCGGTGGCCGCGAGTTTCGAACCCGCCGAACTGGTGTCCGCGATCGCGGCCATGGGTCCCGGGCGCAGGTATGCGTCGCTGGTGGCCGTGCAGCTGGACAAGGCGTTACGGGATCCGGCTGCTTCTGCTGCGCTGGCCGGCTTGGATGCGGTGCTGATCGGCGGGGGGCCGATGCCCGCCGGTCTGGCCGAAAAGGCCTCAGCGGCCGGAGTTTCGGTGGTGCGCACCTACGGGATGAGCGAGACCGCCGGAGGGTGCGTCTACGACGGCGCGCCCCTGGACGGGGTGCGGATTCGCCTCGACAACGCCCGGATCGTACTGGGCGGACCGACGGTGGCGAAGGGCTATCGCAATGCGGTGCAGCCGGATCCGTTCGCCGAACCCGGCTGGTTTCGTACCGATGACATCGGCACGCTGGACGACGGCGGCATGCTTCGCGTGCTGGGTCGGGTGGACGACGCGATCAGCACCGGCGGGCTGACCGTGCTGCCGTCGCTGGTCGAAGCGGTGCTGGGCCGGCACCCCTCTGTGGCCGAATGCGCGGTGTTCGGTGTGCCCGACTCCCGGCTCGGTCAGCGGGTGGTCGCCGCGGTGGTGGTGGCCGGGGATGCGTCTGCGCCGACGCTCGATTCGCTACGGGATTGGGTGGCTGCGTCCCTCGATGCCACCGCGGCGCCTCGGGAGCTGCACGTGGTCACCGACCTCCCGCGTCGGGGTATCGGCAAGGTGGACCGCCGCGCGCTCACCGCGAGGTTCGGCTGAGCTCGGCGTCGCCGGTGGCTGAGCGCGCTCAGCGCCGACTCAGCTGAGCGCGCTCAGGGGATCGGTTTGAGCGGATCGTGCCCGATGGACATCAGACGGTGTCGCCAGTTCTCCTGTCCCGCTTTAGGTTCCATGTCCACGCCACGTTCGGCGTGTACTCGTTCCACCACCCGGCGCATCGTGTGCTCATCGTCGGCGGTCAGGTCCACCCGGCGCTTCTGCAAGACGTCGAGCACCTTGCGGCCGGTCTCGGTGCCGGCCTGGTCGGGCAGTTCCTCGCTCGTCTCCATGGCGTCGCGGGTGCGCAGCCAGTCCATGAGTTCGCGCGAGGTCATGTTCACCACGCGGTGGAATTCGTTCCAGAGGTCGTCATCGACCTCGACGTGTCGGGTCACTTCCCTTCACCTCCTCGAGGACGGCTACCCGGCTTGCCGGGGCGCTAAGCGCTCTCGTCGGCCCGGGTTGGCCCTGAAAGTCATCCCCAGTGGCGAGTTGGTCCACAGGCTTGGCCGGGGCGGTCTTCGGGGAGGGCTCGTGTCGTACCCGGGTGGCATGATCGAAACCATGTTCGAAGGAGTCGGGGCGGGTGGGTTGCTCGACGCGATGCGCGACGCGCAACGCGCCGAACGCCGCGACACCGCGCGCCGACTGCTGGCGATGGGCCGGTTCACCCAGCAGCGCCTCGCCGACGCCGGAGATGAACACGGCAACTGGTGTGTCGATGACTGGGAGGCCATCGCCGCCGAAATCGCCGCCCAACTCGGCTGGAGCCGCCAACGCGCCTCCTCGCAGATGAACCAGGGTGTGACCCTGCTCGAGCGGCTACCGCGGCTGGCCGAGGTATTCGCCGCCGGCGAGGTCGACCCCTGGATCATCACCGTCAGCGTCTACCGCACCGGCCTGCTCGTCGACCCCGACGCCCTGGCCGCGGTCGACGCGCTGTTGGCCGAGCAGGCGCCCTACTGGAACGCCCGCTCCCGCGAGCGGGTCGCCGAACTGATCGACTGGATCGTCGTGCAACACGACCCCGACGCGGTGCGCCAGGCCACGCAGGCCGAAGTCGATCGCCACATCGGGTTCGCCCCCGACATCAACGGCATGACCGACATCTATGGGTCGGTGCGCGCCACCGCGGCCGCCGCACTCGACGCCCGGTTGAATGCCATGGCCGCCACGGCGTGCCGCCACGATCCCCGCACCACCACACAGCGCCGCACCGCAGCTCGGTGGCGGTTTCGTGATCGACGATGACCGCCCACTCGGCGATACCGATCTTGCCCGCGCCTGCCTGCGCGACGGCCTTCGGCGAGTCCTCCGCCACCTCGACGAAGCTGCACCCCGACAACCCGTTCACCTCGCCGACGGCGGACTGACCCTGCCGTGTCTGTGCGACACCCACGACTGCCCCGCCACAGAGACCACCTCGGCTTCACCTGCCTCGGGCGCTCACACCGTCATTCATGTGCTGCCCGACCCGCCGAACGACGACGCCGAAGCGGCCGAACAGGCCGGTGCCACCACTACCGCCGCAACCGGTGGGCGGCGTGTCGTTCACCTGTATCCGACGCAGTCGACCCTCGACGGCGCCGGCACCACCCCGGCCCTGCTGGCCGGGTACGGGGCGCTGCCCGCCGCGGCGCTACGCGACCTGGCCACCCGCGCCGCCGTCCGCCACCTCCGACTCCCCACCGACTTCGGCGTCGAAGACCACTACCGCCCCTCAGCAGCGCTGGCCGACTGCATCCGCGCCCGCGACCTGACCTGCCGCTTCCCCGGCTGCGATCACCCCGCCGAATCCTGCGACATCGACCACACCATCCGCTGGCCGGCCGGGCCCACCCACCCGGCCAACCTCAAACTGCTCTGCCGCACCCACAAGTGATTGGGTGAAGAACGTTTGACACTGCGGTACACCTGACCTGCGGAAACTGGCGTACAGTCGGCGTCATGTCGCACCCCGACACCCCTGATCGCGATGAGTACGTCCAGCGGGCGGTGGACGCTGCCCCACCGTTGTCCGCAGAGCAACGCAAGGCGCTCGCAACTTTGCTGCAAATCGACACGGCGGCGATGGCGAAACGGGCGGCTGGCTCCACCTCCGACTAGCTGGATTGGTTCTGGTCGCGTTCAACAAGCGTCGGCTGATTCTGATTCACGCGCTCCCACTCGTAACCAGCTTCGTCTTCGAAACCGATTCCAATCTGTAGTCGCAAGTCAGGTCTCGTAACGCGGTAAGCCACAGTGACTGACGCGTTCGGCCCCAGTGACGGAGGCCAGTCCTTTTGCATTTGACCCAACATAGCCTGCTGAATGGCTTTAGAAACTTGTGGCGTAATCTGCTGCGCGAGCATGTCACGGTATTGATTCTGTGGCGCAAACTGTTGTCCGAGCAGGCCAGCGAAAGGATTTGGGTCCATCGCACCGCCTAGCCGGCCGCCCAATGCGCCACCGATACTTCCGCTGAAAGCATCCGAGATAATGCGTTGGAAACTGCCGGAGATATCGAGTTTTCCAGTGGCTTTGACGAATCCGTCTGGAACTTCTTGGTTGTTGCCGTCAAACGCTGCCACAACAACCTTCAGATTGTTGATAGCTCCGGCGCTGGCATTCTGAACGTGCGCCATCCAGATGTCGTCATTACCGAATAACACAGATTTGGCGATCTCCGGAACCACTTTGCGGGCCTGTGCCGCAATCCGATCCTTCTCAGCACGTTGCAATTCGGCTAGCTGTTTGTCTCGGTCCGCCCTTTCTTGACGATTCTTGCGTAATTGAACGAAGAACGTCGCCAGCGCTACGAGAACACCTATGGAGCTCAGAGCCGACCCCCCCGCGACGAGGATCTGCAACCAGTCTGGAACGGGACTCGGTGCTGGGGCGGCCATAATCACCGGTGGCAAGGAACCGCCTCCTTCGACACTTGAAAGAACCATGTACATAGGGGGATCAGGTTAACCGGACACTCCGACAAAAGTGGCGACGACAGCTAGGCGGACTAACGTCAGATCCGTGGTTCACAATTGAGTCATGCCGACACGCGACAGAACCATCACCAGAGCAGAACCGTGCAAGCAGTGCGGAAAGCCGGTTAAGCAGACCATACGTACCTGGACTAGCCCGAGCGGACAGTTCATCAAAGAGAGCCCTGTCGGGGCCGAGTGCACGGATGACTGCGTTGGGGCCGTCTAGCCATGAGCGATGAGGACAAATCACCGACTGTCGAAACGGGCTACGAGTGGTTGAACGAGCGCATCGGCCACGCAATCGAACGGTTGACATCTGTTCGCGTGTCCGATCCTTCCGCGATCCTCGATGACGACCGGTTCTTTCACCCCATTCACCGGACACTAAGTCAAGATATTGCGCAATGCCTGCTTAGCGCACTCGACCACCTACGTTGCTTAGTGCTAACACTTAAGACGCTGGACAAGCCACACCCATACGCTCAAGCCACGATGATTCGAACGGCGATCACCGGGGCGGCGACGGCCCTATGGATGGCCAGCGCCAGTACACGGGACGAACGTCGTTGCCGAGCGATGGAGTTCATGTTCAACGACCTGAAGTCCCAACTAGCTTGGATGAAAACCACCAAGACGGAGCCTATGCATCAGCAGCGACCGGCTGCGGAGACCGCGACTTTCGACGCTTGGGAAGCTGACATCGAACGACGACTCGATTGGATAGTGCAACAGGCGAATTCGTGTCTTGCTCCATCAATACCATTCACGCGTCGGACCTACGGTCAGCGGACCACTAGCGATACGGACATGGTAAGAGCCGCTGGGAAGCTCACAACCGCAATAGGTACGGGCGGCTGGGATTCCGAATTGGTACTGCTCAACACCTGGCAGATGCTCAGCGGCTATGCACACGCGCGGCCGTGGGCAGCGCCGCTTGGAAGTACTCTGATCGTCCGAGACCCGACTCCGGACCCAACGACTGGCACCGTCACGGTTGCGGTCGAAGGGAATCCAGATCGATTACTCGACTTCGCTTTTAGAGCAGTTATTGTTGCCGAAGTCGGAGTGATGACGTTAGAGGAACTTGCCCGATAGATCGGATACTGTGACGCGCAACGCCGATGCTCACGTCGCCGACTCGTCGGTCAGTACCGAATAGGTGGCGTAGCGGCTGATCGTGCGCCAGCCGGGATCGGTGAGGTTTCGAGACCGTCCCATCGGTCGGATGCACGCCACTCGGATTCCGTCACTGCCGGTCACCTGTTCGAACGGCACCAGAACCGCGTCAACTCGATTCAAGATGCGATTGATGCCGGTGTAGTCGCGTGTCAGCGTCCAGTCCACGTGGACGGCGACCTCCATCGCACGTGGGCCACGCCTGACAACAGCCGAAATTGTCTGCTCTAAGAAGCGAACCGTGACGAAATGAGCATCGACGTTCGGCCTGTTATCGGCGTTCAGCGACTCAGCTTCGAACACCGTCGCGGGGGTGATGCCGAGTGCGTTGAGGTCAGGATGGGCGGTGATGGCTTCGAAGATTGCTATCGGCATCACGCGGTGCTCACCGCTTCCGTAACCGTTTGACGGTACGGATTCCACGTCTGCGTGCTGCGCTCGTTTTGCGCACCGATGAGCGCTTCGACTTACGTACCGCTTTCGCCTGCTTGTGGAAACCCTTGGTCACTTCCCGTGACTCAGCGCGAGCGGCCTTATGGACGGCAACCACATCGAACCGGGAGTTGCGATGCATCGCCATCTTGCCCGCGTCAACGTAGACCCGGCGCTCATGGGTGCGTCTGATCTGGCGTCGCGTCGACGCAGTGCGGGTGCGGCTGGCCGGGTGCGCTTGGCCCGCTGCGACCGCTACACCGGCCACCGCCACTCCCACTGCGGCAGTGCCGAGCACACGGCGTCGAGTGCGCTTGTTCTGCGGCTCGTCGTCAGTGTTGGCCCGACGTGCGCCAGCCGCCCCAGTGGAGGCGAACCGGCCACGGCTGTCTCTGGGTTGTTGGCGCGCAGACCGACGACTCAGCCCGCCAGGGCGGGTGCGGGAAAGTTTGACTCGACGGACGGCCATGTCAGACCGCGCCCCAGATACGTGCGAATGGTCGCACCGACACAGCGAGGTCAGGGTCGAGCCTTTCCAGCAGCCTCATTTGACCGACCTCGGGGTTACCGGCCACACCGAACGGCGCGTGTCGACGCGCGAACAACCGCGACGCCTGAATGAGCGTCGCCAGTTTGATGGTCGGCGGGATCTCGGGCCAACCGAACTGCGCGGTGACCTTCACGCCGTTTTCTGTTCTGTCCGGAATCACGCTGCTGTCGGCGTTGACGACCAGCGATGTCCACACCGAACCGTTCGCGACGGCGTTGATCGGTGCCGGAAGAACACCGGTGATTGTAGCGCCGGTGGCAAGGCCGGCGGATTCCACAACCAAACCGACAGTTGTGGCGAAGTCGTCGGTGGGGATCTCCCAACGACGACGATCTCGGTCGTATCGGGCGGTGTAGAACCGCACTTGGGGTGTGTCGAGTTGGCCGAACTGCCTGTCGCACGCCCGATCCACCGACCGTGACGCCGCTTCGATTGCCAGGGTCAATTCAGCGGTGTCGGTGGCCGCTGATTCGCCCATATATGCGGCGAGTTCTTCGGGGGTGGCGTACGGCGGCTGCCAACTCACTCGGTGGCCCGCTCTCGACCCTCGACCGCGCTATCGGTGGCCGTTTCGACACGGTTGTCTGACTCTGATTCGGGCGGATCGGTCTGACCGGCGCGGCGCGCGATTTCGGCGTTGACCTCGCGCAGACACGTTTCGAGATACGCCTTGTCTTGGGCCAGTTCAGCGATGGTGCGCTTGTCAGCCATGGTGAGCCTTTCGATTCGGTCCCTGACGGCAGCGGATCGGGGAAACGGTGGGTCCAACCCGCTGCCGCCAGGAAGATTCGTTACGCGGTTTCGTTGATCAGAACGCGATAGGCGTTGGTGTCTTGTGGGACGCCATCGGCGCGCGCCCACAGGGTGTACTCGACCTGGCCCTCATTGGCGCGCGAGTACGGATTGACGATCAGCGTCAGATCCTTCACGCGGCGGATGACGTATCCGCTTCGCAGATCACCGAACGCACCCCATCGCCCGGTGGTCGCGTCGGCATAGGTCGGCCATGCCTGATCGATGATCACCGGGTATCCCAGAAGCGTGGTGTTCGCCGGTCCCGAAGAGATGCCCTCGGCAGCCGGGTTGAGCAACGGTCGACCCGAACCATCCACCAGGCGTTCGATCTGGGCCAACGTCTGATCGTTGAAGGTCCACACCGCAGCCGCCCGGTAAGCCGGGTCGACCTGATGAACCGCGTCGACCAACTCGTCATAGGTAGGCGTGGCCGCATCGAAGGTGTCAACCGCGACCGTGGTTCCGGTGTCGATACCGAACGGCTCAGTCGTACCGTTACCGCTCACCCAATCGAGTGCCTGTCTGCGCCCGATGCGCTCACCGAGCTTGCGTTCCACCAACGCCTGGATATCGAATGCGCTGTCTTGCAACAGTTCCACCGATACGCGCAGCGGTAGATTGTTCGCACCCGGTGCGACGTACTTGAACGCGCCGAGTGTCTTCTCACCGAACACCAAGTCTGCTCCGCCCGATGCGGGTGCGGTGTTCTCCGGCGTAATCACACCGACGTTTGCGGTGTCGTCCAGCGTCGGCCAGCGCAGCGGCTCACCGCTGGTGGTGACGATCTCCTCGACTGCTGACGCCAGGCCTCCGAAGGCCTTGAGTCGTTCGGTCAGCTTCTGCCGCATCGTTTCGGGCACCAGGAATCCGCCAGCGGTATCGGGCGACGTGCCCTGTGCGCGCAGTTCGGTGATGTCTTGGTTTTCGCGACCGGTACGCAGATAGTGATCGAATGCGCGTTCCAGCGTGTCGTCACGGCGCACTGCGCCGGTGTGGACCACCGACGCGAGACCGCCCGGGACCGGCGTCGTATATGCCGCTTGGCGCGAGCGTATTTCGGCGCTGCGCTGAACGGTTCTGAGTTGGCCTTCGAGCGTTTCGTACCGCTTAATCTCGTCTTCCGAGAGCGGTCGACCTTCAGCGGCGTCGATGATGCTCTGTAGCGCAGCCAGGATCTCTTCGACGGTGACCGGAGGCGCGCCGGGATCGGTCTCGGCGGGATTCGGCTCACTGCCGAACAACGGCCCGACCGGCACGCCGTTGATCGTGAGTACGTCGTCGCGGCGGTCGATGAGTGCGGTGGCATTCATGGATTCTGGTTCCTTTCGAATGGAGCTATGGCGTTGTGTGACTGCGGTTTCGGTGGTCGAGCAGTTCATGTCAGCAGTATTCGATGTCGTGTCCGAATCAGTTGTGAGCGTGCTGATTCGGGCGTTGCCACAGTGGCTTTCACGCGGTCGAGACTCCGCAACATCACGGTGGCTCCGGTGTAAGCCGGGAAGGCGACCACCGACAGGTCGACCAGGCGAGCTACCGAGGTGTGGGTACGGACCTGCTGGCCTTCGACATGGCCCCACTCATCGGCACCGGGCACGAAGCCGAAGCTCGCGCCGGTCAGGTCACCGCGTGCGGCTAGCTCGCGCACGTCGCGCCCGTGGGTGGTGTCGGGTAGGTCGACCTCGAAAGGCAGCCCCTCCGAGTCGACCGACCACCGCAGCGTGCCGGAAGCCTGCCGCCCGAGCAGCTTGGACGGGTCGTGTTCGTAGAGTGCTCGTACGTCGGTCTTCGCATCGGTGCGTACGGCGTCGAATGCGCTGCGGCTCAACGCTTCCAGATGGCCGGGCAGCGTCGCGAACTGACCGAACACCGCCGCGTGTCCGACGAGTTTGTTGCCGCTGACTTCGGCGCGAAGTTCGACACCGAAACGGGTCTCATTCACGGTGTGCTCCATTGGTCGTCGGAGGCAGGACTAGCGGCGTCATGAATCCTGCCGCCAGGGCGGGTGGGTGGCGGGGGTCGCTGGCGACGCGCAGGGTTCCAGCGTCGGGTACGGTCCCGAAATCATCGGCGCTGCCGATGCTTTGCGTACCACCGTCAGATTCGCCGGCCGTATCGGTTCCGCTTGCGATGTTGCCTCCCGGTAGCGGCGGAAGGTTACGAATCTTGCGCGCTTCGTTGACCGTGAGCAAGCCGGATTCGACCTGCTGGATCAGAAGCGGGATCTCGATCTCGGGAGATGGCTGCACGAACGCGCTGTAGTCGAACTCGACTTTCCGATTGCCGGTCAGCAGTCGCGACAGCCGTTCCTGCACGCGTGTAGTCCACGGTTCCAGTGTGTATCGCGCGAATCCGCGGTTCTGTTCGGAAACTCCGGTTCCCCAACTGGTCTGCTTTTCGGTCTGCATCAATAGGTGCGGCGGAACACCATAAATCCGTGCGATTTCTTCGACTTGAAAGGCGCGCGATTGCAGGAATTGCGCGTCTTCAGCATTCATGCTCCACTGCGTGAATTTCAATTTGCGATTGATGACGGCGATATCGCCTGCATTGGCCGTGCCTTGCAGTCGGTTGCGTAGATCGTTTTTGATCGTCGTTGCTTCGTCGGCGGTCAGATCCTCTTCGGGGGTGACGATTCCCGAGACCATCGCACCGTTGGAGAACATCCGCGCGGCGGCGCGCTCACCCGCCAGCGACGTACCGAACATGTTTCGCGCAACCGCAATCGGTGACAGACCGACCACACCATCGGTGCTCAGTGCTGGGATGTGCGTCAACTGCGTTGCGTCGAGCAGTCGGCGAGTTCCATCGGAAAGCGCAACGGTGTAGAACCGTGTCCCCGTGCGCTCATCGATTTCGACACTGACCGCACTCGGATGGATCGGCAACAGTCCGACGATCTGGCCTGCGCCGCCGTAGATGTGGGCGCAGTAGGCGTTGCCGTGCAGCAGCAGATGAACGAGAACGCTTTCCTTCCATTCGAACGCTGTCGGCCCCGTCGGCCCGCCGGGCGTATCGAGAAAGGATCGTGCGCGGGTGGTGCTTCCATCGGCGTTGGTCACGATGGTTCGCATCGGCAGACTGGCGATAGTTCCGGCGATGAGCGAGACAGCACGGTAGACAGCGGCCAGTCCCAACACCGATTGCTCACCTACAGATTGACCGGTCAGATTGGGCGTGCCGAGACCGAACAGTTCAGCAATAGCGGGATCGGAGACCGACCAGCTCTGCGCGCGTTGCTGCTCGGCAGGACTCTTGCGCTGCCACCAGCGGGCCATCAGACCGTCTTTCCTTTTCCATCCCAAATCGCATTTCATATCGCTTCACGCGATTGCAATTCGAGAGTGATTATTCGACAACGTGGGCGCCAACTGCCATTTTTGGCCGTGTCACCTGTGGCACCGATATTCACGATATGCGAATGTGGTGACAGAGAAAAGGGAGACACGCGAAATGGCGACCGCTGGAAATGCACGCTCGAAATTCGGCAGCCTGGAACCCGGTCCCTGGTATGACTGGCCCGAGACCGATCCCGCCGAACGGGCCATCAGATTCATCGAGACGTACTGCCGCGCGCCGAAAGGCTACGGCTTCGGGCAACCGCTGCGGCTAGCCCCGTTCCAGCAGGAATGGATCGCTGACAGCCTCGCCCCCGGCGTCCGGCAGAGCGTGCTTCAAACGCCGCGTGGACAGGGCAAGTCAACCAAGCTCGCCGCCCTGGCGGTCTGGGCCACGTTCGACATCAATGACACCGGTGAGCCGCAGGTACCGATCATGGCGACCACGGTCGGCCAGGCGCAGCGGTCGGTGTTCGATGTCGCCGCGAAGATGGTTGATGCAGAACCACTGCTGTCGCAGCGTTCGATCACCTACACCGCAATCGGATCAACACGTATCGCTGTGGGCTACAACGGCGGGACGTGCTTTCCCATCGCCAACGATCCTGACGGGTTGCAAGGTCTCGATCCCACACTGGCAATCGTCGACGAGATCGGCTTCCAACCGCTGGAAAGCTGGACGGCAATGGTTCTAGCCTCCGGTAAACGTTCACGGTCACTGGTGTGCGGCGTCGGCACCCCTGGTCTGGATCGCGAACGATCAGCGTTGTGGCATCTGCGTTCGGCCTATCTCGACGGACGCACACCACCAGGCTTTGCGTTCACCGAATACAGCGCGCCAGAGACCTGCGACGTGCGAGACCGAAACGCCTGGCATAAGGCGTGCCCTGCGCTGGCTGCCGGGTATCAGGCTATCGACGCGCTGGAAACGGCTGTGGAAATGAGCCCTGAATCGCACTTCCGCGTGTTTCACCTCGGACAGTGGCGTGACGGAATCGATTCCTGGCTGGGATCAGACGGCCGGCGGATCTGGGACACGCTCGCCAATCCATACCGGTTGCGTGACGGCGCGCCGACATGGGTGGGTCTAGACGTCGGACTCAAACGTGACTCGACGGCGCTGATCATCGCCCAACGTCGCCCCACCGGCCAGCTTCACACCCAAGCCAAGATCTGGATGCCGACCGCTGACGGCGCTATCGATGTCAGCGACATCATGGCTTTCATTCGGGAACTCGACACCCGATACGAACTGGTAGAGGTCGCCTTCGATCCGAGACTGTTCGAGCTTCCCGCGCAGCAACTGGCTGACGAGGGCATACCGATGGTCGAGTTCCCGCAGACTCTAGAACGCTGCACCCCGGCGTTCGGAAACCTGTACGAAGCGATCAAACGCCGAGAGCTATCCCACGACGGCGATCCCACTTACGCCCAACAGATTCTCAACGCCGTGGTCCGATCCAACGAACGCGGATTCACGCTGGCTAAGCAGAAGTCGCGCGGCAAGATCGACTGCGCGTACGCGTTGATGATGGCGTTCGACCGCGCCCAAGTGAAACCGAAGGCGCGTTCGCCGCTTATTGTGCTCTAGCGCCGATGTATCCGACGCTCGCGGAAGGACCAGCCCGTGGAGCCCGGTAACCGAGAACACGCGTCAGTGCGCGATACAGCGCCCGCAATCGGCCAGTCTGAGCCGAGATCGGCCACAATCCGCCGAAACGCCGCCGTTGTAAGCAAAAGGAACCGGGGATGGCGGGGCGATGGGATGTCAAGTGTCCGAACTTTTCACGGTTTCGGAGTGCTGATCTGAGCGCCTTTTGACGAGTTGCACGGAACGCAGGCCGGTTGGAGGTTCGAACGGTGATGCGTTCCGCCTGCGGCGAGCGGAGTCTTGTGGTCCCACGTCGTCGCCCACCCGGTGCAGACACCCGCGATCCGCAACGCGCACCGTAGGCCTATCGGTTTGCGAATCGCGCGATACTCCGAGTCGTTTCGGGCGACCCGATTCGGGCGACCGTCTCGCACCCGGTCGTATGCCCGGTCGAATGCGCGTTGATGGTCGCGGCACCGATTCCGCTTGACCGACTGGCGTGCCGAAACAGCAGTCGTTTCGACGTAGTTCGGACATCCCGGCTCAACACACGGCTTACGCACACTCGACATGACGCGCTCAACCACGCACCGTCATCCGGTAGCTGTCCGACCGGACGAACCGTGACCCTTTGTGCTTAGCCGCGGATGTCAACTCCGCTGTGCCACGGAATTTCTGAGACACCTCGGTCAGAGTCAGCCCGCCAGGCAGCGCGACCGTTGGCATAACCTGAATCGATCCGCCGACCCACTGGCCCTGAGACCGGAGATCGAACGCAATGCGAAAGTGATCGGACACTGCGTCGGCCAGCTTCTCGACCGGTAAGGGATTCACACCGGTCGCGCGGAACGTGAATGCCACGTCCCACTGACGTAACGCTTCGTTGCGGCCGGTCACGGTGAGCACACACAAGGTGTCGGGTACGTCGGCTTGTGCGAACTGGATGGCTGGCAGCGCGGGATCGTCGCGGTAGTCACCCACGGCTGACCACTGGGCCAGGCCCACACCGGCCAGATAGCCCGCGAGCGCTGTCAGGAACGCTTCAGTGTCCATCGACCCCACCTGACCCGTGATCGTCGCTGTGTGCGGCGCTCAGCGCCGCCTTCGCCGCCTTCTTGCGGGCGTGCGCGTCGGAGAACGCCAGCCGACACTCTTCGCACCGGCAGCCGTAATTGTTGTAGCCGTTGACCGTTCCGTGGCGGGGATCATCGGCAGCGAGTTGTCCTGCGCGCCGTTCGGCGGCCTGCCGTGCGCGTTGCGCTGGCCCCTCCGTGCGGTCGTGTTCGGTGTCGGCCAGCAGTCGACGCACCAGACCGCCCCAGTCGGTGTGGCCGAACCACGACAGGCGACTCAGATCGGCCACGGCGTCGAGCAGATCGTCAGTGGTGGAGACGCGTTCTGCCCACATACGGAAGTACGGGTTGATCGTCGCGGTCGCTTCCGGCGCGCACGCCTTGTGGGCGACCGACCAGCCGGCCTTGCCGCCGTCCTCAGCCCCAGGTGGTCGATGACCCATGGCGACCGCCTGAGCGTCCCGCAGATCGACGTAGGCGAATCCTGCGCCCACACCCCGCACCGGGCGTTCGCACCGCTCACAGATCAGCGTGAGCGCCCTCGGTTCAGCCGCTTGCTTGGTGGTGCGTGCTTGACGCTGGCGCGGTCGTGTGTCGGCCTGATCGTCGGTGACGGACACCAGGGCGGCGGCCGAGGTCGTTTCGACGCTCATCGTTCAAGTGTTCCCTAGATTCGTTGACGCGGCGACCGGCGCGTCGGCGTGTCTTCGGTTTGGACGCAGCGCGATTCGCCAGCGATTCGCTGTTTGCTGTCGCGACCTCCCTTCGGGCAAATCAGGCTGTACACCCTGTACACCCTGTACGTCGGTTCCGGAATCCAGTTTCTGACGCATATACGGCCTATGAATAAATCCATCTATCCTGGTCTTTTGCATTTCGGCCTAACCCATTGATGCACGGTCGTGTACAGGGTGTACAGCCTGTACAGGGTGCCCGGCAAACCTTCGGCGGTCATTTGCTGGCTGTGTCGTCGCGCAGCGTCAGGACGAAGCCATCGGGACCGTGGTTGTCTGATCTCGCCTTCTCAATCCGTTGTGCTTCAACGAGATACGTTTCGGCGTCGTCATAGTGTTCGCGGTCTCGATACGCGACCTTAGTCCGTAGTTCCGCACGCGCTGCACTGCCGTCGAACTTCGTTCGGAGTATGCGCACGATGTTTTCCGAAACACGATGGATTGCGCGCTCTGCTCTCGTCTGTTCTGCTACGTCCGCGCGTTCACCTTCGAATCGGCCCCGCGCTTCGTTCTCCTCGGAACGCTGCGCTTGCAACTTTTCGATCACTTGCTTTCGCGTGCGGTCTGAAACCGCCATGACAGTCCCGGCACGCTCCCAGTCCGATTCGGTGATCGTCTTGCGTCGGCCTTCCAGCGCCATCAGCGCTGCGGCAACCTTGAGCCGAACCAACAACTTGTGACCGTCAAGCGGATTCACCGACCGATCGCCGCGAGCTACGGCACGACGTGTCGCCTTGATCTGATCGCGTGCCGAATCGGGAATCGCGAGTACATCGAAATCAGCGGGATCAGCCACGTCGCCAAGCTGACCGTTACGAATGAGGTCGACATCGCCGACCAGATTCGCCATTGGATTCGCTCGCTCCCAGCGACCGAGATCGAGTACGGGCGGTTCATCCGGTTCGGAATCTGGCATGTCGGGATCATCAGACGGCAACCAAAGGAACCGTTGCGGTGTACCGCCGTCAGCGTCATCGAACAGCGCACGGGATCGGTTGGGTTGCACGCCCATGACCAGACATAGCCGATATCGGTTGGCGTGCAACACGATTTGCTTGTCTTCGCCTGCGTAGTCGGTGCCGATGCGTTCGCCTGACCAGCCTTCACGAAGCGTGCTCATGATCGTTGCACCACCCCTGGCAGCACTTGCGGTCAGCGTATCGACTTCGGGTAGCTTCGCCAGCACCGACCATTGCTTACCGACTTGAGTCCACCCGCCGTTGTTCGGCATTTTGGTTCGATATGCGAAGCACTTCGCCAATCCCTCTCCGCTACCCGGTTTGCAGGGCTGATAATCGGGCTCGATTTTGACCCAGTTTCCAGCGGCGGACATGGACACCGATTTCGTGTCGCCGCTGCGACCGACAAGAGCGACGAAAATATTCAGGCTCGCGTGGCTTCCAATGGTCGGGGGCAACACGACGTGCGGCGGGATGTGAGCTACGACGCGAGCCAGCACGTTGCCGAGCATGGCCCACGGTCCCACCATGCGCGCGCGGGCGAACTGGTGGAGGTCTCGCAACTGATCTGATGACTCCCAGAACTCCATTTCGATTGATTTGCAATGCTTCTCGCCGGTTGGCACCGTGATACCTGCCTTGCTCGGAAACGCGATCACGTTGTCGGTGTGTCTGGTGCCGTACAGCCGTCGCGCTTCGGCGTCGATATCGGCCAGAGTGCGACTACTCGCATAGCCGACACCGTTACCAATCAACCGCCCGAATTCGTGCCCACCCATGTGCGCCTCGAAGCTCTCACCGCGAGCGGTGTACGAATCGATGGCGGCGACCTTTATCCGTTCGACGGCATCGGCCAGCGGGTAGAAACCCAATCGCGATTCACAGGCCGCGATCCGTAGCGCGTTGAGCGTCCGGCTTCGGGTACCCGAACGCGCACGGCGTATCGAGCCGGTCAGGTTGTCGAGTGCTTTCGGTCGCTCACACCCCGTCCAGTCGGCCAGGGCAGCGCTCACGGCTGCGTCGGCGGCAGCCAGACCGCCGCGTGCCGTCAGGGTGCCCAGTGGGCGCAGGTAGGCGCGTGCGGCCTCTGGCAGCGGTGGGAACGGCTCACCGGCGTCATTGGCCCGCCATTGATACTCCCCGCCCTGGTGTGACTTCGGGTGCGGTGACGGGTCGACCAGGATCACGCTGTTACCGCTGCGCACGTCGCCAACCGTTCTGCCATCGGAGAGCTTCAGGTCTCCCGATGTGAACACTTCGGTCCCCGTGTGGAACACGTAATGCCCGCGTACACCGATCCCGCCCCGTGACGATTGGAACCGACCGGCATCGAGCCATTCCAGTTCGCTTGGCAATGTCTCGGCATCGATGTCCAGATCGAACGCGGTTATCCCGCTCGCCCCGGTATGGATGGCGATTCCGGCGTCAGGGTGCGCCGTCCACCAGTCGCAAACCGTCTTCGCCTCGCGGCTCGACTTCGACGGCCAGTTGCTGCCCACGATGGAACCGGGATGCTTGCCGATGGCGACCGGCAGCACGGATAGACCGGCTTCGATGTAGAGCGCTGCGGCCATACCGATATCGCCCGGCGAGACGACAGAAATGTCAGGCACATAACCGCTTTCGCGACCGGAAACGTCCAATGCGTTTGGTAAGCTGTTCATAGATCGTCCTGCGAGATTCGGTCTGTGCGCCCCGGTCAGGTTCTACCGTTTGCCCTGACCGGGGCGATTGCATTGTGAGGGTCGGCGTGTGTCCGCTGTTGGCGCTCAGTCTTCTTTCGATTCGCCGGCCTGCGGCACGAACTCAACTGCCATCAGCGTTTCCGATAGCTCAGCAATCGTCGGATTGCGACCGAACGTCGCGCGGAACTCATCGATCACCGAACGCACGTAACCGGTGTCCCAACGGTATTCGGCCTGGTCGACCTGAGCCATGCCCACCGAGCCGAAACCGTCGTCGTTCGACTCGATCACTCCGCACCGGGTTGAATCGATTCCGAGAAGCAACGCGTTCCAGCACCAGTCGCAGGCTCGACACAGCACGACCGTCCCGCCCCGGTCGAACGGCACCGTATGGAAGTGCTCAGCGACGTAGTTTCGTCGCCCGCTCGCACCGTTGACCGACGCGTACAGATTGGCGACTTCGCGATGCCGGTCGACGCACGTCCCGAAGTCGGCACCATCGAGCAGCCGCACGTCGCAATGCAGATCTTCGGCGATCAGTTCGGCCACTACTTCGGCGGTCTGCAAGTCGTCACCGATCCACAAGTCGCCAGGGCGACTGGTGGCGAGAATGGTGAGCGCCGCGCCGCCCGCCTGGCCGTGAACGACGGCGGTAGCAGGTTCGAAGCGTTCTAGAAACGCATGGGGGATCGGGCGCGTTCGTGGGTCGGCACCGACGATGAACGGCAACACCCGTGTCGGACCACCGGTCAGATTCGCGGCGCTGGCTTCGGTTCGACGTTCGTTGTCTTCGAAGCGCTGCACCAGGTGGGCGATTTCGGCTGGCGGCTCATACATGGAGGACATAGGACGTTCCCTTTCAGACTGAGTTATGGGTTTGGCGCGGCGTTCGGCACGGTCTCAGTAGTTCTGCCAACCGTGTCCGTTGTTCGTCCGTGAGTGGGGGCGCTTGAGCTAGAACACGAGCGATGTACGCGTCGATAGCGGACAGATTCGCCGGATTCCCGCCGCGCTTAATCACGCTGCACCGCCACAGTCCGGATTGACGGGTTTCACGAAGTCGCGAACATCTGCGGGATCGAACTTGTAAAGACCACCGATCCGATAGGCGCGTAGTGATCCACGCGCAACCGCGTTTCGGACGTTACGAACCGGAACGCCGAGGTACTGAGCGGCCTGCTGAGTCGACCAGTAATCGGCCGGCCGAGTTGAGGTGTCGTTTCCAGACATGAAAAGCCAATCTGTTCTAGCCTTCGATTTCGAGGCATGTCGAATAGATCGGCTGAAACAGAACAGCCATGCCGGAGTCTATGGGTGGGTGAACTCGGAAAAAACCCCTTCTACCTTCCACGTTAGGCCATTGAGTCATTTCAGGCAATGGCGACATGCGGGGCGGCGGAACGGCTATTCCCAACGCCAAAGATAATGGTTCTTGGAAACTAATAGTTTCGGATTATGGGAAACGATTCGCCATCATTTCCAGTGAATTCGTACCCGTTCGGGATCGAAGCGGTCTCCGCTTTTCGGCCTGTAACCCTTGCCGACCGGTGCGACGGTGAACTCCACGAGAACATCAATCACCGCGCGTAGCCGATCCGGCGACAACTGCGAAAGCTTCTCGTTGACTTCGGGCGTTCCCAACGGCAACCCGTCGAACACCCGCAGTCGGTCCGCATCAGCCATCCGGCGTTCGATGTCGGCCAGTTTCTGCGCGACGCGTTCTTTTCGCGCGGCCAAGCGACGACCGTCGATGATGCCCTCGTCGTACTCGGATTCGGCGGCGCGGATCTGCGCGTAAAGCGACTGCTTCTCGTCGTGGATTCGTTTCGCCTCTTCGGGATCGAAGGCGCTATCGCGCAGCAGGTCTGCGGCGTCGGTTCTGGCAAGTCGACCGGCCACTACGCCGTACACCAACGGCTCGACGTGTTCTGCGCGTACCGATACACCACGGCACTTCTTACAGCCATACGTGATCGAATGCGCCTTCGGCCCGCCCTGGTGGGATTGCATAACCCATTGGCCTGATAGGTAGCCGTCGCAACTAGGCTTGCCGCATTGCAGAACGCCGGTCAGCAGGTGCTTTCGCACGCTCTTGCGCCCTGGCGCGCGTCCCGGCGCTGTCAGCACGGTTTGCACCGCGCGCCATGTTTCCTCATCAACCAGCGCAGGCCATGTCCCTTTCACGCCGTCGAGAATCTGACCGTTGTGCGACCGCAGCGCCGCATTGCGGGGAGATCGTAAAAACAGACTCAGTGTGGATGCCGTCCACGGCTTGCCGTTGAGCCCGAAGGCGCTTTCGGCGTTGAGCATTCTTGCGCCATCGGTGATCGATCCGCCAGCCAGCACGTGCGCGTAGACGCGCTTGACCAGCGGGGCGATTACTGGATCGGGAATCGGTCCCGACTCGGTGTCTTGGTATCCGAAGGCTTTGCGCCATTGAGGGCGACCGCTTTCGGCCTTCTGCTGAGCGGCGCGCAACTGTCGCGCGCGCTTGTGTTCGATTTCGTGGGCCGCAACGCTGCCTTTGAGCCGTGCGGTCAACCGTCCCTGGGCCGTCGACAGGTCGATATCGCCCGAAACGGTCGCCAGGGCGGTGCGGTGTTCGTCGGCGGCCGCCATGAACGCTTCGAGTTCGATGGGACGGCGGTGAAGGCGGTCCAAATCCCACGCGACAACCGCACCGATTCGGCCTTCGGTGATATCGGTCAGCATCCGTTCGTATGCGGGGCGACGCTTTCGGCTGCTGGCGCTGATGTCGTTGTCGACGTACTCGACGGGCGTCCAGCCGTGCTTTTCGCACAGTGCCAAGCAGTCCTCACGTTGCCTTGCTACACCGAGTTGCTGGCCGGTGGGGTCGGAACTGATCCGAAGGTATACGGCGGCGTCCATGAATAAAGCGTACTCCGGCCAGTAGCTGTCACCACCTGCTCAAAACCTTCTACACCGGACCCACCGGCTGGCACGACCACCAACTGCCCGACGGCACCGTCATCTGGACCTCACCCACCGGCCGCACCCACACCACCACCCCCGCCGGCGCCCTCTACTTCCCCCACCTCGCCCACCCCAGCAACGACCTCCCCCCACCCGAGCACCCGACCACCCACACAGCGCTCAGCCCCGAGCGGGGCCTGGCCATGCCCACCCGCCGACGCACCCGCGCCGAGGACCGCGCCTACCGCATCACCTGGGAACGCAACCGCAACCACACCCACCACGACGCCAACCCACCACCGTTCTGACGTCGACGCCGGTCGGCCAGACTCGGCTCCGCTTCCCGGCGGAGCCGAGTACCGGCATGCACCCTCGCGATCGGCACACCGTGTGACCCTGTCGCCGGGCGCGGGCAGGCATGATGGGCGAATGCGCCGTCAGATCACCACCGTCGAAGACCTGCGGGCCATCGTCGGTGAGCCGAACGACTTCGTCGCCAACAAGGTCGCGCCGCGGTTGTCGTCGCTACACCAGGACTGGCTGCGCGCATCGCCGCTGGCGTTCGTCGCGACCACCGACGCGCAGGGAAACGTCGACGTGTCGCCGAAGGGTGATCCGCCCGGCTTCGTGCACATCATCGACGCACACACCATCGCGATCCCCGAACGGCCGGGCAACAAGCGCGTCGACGGCTACCTCAACGTGCTCGAGCGGCCCGGTGTCGGCACGCTGTTCGTCATCCCGGGCCGCGGGGACACGCTGCGGATCAACGGCCGCGGCCAGATCCTCGCCGACGCCGACTATTTCGACGCGATGGCGGTCAAGGGCAAGCGCCCCATCCTGGCGCTGGAGATCGCCGTCGAGGAAGTGTTCTTCCACTGCGCCAAGGCATTTCTGCGCTCCGACGCCTGGCAGCCGGAGACGTGGGATCCCACCGCGGTGCCGAGCGTCGCGCAGATGGCCAAGAGCTTCAAGCCGACACTCACCGACGAAGAACTCGACGCCTACTACACCGAGGCGAACCAGCGCTCGATGCTGTACTGACCGGAACCGTCAGCCGCCGATCTCCAGGATCGCGAGCAGTCCGAGCACCACGGTGACGACCGCCAGCGCACCGTGTCCGAGCACCACCGGCATCGGGAAGGACCGCTCAGGCGCATCGTGGAGCGCCGACGCCTGCCCTCCGACGCGCTGGGCCTGGGCGCGGTGCACCGGCAACCAGCGCAGCACCATCACGACACCCAACGCGGCGACCGGTACGAGAAGAGCCAGCCCCACCCACCCGATCGGATGATTGTCGGTGAACACGTACACGATCCACAACACCAGGCCGAGGGCCGCCAGGGCGAAGTGGCCGAACACCACCGCCGGCGGCAGCTGAGTTCTGGTGGTGTCGCGGTGGCCGCCGCCGCCCACCCACTTGGCGAGCATGAAGGCGCCGCCACCGGCGGTCAGAATCCACGCGATCAATGACGCGATAGCCATGGCTTTCCTCCCTGTGCGGGTCGCTCCACTCCCCTGAATCCGTCAGCCTGCGTCGACTCGTCGGCGACGCGGACGCCGTATCGATACGAGAGCATTCCCCCCAGATAGCCCGAGATCCCGAGCACCGCGAAGGCCCCCACGGACAGCGCCAACTGCCCCAGACCCACCGACGACTGCTGGGGATAGTCGGCATGCCGCCAGGCGAATCCGACGATGTAGAGGGCCGTGACGGTGAGGTTGAGCGCCATGTGCAGCAGGCCGATCCGATGCGCCCGGGTGCCCGAGGGAATCGCGATCAGGTCGAGGAAGCCGATCGTCGCGGCCGCCAGCGCGCCGAGCACGCCGATCGCGATGAGCCACTCCGCGCCGCGGGCGAGGAACGCCGGTTCGCCGACGATGTGGGACGCGACGTCGAAGACCAGGCTTGCCGCCCACGCGCCGATGGGCACGGTGACCAGGATCGGGTGGAACGGGTGGCCGTATGGACCGGCCAACATCGCGGTGACAGGCTGCTTGGCCCGCTCGGTTCGCGTGTTCACGGACGCCTCCCACAACACCGTGGTTTGGATAATCAATTTTGGTCTTATTCGGCTCGACCGGTCAAGACTCCATTTCGACCAGCTTTGTTAGCGATATCCTGTCCGGCGTGGAACACGGCGGCCGAAGCGCACACGTCGGAGCGATCCGGGCGGTCGCGGCGCTCGGAGACGATGTCCGCCGGCGGCTGTACGACTTCGCGCGCGCCGAGCGCCGCCCCGTGAGCCGCGACGAAGCGGCCTCGGCGGTCGGCATCTCGCGCAAGCTGGCTGCCTTCCACCTGGACAAGCTCGTCGAGGCCGGTCTGCTGCACTTCCGGTTCCTGCAGGCAGCAGAGGCCCGAGTCGGTCGGCCACCGAAGATGTACGCCCCCACCGACAACGACATCACGGTGAGCATCCCGGCGCGCAGACCTGAGTTGCTCGCCGACATCCTGGCCCATGCGGTGCTCACCGGCGACGAGCCGGCGTCGGTGCGCGCTGCCGCGGCACGAGTGGCCCACCAGCGTGGCGTGGCCGCCACCTCACAAACCGCCCGCACGCGGGGCGGGCGTATCGGCGCCGAGCGCGCCATGCGCCTGACCGAGGAAGCGCTCGCGGACTACGGGTTCGAGCCCTACCGCGACGGCGCGTGTACCCGGCTGCGCAACTGTCCCTTCCACCCACTGGCCCGCGACCTGCCCGAGCTGGTGTGCCGGCTCAACCAGGACTTCGTGCGCGGAGTGCTCGACGGCCTCGGCAGTACGACCGTCGAGGCCGTCCTGTCACCCGCCGCCGGGGAATGCTGCGTCGAGATCCGTCCGACGCGCTGACGGACACGCCGCTACCACGGGAAGTCACCCCCCGCGGGCCACGATCACCGGCATCCGCGCCGACTGCACGACCTCCGCGCTCACCGAGCCCAGCATCATGCCGGCGAACCCGCCGCGGCCGTGACTGCCCACGACCAGCAGCTGCGCGGACTCCGACTGCGCCAGCAGTTGTCGCGCCGGCCGGTCGCGCACCAGCACCTTGCGCACCGTGACGTCGGGGTACTGCTCGGCGTACCCGGCGAGGCACTCGGCGACGATGCGCCGGCCCCGGTCGGTGTGGTCCACCCAGGCGATGTCGGGGAACTCGTAATCCAGGTCGTTCCAGGCGTGCACCGCGACCAGGTCCACACCGCGGCGCGACGCCTCCTCGAACGCGACCGCGATCGCCTTCTCGGCGGCCTCCGAACCGTCCACACCGACCGCCACGGGCGCCTGGTCGGGGTGATCCATCAGGGGATCCTGATCATGGATCACCGCCACCGGACAGTGTGCGTGGTGCACCACCCCGGTGCTGACGGACCCCAACAGCCGCTTACCCCACGCGCCGAGACCCCGGCTGCCGACCACCACCAGATCGGCGTCCTTGCTCATGTCCACCAGCACCGCGGTCGCGTGGCCTTCGACGATCTTCTGCTCGATGGTCAGCGCGCGGTCGGCGCCCGCCGCGGCCCGCTCGGCGATCCGGCGCGCATCGGCGAGGTCGCGCTCGCTGCGCTGCTGCTGCCAGCGCATGTACTCCGGCGGGGCAGGCACCTCGACCCACATCTGGATGTCGCTGGGCGCCACCACCCGCACCATGGTCAGCGCAACCCCGCGCAGCGCCGCGTCCCGGGCCGCCCAGTTCACCGCCACCTTGCCGGCGGGGGAACCGTCGACCCCGACGACCACGCCGTGAAGCGTTGTGTTCGAAGACATGTCAACTCCTGGGCTCGATCCGGCACTCACGACGCTATGGGGGCGAACACCGGATCGTCCCGAGGAGTTGGTCATCGCCGCCAGGGACCAAGGTCCCTAACGGCCGGCTCAACCCTCCGCTGCGGTCCAGGCGTAAGGCAGGAACTTGCCGTCGAACGTCACGACCACGCGGTCACCGGCCGGGTGCGCTTTGCGCTCGATGTCGATGCTGAAGTTGATCGCGCTCATGATGCCGTCACCGAACTGTTCATGGATCAGTTCCTTGAGCGCCGGGCCGTACACCTGCAGGGCCTCGTAGAACCGGTAGATCGTCGGGTCGGTGGGCACGGCCGTCGGCAGACCCCCGCGCATCGGCACCGCCGCCAGCACCGGCAGCACCGACTCGTCGAGGCCGAGCAGGTCGACGAGCACCTTGCCGGCCTCGACCGGCACCGGATGCTGACCGAGCAGCGCCGACACCGTCCACACCACCGGTCTGTCGACGGCGTCGGCCAATTCCTGCCACGTCAGCCCCTTGGCCAGCCGCGCCGCGACGATCTGCGCGGTGATCTCCTCGCGGGTCATGCGTTGGCCTGCGCGGGGATCTTGAACTCCTGCGGCTCGGACGGCCGGTTCCACTCCGCGCCGGTGCGGGCGTGGGTGGCGTACAGCGTCAGCCCGACGAAGGCCAGCCCGCCTACGAGATTGCCGACCACGGTGGGGATTTCGTTCCAGATCAGGTAGTCCATGATGGAGAAGTCACCACCGAGCATGAGCCCCGACGGGAACAGGAACATGTTGACGATCGAGTGCTCGAAACCCATGTAGAAGAACAGCATGATGGGCATCCACATCGCGATCACCTTGCCCGACACCGACGTCGACATCATCGCGGCCACCACACCGGTGGAGACCATCCAGTTGCACAGCACAGCGCGGACGAACAGCGTGAGCATTCCGGCCGCGCCGTGTTCGGCGTAGCCGACGGTACGGCTGTGCCCGATCTCACCGAGCCGCTGCCCGACCTCGCTCGGGTCCACCGAGAAGCCGTAGGTGAAGATCACCGCCATCATCAGCGCGACGGTGATCGCACCGGCGAAGTTGCCGAGGAACACCAGGCCCCAGTTGCGCAGCATCGACCGCAACGTCACACCGCGCCGCTTGTCGATCAGCGCCAGCGGCACCAGCGTGAAGACGCCGGTGAGCAGGTCGAAACCCAGCAGGTACAGCAGGCAGAACCCGACCGGGAACAACACCGCCCCGATCAGCGCGTTGCCGGTCTGCACGGTGACGGTCACCGCGAACGCCGCGGCCAGCGCGAGGATCGCACCGGCCATGTACGCGCGGATGACGGTGTCGCGGGTGGACATGAACGCTTTGGATTCGCCGGCATCGATCATCTTGGTGACGAACTGCGGCGGATTCACGTAGGACATGGGCGTGGCTCCGTTCAGTGGGTGTGTCCACCTTCGCGAGCTGATGTGTCGTCGGCGTAACACGGCTTTGACAGCGCGTGACGGTTACATCACGGCGGCTGGAGATGCGCTGTGAACACCACAAAGCGACGTAATGCACGTCACACCGGGTGCTGTGAACGGGGCTGGGCCACGTCCGGCGTCACCGAATGGTCAGGCGAGCAAGGGGGCGGCGGGCAATAGGCTGGCGGCCGTGCGGACCTATCGCAGAGAGGCGGTCGCCGCCGCGATCGGCCTGGCACTCGTGGTGGTGGCGTTCGTGGTGCCGCACCTGCGCCTCGACGTCGTCACCCCGCTCCTCAACGCCGACGACAAGCGTTTCAACAGCTTCGCCGCCACCTCACCGGTGTTCGGCTGGTGGGAGACCCACGTCGGCTGGGGTACCGTGCCCGCGATCGTGCTGGGCGTCGCCGCGGTCATGTGGGGTCAGGCGCTGGCCCTGCGGCTGCCGTGGCGCGCGCTGCTTCTGACCGCCTGGGCCACCTCGGCGGCATGGGCGTTCTCGCTGGCGATGATCGACGGCTGGCAACGCGGCTTCGCCGGGCGTCTCACCGCCCGCCACGAGTACCTCCTCGAGGTGCCGACCGTCACCGACATCCCCGAGATGGTCCGCACCTTCGCCGGCCGCATCCTCGACTTCCAGCCCGACTCCTGGATCACCCACGTGTCCGGGCACCCACCCGGCGCGCTGCTGACGTTCGTCTGGCTGGACCGCGTCGGACTCGGCGGCGGCGCCTGGGCCGGCCTGCTCTGCCTGATCGTCGGATCCAGCGTGGCCGCGGCCATCCTGGTCGCGGTGCGCGCCCTGACCGACGAGCGGACCGCCCGGCTCGCGGCGCCGTTCGTGGCGGTCGCGCCGACCGCGATCTGGGTGGCCGTCTCGGCCGACGGCTACTTCGCCGGGGTCGCCGCCTGGGGCATCGCCCTGCTGGCGCTCGCCGTGCGCCGCACCGCGCGCGTCCCGGCCCTGGCCGCCGTGGGCGCCGGACTGCTGCTGGGCTGGGGCATCTTCCTCAACTACGGCCTGGTGCTGATGGGGCTACCGGCGATCGCGGTGCTGATCTGCGCGGCCGACTGGCGCACCGCGCTGCGCACCCTGCTGCCCGCGGTCGCGGCCGCGCTGGCGGTCGTGCTCGTGTTCGTCGCCGCCGGCTTCTGGTGGTTCGACGGCTACCACCTGGTGCAGGAGCGCTACTGGCAGGGCATCGCGGTCGAACGGCCGTTCCAGTACTGGGGTTGGGCCAACTTCGCCTCGGTGATCTGCGCGGTCGGGCTGGGCACCGTCGCCGCACTGGGCCGGGTGTTCGACCTCGCCGCGATCAAGCGCCGCGCCGGCCTGCACATGCTGGTGCTGGGGGCGCTCGCGTCGATCATCGCCGCCGACCTGAGCATGCTCAGCAAGGCCGAAACCGAGCGCATCTGGCTGCCGTTCACCATGTGGCTGGTGGCCGCCGGCGCCCTGCTGCCGCTGCGTGCCCAGCGGTGGTGGCTCGCGCTCAACGTGGCCGGCGCCCTGCTGCTCAACCACGTGATCTTCACCAACTGGTGACCCTGCCGCACTGATTACCCACAGCCCCCGCGGGTACGTCCACGGTGGCCGTCCCGCAACCCCAGGAGGATCACCGGTGGCAACTCACCCGAACACGACGTCACGTGCACTGCGCACCGCGGCCCTGGCGGTCGGCGTCGTGTTCCTGCTCGTGGGCATCCTGGGGTTCATCCCCGGCATCACCACGAACTACGACCAGCTCACGTTCGCCGGGCACCATTCCGACGCCGCCCTGCTGGGCATCTTCAACGTCTCGGTCCTGCACAATCTGGTTCACCTGCTGTTCGGTATCGCGGGCGTCGCGCTGGCCAGGACCGCCGCCACCGCCCGGGCCTATCTGCTCGGCGGCGGGGCGATCTACGCGGTGCTGTTCGTCTACGGCATGCTCATCGACCACGACAGCGGCGCGAATTTCGTGCCGGTCAACACCGCCGACAACTGGTTGCACCTCGGCCTCGCGGTCGGCATGGTCGCGCTGGGGTTGATCCTCGGCCGCGCCGGCCGGCCCGGCGCGAATGCCCAGAACACCGGCGGCACCTCGGCGGGCGGCTCCCCAGGAATGATCAACTGACGTTTGGGGGTACGGCCGCCGGGTAGGCCTCGGCATATGGCTGACACCAAACTCGCCCTGATCACCGGCGCCTCGAGTGGCATCGGACTCGAACTCGCCAAACTCTTCGCCGCGCACGACTACGACCTCGTGGTCGCCGCCGAGGACGACGCCATCCGCGACGTCCCCGACCAACTGTCCGGCTACAGCGCCGAGATCCGGCCGGTGCAGGTCGATCTACGGACCAGCGACGGTGTCGAGCACCTCTTCGCCAGCTGCATCGAGGGCGGTCGCACCCTGGACGCCGCCGCGCTCAACGCCGGCATCGGCCGCGGCGGCATGTTCCTCGAGACCGAGCTGACCGACGACCTCAGCATCATCGACCTCAATGTCCGCTCGACCGTCCACCTGGCCAAACTCGTGTTGCGGGACATGGCAAACCGCGAGGAGGGCAAGGTGCTGTTCACCTCGTCGGTGGCCTCGATGATGCCGGGCTCCTACCAGACCGTGTACAACGCGTCGAAGTCGTTCATCCAGTCGTTCGCCGAAGCGCTGCAGGACGAGCTGCGCGACACCTCGATCACCGTCACCTCGCTGATGCCCGGCCCCACCGACACCGACTTCTTCCGCCGGGCGAACCTGCTCAACGCCCCGGTCGGCAAGCTGCCCAAGGACGATCCCGCGCAGGTGGCCCGCCAGGGGTTCGAGGCGCTGATGCGCGGCGACCGCAAGGTGGCGGCCGGCTCGGTAACCTCCAAGCTGATGGGCACCGTGAGCCGGGTGCTGCCCGACAATGTCAAAGCGATGGGCAGCCGCCTGATCTCCGCACCACTCGGTCGCTGACCGTTCGGTGACATCGCCGTAGCCGTCGGCGGCTTTCCCGCCCGGCGGGCCGTCGATCGGCGATGATCGGGTGATGGCCGACGAAACACCGCGGACCCGGCGTCTTCTGCGCTGGCGCAGCCCGATTCGCGGCCTCTGGCTGACGTCGGTCCTCGGTTCGGTGTTGCTGGTCACCCTGCCGATCGTCACGGTCACCGGGCTGCTGTCCTACATCGCCTACGGCCCTCAGTTCGGTCAGGCGATTCCCGCCGACGTGGGCTGGCTGAAGGTGCCCACGTTCGACTGGCCGACCGACCCGTCGTGGCTGTACCGGCTGAACCAGGGCCTGCACGTCGGGCTGGGCCTGATCCTCATCCCGGTGGTGCTGACCAAGCTGTGGTCGGTGATCCCGCGGCTGTTCGCCTGGCCGCCCGCCCGGTCGCCGGCCCAACTGCTGGAACGGGTTTCGTTGCTCATGCTGGTCGGCGGCATCCTGTTCGAGATCGTCACCGGCGTGCTGAACATTCAGTACGACTACATCTTCGGCTTCAGCTTCTACACCGCCCACTACTTCGGCGCCTGGGTGTTCATCGCCGGATTCGTGCTGCACGTCGCGATCAAACTGCCCCGGATGTGGGCGGGGCTGCGGTCGCTGCCGATGCGGGAGGTGCTGCGCACCGACGTCGCCGGTACCCGGCCGCAACCGTACGAACCCGACGGCCTGGTCGCGCCGGACCCCGCGCCCCCGACCGTCAGCCGCCGCGGCGCACTCGCGCTGGTGGGCGGCGGCGCGCTGCTGATGGCCGTCCTCACCGCCGGACAGACCCTCGGCGGCATCACCCGCCAGGCCGCGCTGCTCCTGCCCCGCGGCCGGTCCACCGGCGAAGGGCCGAACGCCTTCCCGGTCAATCGCACCGCGCGCGCCGCAGGCATCGCCCCGCAGGCCACCGGCGATGCGTGGCGGCTGACGTTGCGCGGCGGCCCGGCGCCGGTGGTGCTGTCCCGGACACAGCTGGCAGCCATGCCGCAGCACACCGCGCGGCTGCCGATCGCCTGCGTGGAGGGGTGGTCGACCACGCAGACGTGGACGGGGGTGCGGTTGCGGGACCTCGCGACGCTGGCCGGCGTCGCCGACCCGGCCGCGGCCCGCGTGTTCTCGGTGGAGCGGCGCGGCGCGTTCAACCGGGCCACGCTGCAGGCCAATCAGGTGGGTCATGCCGATTCGCTGCTGGCCCTGCGGGTCAACGGCGCCGATTTGTCACTCGACCACGGCTATCCGGCCCGGGTGATCGTGCCCGCGCTGCCCGGGGTGCACAACACCAAGTGGGTGGCCGGCATCGACTTCGAGGCGGGATGACGTGCGCGCCGCATTCGGCCGGGCCTACGGTTCGCACCCGCTGCATCTGCTGACGCTGATCGCGGGATTCGCGCTCGGCGGGTACGCCGTGCTGACCCTCGGCCCGCCTGCGCTGTGGAATCCGAAGGTGTGGTGGCAGTCCATCGTGGTGTGGTTCGCCGCCGCGATCATCCTGCACGACCTGGTGTTGTTCCCGCTCTACGCGCTGGCCGACCGGGCGCTGTCGGTGACGCAGCGTATCCCGGTCCGCGTTCCGGTGCTCAACTACCTGCGGGTGCCGGCGCTCGGCTCGGTGCTGACGCTGCTGGTGTTCCTGCCCGGCATCATCGAGCAGGGGGCACCGGCCTATGTCGCGGCGACCGGCCAGACCCAGGAGCCGTTCCTCGGCCGGTGGCTGATGCTCACGGGGGCAATGTTTTTCGTCAGCGCGGTGGTCTACGCGATCCGGCTGGCGGCGGCGCGGCGTCCCGTCACGGCGCCGCCAGAGTAGCCAGAATCCGGTGGCCCACCGGCTGCATGCCGGTCAGCGCCAGCCCCGCCTCCTCGGCCAGCGCGGCCGCGCAGTCCACGCCGACCGACGCCCACCGGAACCACGGCCCCACCGTGCGCGACGATTCCAGCCGCACCAGACCGGCCTGCACCCCTTCGGTCTCGGTGTCGAACTCCGCGACGCACCGGCCGCCCGGCCGCAGCAGCTCGGTGACGCGGCGCAGCACCCGGCGCGGATCGCCGCCCAGCCCGATGTTCCCGTCGGCCAGCAGTGCGGTCTGCCAGCGCCCGACCCCGGGCAGCGCGCCGAACACATCGCGGCGCAGCGCCGGGGCGCCGTTGCGCCGCGCCAGTTCCACCGCCGTCGCCGACTGGTCGACCCCCAGCGCCGGGACCCCCCGATTGATCAGATCCACCACCAAACGCCCGGGGCCGCAACCGAGATCGATCGTCGGCCCCTCGCACAGCGCCACGACGGCCCGGTCGAAGAGGCGGTCGGCGTGCCGGCCGCCGAGCCAGCTGCGCACCGGCAGCGTCCTGACCTCGCCGTCGTCGTTGCGGATCCAGCATTGCTCGCCGTCGAGGGCCCGGTCGTAGAGGTTGCCCAGCATCTACAGGCCCGCCGCCGCGGTGGCGTACGCGAACCGGCCGCCGGGCGGACAACATCGCCGTACGGATGCGACGTCGGCCGCCGTATCGACATCGGCCAGCTCCTCGACCATCGTTACCTCGATTCCGTTGTCACGCAGCGCCTTCGCGGTCAACTCACCGGTGTCGGACTGCGACATCGGCACGTACCGCAGGCAGTCGGCCAGCGCGGCCGAACGCACACCGAGCAGCCACCAGCCACCGTCGCCGGCCGGTCCGAGCACGGCGTCGGTCGCCCGCAGCGCCTCGGCGCACCGGCCGAGCAACTCGCCGGTGACCTGCGGGGTGTCCATGCCGATCTGGATGATCGGATGATCGCCCACCATCGCGGCGGTGTCCGCGTGCGCATACGTCAGGCGTTCGGCGAACGAGCCGCCGCGCTGCTCCACCACGGTGAACCGCGACAGCTTCTCCCGGATGATCGCGCCGCTGCGCGCCTCGGTGAGGTCCCCGGTCAGCGCCACCACCCGAGCCCCCACCGGGGCGGCCAACACGGCGTCGAGAGTGTCGAGCAGCGCCGCCGCGGCGATCACCGCCGCCAATTCGTCCCCGACCGTGGCGGCCAGTCGCGTCTTGGCCTGGCCGGGCACCGGCGCCTTGGCGACCACCAGCGCCGTCACCGGGGAACCGGTCACTCGATCACCCGCCAGAAGTCGAGCGCCGCGACGACGCTGCCGCGCAACGAGCCGCTGACCTTGGATCTGCCACCGGTGCGGGGCCCGTACGTGACGTCCCGCTCCACCACTCGCCAGCCCGCAGCGGCTGCTCGAACCAGCAATTCGAGGGGGTACCCGGAGCGCCGATCCTCCACACCGAGCGCCAGCAGGTCCGCGCGGCGGGCCACCCGCATCGGCGCGATGTCGTGCACCGGCAGCCCGTGGCGCTGGCGCAGCCGCCAGCACACCGCCGCGGTGCCCAGCCGGGCATGCCACGGCCAGCGCAGTCCGCGCACCGCCCTGCGCCGGCCCACCGCCATGTGCGCGCCGCGGTCCAGTTCGGCCACCAGCGTGGGCAGTTCCCGCGGGTCCAGCGACCCGTCGGCGTCCAGGACGGCGACCACCGGTGTCGTCGCGGCGACGACACCCGCGTGCACGGCCGAGCCGTATCCGGGCCGCGATTCGTGCACGACGTCCGCACCGTGCCTGCGGGCCACCTCGGCGGTGCCGTCGGTGCTGTTGTTGTCCACCACCAGCGGCCGGTAGCCGTGCGGCATCGCGGCGAGCACCCCCGGCAGCGAAATCGCCTCGTCGAGGCACGGCAGCACCACCGTCACGGCCGAGTCGGACATGGAGTCGAGGCTAGCCAGACCCGTCCACCCGCAACCTCGCCAAGGGTGACGAATCGGTGACGTAGGCGCAGGTCGGGCGCATGCGCGGCTAACCTCGTAAGTGTGACGCGTGTGCTGATAGCCGACGACGACACCGTCGTCCGCGATGTCGTGCGCCGCTACCTCGAGCGCGACGGCCTCGACGTCTCGATCGCCCACAACGGCACCGAGGCGCTGCGCCTGCTGGGCACCGAACGCATCGACGTCGCGGTTCTCGATGTGATGATGCCCGGACCCGACGGGTTGACGCTGTGCCGGACCCTGCGTCAGCGCGGAGACCACACGGTCCCGGTGATCCTGCTGACCGCGCTCGGCGAGGAGGACGACCGGATCGCCGGTCTGGAGGCCGGCGCCGACGACTACCTCACCAAACCGTTCAGCCCCCGTGAACTCGCCCTGCGGGTGCGCTCGGTGCTGCGCCGCTCCCCCGCTCCGGTCGGCGTCGTCCCCGTCGACCTGCAGGTCGGTGACCTCATCGTGTCGACCGCCGCACGGTCGGTCACCGTGAACGGTCAACCGGTCAGCCTGACCAACCGCGAATTCGACCTCCTGTTGTTCTTCATCACCCACGCCGACACGGTCTTCACCCGTGAGGAGTTGCTCAAGCAGGTGTGGCGCTGGGACTTCGGCGACCTGTCCACCGTCACCGTGCACGTCAAACGGCTGCGTTCCAAGCTCGGCGACCAGCACCACGTGCAGACGGTGTGGGGACGGGGATACATGTGGAGCGACGGCGACACGCGCCCGCGGGAAAGCCAGACAGCGCGTGAGGGCGACTGACCTCTGGGAGATCGGCGGCTGGGCGCTGGCCTGCTCGATCCCCGTCGTGCTGGTGGGCGCCCTGATCATCCGGTTGGCCCGATCCTGGTCGCTGGCCGCGAGCATGGTCGTGCTGGTGCTGATCCCGACGCTGGCCACCTTCACCGGTGTGCTGGGCGCCAGCGGCTTCATGATCACCGAGATCTTCGAGCAGATCGCGGTGGTGCTGCTGATCGTCGCCGTCGTCACGATCCCCGGTGCGGTGATGCTGGGCCGCTACCAGGCCCGCCGCACCGTGTGGGAACAGGAGATCCGCGACTCCGAACGGGCGGCCGAGTTGTCGCGCCGCCGGCTGGTGGCGTTCGTCAGCCACGACCTGCGCACCCCGCTGGCCGGGATCCGCGCGGTGTCGGAGGCCATCGCCGACGGTCTGGTGTCCGACGGCGAGATCCGCGCGCACGCCAAACACATCGAACAGGAGTCGATCCGGCTCTCCGAGATGGTCGACGACCTGTTCGAGATGAGCAAGATCAACGCCGGTGCCGTCCAACCCGCGTTCGACCGGGTGGCGCTCGACGAGGTGGTCGACGACGTGCTGGCCGCCCACCGCATCGCCGCCGAACGCGCCGGCGTGCAGCTGCGGGCGATGCTGCCCGACAAACCGGTCCGCGTGCTGGGCAGCGACCGCGCGCTGGTGCGGGTGCTGTCCAACCTGGTGGCCAACGCGATCGCCCACACCCCCGAGGGCGGCCGCGTCGAGCTGGCGCTGGGCTCCGACGAGAACAGCGCATGGGCGCGCGTCGACGACACCGGCGTCGGCATCGACGAAGCCGACCTGCCGCGGGTGTTCGATGTCGCCTACCGCGGCTCCAATGACCGCGTGCCGCGGTCGGATTCGTCGCTGCCGAGCGGATCGGGGCTCGGGCTGGCGATCGCCGCCGGGCTGGTTCAGGCCCACCGCGGCACGCTGTCGGCGCACAACCTCGACAGCGGCGCCCGCTTCGAGGTGCGGCTGCCGCTGGCCGCCGAGGACTGACTGCGCGCCGACTGCACGGTTGTGGACACCGCTACTCGGGCGACGCGTACATCAACCGTCCGCTCGGCGGTCAGCCCGGCAGCGAGTTGCTCAGCCGTTCAGTGGCCGCGAGATAGTCCTCGATGAACTCGCGCACCACCTCCCGCGCCGGTTTGACCTTGGTCATCAACCCGACGCCCTGCCCGACGAAG
The DNA here is from genome assembly GCF_004570325.1 of Mycobacterium sp. PS03-16. Classification (GTDB taxonomy): domain Bacteria; phylum Actinomycetota; class Actinomycetes; order Mycobacteriales; family Mycobacteriaceae; genus Mycobacterium. The sequence continues at coordinate 48,317 of NZ_SPQO01000001.1, read as the reverse complement.
TAGGTGGCGAGCGCCTGCGCACCCGGATGGCCCTGTGCGGCCAGCACGTCGACGCGGCGCAGCAGCGGTTCGGCCAGCATGTTCTGCAGCGGCAGGGGCAGCGGCGGCCGGTCGCCGCGCGGCGCCCACGCCTCGGTCCAGTCCGACACCAGCTGCCGGGCGGGTTTACCCGTACGGCCCGCCGAGCGGACGGTGTCGCGCGACGTGGCGGCCAGCATCTTGCGCACGGTGTGCGGTGCGGTCTCGGCCTCCTCGGTGGTCAGCCACACCGACCCCGTCCACGCGCCGTCGGCGCCCATCGCGACCGCCGCGGCCATCTGCCGTCCGGTCACGATGCCGCCGGCGGCCAGCACCGGCACCGCGCCCTCGATCGCGTCGATCACTTCGGGCACCAGCACCAGCGTGGTCACGTCGCCGCAGTGCCCGCCCGCCTCGGTGCCCTGCGCGACAATCAGGTCCACCCCAGCCCGCACCTGTTTGACCGCGTGCTCGCGCGCCCCGACCAGCGCGGCCACCGGCACGCCGCGTTCGCGGCCCGCCTCGATCATGTAATCCGGTGGCACGCCGAGCGCGTTGGCGATCAGCTTGATCGGGTGGCTCATCGCGACGTCGAGCAGTTCGCGTCCGGTGTCGCCGGACAGCCCGGACCCGCCGAGCCGCGGCGTCGCGTCCAGTTCGATGTCGTGGTCGGCGAGCAACCGGGTGACGAAGTCGCGGTACTCGGCCGGAATCCGGTCGACGAGCTGTGCGCGGGACAGGTTCTCGCCCTTGCCCTCGAACTTCGCCGGCACGATGATGTCGGCGCCGTACGGCTTGCCGCCGACGTGCTGGTCGATCCAGCTCAGCTCGCGGTCGAGCTGTTCGGGGGTGTAGGCCGTCGCGCCGAGCACGCCGAACCCGCCGGCGTTGGTCACCGCGGCCACCACGTCACGGCAGTGGCTGAAGGCGAAGAGCGGGAAGTCGATTCCGAAGCGGTCACACAGGGCGGAGGTCACGCCCGTCAGTATCGCGCTCCCCGGGCGGTCACCGGCCCAGGACCGCCGTGGTGGTGAGGAATCGGTCGATCGCGGTGAGCAGCACCGGCCCGTCGAGCAGCGCGGGATCGTTGTGGCCGGCACCCGGCACCGTCACCCAGGTCTTCGGTTGCGGTGCCGCGTCGTACAGGCGGCGACTCAACTCGGCGGGCACGATGTCGTCGCGGTCGCCGGCGATCACCAGCAGCGGCGACCGCAGCGCACCGATCCGCTCGAGTGAGGGATAGCGGTCGATGAGCAGCCGGCGCACCGGCAGCCACGGATAGTGCACGGCCCCCGCGTCGGCCAGTGAGGTGAACGGCGACCGCAGGATCAGCGCCGCCGGGGGCTGCTCGGTGGCCAGGCCGACCGCGACCGCCGCCCCGAGCGACTCACCGAGATAGGCGATCCGGGACGGGTCCACCTGCGGCTGGGCGGCCAGCCAGTCGCGCGCCGCCCGGGCGTCCGCGGCCAGGCCGTCCTCGGTGGGCCGCCCCGGATTGCCGCCGTAGCCGCGGTAGTCGAACAGCAGCACCGACAATCCTCTGGCCCGCAGCGCCACCGCCAGGGCGGCGCGCATCGACCGGTCGCCGCCGTTGCCGTTGCAGATCAGCACGGCCGGGCCGGGCGTCGCGGGAAAGAACCAGGCACCCAGCTCCAGCCCGTCGGCGGTGCGCACCACCACGTCCTGAGCGCCGGGCGCCACCGCGGCGACCGACGGGACCGGCCCGCGCGACGGGAAGTACACCAGCCGGCGCTGCTGCGTCCACAGCAGGCCCAACACACCAGAGACCACGAGCACGACGATAACGGCCAGCCGCACCCGGGCCCGCATGTCAGGCCCGCAGCGGGGCGAACGCGAACTCCCGCAAGCCGTCCCGCGGATCGACCGCTGCACGGAAGCCCAGCTTCTCGGCGGCCAGCGCCGGCGACGCGACGATGTGGCGGACATCGCCGCTGCGGTACTGACCGGTGACCACCGGCGCCGCCGCGCCGCGGGTCTCGCACAGCTCGGTGGCGACCTCGATGATCGAGATCGGCCGCCCCGAGCAGACATTGAACGCAGCGAAGCCCTCCAGCTCGGACTGCGTGGCCGCCAGGTTCGCCGCCGCCACGTCGTCGACGTGCACGAAGTCGCGCATCTGGCCGCCGTCCTCGAACACCCGTGGGACGTCGCCGTTCTCCAGCTCGGATCGGAAGATCGCCGCCACGCCGCTGTAGGGAGTGTCGCGGGGCATGTGCGGGCCGTACACGTTGTGATAGCGCAGCGCCACCACCGACCCGCCGGTCGCCTCCGCCCACGCCAGCGCGTAGTGCTCCTGTGCGACTTTGCTTGCGGCGTAGAGGCTTCGGGGACGCAGCGGTTCGTCCTCGTCGACCAACCGCCACTGCACCTGCTCCCCGCAGACGGGGCAGCGGTGCTCGAACACGCCCGCATCCAGGTCGGCGCGGCTGCGTGGCAGCGGCTCGACCCGCCCGTGCTGCGGACAGTCGAACCGGCCCTGGCCGTAGACCACCATCGACGACGCCAGCACCAGCTTCTGACAGCCGGCGGCGAACATCTCGGCGAGCAGCACCGTGGTGCCGTAGTCGTTGTGGCTGCCGTAGGACGGCGCGTCGGCCGCGTTGACCCCGGCCCCGACCACCGCGGCCTGGTGGCACACCACGTCGACGCCGTCGAGCAGCGGAGCCAGCGCCGCGGCGTCACGCACGTCGACGCGCGCGGTGTCCGGCGGGAGCTGCGCGCCGGCGCCGTGCGCGCCGGGCAACATCAGGTCGACCGCGACGACGTCGTGGCCCGCCGCCTCGAGTGCGGCACGCACCCGGGAGCCGATGAAACCGGCGGCGCCGGTGAGCAGCACCCTCACGGCAGCTCGATCGGCAACGTCACACCGTCGTGCGGTAGGCAGTCCGTACAGGTGCGCTCGACGGCGACTTGATCGATGGCCTCGTGCACGAGCTTCTTGAACGGCACCAGGTTCTTCTGGAACTCGGCGAAGACGTCGACGGCCCGCACCCCCGAGCCGGTCTCGATGCCTGCGTCCAGGTCGGTCACCAGTGCGATTGCGGCGTAACACATCTCGAGTTCGCGGGCCAGCACCGCCTCGGGGTACCCGGTCATGTTGACCAGCGTGAAACCCTGACCGGCGAACCAGCGGCTCTCTGCCCGGGTGGAGAAGCGCGGACCCTGGATCACCACCATCGCCCCGCCGTCGACCACCCCGGGCAGCCCGGTGGCCGCCGCCCGCAGCGACGGGCAGTACGGATCGGCGAAGTCGACGTGGATGCCGCCGGAGTCGAAGTAGGTGTCCGCGCGCCCGGAGGTGCGGTCGACGAGCTGATCGGGCACCACCATGGAGCCCGGCCCCAACTCCGGGCTGAGGCTGCCCACCGCACACGGCCCGAAGATCCGTCGCACCCCGAGCGCCCGCAACGCCCACATGTTGGCCCGGTACGGCACGGTGTGCGGCGAGAATTCGTGCTTGGCGCCGTGGCGCGGAAGGAACGCCACCTCGTGCGCGCCGACCGTGCCCACCGTGATCGGCGCGCTGGGAGCGCCGTAGGGGGTGTCGAGGCTGACGCTGCGCGCGTCGGATCCGAAGAATGTGTAGAAGCCGCTGCCGCCGATGACTCCGAGCATCCGTCCATTGTCGACCATGCATACCCACACCCCCGGTGACGGTGCGGTGACGCCGGGGCGTGCGTGACAGACTTGCCGGCGTGGCCAGTTTCGCCCAGTGGGTCGAGGGCGCCCGCCCCCGCACGTTGCCCAACGCCGTCGCCCCGGTGATCGCCGGCACCGGCGCCGCCGCCTGGCTGGACGGCGCGGTGTGGTGGAAGGCACTGCTCGCGCTGGTCGTCGCGCTGGCGCTGATCGTCGGGGTGAACTACGCCAACGACTACTCCGACGGCATCCGCGGCACCGACGACGTGCGGGCCGGACCCCTGCGGCTGGTCGGCTCGAAGCTGGCGTCCCCGCGGGCGGTGCTGACCGCGGCGGTCGCCAGCCTGGCCGTCGGCGCGCTGGCCGGGCTGGCGCTCGCCGTGGTCAGCGCGCCGTGGCTGATCGCGGTCGGCGCCGTGTGCATCGCCGGGGCATGGCTGTACACCGGAGGGTCGAAGCCCTACGGCTACCTCGGCTTCGGGGAGATCGCGGTGTTCGTGTTCTTCGGGCTGGTCGCCGTGCTGGGCACCCAGTACACCCAGGCGCTGCGCGTCGACTGGGTCGGCCTGGCGACCGCGGTCGCGATGGGGGCGCTGTCCTCGGCGGTGCTGGTGGCCAACAACCTGCGCGACATCCCCACCGACCGCGTCGCGGGCAAGATCACGCTCGCGGTGCGCCTCGGCGATGCCCGGACCCGGTTGCTGTACCAGGTGCTGATCGCGGCGGCGTTCGTGCTGGCGCTGGTGCTGATGCTCGCCACGCCGTGGTGTGCGGCCGGGCTGCTGGCCCTGCCGCTCGCGGTGCGCGCGGCGCGGCCGGTGCGCAGCGGCGCGGGCGGGCGGGAGCTGATCCCCGTGCTGCGCGACACCGGGCTGGCGATGCTGGCGTGGGCGGTGGCCGTGGCGCTGGCTCTCTCGTTGGGCTGAGCGCTCGCGTTCGGCCGAGCCGTCACGCCGCCCTGGCGAGCAGGGCCGCGACGTCGGCGCGCAGACGCTGCGGGCTGACGTGAGCGCCGATCACCTCGAGCGTCACCTCGTCGCCGCCCCGCAGGATGCCCAGCAGCAGGTGCTCGGCATCGATGACGCGGTCGTGATGTGCCACCGCCTCGCGCAGTGCCAGCTCCAGCGCCTTCTTGGCCGGTTTGACGAAGGGGATGTGGCGGCGCCGACGTCGCCCCGCGCCCCGCAGCGCCCGGTCGAAGGCTCCGGCGCCGAAGGATTCGTCGGCGGTGTCGCGCACGGCGTGCAGATCGATGCCGATCGACTGCAGGGCCGCGGCGTCATCGTCGAAGCCGCGGGTCAACTGCGTCCGGATGGAGGCAGCGGTCAGGCCGTGACGACCCAGGACCGCGGCGAGGTCGTCCCCGGCGCTGCTCAACACGCCGAGCAGCAGATGTTCGGGCCGAATCTCGTCGGCGTGGAGTTCGCGGGCCTCTTCCTGCGCCACCACGACGGCGATCCGGGCCTGGCGGCTGAAGCGCTCGAACATCTCATCTCCTCCGGTTGTGCTTCTGATGCACGGCTTGGCGGGTGACCCCGAGCGCGTCGGCGATGGCCTGCCAACTCCAGCCGTGTCTGCGGGCGTTGTGGACGTGCATGGCTTCCAGCGCCTCGACCGTGCGGCGCAGCGCCTTCATCGCACGGAGCCCGACAGCGGGGTCCTGGCTCTGGGCGGCATTCGCCGCCTCGGTGAGTGCCTCGACGTCGATCACGTTGTCAAGGTAACTTGACACCGCGTGGCCGTCAAGGGAGCTTGACAGTTCCGGGTCAGCCGGCCGAGGTGCCCGTCCAGTACTCGGCGAATCTGCCGTCCACGACGCGCAGGATGTCGTTGCCGGTGAACCGCACCGGCCCCTCGCCGGACTGACCGCTGCCGATCCACCGGCCGGCCACCAGATCGCCGTCGATCAGCGGCCCGAGCTCGACCTGGAACGCCAGGCCGGTGAACATGGCGTGCGTCTGGGCGATGATGTCCTGCAACTCGGCCGGTCCGTGGACGTCACGATCCGGCCAGTGGCCGACGAAGTCCTCGGTGACCAGTTCGGCGGCGACGGGTTCACCCGCCCACAGCCGGGTGATCCACTGCTCGTAGAGCTCCTTGGGGGTCATGTTCAGTGGGCTACCCGACTCGCACCCCCGATAAGCTGCGCGGCATGTGTGCGCTGAGCGTGGTGGTGGCCGACGACGACGTGCTGCTGCGCGAGGGACTGGCCAGCCTGCTCGAGCGGTCCGACTTCGAGGTCGTCGGCCGGGCCGCCGACGCCGACGAACTGCTCGGCCTGGTCCGCGACACCAAACCCGAACTGGTCATCGTCGACATCCGGATGCCGCCGTCGCACAGCACCGAGGGCCTCGACGCCGCCCGGGTGATCCGCACCGAGTTCCCCGACACGGGCATCCTCGTGCTGTCGGCGCATGTCGAGGTGGACCACGCCACCGAGCTGCTCGCCAGCGGACGGGCCATCGGCTACCTGCTCAAGACCCGTGTCACCGATGTCACCGACTTCATCGACACGCTGCAGCGCATCGCCCGGGGCGCCTCGGTCGTCGACCCGGCGCTGGTGCAGGAACTGGTGTCGGCGCGCCGCCGCGACGATCCGCTGGCCGTGCTCAGCGCCCGCGAGCAGGAGGTGCTGATGCTGATGGCCGAGGGCCGCTCCAACGCGGGGATCGCGCGACGGCTGTGGGTCACCGAGGGCACCGTCGAAAAGCACGTCCGCAGCATCCTGACCAAGCTGAACCTGCCGGAGACCGGCGACGATCACCGCAGGGTGCGCGCGGTGATCACCTATCTCGAAGCTCGCTGACCCGCCCGTCCAGCAGGTCGCGGATCGCCGTTCCCGACAGCGCGAACTTCGACACGAATCCCACCGCCGGGCTCACCGCGATCATCTCCGCCAGATCCTGCTCGGCGTAGGTGGAGATCAGGATCACCGCCGGGATGGTCGGCAGATCCGCCGCGACGAGCGCCTCGGCGACGTCGAACCCGCTCTCCCCGCCCAGGTCGATGTCGACCAGTGCCAGATCCGGCTCCAGTTCGCGGGCCAGCCGCACCGCGTCGGCGCCGGTCGCGGCGACGGCGACCACATCGAATCCCGCCCGGCCCAGCATCGCGCCTGCGGCGTCGCGGAAGTCGGCGCTGTCATCGACGATCAGACAGCGCACAGCCCGCACTCCCAGAACGTCATCCGACCACCTTCCCACCCGGCGCGGTGGTGACGCATTACCGCTAACCGGAACTCTGCGAGCGGCATACCCGCATTCGGGCGGGGCTCACGCGCGCAGCGCGGTCAGCAGCCGGTCGAGGTCGTCCTCGGTGTTGTAGAGGTGGAAGCCGACGCGCACCGCACCCGCGCGCACCGACGCCCGGATCCCGGCGCGCTGCAACCGCTCGGTCACGTCTCCCGACGGCAGCGACACGATCGCCGACCGGTTCGGCGGCAGCTGCAGTTCGGTGCGCAGCGTATCGGCGAGCCCGACGGTGTGGGCCTCCACCGCCGTGCGGTCCAGCGAGGCCAACCACGGCAGCGTCAGCCCCGCTCCCAGCGCGCTGAACCACGCCGGCGAGGTGTCGAACCGGCGTGCGTCGGCGGCCAGCCGCAACGGCAACCCGTAGATCGACTCCCACGGCCGCTCACCGGCGTACCAGTTCGCCGCGTGCGGGACCATCCGCTCGGCGATCCGCGCACCGACCGAGAAGAACGCGGTACCGCGCGGGGCGAGCAGCCACTTGTAGACCGCCGCCACGGTCACGTCCACCCACGCCAGGTCCAGCGCCAGCCAGCCCGCCGCCTGGGTGACGTCGATGATCGTCACCGTGTCGGTGCCTGCCACGCTGCGCCGCAGCGCCTCGGCATCCAGCGCGGCACCGTTGGCCGACTGCACCAGGCTGACCGTCACGAAGTCGTAATCGCTCGCGGTCGCGACCAATTCGTCGGCGGGCAGCTCGGCGAGCGTCACCCCGCGGGCGGCCTGGGCGGCGAACGGGAAGGTGGTACTGGTGAATTCGCCTGCCAGCGTGGCGCCGCGGCTGCCGTCGGGGATGGCGGCCGCCACCAGCCCGAGCGCCGCCGACGCGCTGCCCGCCATCCCCACCGACGCGGCCGGCACACCGGTCAGCGCCGCGTACCCGGCGCGCCCGGCCGCGACCGGCTCGTCGAACGACTTCGCGTCCATGGTCCCGGCCTCCCAGGCGGCCAGGCAGTCGTGCAGCGCGGCCATCATGAACCGCGGCGGCAACCCGTAGGTGGGTGAGTTGAGAAACCCTGCGGCACCGGCAAATTCGGCACCGAACGCCTGCCTCGCCGTCATACCCCGCGGTCTCCCGACGGCGGCTCCTCACCGCGCAGCCGGGCCTGCAGCTGCTCCTTGTCGCGGCGCCGGCGTTCGTCGAACGCGGCGATGCTCGCGGTCGCCCGCAGGCGCAGCGGAGCGAGTACCCATATGCCCAGCGGGAACCCGATCACGATTGCGAACAACACGGCGATCACGAGCGGGAACTCCCGCAGCCCGAGCAGGTGACCGACGCCCAGGATGACCGCCGTGAGCGCCGCCACCAACAGCAGACGGGCCGCGACGTAGATCACCACATCGGCGACGAGACGGGTTCCTGGTCGACCTTCTGACACGCTCCCGAGCCTACCGACGGCGCGTATATTCGACGGCAGGAGGTTTGTGTGGCGTATTTACTCCTGATACTCGTCTTGGCCGGTCTGGTGTACATCGGCTTTCGGCTCATGCGGGCCAGCGCGGCCCGTCCGCCGAGACGTGTCATCGGACCCGACGACGACCCGGATTTTCTGCGGCGTCTCGGTCAGGACGACAACAACCCGCGGTAGAGCACCCGCGGTGACCGGTCGCGCGCTCAGCGCGCGGCGGCGCCGAATCCGTCTGCCACGACGGCCGCCAATTCGAGCAGCGCTTCCCGCGTCGCCGGCTTCAGCCGGTCCAGGTCGATCTCCGCGCCCTCTTCGAGGTGCGGGTCGAACGGCACCACCCGCACCGCGCGGCACCGTCGGGAGAAGTGGTCCTCCACCTTCTGCAGGTCGACCTTGCCCGACCGCGGACGCACCGCGTTCACCACGGCGACCGCACCCGCCACCAGATCCTGATGGCCGTGCGCGTCCAGCCAATCCAGGGTGGCCGACGCGCTCCGCGCCCCGTCGACCGAACCCGAGCTGATCACGATGAGGACGTCGGCCTTGGCCAGCACCGCCGACATCGCCGAGTGGATCAGGCCGGTGCCGCAGTCGGTGAGCACGAGGCTGTAGAACCGCTCGAGCACGGCCAGCGTGCGCGCATAGTCGTCGGAGCTGAAGGCGTCCGAGACCGCCGGGTCGCTCTCCGAGGCGAGCACCTCGAGCCGGCTCGGGCCCTGCGAGGTGTAGGACCGCACGTCGCTGTAGCGCTCGATGCCCTCCGCGTCACGCAGCAGGTGACGCACCGTGGCGGTGGTCTCCAGCGGCACCTTCTGGCTGAGCGTGCCGCGGTCGGGGTTGGCGTCGACGGCGACCACCCGATCCCCGCGGATGGAGGCGAACGTCGCGCCCAGCGTGGCCGTGATCGTGGTCTTTCCGACGCCACCCTTGAGCGAGAGCACCGCGATGCGGTAGCAGCCGGTCAGCGGCTGGGCCACCCGGGCCGACAGCGCGTCGCGGCGCGTCGCCTTCGGGCTCTCGCCGACGTTGACCAGCGTGAACGTCGACAAATACAGCCACCTGCGCCACCCGCGCGACGGTGCCCGTTTGCGCTGCCCGAGCAGTGCGACCGTGGACAGGTCCAGGTACGGGGTGGGTGGCACCGGAAGCGGCTGTGAGGGCGGCTGCTGCACGGGCACGGGCTGCGACGGCGGTTGGTGCGCCGGCGGGACCGGGGTGGCTGCGACGGTCGGGGCGTCGACGACGGGCATGCCGTCGGGCGGTGTGGGCGCGGCCCACTCCGGGGGCGCGGCGCGTTCGGCCGCGGACGGGTCGCTGAAGCGCTGCTGTGCGCGGAAGCCACCCGCCTGGTCTGCCATCAACCGACCCCGGCGTAGGAGTGCAGGCCGACGGTGACCAGGTTGATGAAGAACAGGTTGAACACCATCGCGACGAAGCCGGCGATGTTGATCCACGCCGCCTTGCGGTCGCGCCAGCCGGCCGTGGACCGGGCGTGCAGGTAGGCGGCGTAGATCACCCAGGCGATGAACGACACCGTCTCCTTGGGGTCCCAACCCCAGTACCGGCCCCACGCCTCCTCGGCCCAGATCGCGCCGAAGATCACGCCGAACCCGAACACCGGGAACGCGAAGATCGTGGTGCGGTAGGCGATGCGGTCGAGGGTCTGCGCATCGGGCAGCCGGTCGACGATCCGCGCGAACGCGCCGTCACGCCCGGGCAGGCCGAATTTCGACATCTTGACCAGGAACAGGATGCTGGCCACGCCGGCGACCAGGAACACCCCGGACCCGAGGCTGACCACCGACACGTGGATGGGCAGCCAGTAGGACTGCAGCGCCGGCATCACCGGTGCGGCGTGGGAGTACAGCCACTTCCCGGACACGGTGAGCAGGATCAGCACCGGCACCAGCACGAACACCCACAGCGACCGGTACTGCGGACGGCGCAGCACCACCGCGGCGGCGACCAGACCGCACAGGCAGGTCAGGTTGATGAACTCGTACATGTTGCCCCACGGCACCCGCGACGTGGACAACCCGCGCAGCACGATGCAGGCGAACAGCAGACCGATGCCGACGTAGGTCAGCGACAGCCCGGCCGAGCCGATCCGTTCGTCGAACGGACGCTTCGGCGCGTCGACGACCACGCCGGGGGTCGCGCTGTCCACGCCGACAGACGCGCCGACCAATTCACGGCGCTCGACGCGGCGGCTGCGGTTGTAGGCGAGCTCCACGGCGAACAGCAGCAGCGCCGCCAGCAGCACGAGCACCGACGAGGTGAACGCCCAGTCGGAGTAGCGGGCCAGACCCAGATCGATCTCTGTACTCACTGACGCACATCCTCGGAAACCATCATCGGACCTTCTCTCCTGACACGGCGCCGACGGTCGCGTCGGGGTGCGCGTCCAGCAGCCGCCCCGTCAACCGCTCGAACTCGTCGCCCCACCCGGAGTTGTCCGTGCGCGCCAGCCCGCCCAGTTCGACGCCAACGGTACCGGGCGCGGCCGGGGATATCCGCACCCAGACCCGGCGCCGGCGCACGATCAGCGACACGATCAGTCCGCCCATCATCGTCATCGCGAAGATCAGCACCCAGATCTGCGCCGGATCGTGCGACACCTGGACGTTGATGAACGGCACCGCGCCGTCGAAGCGGACCACGGTGCCGTCGTCCAACCGGGTCTCCTCACCGGCGGACAGGTTGACCCGCTCCACCCGGTTCAGCCGGCCCTGGCCGATCAGCCGTTCGTCGAGCGCGAAGATGTTCTGCGGGCGGCCCGAGTCCAGCCCGGTGTCGCCCTTGTAGATGTCGATCGCCACCGCCGGATCGCGCAGCGCCGGGAACCCCGACGACAGCAGCGTGCCGTCGAGCTGCTGGGTCGGCGCGAACAGGCCCTGGATCGCGATCTGGTTCTTGCGGCGCTCGTCGGCGTCGGGGAACGTGCCGGCCGGCGGGTCGAACCGCATCACCCCCGAGGACAGCAGCGTCAGCGGGTCGTCGGGCCGCCACTGCAAGGTCTGGGTGCGGGTCTGGCCGTCGGGGAAGGTCACGGTGAACGTCGGTGCGTAGCCGTGCCCCTGCAGGTACACCCGGTCGCCGCCGACGCGCAGCGGTTCGTTGACCCGCAGCTCGTAGGACTGCCAGGTGTTGCTGGTCAGGTCCGCACCGGCCTGGTACTCGATGTCGGCGGAGAACGACGTCGCCTGCCCGTTGTCGAGGTAATCGGCCTCGAAATCGTTGACCTGCAGACAGATCGGCGTCAGCGACGTGCCGTCGACGGTGTTGCCCGCGCGGAACGAGTCGAACGCCGCCGGCGAGGCCGAGCAGAACCCGGGGCCGCCGTCGGCGACGACGATCACGTTGCCCTCGTAGCCGAACATCTTGCCCGCCGCGATCGCGACGAGCAGGCCCAGCAGCGAGAAGTGGAAGACGATGTTGCCGAACTCCCGCAGGTAGCCCTTCTCGGCGGAGACCTCGATGCCTGATGTCGCCGCCGGAGCGGCTCCGACCGCGTCACCGTCAATGCGGCGGGTCACCTTGCGCCACCCGCGCAGCTGCGCGGTCACCGAATCCGCCACCTGTTGCGGCTCGCCCGGCACCTCCGCGCGGTGATGCTTGGGCAGGCGCCCGAGGTTGCGCGGCGCCGCCACCGGCACGGCGCGCAGGCTGCGGACGTGTTCGATCATCCGCGGCGTCAGGCAGCCCACCAGCGAGACGAACAGCAGCACGTAGATCGAGGTGAACCAGAAGCTGGAGAACACGTCGAAGGCCTGCACCCGGTCCAGCCACGGACCGATGATGGCGTGCTCGGCGATGTACTCGGCGACCTTGGACTCGTTGAGGCTGCGCTGCGGGAGCAGGGCGCCGGGGATCGCGGCCAGCGCCAGCAGGAACAGCAGCACCAGCGCCGTGCCCATCGACGTCAGCGTCCGCCAGGTGTTGCGCCCATAGGCGAGCAGACGCCGCATCAGATCGGCAGCCTCACGTCGCTGACGAAGGCATCGCGCACCCAGGACACGAAGTCGTTCCACAATCCCGTCACCAACGCCGCGCCGACGATGAGCAGCAGCACGCCGCCGAAGACCTGGATGGTGCGGGTGTGGCGGCGCAGCCAGCCCATACCCTGCACCGCGCGCGCCGATCCGAAGGCCAGCAGCACGAACGGGATGCCCAGGCCGAGGCAGTAGGCGATCACCAGCGTCACGCCGCGCGCGACGCTGGCCCCGTCGGTCGCGGAGGCGACCGTGATGACGCCGGTCAGCGTCGGGCCCAGGCACGGCGTCCAGCCGAGCGCGAAGACCGCCCCCAGCAGCGGTGCGCCGCCCAGCGTGGACAGCTGCCGCGGCGTGAACCGGGCCTGCCGCTGCAGCGCCGGGACGAACCCGATGAACACCAGGCCCATCACGATCGTCACCACCCCGCCGATGCGTTGCAGCAGAAGTTGATTGGTGATCAAGGTGGTGGTCATGCCCAGCACCGCCACGGTGCCCAGCAGGAACACCGCGGTGAACCCGGCCACGAACAGCGCGGCCGCGCCCGCCACGCGCAACCGTGCGGTGCGCAGCGCCACTGCGCCGGGCCGGGTCTCGTCGACCCCGACCACCGCGGCGAGATAGGACAGGTAGCCGGGCACCAGCGGCACCACGCACGGCGACGCGAACGACACCAGGCCGGCCAGCACACATACGGCCAGCGCCAGCAGCACCGGCCCGGCGGCCGCGATCTCGGCGAATCCGGTCACTACTGCCGCTCCGGTTCGGCCGCGCCGGGGCCAGGTTCGGCCGCCAGCCGTTCCACCACCGGCTGCAGATCCTCGGCGAGCAGTTCCCGCAGGAACACCGCCGCGACACGGTGCTGACGGTCGAGCACGACCGTCGACGGGATCACGGTGGTCGGGTACTTCCCGCCGAACGCGATCATGGTCCGCATCGCCGGGTCGTAGATCGACGGGAACGTGATCCTGCGGTCACGGATGAAGTCCACGGCGGCGTCGCGGTTGCTGTCACGGACATCGATGCCGAGGAACGCCACACCCTGGTCGCGGGTCGCGTCGTAGACCTGCTGCAGTTCGGTGATCTCGGTGCGGCACGGCGCACACCACTGGCCCCACACGTTGATCACGACGACCTGACCGGCGAAGTCGTCGAGCGACAGCGTCTGGTCCGGGTCGAGCAGTGCGGGCCCCGACAACGGACCGGGACGACCGCGGTCGGCGGGCGGGTCGTAGAAGATGTCGGTCTGGCCGCCGGGCGCCACGAACTCGAACGAGCCGCCCTGGGCCACCGCGTCGTCACCGGTGGCGCACCCCGCGAGCACGAGGACGCCCGCGAGGCCCGCGATGAGCGCTCGCCCGAGGGCCGTCAGGCCCGGCACCACCAGCCGACTCACCCTCCGGACAGCTCCGCGTAACCCCAGCCGACGTAGGTGTCGTCGTGGAAGTAGAACGAGGTGACCGACGCCAGGTTGCACAGCCGCTTGGTCGGGAAGTGGTGCAGCGGCATCCCGATCACCGCGCGCCGCAGCGTCTCGACCGGCAGCTGATGGCTGACGCAGACGGCCTCGTGGCCGGCGGCCCGGGCGCGCGCCCGGTACAGCGCCGCGGTCATCCGCCCGGCGATGTCGGTGTAGGGCTCACCCCACGACGGGGTGCGCGGGTTGCGCAGGTGGCGCCAGTTCAGCGGGTTGCGCAGGGCGCCGTCCCCCGGCGAGACCCGCTTGCCCTGGAACACGTTGAGCGATTCGATCAGCTCGTCGTCGATGTCGACCGGCAGGCCGTGCCGCGCGGCGATCGGGGTGGCCGTCTCCTGCGCCCGCTCGAGCGGTGACGCCACGACATAGGTGATGTCGCGGTCGGCCAGCCACTCGGCGACGGCCTCGGCCTGGCCGCGGCCGCGTTCGGACAGGTGGTAGTCCGGCAGCCGGCCGTAGAGGATGCCGTCGGGGTTGTGCACCTCGCCGTGGCGCATCACGTGCACGATGGTCTTCTCGGCCGTCCCGGCCTGGGGGCCCGTCTCGGTCATGCCGGCTTACTCGCTTCCGCGGCGGCCCGGGCGGCGGCGGGCAGCGCGGCCGCGATCCGGTCGAACGCCTCGTCGTCCAACGCTGCCGAGACGAACCACGCCTCGAAGGCGCTGGGCGGTGGATACACCCCGGCGTCGAGGAGAGCGTGGAAGAACGGCGCGAACCGCCACGTCTCGCTGGCCCGCGCAGAGGCGAAGTCGGTGACCGGTTCGGCGCTGAAGAACACCGACAGCATGTTGCCGCCGCGCTGGACGCGGTGGGTGACGCCGGCATCGGTCAGCGCATCGGTCAGCAGGCCGGCCAACCGGTCGGCGTTGGCGTCGAGCGCGGCGTACACCGCGTCGTCGGCGGTGCGCAGCGTGGCCAGCCCGGCGGCCATCGCGACCGGGTTCCCCGAGAGCGTGCCGGCCTGATACACCGGGCCCAGCGGCGCGAGCCGCTCCATGACCTCGGCACGGCCGCCGAATGCCGCCGCGGGCAGCCCGCCGCTCATCACCTTGCCGAACGTGAACAGGTCGCCGTCGACCGGGTCGAGGCCGTACCAGCCGGAGCGGCTGACGCGGAACCCGGTCATCACCTCGTCGAGGATCAGCAGCGCCCCGTGGTCAGCGGTGATGCGGCGCAGCGCGGCGTTGTAGCCGGCTTCGGGCGGTACCGCACCCATGTTGCCGGGGCTGGCCTCGGTGATGACCGCGGCGATCTGGTCGCCGAACTGGGCGAAGACCTCCTCGACCGCGGCGACGTTGTTGTACGGCAGCACGAGCGTGTCGGCCGCGGCCGCCCCGGTGACGCCGGGCGACGACGGCAGGCCCAGCGTCGCGACGCCCGACCCGGCGTCGGCCAGCAGCGCGTCGCTGTGGCCGTGGTAGCAGCCGGAGAACTTCACGATCTTGGCGCGGCCGGTGTAGCCGCGGGCCAGCCGGATCGCGCTCATCGTGGCCTCGGTGCCGGAGTTGACCATGCGCAGCCGTTCGACCGGCGCGACCCGCTCGACGATCTCGCGGGCCAGGTCCGTCTCGGTGGGCGTCGGCGCCCCGAACGACAGGCCGTCGACCGCGACGCGCTGCACGGCTTCGACGACGGCGGGGTGGGCGTGGCCGAGGATCATCGGCCCCCACGAGGAGACCAGGTCGACGTAGCGGTTGCCGTCGGCGTCGGTCAGCCAGTAGCCCTTCGCCGAGGTGATGAAGCGCGGTGTGCCGCCGACCGCGTTGAACGCGCGCACCGGCGAGTTCACGCCGCCGGGGATCACCGCGCACGCATCGTCGAACAGCCGCGCCGACGTCTCGGTCGCGGTGTGGTCAGCACCCATGGCCACCAGTGTCCCAGCCTCGCTCAACGCGTCAACTACAGGGTGTAGTGGCCGGTGCTCGCGGCGGCGGGACGCGCCGACGCGCCGAGTGAACCTGTGCAGGTTCGCTCTCGCACTTCTCCTGCAGGAGTTCAGTCTCGCGGTCGCGCTACGGCAGGCGGCCCTGCCAGGTGAGCACCTGCCCCGTGCCCGCGGTCATCACCGTGCCCGGCATCAGCCGCAACCGGTAGGGCGTGAGCCGCAGCGCGGCGAACTGGTCACTGGTCGGGCCGCCGCTCCACTGCGGGATCACGTACGGGTCGTAGCCGACCGGTTCGGGGGCCTGCGCGAACCTGTTCCACACCGCCGTGCGGGTCTCGTCGTCGCTGTACCACTCCACCAGGCACTCCGCGCTGCAGGTGTCGTGGCTGGGGGCCCAGTAGCTCACCGACACGTCGGGATGCACCTCGAGGTGGGCCCGCTTCACCGGCGACGGCACGGTGGCGATCCACCCGAACAGATCGGTGCCGTCCCACTCCCAGATGGGATGCAGGATGCGGGTGCGCGGACGGGCGTTGGCGTCGACGGTGGCCACCGAGGCCCACACGATCCGGTGGGCCATCTCGACGAAGGCGGGCGCGACGGATCCGAGAGTGCTCACGGCGCTCACATTAGGTGCGACCGTGCCGGCTCCGGCGGCGGAAGCGCAGCGTGTCCGCGGCGTATCGCGCCGGACTGAACTCGCGCAGGTCCGCGCTCACACATTTCCTGCGCAGCTTCAGTCTCGCGCCGCGCGGTCGGGCGGAGGAGCTCAGTTCGACTCGGAGCCCGCCTGGGCGGTCTCGGGCTTCTCCGACGTATCGGCGTCGGCGCCCCCGTCGCCGTCCTGGCCGAATTTCGGGTTGCCGTCGTCGTCGACCCACTCGTTGACCGCGGTACCCGCCACGGTTCCGCCGGTGCCGGGCATGACGATCGTCGGCCGGTCCTCCTCGTACTCCTTGCGCATCTCCTTGGCGATCTCGCGATGCTCGTCGGTGACTTCGGGTTTCTCCGTCATCTTGACGTCGGGGTCGTCCGCCACGGGCTGCGAGGCGTTCTTCTCGGCCCGGGTCTCTTCGTCGCTGCTCATGTCGTCGGGGGTTCCCCGAAACTGTGAGCCACGAAACAGAAGCGGGGTTACGCCGACACGGCTCTCAGCGCGGCGGGCAGGCTGGGCAGGAAGTGCCTGCGGGCGAAGGCGCGAAGGTCGTCGGGGGTCTGCAGCGGCTCGACGCTCGGCAGCAACAACACGTTCGCGGCGTAGCGCAGGATCGTCTCGGCGAGGTCGTTGACCGCCTGCGGGCCGATCCGCTCGGCGAACCCCGCCGGAAAGATGACGCGCAACGCGTCGGCCATCCGCACGATCGCCGCGCCCCAGTGCTGATGGGCCAGCGCCAGCACGAACCCGGGATCCTCGGCCAGCATCCCGTTGAGCACCCGGTGCCCACGGAACTTCAAGATCGCCACGGTGAACGCCTCGACGTAGTAGTTGGCTTGCGGCCCCGCCTGTCTCAGTTCCCGGGCGATCTCGTCGAACAGCGCCGCGTTCTCCCGTTCCACCACCGCGGCCACCAGATCGTCGCGGTTGGCGAAGCGCCGGTAGATGGTGGTGCGGCTGACGCCGGCGCGCCGGGCGACGTCGTCGAGTGCCACCTTGCGGAAGCCGTGCCGTTCGAACTCGACGACGGCCGCGTCGAGGATCGCCTGCAGCGCCCGGTCAGACGCCGGCACTGTGCGCGTACCCCCGCTGCGCGTACGTGTTGTAGCGCACGCTCATCGGCAACCGATCCCACAGCCAGTTCACCGGCCGCGACCGCCACAGCGCCGCGAACTGCTGATAGCGCCGCTCCTGGCGGTCGCTCCAGGGCAGACCGAGCAGGCGCCGGGCCTGCGGCGGCAGACCACCGGTGGTGAGGAACGCCGCGAGCGGGTTGAACGCCACCGACACGATGCGCCACACCGTGGGGTGCACGCCCTTCGGACACGGGAAGCCCTTGGTCACGTAGCCGACGCCGTACTTGGCGGTGGGGTGCGCGACGACGATCTCGTCGAGCATCCGCTCCCAGTAGCGCTCGAAGTCGGCATAGGTGGCGGGCATCGGACGGTCACTCACCCCGTAGCGGCGGTACCAGGTCTTGGACTCGAGGTAGATCTGCTCCTTCTCGGCGCGGGTGAGCCGTTTGACGAAGGTGTCGGCGAAGTACAGCACCTGCTCGACGAACGTCGCGTGCGCCCAGAAGTAGGTCTCCGGATCCAGCGCGTGGTAACGGGCGCCGTCCGGCATCGTGCCCTTGATGTCGGTGTGGAAGTCGCGGACGTTGAGCCCCTCGTTCGCGTCGTCGGAGCCGTAGACGGTCATGAAGATCGGGGGCAGCGACCGCTTCACCCGCGCCGCCGTGTCGGAGAAGAACACCGAGTGGTCCAGGACGCCCTGCCCGAGTTCGGCGAGCATGTTCTGCAGCACTGCCGGCCGCGGGCCGATCAGGTACATGCGGTTGTCGCCGAAGTACCGCCAGACCAGCGATTGCGGGCCCAGCGGCAGCGCGTCGACCTCGGTGTTGTCCTCCGCGAGTTCGGTCATGTGCAACAGTGTGACAAATTTCGAACTTTGTACCAACAGGGATGTGACCAGCGTCACCACGTCAGCGGGTCGAGCCACAGGTAGAAGCGCAGCCGGTCGTCGTCGACAGGCCACGGGTACCGGTCGACGAGCGCCTCATGGCTCTCGAATCCCGGAAAGGTCTGGGCGGTGCTCTCGAGGAGCAGAGACAGGTCGGCGTGCCGATCCGCGCCGCCGAGCCGGCCGAGGTCGACGAAGCCGATCGCCGTGCCATCGACCACGATGTTCGGCAGGCACAGATCGCCGTGGCAGACGACGAGATCGCCCTCCTCCTGCCGTCGCCGTAGCGCGGCCTGCGCCTCGACGCGGGCCAGCAGGGCCGCCGGGGGGACACCGCGGTCCTCATCGGGCAGGAAGTCGGGATCGACCGCATCGCGGGCGACGACGTCACGTGCCGTGGTCAGCATCGTGGCCACGTCGCGCCGGTGCGGACAGTCGGTCACGGGCAGCGCGTGCAGGTCCCGCACGGCGTCGACGATCGCCGGCCACGCGTCCGCGAATGCCTGTCGGGTGAGGCGGTCCGCCGGCACGCCCGCCACGGCGCTGGTGACCAGTTCCGCGGTCGTGGAGTCGGTGCGCCAGTCGAGGACGACGGGGCCGGGCACGCCGTGCGCGCACGCCCACCGAATGCGGTCGCGTTCGTCGGCAAGCGCCGCCGCCCGATCGATCTCGACGACTTTGCGGAACACGGTGGCGTCCGCACTGCGGTAGACGCGCGCACCGGACTCCCCGGACGTGACCGGATGCCAGTCAGCCACGCCGCAGCCGCGCGACGCCGAGGACGGCGAGCACACCGGCCGCGGTGGCCAGCAGCAGCGCGAGCACGAGCAGCGGCGCCGACAACACCAGCACCGAGGTCTCGGGCTCCCCCGGCGCGATCGACGGCGCGACGACCGTGCGCCGCGCGGCCAGCCAGCTCAGCACGCAGCCGACCGCGGCGGCCGCGGCCACCACGAGTTCGGCGATCGCGCGGCGGCGGCCGGTCACGCGGCGCGGTCCTCGAGCAGCCGCACCAGGTGTTCGCGCAGTTCGCCGTGGCGTCGGGCCCAGGCCTGGGCGGTGCGGCCGCCGGACAGTTTGAGCCCGATGCCGGTGCGGCCGCGCGGGATGCCGGTCAGTTCGCCGAGCGCCCTGGCCGACTGCCATTTCTGCGTCTCCTCGCGCGTCGCCGGCGGGTAGACCGACACGATCTCGTCCACCCGGGTCACCTCGGCGCCCTGGCGCAGCGTTTCGCGGGTCAGTTCGACGGAGGTGTGGATGCGTGCGGCCTTGACCTGCACGGCCAGAAATCCCGACACCAGCACCACGAACAGCGTCGGCACCAGCGGCTGCAGGCCGTACCCGGCCGACAGCTGGATCAGCGCCATCGCCCCGCCCGCGGCCGGGCCGGCCAGAAGCCACAGCCAACTGGCGCCCTGTTCGTAGAAGAGTCGCTCGGCCGGCCGGCCGGCCGCCGTCACCGGCCGCCGTCCCGACCGAAATACGCCGCGGCGGCGGGCCGGGTCAGCAGCACCGTGCCGATCGCGATCGGGAGCAGCGACAGCAGCGTCACCGGTTGACCGACGCCGGCGCCGGCGACCAAGAGCAGCAGCACCACCGCGATGGCCAGGGACAGCCCCACCGTCGCGCGCCGGAATTTCGCGTCGCCGCGACGGGACCGCCCGGCGGTGAACGCCAGCCCGCCCCCGGCCAGCACCGCGCCGATGCCCATCCCGCGGTAGACGGTCAGGTAGTTGCTCAGCTGTTCGTTGGACACCTCGGCCGGGTCGATGGCCGACCGGGCAGTCTCGAAACTCACGGTGGCGGCGATCAGGCCGCCGACGATGAGCAACACGGCGCCGGTGATCAGAACCCAGAACGCGATCTCGACGACGCGCGGCCGCGACGGAGTGGGCGAAGCGGTCATGGTCGGGTCAGCCTAGCGTCCTCACCGGGTGAAGAACGCGTTGGCGTCTTTGCGGTGCAGCAGGAAGATGCCACCCGCGATCAACACCGTCCCGACGATCGCGGTGACCGCGTACCCGAAGGCCGCCACCGCCGACTCGCGCTCGACGGTGAACAGATTTGTGACGGTGTAGGCGACCGACCCGAAACCGCCCGCGGTGAGCACCGTGCGGGTCCAGCGGTAGCCCTGCCGCATCAGGATCAAGAACGTCAGCACGATGGCCGCGACCACGACGACGAAGATCACCGCCATGCCCTTGAGGACCAGCGACGCGGTCTGCACGGGCGCCATCAGGTTGTCGATCAGGTAGCCGATCACCAGCAGCGGCAGCGCCCCGGTCCACAACCAGAACCCGGTCTCCACATCGGGCGGCCGGACCGGTGAGTCGGGGGTGCGGGTGGCGGGGTCGGTCATGCGAGCCATCCGGCCACGTCCGCCGCCCAGTACGTGAGCACGATGTCCGCGCCGGCCCGCCGGATCCCGGTGATGGCCTCCAGCGCGACGGTCGGCCCGTCGATCCAGCCCTTCTCGGCGGCGGCGCTGATCATCGAGTACTCCCCGGAGACCTGGTAGGCCGCTACCGGTACCGGGGAGATGTCGGCGGCCGCAGCCACCACGTCCAGGTATCCCATCGCCGGTTTCACCATCACCATGTCGGCGCCCTCGTCGAGGTCCAGCGCCACCTCGTGCAGCGCCTCGCGCGCGTTGCCGGGCTCCTGCTGGTAGGTGCGCCGGTCGCCCTCCAGGCTGGACGCCACGGCGTCGCGGAACGGTCCGTAGAAGCCGGAGGCGAACTTGGCGGCGTAGGCCAGGATCGCGGTGTCGGTGAACCCGGCCTCGTCCAGACCGTCGCGGATGGCGGCCACCTGGCCGTCCATCATCCCGCTCGGCCCGACCACCTGCGCCCCCGACTTCGCCTGAGCCACCGCGAATTCCACGTAGCGCCGGTTGGTCAGGTCGTTGTCGACGCGGCCGCGCTCGTCGACGATGCCGCAGTGGCCGTGGTCGGTGAACTCGTCGAGGCACGTGTCGGCCATCAGCACGGTGGCATCGCCCAGATCGGCGGCCAGGTCGCGCAGCGCCACGTTGAGCACCCCGTCCTCGGCGACGCCGACCGCACCGGTCGGATCCTTGTCCTCGGCGCGCGGCACCCCGAACAGCATCAGCCCGCCGACGCCCGCGGCGACCGCATCGGCGGCGGCGCGGCGCAGCGAGTCGCGGGTGTGCTGGAACACGCCGGGCATCGACGCGATCTCGCGCGGGGCGTCGATGCCGTCGGCGACGAACATCGGCAGGACGAGGTGCCGGGGTTCGACCGTCGTCTGCGCCACCAGGCGGCGCATGGCCGGGGTGGAGCGCAGACGTCGGGGTCGATGACGCGGAAAAGACACGACCGCGACTCTAGCGGCGGCGGCTCTTCTTCCGCGGCGGCGGCAGGGCGCCCTCGGCGCGCAGCCGCGCCGCGTGCTCGGCGAGCGCCTCGACCAGCGGACCGACCGCGGCCACCTCGGGCTGCACGTCGACGCGCAGCCCGAACTCGGCGGCCGTCTCGGCCGTCTTGGGCCCGATGCAGGCGACGATCGTGCGGGCGTGCGGCTTACCGGCGATACCGACCAGGTTGCGCACCGTCGAGCTCGAGGTGAAGCAGACCGCGTCGAAACCGCCGGTCTTGATCATCTCGCGGGTGGCGGCCGGCGGCGGTGCCGCACGCACCGTCCGGTAGGCGGTGACGTCCTCGATCTCCCAGCCGCGTTCGCGCAGGCCCTCGGCCAGCGTCTCGGTGGCGATGTCGGCGCGCGGCAGCAGCACCCGGTTGACCGGGTCGAAGATGTCGTCGTACGGCGGGAACTCGTCGAGCAGGCCGAGCGAGCTCTGCTCGCCGGTCGGCACCAGCTCCGGGTTGATCCCGAAGGCGCGGACCTTTTCGGCCGTGGCCTGACCCACGCAGGCGATCTTGACGCCGGAGAACGCGCGGGCGTCGAGACCGAACTCGTTGAACTTCTCCCACACCGCGCGCACCGCGTTGGTGGAGGTGAACACCACCCACTGGAAGCGGCCGTCCACCAGACCCTTGACCGCGCGCTCCATCTGCGCGGGGCTGCGCGGCGGTTCGACGGCGATCGTGGGCACCTCGATGGGCAGCGCGCCGTGGCCGACGAGCTTGTCGCTCATCTCCCCGGCCTGGTCCTTGGTGCGCGGCACCAGCACGGTCCAGCCGTACAGGGCGCGGCTCTCCCACCAGTTCAGCTTGGCGCGGTTGGTGACGGTCTTGCCGACGGTCACCACCAGCGGACCGGTCAGCGGCGACGCCGGCGCACCGGTCGGATCCGGCGCGGTCAGCACGGCCTTGTCGATCAGGCCGGACAGCGTCGACTCCACCGACCGCTGCTGGCAGGTGGTGCCGCTGGCGGTCACGACCGCAGGGGTGGACTCGTCGATGCCGTACTCGATCAGCGTGCGGGCCGCATCGGGCAGATGCGAGGCGGTGGCGTGCAGGATCAGCGGGCCGGGCGCCGCGGCGATCGCGGCCCAGTCGACGTCACCGCGCACGTCGGCGACGGTGTGGGTGGACCCCAGCGGCAGGCCGGCGTAGGTCGGCACGGCGGTGGTGTCCGGCAGCCCCGGCACGATCTCGAAGTTGGCGTGCGCCTTGGCCAGCGCGTTGACCTCGGTGATGACCGCGTCGACCGACAGCGGGTCACCGGCCACCAGCCGGACCACGTCGACACCGTGCTTGGCCTCGGCGACCAGCGTCTTGGCCACCTCGGCGGGGTCACCCAGCGCGGGCCGGATGTCCGGGCCGCCCGGGATGGTCGGTGCCGCCTGATCGTCCCCGTCGGACGGTGCGGCCGGCTCGGGTCCCGACGGCGGCGGCAGGTGCGCCCCCACCAGCGACAGCACGGCCTCCGGCACGTCCGGGTCGGTGAAGACCAGCGCGGCGTTGGCGAGCACGCTGTGCGCCCGCGTGGTCAGCAGGCCGGGGTCGCCCGGCCCGGATCCGACGAAGGTGATGCGGCCGGGCTTCAACTTGCGTCCGCGCCCGCTCTCCTGCCGAGTCATCTGTCGCTCACTTCCGCTCTACAGCTCAGTGGTGATCCGCGATGAGTTCGCGTGCCCCCAGCTCGAACAACTCCGCGGCCACCGAGACCCCCAGGTCTGCGGCCCGCTCGGGAGTTCCGACGCCGGACGCACGGATCACGTCGGATCCGTCCAGTGCCGCCACGCAGGCGCGTAACGACACCTCTTCGAAGACGCGGCCGTCCTCATCGATAGACTCGACCACCTCGGCGATCGCGCCCACCGGTGCGGAGCAACCCGCCTCCAGTTCGGCGAGCAGGACCCGTTCAGCGGTGACGGCCGCGCGCGTGTCGGCGTCGTCCAACGCCGCCAGGAGCGCGACCAGCTCGGTGTCGCCTGCGCGGCATTCCACCGCGAGGGCGCCCTGAGCCGGCGCTGGCAACATCTGCACCGGCTCGAGAGCCTCGGTGACATCAGCGAGTCGTCCGATGCGGGCCAGGCCCGCCCGGGCGACCACGATGGCGTCGAGTTCACCGCTGCCGACCCTGTTCAACCTGGTATCTAGGTTGCCTCTTAGGGGGCGGATTTCCAAACCGAGACCCAGTGCTCTAAGCTGTGCCGCCCGCCGCGGGCTCGACGTGCCGACGACCGAGCCGGCCGGCAATTCGCCGAGCACCAGACCGTCGCGCGCCACCAGGGCGTCACGCGGGTCCTCGCGCGGTGGGATGGCCGCGATGGCGAATCGCGGGTCCGGCGCGGTGGGCAAATCCTTGTACGAGTGCACGGCCACGTCGGCGCGGCCGTCGACGAGCGCTTCGCGGATCGCCGCGGTGAACACGCCGATGCCGATGTCGGCGATCGGGCCCTGGTTGCGGTCACCCTCGGTGGAGATGATGACGAGTTCCGCGGCGTGGCCGCGGGCGATCAGGGCGTCCCGGATCGTGCCGGCCTGAGTGGTCGCCAGCAGGCTGCCCCGGGTGCCGATCCGGATCGGTGATGTGGTCAAGCGTTACTCGGACTTGTCGAGTTCTGGGACGGCGAGCGGCAGTTCGCCGCCCGCGACGGTGCCCAATTCGCCGCCTCCGGCGACGGCGTCGACCGCGTGCTGGTCGAGTTCGAACAGTTCGCGCAGCGCCTCGGCGTAGGTGTCCCCGCCCGGCGCGCCGGCCAGCTGTTTGACCCGCACCGTGGGGGCGTGCAGGAGTTTGTCGACGACGCGGCGCACCGTCTTGGCGACCTCGTCGCGGTGCGCGGCCTCCAGGCCGGGCAACCGGTTGTCCAGGCGCAGCAACTCCGCCTCGACCACGTCGGCGGCCCGCTGCCGCAGCGCGGTGACGGTCGGGGTGACCTCGGCCATCCGCTGGCCGGCCAGGTACTCGGCAACCTCGGCGGCGACGATGCCGCGGGCGGCGTCGGCGTCGGTGGCCGCGGCGCGCGCCGAGGGCTCACGCAGGATGCGGTCCATGTCGATGACGTGGACGCCGGGCAGTCCGGTGATCGCCGGGTCGACGTCGCGCGGCATGCCCAGATCGCAGATCACCAGCTCGCGGTGTTCGGGGCGACCGGCCAGCCCGCGGTGCGCGTCGGCCAGCGTGACCACCGGACGCACCGCGCCGGTGGAGGAGATCACCACATCGGCGTCGGCCAGGGCGTGGGCGATGTCGTCGAGGGTGTGGGCGAAGGCGCTGACGCCCTGTTCGGTGAGGTTCGCGGCGAGCCGGCGGGCACGGGGCAGCGACCGGTTCACCACGTGCACCCGCTCGACGCCCGCGCGCAGCAGATGCTTGGCCGACAGTGCGCCCATCGACCCGGCGCCGATGACGACGGCCGACCGGCCGGCCAGCGACCCCAGTCGGTTCTCGGCGATGCCGAGCGCCACCGAGACCACCGAGGCGCCCGCGGCGTCGATGTCGGTCTCCGAGTGCACCCGTTTGCCGACCGACAGCGCCCGCTGCGACAGTTCGTGCAGGGTGCGACCGACGGTGCGGTTGGCTTCGGCCGACGCGTACGCGCGGCGCACCTGGCCGAGCACCTGCTGTTCGCCGATGACGGCGGAATCCAGACCGCTGGCGACGGCGAACAGATGCTCGACGGCCGCCTCGGCGTAGCGCACGTAGGCGTACTTCGTCAGATCGTTCAGCGACATGCCGCAGTGTTCGGCGAGCACCTGACCGATTACGGACAGGCCGCCGTGGAAGGCCTCGACGACCGCGTAGACCTCGACCCGGTTGCACGTGGACAGCACCATGGCCTCGGTCACCAGGGAGGACTGCAGCACGCGGTCGACGATCTTGGCCTGGTCGGACTCGTCGGTGCTCAACTGCTCGAGCACCGACACCGGGGCGCTGCGGTGCGAAACCCCGAACAAAAGCACGCTCATGGCTTCATCACCACGTCATCCACGGTAATCGTTCACGAGCGTGGCGACCAAATTTCACTTGGTCAGATTGGTCACGGTCGTGGCCGGTCATCGCGCCAGGTCGGCCACCAGCCGCGGCTCGTCGACCTCCCAGTAGCTGTGCTCGGCGCCGTCGAGCAGCACCACCGGCAGCCGGTCACCGTATTCGACGCGCAGCGCGCTGTGCCCGGCGGCGGCCGCGGCGTCGACGTCGGTGACCGCCAGCGTGAAGCCCCAGTCGCCGGCCAGTGCGGCCAGCTGCTGGGCCGCGCGGTCGCACAGGCTGCACCCGGCCCGCGTCAGCAACTCGACCGAACGTCCCGTCGCCCGCCCCGGCCCGTCGTGATCCACGCCGCCATTATGGCGGGTGGGTGTCTTAGGGTTAGGCCGTGTCCGAAACCGGGGGTACGCACGCCGAGCGGCAGCAGGTCGCCGGCGATGCCAGCGCCGAGGTCGCCGTCACCGAGCTGGAGCAGGAGCCCACGCCTGCCCCGCAGGCGCCGCCGCCCGACCTGACCGCCGCCGCGTTCTTCGACGTGGACAACACGCTGGTGCACGGCTCCTCGCTGGTGCACTTCGCCCGCGGGCTGGCCGCCCGTAAGTACTTCACCTATGGCGACGTGCTGGGTTTCGTGTACGCCCAGGCGAAGTTCCAGCTCACCGGCCGGGAGAACAGCGACGACGTGGCGGCAGGCCGGACCAAGGCGCTGTCGTTCATCGAGGGCCGCTCGACGGCGGATCTGGCGGCGCTCGGCGAGGAGATCTACGACGAGATCATCGCCGACAAGATCTGGCCGGGCACCCGCGCGCTGGCCCAGATGCACCTCGACGCCGGCCAGCAGGTGTGGCTGGTGACGGCCACCCCGTTCGAGCTGGCGAACACGATCGCCCGCCGGATGGGTCTGACCGGGGCGCTGGGCACCGTCGCCGAATCCGTGGACGGCATTTTCACCGGCCGGCTGGTCGGCGACATCCTGCACGGCACCGGCAAGGCGCACGCGGTGCGGTCGCTGGCCATCCGCGAGGGGTTGAACCTGCGCCGCTGCACCGCCTATTCGGACAGCTTCAACGACGTGCCGATGCTGTCGCTGGTCGGGACGGCGGTGGCGATCAACCCCGACGCCGCGCTGCGCAGCGTCGCCCGGGAACGCGGGTGGGAGATCCGCGACTTCCGCACCGCGCGCAAGGCGGCCCGTATCGGGGTGCCGTCCGCGGTGGCGCTGGGCGCGCTGGGCGGGGCGTTGGCGGCGGTGGTGTCGCGCCGGCAGGACGGGCGCTGAGCGGCGCGCTGATAGGCTCGCGCCGCCAAGCACGCCGACGCGGGGAGTGAGCGCAGTCATGGCCATCGCCGAAGACATCATCGGGACCCACTACCGGTATCCCGACTACTTCCAGGTCGACCGGGAGAAGATCCGCGAGTTCGCGCGGGCCGTCAAGGACGACCATCCCGCCCACCACACCGAGGAAGGCGCGAAGGAGTCCGGCCACGACGTGCTGATCGCGTCGCTGACGTTCCTGGCCGTCGCCGGCCGCAAGGTGCAGATGGAGATCTTCAATCAGTTCGATGTGCCGATCAACATGGAGCGGGTCCTGCACCGCGACCAGAAGATCACGTTTCACCGCCCGGTCCTGGCCGGGGACAAGCTGTTCTTCGACTCCTACCTGGACTCGGTGATCGAGGCGCACGGCACCGTCGTCACCGAGATCCGCGGCGAGGTCAGCGACGAGCACGGCGAACCCGTGCTGACCAGCGTCGTGACCGTGATCGGCGAGGCCGCGCACGAGAACGAGGCCGACGAGATCAGCGCCACCATCAAGGCGCGCCGCGACGAGGCGATCGCGCGGATGGTCGCCGGACAGAAGTAGCGCGGCGGTCCGGCGTCAGCCGAAGAACATGTTCCGCCGGCCGGCCAGCAACTGGTAGAGCGTCTGCTGGATGGTCTCGCGCACCTGGTCGGTGAGTTCGAACGTCACCATCGGGTCGTCGGCCGCGGTCTCGTCGTACTCCTCGGTGGGGATCGGCGCCCCGAACTGGATGTGCCACTTCGACGGCAGCGGCACCACCCCCAGTGGGCCGGCCAGCGGGAACAGCGGCGTCACCGGGAAGTACGGCAGCCCGAGCAACCGCGCGACGAGCTTGACGTCGGCCAGCATCGGATAGATCTCCTCCGACCCGACGATCGAGCACGGCACGATCGGGGCCTTGCTGCGCAGGGCCGCGGAGACGAACCCGCCCCGGCCGAACCGCTGCAGCTTGTAGCGGTCCTTGAACGGCTTGCCCAGCCCCTTGTAGCCCTCCGGGAACACCGCGGTGAGCTCGCCGGCGGCCAGCAGCCGGTGCGCATCGGAGGTGCAGGCCATGGTGTGGCCGGCCTTGCGGGCGGCCTGCCCGACCATCGGCATGTCGAACACCAGGTCGGCGGCCAGCAGCCGCAGGTCGCGGTGCGCCGGATGCTTGTCCTTGACCGCCACCGATGTCATCAGCCCGTCGAACGGCAGCACGCCGGCGTGGTTGGCCACCACCAGCGCCGCCCCCTCGGCGGGGAGGTTTTCAATACCGCTGACCTCGACCCGGAACCAGGAATTGAACAGCACCCGCAGCATCGGGAGGAACACCGCGTTGTTGAGGTGCGGGTCGAAGCCGAACTCGTCGACGGTGTAGTCGCCCGACATCCGCGCGCGGACGAATTCGGCCACGGCGGCGATGCGCCTGGCGAGTTCGGTGGGCGTCTCCTCGACCGGCGGCGCACCGGCCGGGCCGCCGCGGCGCTGGTCGATCTCGCGCACCACCGCGGCGATCTGCTCGGCGGAGGCGCGGCCGCCGGGATCCGACAGCAGGGACGGGTGCCGCCGCGCGCTGTCCGAGCGTTGGGCCGCCCGCCGCGCTGCGGCGTTACGCCCCGAATTCCCATGCAGCGGAATCACTTTGGCTTTGGACTCACCCGACACGAACTCTCACCCCACCGATCGTCAGTTGTCTCTAACGTCCCCACCGCTGGGCAGCCGCGACCGCGCGACCCTCCAGCGAGCGTACCCATCCTGGATCAACGATCGGCGTCAGTCCACGACCGCGCACGTAATCGTCAAAAGCCTCCGTAGTGGACCACTTTGGGCTATAACCGAGCACGTCACGCATCCGCGCCGTGTCCATCACCCGGCCGTAGCTCAGGTAGTTCAGCTGCTCGCGGTCGAGCTCTGTGTACCGGGTGGCGCGCCGCAGCGAATCCACCGCCGAGAGCGCCGATCGCGGCACCGGCAGCGCGATCCGCCCGGAGCGCCGGATCGCCTGACTCATCAAGATGATCCCCGCACCGCCGATGTTAAACGTGCCCGCCTTGCCGGCGACGGTCGCCCGCTCCAGCGCCCCCAGCGCGTCCTGTTCGTGCAGCAGCTGCAGCCGCGGATCGCGTCCCAGCACCGTGGGGACCACCGGCCCGGCCAGGTAGCGCGACAGCGCGGTGTCCATCGCCGGGCCGATCATGTTGGCCAGCCGCAGGATGGTGACCGCGATGTCGGGCCTGCGCCGACCGAGACCGCGGGCGTAACCCTCGATGTCGATGCTGTCGCGGGCGAAGCCCTCCCCCGGTGGCCTGCGGGCGTCGGAGTCCTCGGTGAACATCACCGGATCGTGCGGGCTGGACCCGTACACCTCCGACGTCGACTTGAGCACCACCCGGCGCACCGATGGCGCCTTCTGGCACGCGGCGAACAGCTGGATGGCCCCCATGACGTTGATCTCCTTCAACGTCGCCCGGCCGCCGGCCCGCGGCGCGTACGACGCCGCGGCGGCGTGCACCACGGTGTCGACACCGCCGTTGCGAATCACCTTCGCGATGAACGGATTCCGGATGTCGGCGCGGACGAACTCCGCCCGTCCCATCCGGCGCAGCAGATCCTTGCTCGGCGCGACCGCGTCGACCGCGATCACCTGCTCGATCGACGGGTTCTGCGCCAGCCGGGCGGTCAGGTACCCGCCGAGGAACCGGCACGCACCGGTGACCAGCACCACCTTCGGATGCTGGACGGCGTCACCAGAGGCGCTCGAGTCCACCACGTCAGCCTAATGCTCGCGGCTGTCAGCCACCCGCCGAGCAGCTGGGGGTTACTTACCGAGTTTTCTGCGCTGCACCCGCGTCCGACGAAGCAGTTTGCGGTGCTTCTTCTTCGACATGCGCTTACGCCGCTTCTTGATGACTGAACCCATGAACTCCGCTACCTACGTTTCCCTGTGTCCGTCCCGGGTGGGACTCGAGCCGTACCCGGTTCCCGGGTGTGACGTCTAACCCGGACACCTTACCCAAGGCAGGAACGTGAAGCGAAAACGTCCATCCGGTGACGCCGTCTCAGCCGGCGTCGAAGTACGAGCTCTCCAGCATGTCGTGAACGGCTTTGGCGTGCACCCGGAACGAGCGGCCCACCCGCACGGCGGGCAGTTCGCCGTTGTGCACCAGTCGGTAGACCGTCATCTTGCTGACCCTCATCAGGCTCGCCACTTCGGCGACCGTGAGGAATTGAGCTCGAGGCTGTTGGCCGTCGGAAGCGCCACTGTCCCGCTTACCGCCAGCCGAATCACGTGCCGATGGCCCGTTCATAGACGTCATCGCAACCCAATCCATCAGGCCCGGGCAGTCCCAGCGGCTTCCCCACCGCTGGCACCGACCCGTGCATACACGAGGAGAATAGCGTGGCAGGTGGGGTTACTGCGACGGGTGTGGGCTAATCAGTCCGAAATCGGCGAACTACTCGGATGTAATTCCGAGCTGCTCAGAGCGGCTTTTCGCGGCCTCGACGGCGTTGGCCACCGCCGCCCGCAGACCACCCCGCTCGAGTTCGCGCAGACCAGCCGCGGTGGTGCCGGCCGGTGAGGTAACCGTAGCGCGCAACTGTGCGGCGGTGGTGTCCATTGCGGTGCCCATCGCCGCATCGCCGGCCGGCTGGGCCTCGTCGAGCCGCTCCAGCAACATCGCCGCGGAGCCGGCCATCGTCTGCACCACCAGATCGGTGGCCACCGACCGGGACAGCCCGTTGGCGACGGCCGCGTCGACCAACGCCTCGACCATCAGGAAGAAGTACGCCGGCCCGGACCCCGAGACCGCGGTGACGGCGTCGAGCTGGTTCTCCGGCACCGTCAGCACCCCGCCGACCGCGTCGAAGATCGCCGAGACCTGCTTGAGGTGCTCGGGCGTCGCGAACCGGCCCGGGGCCAGTGCGCTGACGCCGCCGCCCACCACCACGGGGGCGTTGGGCATCGCGCGCACCACCGGAGCACCCGCGGGCAGCTTGTTCTCGTAGTAGGCGGTGGTGACGCCGGCCGCGACGGTGACGAAGACCTGTTCGGCGGTGTCGGTCTCGGCGTTGGCGGCGGCCTCGGCGATGTCGTCGATGACGTGCTCGACGTCGGCGGGCTTCACCGCGACGATGACGAAGTCGGCGTTGTCGGTGGCCTCCACCACCGAGGTGACCAGCACGGAGTGCTTGTCGGCGAGGAATTTCGCGCGCTCCGGGTGCTTCTCGGCGACCACCAGATCCTTGACCTGCCTGCCTGCCCGGAGCAGCCCGGACAGCAGTGCCTCACCCATACTTCCGCCACCGATGATCGCGATTCTGGCCATGGGCCAAAGCATGGCACGTCCGGCCCGGGCCGACTCATCCGGCGCGGCGCCGGGCTCACCCGGCCGGGGGCACCATCGCCAGCTGGCGGCTCTGCACGACGATGCGGCCCTCGCAGTCGACGACGACGTGGTCCTCGTCGAACCACTGCTGGCCGATCTGGGTGGTGGTGCAGATGACCCGCAGCCAGCCGTCGGCCGGACGGGCCCGCAGATAGGCCGTCAGCTGCACGGTGGGCGCCCAGCCGAACCGGTTCACCCCGAACGTCACCGGAGCCGACACATCGCCGCACAGGAGGGCGAAGAGGACGTCCGGCGCGGCGCCGCGGGGCCGCACCCAGTACTCGATCACCGGTGGACCGCCGTCGGAGCGCGGCCGCATCGTGGTCAGCGAGGGACGAATGTCACACCCGTGGGCGAGGTGGACGATGTCGGCCATGTGATGCCCCGGCCCGATCGGCTCCAGCCCCGGCGGCGGCTCCGGCGTCATCAGCGGCACCACGGGGTTGGCCGACAGCAGCGGCGGCGCCTCGTGCTCGGGTTCGGCGAGCGTCACCGCGACCCGCACGGCTGTCCGGTCGCCCTGGTTGAGCTCCACGTCGATCAGGCTGACCCGGCGGCCCCGTTTGCGCACCGTGGTGACGACCTCCATGGGTCCCGGGTCCGGCGCCCACAGGAAGTTGCCCGAGATCGCGATGGGCTCGACACCGCTGTGCGGATCTCCCGAGCCGCCGTGTTCGGTGCGGGCCGCGTTCGCGCACAGCGCGAGCATCGCCCCGCCGTGCACTTTCGGCCCGATGGTCCAGTGCTCGTTGAGCACCCCGGCGTAGACGCCGTCACCGCGGGCTTCGAGCGCCATCGCGTCGGTGAACAGGATCGATCCGGACATGGGACTCCTTCGTGTCCTCGGCGCGTCTCAGCGCAGCAGGTGCGCGCGGGCGAACTGCAGCGACTCGCGCAGCAGCGCCTCGCGTTCGCCGGCCGTGCGGGCGCCCGACGTGGTCACCTCGAGGATCACATGGCCGGCGAAGTCGCTCGCAGCCAGCATCTCGCACACCTCGACGGTCGGCTGGGTGCCGCGGCCCGGCACCAGGTGCTCGTCGGCCGACGCGCCGCTGCCGTCGCACAGGTGCAGGTGCACCAGGCCGTCTCCCATCCGCCGCGCCATGTCGAGCGCATCGGTGCCCGCGGTCGCGGTATGGGACAGATCCAGCGTGTAGTGCGCGTGGTTGCCGTCCAGCGGGTCATACGACGGCGCGAACGCCGAGATGCCCGGCCCGGGCCGGCCCCCGCGTTTGCGCATCCGCTCGATCGAGGTCTGCCCGGCGCCGAAGAACCGGTCCGCGCGGAACGGGAACATGTTCTCGACCGCGACCAGCACGTCGCTGCCGGCCTCGAGTTCGGCGACCTGTTCGGTGAAGCCCTCGGCGTAGCGCCGCTGCCACCGGAACGGCGGGTGCACGACGACGGTCTGCGCGCCCAGCTGTTCGGCCGCCCGGACGCTGCGGTCGAGTTTGGTGATCGGGTTGGCACCCCAGACCCGCTGCGAGATCAGCAGGCACGGCGCGTGCACGGACAGCACCGGCACCCCGTAGCGCTCGGACAGCTTGGCCACCGCATCGACGTCCTGGCTGACCGCCTCGGCCCACACCATCAGCTCGACCCCGTCGTAGCCGAGGCGGGCGGCGTACTCGAAAGCGGCCTCGGTCCTCAGCGGATAGACCGAGGCCGTCGACAGACCGACCTTGATGGCGGGGCGCACCGGGCGGCTAGCCCGACTGCAACAGCGCCAGCGGCCCGAGGGTGACCAGTGCCCCGACGGCCACGGCGATCAGCGTGCTGCCGATGTCCTCGGTCTTGCGCACCACCCGCACCCCGACCACCAGGCCGAGGATGACCAACACCGACAGCACCAGCGCGACGATGTTGTTCCACTTCCACAGCTGGTCGAAGGCGATGAACAGACCCGCGCCGAACGCGACCGCGATCACGCACTGGCCGACGATCCACGCGCCGCGCAGGAACGCCGACCCGCGGCCGTCGGCCGCGGCGGACGCGCGGTCCTCCCGCTCGGCATCCGCATCCAGGGCCGGGTCGAGGTCTCGGTCGAGGTCGTCGGCATCGGCGGTGTCGAGGTCGTCGGCCGTGGTGTCACCGCGGCGGGCGAGGTCGTCGGCGACGGTCTGCCCGCCGAACAGCGGTCCGGCGGTCGAGCGCAGATAGGACGGCAGCTCGTCGTCGTCGGTGTCGGAGCGCTCCAGCGTCGCGGGCTCGTCGAGTTCGTCGGCCGAGTCGTCGAGGAGCGGATCGGGGCTCATCTCCTCGGCGCCGCGGTCACCGTCGTCGTCCTTCGGTGCCCGCGGCCGGCGCGGGGCCGGCGTGAAGTCCAGCGGCTCGGGGTCCGACGCGCGCGCCTCGAGGTGGGCGGCGTAGTCGGCCTCGGCGGCGTCGGCGCGGTCGGCCTCGTCGGCGAGCTCGGCCTCGGCGGACTCCGGCGCCTCGGCGGTGTCAGCGCTGTCGGCGGGCGGCTCGGCCACCGCGTCGGCGGTGTCGGGCGCCTCGGCGGTGTCGACGGCCTCGTCGGGGGCGTCGGTGTGCTCTGGCTCGGGGGCCGCGGCGGGCTCGGCGGTCGCCGTCGGGGCCGAACCGTTGACCGGGATGCGGCCCGTCTCGTCGTCGGCATGGGCGTCGCGCGGGCGGTCGGTGACGATGGGGATCTCACCGGTGAGTTCGGCGACGGTCACGGCGTCGCTGTTACCGCGCCGCCTGCGGCGCCTGCCGCCGACGGGCGGCGCGCCGATGGTGCCGTTCTTGGCGAGCAACTCGGCCACCGAGATGGGCCGGGTGTTGCTGGAGCTGTTGTCTGGTTCTGTCATCGTGTGCTGCCTTTCGGCCGGAGAACCTCTCGTCCAGCATCTCGCGTGGGCGTCTGCATCGCGGTGAGATCGTCCGCGCCGCCGACGAACGGACTCCCGTCGGCCTCACTGTCGAGTTTGCGCAGAATCAATCCCTCCCGCAACGCCCACGGACAGATGTCCACGGACTCGATTCCGAGCGCCCGCATACTGGCCTCGGCCACCAGGGCCCCGGCCACGATCTGCGGCGCGCGATCGGCACTCACCCCTTCCAATTCCGCTCGGTCGGCCGCGGTCATCCTAGAGATGAACGCGATGAGCTGCCGCAACCCGGTGGCCGTCAGGGTCCGCTTCACCCGCGGTCCGGCACCCGACGGCGCCGCGCCGGTCAGCCGGGCCAGGCTGCGGAAGGTCTTCGACGTCGCGACCGTGAGGTCCGGGCTGCCCGCGTCGAGGACCTCGGCGCTGGCCTCGGACAGTTCGGTGGCCAGCCAGTCGCGCAGCATCGCCACCCGGCGCCGGCCCGGCGGGTCGTCGGGCAGCCACTCGCGGGTGAGCCGGCCCGCCCCCAGCGGGAGCGACAGCGCGACGTCGGGTTCCTCGTCGACGCCGCTGGACAGTTCCAGGGAGCCGCCGCCGATGTCGATGTTGATGATGCGGCCCGCACTCCAGCCGTACCAGCGGCGGACCGCCAGGAACGTCAGCCGGGATTCGTTGACACCGCTGAGCACCCGCAGCCGCACGCCGGTCTCGGCGAGCACCCGGGCCAGCACATCCTCGGAGTTCGTGGCGTCGCGGACCGCCGATGTGGCGAACGCCATCATCTCCGCGCAGCCCGAACTCGCGGCGATCTTGGCGAATTCGTCGACGGTGTCGATCAACCGGTCGGCGCCCTTGCGGGTCAGCTTGCCGGAGTCGTCGATCGCCTCGGCCAGCCGCAGCGAGGCCTTCGTCGAACTCATCGGGGTCGGGTGACCGCCACGCCGCGCATCGACCACCAGCAGGTGGACGGTATTGCTGCCCACGTCGAGCACACCCAGTCGCACACCTCCAACCTAGCCCGTCCCCCCTGCTCAGCCGCGCGCCGACACCCCTTCGCCATCAGCCGCGGGGTGGGTGCGTCGCGGAGTAGCGTGGATTCCCGTGACTGAGACGGCGTTCCGCGCTGGCGTCAAGCGCGACCCCGACCATCCCGGGGAGGTCGAACCGGACTTCGCCCGGGAGTGGGTCGAGTTCTTCGACCCCGACAATCCCGAGCACCTGATCGCCGCGGACATGACCTGGTTGCTGTCGCGGTGGACGTGCGTGTTCGGCACGCCGGCCTGTCAGGGCACGGTCGAGGGCAGGCCCGATGACGGTTGCTGTTCGCACGGGGCGTTCCTGTCCGACGACGACGATCGCGCCCGCCTCGACGACGCGGTCAGCCAGCTCACCGACGACGACTGGCAGTTCCGCGACAAGGGCCTGGGCAAGAAGGGCTACCTGGAGATGGACGAGTACGACGACAAGCCGAACCTGCGGACGCGCAAGTACAAGGGCGCGTGCATCTTCCTCAACCGGCCCGGTTTCAAGGCGGGCATCGGCTGCGCACTGCACAGCAAGGCGCTCAAGATCGGCGTCGAACCGCTCACGATGAAGCCGGACGTGTGCTGGCAGCTGCCGATCCGCCGCAGCCAGGAGTGGGTGACGCGGCCCGACGGCACCGAGATCCTCAAGACCTGGATCACCGAGTACGACCGCCGCGGGTGGGGTGAGGGCGGCGCCGACCTGCACTGGTACTGCACCGGCGACCCGGCCGCGCACGTCGGCGCGCGGCCGGTCTACGAGTCGTACGGCCCTGAGCTGACCGAGCTGCTCGGCGAGAAGGCCTACGCCGAGCTCGCGGCGATGTGCAAGCGGCGCAGCGGCCTCGGGCTGATCGCGGTGCATCCGGCGACGCGGGCCGCGCAGTGACCGCGCCGGACGCCCGAGCGCTGTTCCTGTTCAAGCTCGTCCCGCCGCGGGCCGATTTCGCGCAGACCATGACCCCGGACGAGCAGCAGGCGATGGCCGGGCACCAGGACTACTGGCGCGACCTGCTCGAGCGCGGCCAGGTGGTGGTCTACGGTCCGGTCGCCGACCCGGAGGGCGTGTGGGGCCTGGGTGTGCTGCGCGCCGCCGACCGGGCCGAGGTGCTCGAGATCGGCCGCCGCGACCCGTCGGTGCTGGCCGGGGTGAACACGTTCGAGGTGTTCGAGATTCTCGGCGGCACAACGGGTTAGCGCCGCGTCAGGCGTCGGCGCCCACCGGCGCGATGAACCGCGGCGCGGCGGTGCGGCGCAGCGCCGGCGCCACCGGGCGGCCCTCGAGCAGCCCGTCGACGGAGCCGGCGTCGATCGCCCGGCGGTACACCGGCAGTGCGCCGCGCACCGCGGCGACCGTGTGGTCGATGTCGGCGGCGCCGTGCGCGGCGGAGGTGACGAACGACTGGCCGAGCACGCCGCGGCGCAACAGCTCCTGCAGGAACAGCGTGCGGTAGGCCTGCGACGGCGCACCGCCGGCGTCGCGGGTGATGAACACCAGGCACGACGGGCGGCCGATCACCTGCAGGTGGTCGGCGAGGCCGAACTCTGCGGCCGCGGCGCTCACCCCGGCGGCGAGCCGCCGGCCGGCCTCCTCCATCCGGCCCACCGGATCCTCGGTGCGGTACGCCTCGACCACCGCGAGATAGGCGGCGAGCGAGGCGGTTTCGGGCCCGTGCGTGGTGGACAGCAGGAACACCCGGTCGCCCTCGGTGCGCAGACCGCCCAGCTCCATGTACTCGCGCCGGCCGGCCAGCGCCGAGAGCGGGAACCCGTTGGCCATCGCCTTACCCCAGCACGACAGGTCCGGCCGGACGCCGTACACCGCCTGGGCACCGCCCGTCGCCCAGCGGAACCCGGTGATCATCTCGTCGAACACCAGCAGCGTGCCGTGCCGGTCGCACAGCGCGCGCACACCTTCGAGGAAGCCGGGCTGCGGTTCGGCGGTGGCGGTCGCCGCCTCGAGGATCACGCAGGCGACGTCCCCGGCCGCCAGCGCCGCGGCCACCGATTCGAGGTCGTTGTAGCCGAACCGCACGGTGGACTCGACATGGGCGGTGGGGATGCCGGTGTTCATCGGTGTGGTGCCGATGAACCAGTCGTCGGTGGAGAAGAACGGCTGCCCGCACACCGCGACCTTGACCCGGCCGGTGACCGCACGGGCCAACCGGACCGCCGCCGTGGTGGCGTCGGAGCCGTTCTTGGCGAATTTCACCATGTCGGCACCGGGCACCAGGTCGAGGAACGCCTCGGCAGCCGACACCTCGAGCACTGTGGGCCTGCTGAAGTTCACGCCGTCGGCGATGGTGCGGCACACCGCGTCGACCACCGGCCGGTAACCGTGTCCCAGCGTCACCGACCGCAGCCCCATGCCGTACTCGACGTAGGAGTTGCCGTCGGCGTCCCAGACGCGGCAGCCCGCGCCGCGCGTCAGCACCGGTGTCATGTGCTCGGGATACTGGTCCGAACCGCGGGCGTAGGTGTGCGCACCGCCGGGCACCAGCTGGTGCAGCCGGTCCTGCAGGGCCGCTGAACGGTCGAATGACATCGTGCGTCAACTCCTCTCGGGCCGCGGCTCGGCGAAGCGGTCATCGCTGACCCATCGGCCGGCCAGCTCCGGCAGCTGTGCGGTCACCTCGGGCAGCAGGTCGGGCAGCGTGAGCACCACGGCGTCGGGATCCTCGCCGACCAGCTCCTGCGGGGAGATGATCGGGATGTCGGTGCCCGGCATCCGCCTGCCGTGCTTGGCCTCCGACGCGTCGGCCACCGCGCCCAGGTGCTCGCGGCTGAGCCCGGCGCGCGCGAACAGCGCCACCGCTCGCGACGCCGCCCCGTAGGCGTACACCCGCCGTCCGGCCAGCATCTGGTCTTCGAGCCATTCGCGCAGCGCGAACGCATGCCGGTCGGCGCGCAGTTGCAGGGCGCCGACGGTGTCCGGATTCGTCAATGCGGCGTCCGCGGACAACAGGCGCTGCACCACCGCGTCCGATTCGGTTGCGCCGCTCGCGGCGTGCACGGCGGCCACCAGCACCGTGCCGCCGTACAGGTCGAACGTCCACGCGGTCAGCGCGCGCATCCCCGCGCCGGCCAGCAGACCGATCAGCGCGGGCATCGAGTAATAGGCGAAGTGGCCGTGGCGCAACGCGTTCCACTGTCCCTGCCCGACGATCGCCGACAGCGAGTGGTACTGCAGCAGCAGCACACCGCCGGGTGCGGTCGCCGTGGCCCGCTGCGCGAACGCCGCGCGCTGATCGGGGTCGTGCATGATGCCGAAGCTGTCGAGGACGACGTCGGCCGGGCCGTCGGTCGGGGTGAAGCCCCGCTCGGTGAGCAGCGGCACCCAGGTGCCGCCGTGCGGGCTGCCGAACTCGCGGACCGTCGCCCCGGTCAGCAACCCGGCCGCCGCGACCCGCGCGACGGCCTGGGCCGCCTGATCGCGCAGTGCCTGCGGTTCCACCCCGCGCGGCTCGTCGGTGACCGTGTCGTCGTCGGCCAGCTGGGCGAGCCCGCACAGCAGGCACAGATCCATGGCCAGTGGATGCGCCGCCTCGTCGCCACCGACCGGGGTGTCCGCGGGCGGGAAGTGGTCGGCGGCGGGCACGGTCCCCAGGTCGAGAACACGGCGCAGCGTGCGTTCGCCACAGCCGCGGCAGCGACTCCCGGTCATGGCAGCATGGCCCTGTGCGCATCGAACCTGCCCGGCTGTCCGGCGTCGCGGTGCTGGTGC
Organism: Mycobacterium sp. PS03-16; assembly: GCF_004570325.1. Classification (GTDB taxonomy): domain Bacteria; phylum Actinomycetota; class Actinomycetes; order Mycobacteriales; family Mycobacteriaceae; genus Mycobacterium. The sequence goes on along the minus strand of NZ_SPQO01000001.1, from coordinate 9,398 downwards.
CGCAGCCCCACCACGACGCTCGCGGACTGTTCACCCGGACGTTCGACGCCGACGTGTTCGACGACTGGTCGGGCGCGCCGGGTACGGCGGCCGGCTTCGTGCAGGATTCGCAGTCGCGGTCGTCGCGCGGCGTGATCCGCGGGATGCACGGTCGCGGCGGCCGCGGCGAGGCCAAGCTGGTGCGTTGCGCGCACGGCGCCGTGCACGACGTCCTGGTCGACGCCCGCCCATCGTCCCCCACGTTCGGCATGCAGGAGTCGTTCCTGCTCGACGACAACGAGTTCCGGCACCTGTACGTACCACCCGGCTTCCTGCACGGCTTCCAGGCGCTGACCGGGACCGCCGACGTGTGCTACCGCATCAACCGCCCGCACGACCCCGCCGAGGACCTCGCGGTGCACCACGCCGACCCCTATCTGGCGATCGCGTGGCCGCTGCCGGTGGGCGTGGTCTCCGCGCGCGACGCCGCCGCGGGCAGCTGGGCCGACCTGGTCACACAGCTGCACTGACACGTCGCATGGTGTCGTCGACGGCGCCGCGCTCGCGCAGCTCCTGCAGCCGCGCCAACCGGGTGAAGGTCTTCTCGAAATCGCTGCGCTGCAACGGGTGTGCGGTGTAGGCGGTGAACAGTTCGGCGGCCCCGTCGGCGATCGTCCAGGCCACCTCGAAACCCAGTTCCGCGCGCGCCCGCCGGAAGTCGACCCGGTAGGACCGCGGGTCAGCGCCGGTCTCCCCGGTGATCAGCAGCGACGAGCCGGGGACCGCGGCCACCACCTCCTCGGCGATCTGCGCGACGGTGACGTTGTTGACCTCGCCGCCGACGTTGTAGGCGCGGCAGGCGATCACGTCTTTTCGCGCGGACAGGCAGCGCAGGAACGCGTCGGCGATGTCGAGCGCGTGCACCAGCGGCCGCCACGGTGTCCCGTCCGAGAGCACCCGCACCACCCCGGTCAGCACGGCGTGGCCGACCAGGTTGTTGAGCACGATGTCGGCGCGCAACCGGGGCGAGAACCCGAACGCAGTGGCGTTGCGCAGGAATACCGGCGTGAAGTCGTCGTCGGCCAGCGCGGCGACGTCGTCCTCCACCCGGACCTTGCTGATCGCGTACGGCGTCAGTGGGCGCAGCGGCGCGTCCTCCGCCACCAGCCCGTCACCGGCCGAGCCGTACACCGAACACGTCGAGGCGTACAGGAACCGGTGCACGCCCGCCTCTTTGGCCAGCCGGGCCAGCCGCACCGACGCCCAGTGGTTGATGTCGTAGGTGATCTGCGGTTCCAGCGCTCCGAGCGGATCGTTGGACAGCGCGGCCAGGTGGATCACCGCGTCGAAGCCGCGCAACTGCTCGACCGTGACGTCGCGCAGGTCGGTGTCGAGGCCTGGCGGGTCGGTCGGGGCGTCGCCCAGCACGCAGTCGCGGAAGTAGCCGTTGTCCAGGCCGACGACGTCGTGGCCCGCCGCGCGCAGGACCGGCACCATCACGGTGCCGAGGTAGCCCTGGTGGCCGGTGACCAGAACCCGTTGTGTCGTGGCGGTCGTCATGCCGTCCTTCCGAAGTCGATGACGAGTTTGTCCACCACGAACGCCTCGGCGTGGCGGGCCCGGCACTGCACACCGCGCAGCCGGGACAGTCCCAGGAAGGACATCTCGTCGAACCAGTCCCGCGCGACCTGCGAGGGATAGTGCTTGTGCAGCAGCCGCACCTTCTCCTCCGCGGTGGCGGTGTCCAGCGGCTGGAACGCGTTGACGCGGGGGGTGTCGGTCTCCCACTTGAGGATCTCGTAGCCCAGGATCAGGTGGCCGCGGAACTCGGTGGGCACCAGTTCGGCCAGCGTGCGGTGGTCCTGATGGGCGTCGTCGCGCTGGGTGCAGAACACCAGATCCGGTTCGCAGGACGCGCGGAAGCCGGCCAGCGCGTGTTTGACCCGCTCCCAGCGGGCGGGCAGCCGGCCGTCGGGGAAGTCGTACACGGTGACCGCGAGGTCGGCGCCCGGGCAGAACGCGGCCAGCGCGGCGCGCTCCTCGGCCTCCCGGTCGGTACCGGATCCGCTCAGCACCAGCGCGTGCACCCGCAGCCCCGGGTTCGCCCGGGTCAGGGTGAGCAGCGTGCCGCCCATCCCGATCGCGATGTCGTCGCAATGCGCTCCCAGGACCGCGATCTCACGGATGCGGCCCGCGTCGAACCCGATCACGATGTCGCGGCGACCGGTTCCTTGGCGTGCTCCCAGAGCATCCACGGGCGGTCTCCGCGCTGATACCCGGATTCCAGGTCGGCGCGTTCCTTGAAGGTGTCGGCGGGTTTCCAGAAGCCGAGATGCTTGTGCCCGTAGAGCTTTCCTTCGGCGGCGAGCGCCCCGCACACATCCTCGACGAGATCGCAGTTCTCGGTCAGCAGGTCGAGCACCTCGGCTGACTTCAGCACGAAGTAGCCGCCGTTCTCCCAGATCGGCAGCCGCGCCACCGGCGTGATGCCGGTGATCTCCCCGCCGTCGGTGATGTCGACGCAGTGGAACGACGACTGCGGCGGCACGATCAGCATCGAGGCGCCCGCCCCGGAGGCCTTCACCTCGTCGATGATCGTGTCCAGCGGGGCGTCGGTGAGCACGTCGGCGTAGTTGGCCAGGAAGTACTCCTCGTCGTCGAGGAAGTGCCGGACGCGACGCAGGCGCTCGCCGATCGGCGATTCGGGCCCGGTGTCGACGAAGGTGATCGACCAGTCGCTGATGTCGGAGTGCAACAGCTCGACCTGGCCGTCGCGGATCACGAAGTCGTTGGACACCGACTCCTGATAGGTCAGGAAGAAGTCTTTGATGTGGTTGGCGCCGTAGCCCAGGCACAGGATGAAGTCCTTGTGGCCGAAGTGGGCGTAGTAACGCATGACGTGCCAGATCAGCGGCCGCGGCCCGATCATCTGCATCGGCTTGGGGATGGTGTCGTCGGCGGCGTTGCGCATGCGCATGCCGTATCCGCCGCAGAACAGCACGACCTTCATGGGGTGACGACCTTTCCTGGTTCGAGGATCTGCAGGGCGGGCAGCGGGATGACCAGCTCCGCTCCCCATTCGGCGGTGTGGGCGAGTTGTTCGGTGATCTCCACCGCGAGGTTCCACGGCAGCACCACGATGACGTCGGGGCGGTCCTTGTCGAGCCGCTCGACCGGGTGGATCGGGATGCGGGTGCCGGGGGTGAACCGGCCGTGCTTGTACGGGTTGCGGTCGACGGTGTACTCGAGCAGGTCCGCGCGGATGCCGCAGTAGTTGAGAAGCGTGTTGCCCTTACCGGGCGCGCCGTAGCCGACCACCCGCTTCCTCGCGGCGCGGCAGTCGAGCAGGTAGCGCAGCAGGTCGTGGCGGAACTGTTCGACGCGCGGCCGCAGCGTCACGTAGCCGGTGACGTCGTGCAGGCCGGCGCGCTCCTCGGCGGCCAGCACGTCGGCCACCCGCGGGCCCGGCTCCATGACCCCGGCCGGACGCGCCCACAGCCGAATCGAGCCGCCGTGGGTGGGGATGGTCTCGACGTCGACGACGGTCAGCCCGGCCGTGGCCAGCGCCCTGATGGCCGACAGCACCGTGTAGTACTGGAAGTGCTCGTGGTAGATCGTGTCGAACTGGGCGGATTCCACCAGGTGCAGCGCGTGGTGCACCTCGATCGACAGCCAGCCGTCGTCGGCCATCAGCGTGCGCAGGGCCGCGGTGAACCCGAGCAGGTCGGGGATGTGCGCGTAGACGTTGTTGGCCACCACGAGGTCGGCCGCCCCGTGCTCTTCGCGTACCGCGGTGGCGGTCGCGGTGTCCAGGAACGCGGTCGTCGTCGGCACGCCGCGCGCGACGGCCGCGGCACCGACGTTCACCGACGGCTCGATGCCCAGGCACCGGACGCCGGCATCGAGCACGTGCTGCAGTAGGTACCCGTCGTTGCTGGCGACTTCGATGACAAACGACTTTTCGTCCAGCGACAGGCGCTCGACGCTGTTGGTGACGAAGCGACGGGCGTGGTCGACCCAGGAGTCGGAGTACGACGAGAAGTACGCGTACTCGGTGAAGGTGTCCTCCGGCGTGATCAGCGCGGGGATCTGCAGCAGCAGGCAGTCCGCACATAGCCGCAGGTGAAGCGGGTACGTGACTTCCGGCGCGTCGAGCGACGACTCGGCGAGGAAGTTCTCGCACGGCGGCGTCGCGCCGAGATCCAGGACGCTGATCAGACGATCAGAGGCACACAGGCGGCACAGCACGGATGGGCTCTCGCTTCCCCCGAGGTTTTCGGACGGGCCTCAACCGAACGGCCCGGGGGGAGCATAACAGCATCGAGCTAACCACGCGATAGTTGCTGAAATTGCCGATCGACGACACGTTCCAGCGTGACGGGGCAGGTGGCCCCTCCGGCGGTCAGCCCTCGAGCTTGTAACCCAGACCGCGCACGGTGACCAGGTGCACCGGGTTGGCCGGATCGGATTCGATCTTGGAGCGCAGTCGCTTGACGTGGACGTCGAGCGTCTTGGTGTCGCCGACGTAGTCCGCACCCCACACGCGGTCGATGAGCTGCCCGCGGGTGAGCACCCGGCCGCTGTTGCGCATCAGGTACTCGAGGAGGTCGAACTCCTTGAGCGGCAACGTGATCGATTCACCGTTGACGCTCACCACGTGCCGCTCGACGTCCATCCGGACCGGGCCGGCCTCCAAGACGCCGTCGTCGATGCCGGCGTCGTCGGTGTCCGACCCGCGACGCAGCACCGCCCGGATCCGGGCGATGAGTTCGCGCGCCGAGTAGGGCTTGGTGACGTAGTCGTCGGCGCCGAGTTCCAGGCCGACCACCTTGTCGATCTCGCTGTCGCGGGCGGTGACCATGATCACCGGCACGCTGGAGCGGGCGCGCAGTTGCTTGCACACGTCCGTGCCACTCATTCCGGGCAGCATCAGATCCAACAGCACGATGTCGGCGCCGGAGCGGTCGAATTCGGCCAGCGCCGAGGGGCCGTCGGCCACCACGGTGGCCTCGAAGCCCTCCTTGCGCAGCAGGAAGGCCAGGGGATCGGCCAAGGACTCCTCGTCCTCCACGATCAGCACGCTGGTCATCGTTCTTGCCAGTCCTCTCGGTCGCTGGGTTCCTGCCGGGGGTTCCGGTGGCAGGGGTAGGCCGGAATCGACAGGGTGAAGGTCGACCCGGTGCCCGGCTGACTCCACAGCCGGATGGCTCCGTTGTGATTGGCGGCGACGTGCTTGACGATCGCCAGGCCGAGGCCGGTGCCGCCGGTGGCGCGCGAGCGGGCCTTGTCGACGCGGAAGAACCGCTCGAAGACGCGTTCCTGATCGGCCTTCTCGATGCCGATTCCGCGGTCGGTCACCGAGATCTCGATGTGGTCGCCGCGGCGCCGCCGGCTCACCGACACCGGGGTGCCCTTCGGGGAGTAGGCGATCGCATTGGAGATCAGGTTCGCCACCGCGGTCACCAGCAGGGGCTGGTCGCCGAGGACCTGGAAGCCCGTCGGGGCGTCGGTGGTGATCGCGATGTCGGCGTTGTCGGCGGCCACCTTGTGCCGCGACAACGCCTCGGACACCACGGTGTCGACGTCGACGGCGCCGAGGTCGGGCAGCCGTTCGGCGCCCTGCAGCCGCGACAGCTCGATCAGTTCCCCGACCATGTTGGCGAGCCGGTGGTTCTCGGCGACCATCTTCTCGGCGAAGTGCACGACCGTCTCGGCGTCGTCCGCCGAGGCCAGCAGCGCTTCGGCCAGCACGCCCATCGCACCGACCGGGGTCTTGAGCTCGTGGCTGACGTTGGCCACGAAGTCGCGGCGGGTGGCCTCCATCCGCGCGTACTCGGACTGGTCGTCGGCGTACACGACCGCGAAGCGGTGATCCTCGGCGGTCAGCCGCCGCACGGTGCCGCGCACCGACAGCCCCGACCGGCCGGGCCTTGCGACCTTGCGCGGCGACAGGTCGACGTCGTAGTCCTCGCCGTCGACCAGCGTGCGCTGCGCGGCCTCCCAGGCCCGTTCGTCGAGCTGACGCTCCTTGACCAGGCCGAGTTCCACCGCGCGTGGGTTGCTGTAGACCACGTCACGGAAGTTGTCGACGACCACGATCCCGACCGGCGAGGCGTTCAGGACGTAAGACAGCATCTGCGACACGGTGATGCCGGCCGTCTCGGTGGCCCGGCGCTGCCTGCGCTTGATCACCCGGGGCGTGACGAGCACGCCCACCCCCACGCCGACCGCCAGCGCGAGTAGGGCCACGACTGCTGTCATCAGCAGCGCGGAAACCACACTCACGCGAAAATCGTACGCACCCGGTGAACGTCATCCCAGCAGCGTGCGGCCAAAACGAGACAAGTCACAGATCGAAATGCAGGAGTTCTGCCGCAGTTCACCGGGCGTTTGCCTCAGGCGCTACTTCGCGCCCTGCGAGGCCACCGCGGCCGCACCGGCGGCGGCGGCCTCGGGGTCGAGATAGGTGCCGCCGACCACGGTGGGCTTCAGATCGGAGTCCAGGTCGTAGCGCAGCGGGATGCCGGTCGGGATGTTCAGCCCGACCACGTCCTCGTCGGACATACCGTCGAGGTACTTCACCAGCGCGCGCAGTGAGTTCCCGTGGGCGGCGATCAGCACCGTCTTACCTGCGCGCAGGTCGGGCACGATGGTCTGCTCGAAGTACGGCACGAAGCGGGCGACCACGTCGGCGAGGCATTCGGTCAGCGGTCCGCCGTCGATGTCGGCGTAGCGGGGATCGCTGTCCTGACTGAACTCGCTGCCCTTCTCGATCTCCGGCGGCGGGGTGTCGTAGCTGCGGCGCCACGCCATGAACTGTTCCTCGCCGTACTTCTCCTTGGTCTCGGCCTTGTTCAGGCCCTGCAGCGCCCCGTAGTGGCGTTCGTTGAGCCGCCAGTCGCGGTGCACGGGGATCCAGTGCCGGTCGGCCTTGTCCAGCGCGATGTTCGCGGTGGTGATGGCCCGGCGCAGTAGCGAGGTGTAGAGCACGTCGGGCAGCCGGTCCAGCTCGGCCATCAGCTCACCGGCGCGGGCCGCCTCGGCGCGCCCCTTGTCGGTCAGGTCGACGTCGACCCACCCGGTGAACAGGTTGAGCGCGTTCCATTCACTCTCGCCGTGACGGAGCAGGATCAGCGTGGAATCTCCCATGCCCAGAATCCTCTCACGGACCCGGTCAGGGGGTTGAGCCGTTGCGGCGCGCCCGGGACGGACCGTCGCCGTCGTCGCCGTCCTCGTCGATCAGATGCCGGAACGCGCGCAGGTTCTTGAGCGACTCGCCGCGCGAGACCCGCCACTCCCATTCCTTCTGGATCGACGATTTGAAGCCGAGTTCGAGCAGCGTGTTGAAGTCGGCGTCGACCGCCTCGAGCACCTGCCCGAGGATCCGGTCGACCTCGTCGGGGGTCACCGAGTGCAGCGCCATGCGGCCGACCAGGTAGATGTCGCCGACGTTGTCGAGTGTGTAGGCCATCCCGTACAGGCGGCGGTTGCGTTTGAGCAGGAACCGGTAGACGCCTTCGTGGTTCTCGTCGGGCTGGCGGCACACGAACGCCTCGATGCGCACGGAGTGTTCACCGATCGACAGGATCGTGTTGGTCTTCAGGCGCCGTTCCCCGGGCAGCGCGACCACGATGCCGGGTAGGCCGCCGTGCGCGCCCTCGTGCATCGCGTACTCGAGGCCGTGTTCGGTGATCGTGTCGAGAATGGTCTGCTGCACGGTCTCATCGGACCGCTGACCGGTCATGCCCGCACCCCCCGTCGTCGCGAGAACCGCCGCCCGGCGCGGCGACCGGTGGGGGCGTCGCGACGCGGATGCCGGGTGCGGTAGTCACCGATCGCGGTGCCGTAACTGGCCAGCAGCGCGTCCACGGTGTGGTCCCAGGAGAACCCCGCCGCGTGCTCGACGGCGGCCCGGCGCATCGGCCCCGGGTCGCGCGCGAGCACCGCGTCGAGCGTGTGCGCCCAGTCCCCCACGTCGTGACCGTCGACCAGCGCGCCGGTCACCCCGTCGCGCACCGCCACCGGCAGTCCGCCGACGGCCGCGGCCACCACCGGGGTGCCGCACGCCTGCGCCTCGACCGCCACCAGGCCGAACGATTCGGAGTAGCTCGGCACCGCGACCACGTCGGCGGCCCGGTACACGGTGACCAGGTTCTCGCGGGACTGCGGCGGCAGGAACGTCACCCGGTCCGCGATGCCCAGGTCGTCGGCCAGCGCCACCAGGGTGTCGGGGGCGGCCAGCCCGCTCCCCGACGGACCGCCGGCCACCACGACCCGCACGCCGGGCAATTTGGCCGCCGCGCGCAGCAGGATGTCGGGCGCCTTGAGGGGTTGGATGCGGCCGACGAACGCGACCACGGTTTCGTGCGGATCGAGCCCGAGGGCGGCCCTCGCCGCGGCGCGGTCGCCGGGGGTGAAGGTCTCGAGGTCGACACCGGGGTGCACGACGTCGATGCGGGACCGGTCGGCGTGGTGCAGCGACACCAGCTGCTGGGCCTCGTGTTCGGTGTTGACGATCAACCGGTCGGCCTCGTCGACCACCTGCTGTTCGCCGACGGCGCGCAGCGGCGGTTCGGGTGCGTCACCCTCGGCCAGCGCGGCGTTCTTGACCGCCGCCAGCGTGTGGGCGGTGTGCACCAGCGGCACCGCCCAGCGGTCGCGGGCCAGCCAGCCGACCTGGCCGGACAGCCAGTAGTGGCTGTGCACGATGTCGTAGTAGCCGGCTTCGTGGGTGGCCTCGGCGCGCAGCACACCCGCGGTGAACGCGCACAGCTGGGTGGGCAGGTCGTACTTGTCGAGGCCCTCGAACGGCCCGGCGACGACGTTGCGCACCAGCACGCCCGGCGCCACCCGCACCACCGGCGGATCGGCCGACGAGGTGGCGCGGGTGAAGATCTCCACCTCGACGCCGCGGCGCGCCAGGTGCAGCGCACTCTGCAGCACGTAGACGTTCATCCCGCCGGCGTCGCCGGTGCCGGGCTGGGCCAGCGGTGACGTGTGCACCGACAACACGGCTACGCGCTGAGGCGGCCGACCGAGCGGGTCCGTTGCTGGGCGCACACACTCATGTCTACACCTCCGTCATGGGCGCAGCGCGCGCCGCATGGCCCCGATCGGGTCGGCGTAGAGGGCGGCCAGCGACACCACCCCGGCGCCGGCCTCCTGCACCCGGTTGCCGAACGACGTCAGCCGCAGGTCGCGCGGCGGCAGGACCGAGCGGCCCGCGAACGCCGACGCCACGGTCGGCATGGCCTCCGGGTAGCCGGTGAAGGCCTGTCCGCCGAGCACGAGATCGTCGGGGTTGAGGATGTCGCGCAGCAGCGCAACGGTCTCGCCGAGCACGCGGGCCCGTTCGTCGAGCAGCGCCCGCGCGCGCGGGTCGCCGTGGCGCGGGGCCCGCGCTTCACGCTGGTGCTGGG
>NZ_SPQO01000019.1 GCF_004570325.1 Mycobacterium sp. PS03-16 | reverse complement strand
TGACCGCCACCGCGGCCAGCGCCAGCAGCGGGACCGCGCGGGGTGCGCGCAGCGCCGCCGGCAGGCCGGCGGCCACCACCGCCAGCAGCACCAGCGTCGCGACGACGGCGAAGCCGGTGGTCCTCGACCCCGGCACGGCGTCGGCGTTCCAGATCCCGGCCAGCCCAGCCAGGCTGCCGAGCGTGCCCAGGCCCGGTTCCGCGCGCGCCGCGAACGACGGCACCCCCGAGGCGTGAGAGGCCGCCAGCGACCCGGACACCGCGGCGGCGACCAGCCAGGGCAGCGCGGTGGCCACCGAGGCGCCGAGCAGCGCGGCCAGGACGGGCAGGCGCCGTCGCGCGTGGGCCGGGGCGAGCGCGGCGACCACCCCGACCGCGGCGGCCAGCAGCAGCCCGGTCGGCGTCAACCCGGCCAGGGCCACCCAGAACAGCAGCGGCCACCAGCCGCCGGAGCCGTCGCGCCACCGCAGCACCGCCGTCGCCACCCACGGCAGGCACCCGTACCCGACCAGCAGGCTCCAGTGCCCCTGGAGCAGGCGTTCGGCGACGTAGGGATTCCAGATCGCCAGCGTCACCGCCACGCACTGCCCCGGCACCCCGACCTCGGGCAGTACCGTCGCCGCCAACCGGGCCGCGCCCCAGCCGGCCAGCCAGAGCCCGGCCACCAGCAGCGCCTTGACCACCACACCGCCGTCGACCACCTGGGAGGCCAGGGCCAACGCGAAGTCCTGGGGCAACGCGCGCGGCGCCGCCTCGGACAGGCCGAGTGCGGCATCGGTCAGATACGACCGCGGCGTCGACACCGCGTCGCGCAGCAGCAGGTAGCCGGGCGCCAGCAGCGGCGCTGTCACGACCAGCGACAGCGCCAGCGCGTACGCCGGGGGGAGGTGGCGGATCAGACCGGTCTGTCGGGCGGGAGGTCCGTCGGTCGCTGCGCCGGGAGCTTCTCGGTCTTGGCCTCGGCGCCGGGGACCTGGATGCCCTGGGTGTCGAAGAACCCGTGGTCGGCGTCGTCGAGACCCGGATCGATCAGGGCGGACTCGGTCCGCAGGCTGAACGAGCCCAGCACCGCGCCACCGACGAGGGCGAGCAGGCCGACCGCGGTGAACGTGATCGGCAGGATGCGGCCCCACAACCCGATGCGGTCATCCTCGGCGCGGGCGCTGGCGACCTGCGACTCGACGGACTGCTCATTGGTGGTGACCGTGTAGTCGACGAACGTGACCTCCGGCCGCAGCGCGTCCCGGGCGTAGTAGTGGTAGGCGTGCTCGTCGGATTTGACGATCGTGCCCGACACCGGATCGACCCAGAACGTGCGCTCGGCGGCGTAGAACCGGCTCATCGTGATCGGTTCCTCCGGGTCGCCCTCCACACCCCACAGCGCGGCGCGGGCGGTGACCTGCGCGTCGGCGTCGTCCTCGTAGAGGGACGCGTAGGCGACCGGCTCGACCAGCTTGCCCTCGGCGTCGTAGCCGACGTTCTGGGTGAACCGGTAGGTGGTCAGCCCGTTGACGTCCTCCTCACCGTCGTAGTTGGCGTCGTACGCCTTCTGCGCGATGGGGTCGAACATCGGGTAGGTCTTCTTCTCCGTGTCGAACGGGAAGCGGTAGGTGAGACCGTCGTGGGGCAGCGCGATGTTGGTCGGCGGCTGATCGTCCTCGATGGCCCGCGGCTTCTGCAGCGCGCCGCCGGGATTGCTCTCGCTCGACACCGCCATCGCGGTGGTGCGGTCCATGGTCACGGTGTCGACCATGGCCAGCAGCAGCCCCTCGTCCTGCTGTTTGTCGGTGCGCCGCAGCGTGCTGCCGACCTGCAGGGTGACGACGTCGGCGTTGGACGGCGCCTCGACGGTCATGTCCTGCTGGAACGTCACCGGGACGTCGCGGTCGACGACGAAGCGCTCACCCAGGAGTGAGGCCGGGTCGAAGGCGGTGCCGGTGCCGTCGCTGACCAGGGTCGTGTCGATGTCGAGCGGGACCTTGGCGACCTTGCCCTTGGTGTAGGTGGAGAGCAACAGCGCGGCGATGAGCAGGGCAGCCCCCAGCCCCATGAGTCCGCACGCCGCAATCCGCAGCGCCACTGCGCGGTTCAAACCGTGCCTCCTTCGGCTAGGGCTGGCAAAACCCAGTTGACCCTAACAGCAGAGATTAAGGCCGGTACTTACTCCGGGACGTACTCCGGTGCGCTGGCACACTGGTCGCCGTGACGAGCACCGAGCCGATCGGCGGGACGCGGTCGTTCCTGCCCGCGGTGGAGGGGATGCGCGCGTGCGCGGCCATCGGAGTCGTCGTCACCCACGTGGCGTTCCAGACCGGGCACACCCAGGGGGTGGACGGACGGTTCTTCGGCCGCTTCGACCTCGCGGTCGCGGTGTTCTTCGCACTGTCGGGTTTCCTGCTGTGGCGCGGTCACGCCGCGGCGGCGCGCGGACTGCGGCAGCGGCCACCCACCGCGCACTACCTGCGCTCGCGGATCGTGCGCATCCTGCCGGGCTATCTGGTCGCGGTGATCGTGATCCTCACGCTGCTGCCCGAGGCCCAGGCCGATCTGACCGTGTGGCTGGCCAACCTGAGCCTGACCCAGATCTACGTCCCGCTGACGCTGACCGCCGGGCTGACCCAGATGTGGAGCCTGTCGGTCGAGGTCAGCTTCTACCTGGCGCTGCCACTGCTGGCGCTGCTGGTGCGCCGGGTGCCCGTCGCCGCCCGCATCCCGGTGCTGCTGGCGGCCGCCGCGCTGAGCCTGCTGTGGGTGTACATCCCGTTCGACCCCGCGTCGGGTCACAACCTGTGGAACTGGCCGCCCGCCTTCTTCTCGTGGTTCGCGGCCGGGATGGTGCTGGCCGAACTCACCGTCACGCCGTTCGGGTGGGCGCACCGGCTGGCCCGCAGGCGGGTGCTGATGGGCGCCATCGCCGTGGGGGCGTTCGCGCTGGCGGCGTCCCCGCTGGCCGGCCGCGAAGGCCTGCACCCGGGCACCATCGGACAGGTCACGCTCAAGACCGCGATGGGGGCGGTGGTCGCGGCCGCCCTGCTCGCGCCGCTGGTGCTCGACCGCCCCGACACCCCGCACCGGCTGCTCGGCAGCCGGGTCATGGTGACGCTGGGCCGCTGGTCCTACGGGCTGTTCGTCTGGCATCTCGCGGCGCTGGCGATGGTGTTCCCGCTGATCGGTCAGTTCGCCTTCAACGGCGCCATGCCGGTGGTGCTGGTGCTGACCCTGGTGTTCGGCTTCGCAATCGCCGCGGTCAGCTACGCGCTGGTGGAGAGTCCGTGCCGGGAGGCGCTGCGGCGCTGGGAGTTCCGGCGCGCCACGCCGGCACACCGGGCGCCGCCCCTGGACAGTGCGGTCGACGACGTGCCCGAGCCGATCTCGCGCTGATCACCGGGCGTGTGCGCGACGGGCGATGACGTCGTCGCGGACGGCCGACCGCCGCGCCTTGCCGGCGTCGTCGCGCAGCGGCTGGTCGGTGAACTCGACGGTGCGGGGCACCTTGTAGCCGGCCAGGCGTTCGGCGACGAACGCCGCGACCGCGGCCTCGTCCAGGCCGGCGCCCGGCGCCGGCTGCACCAGGGCGTGCGGCACCTGCCCGAGGTCCCCGTCGGGGACGCCGACGACGAGGCAGGACAGCACGCCGGGATGGGCCGACAGCGCGGACTCGATCTCGGCCGGATACACGTTGCGCCCGCCGACGGTGAACATGTCGACCCGGCGGTCGTTGAGATAGAGGAATCCCTCGTCGTCGAAGTAGCCGAGGTCGCCGAGCGACTCCCAGCCGTCGCGGCTCTTGGCGGTGCTGCCGATGTAGCGATAGGTGGGTGCGCTGCCCGGCGCGCGGCGCAGGTAGACCTCGCCGACCGTGCCCGGCGGGCAGGGGTTCCCGTCGTCGTCGAGCACGGTCATCTCGCCGGCGACCACGATGCCCACCGACCCCGGATGGCTCAGCCACTGCCCACCGGAGATGAACGTCAGCGCCTGTAACTCGGTGCCGCCGTAGAGTTCCCACACCGCATCCGGCCCGAGGATGTCGATCCACGCCCGCTTGACCGCAGGCGGGCACGGCGCGGCCAGGTGCCACAACCGCCGGATCGACGACAGGTCCCAGGCGCCGGGGTCCGCCCGGTAGACCGGCAGCAGGCGCTGCATGATCGTGGGCACGGTGGCCAGGAAGGTGACCCGGTGCACGGCCACCAGGCGGAGGAACTCGTGCGGGTCGAAACGCGGCATCACCACCAGGTGGTGGCCCATGAGCAGGCCGATCGCGAACATGGTAAACCCGGTGTTGTGGCTGAGCGGCACCGAGATCAGGTTCACGTCGTCGTCCTGCGCGCCCAGGGGCAGGCCGATGGCCGCGGGCACCCGGCTGTCGCCGCCCGCCTCGATCAGCTTCGGCCGGCCGGTGCTGCCGCCCGAGGCCATCGACTTCCACACCGGTGAGACCGCCTCGGGCAGCGGATCGGCCGACAGCCCCGGATCGGGGGTGAATCCGTCCGGCAGGTGCGGCGTCACGCCGCCCGGGTCGGCCCGGCCGATCAGCAGCGCGGGGGGCCGCAGGGCCAGCAGGCCCGCCAGTTCCGCGTCGGGCAGCCGCGCCGACAGCGGCTGCGGCACCGCCCCCAACTTCCACGCCGCCAGCACCGACAGCACCCATTGGATCGAGTTCGGCAGCACCACCGTGACGTAGTCGCCCTGGCGCACACCGTGTTCGGCGAACGCGCGGGCCAGTCGGTTGGACTCGGCGTCGAGCTCGGCCCGGGTCAGGGTGCGGCCCGCGCACGTCACCGCCGGTGCGTCGGGCGCGGCGGCGGCCAGCCGGGACACCTGCGTGCCGATGGGGGCGACGCAGTCGGCCATCTCAGTATCCGCCGTCGTGCTCGAAGATCCGGCGCGGGTTGTCGACCAGCATCGTGGTGATCTGGTCCTCGGTGACACCGCACCGCCGCAGCGCAGGCAGGACATCATTGTGAATGTGGAGGTAATGCCAATTCGGCATGGCCACCGGCAGAGTCGCCTCCGGCAGCGCGTCGAAATAGCAGGACGCGTCGTGCGAAAGCACCATCTGATCGGCGTGGCCGCGCGAGCACAGTGTCGCCACCGTCGAGACGCGGTCCTCGAAAGACAGGTAGGCGTCGACGCCGAAGCGATCCATCCCGATGTATGAGCCGGCCGCCATGAGTTCCTGGAGGTAGTCGAGATCAGTGGTGTCTCCGCAGTGCCCGATCACCACGCGGGACAGGTCGACGCCTTCTTGCGCGAACACACGCTGCTGCTCGAGCCCCCGGCGGGTGCCGGCGTGGGTGTGGGTAGAGATGGGCGCCCCGGTCTGGCGGTGGGCCTGCGCGACGGCCCGCAACACCCGGTCCACGCCGGGGGTCAGTCCGGGTTCGTCTGTGGCGCACTTCAAGATCGCCGCCTTCACGCCGGTGTCGGCGACACCGTGTTCGATGTCGCGAACGAACATCTCGGTCATGATCTCCGGACCGCCCAGCGCGGTGCCGGGGCCCCGGAAATGGAAGTAGAACGGTACGTCGGTGTAGGTGTAGAGCCCGGTCGCGACGACGATGTTCAGGTCGGTGGACGCGGCGATCTGCGCGATCCGGGGGATGTAGCGGCCCAGGCCGATCACGGTCAGGTCGACGATGGTGTCGACGCCGCGCGCCTTGAGTTCGTTGAGCCGGTTGAGGGCATCCGCCTCGCGCGTCGCGTCGTCACCCCAGGCGTCGGGATAGTTGACGTGGATCTCGGTCGTCATCATGAACACGTGCTCGTGCATGAGTGTGACGCCCAGCGCGCCGGTGTCAATCGCTCCGCGGGCGGTATCGACTTGTGGCACAGGCCTGATGCTAGGGCAGGACTCCCGTGCCGTTCGCGCTTGGTGGCGATCGCCCGTTAGCGTACGCGGTTGCGGGTATCCCGTGACGGTCGACGGGAGGTCGGGGCATGGCAGCACCGCCGCAGCGACGCGCCCCGGTCTCGGCGTGGGCGCCGCTGGGTTCGCCGGTCTACCGCGCGCTGTGGATCGCCCAGACGGTGTCGAACCTCGGCACCTGGATGCAGACGGTCGGCGCCCAGTGGATGCTGGTGGGCGATCCGCGGGCGGCGGTGCTGGTGCCACTGGTGCAGACCGCGACGACGTTGCCTGTGATGCTGCTGGCGCTGCCGTCCGGGGTGCTCGCCGACCTCGTCGACCGGCGACGGTTGCTGATCGCCACCCAGGCGGCGATGGCGGCGGGCGTGGCGGCACTCGCCATGCTGACCGGCGCCGGCCTGGCCACCCCCGCGGTGCTGTTGATCCTGCTGTTCCTGATCGGGTGCGGGCAGGCGCTCACCTCGCCGGCGTGGCAGGCCATCCAGCCCGAACTCGTGCCGCGCGAACAGATCCCGGCCGCGGCCGCACTGACCAGCATGAGCATCAACAGTGCGCGGGCGATCGGCCCGGCCGTGGCGGGCGCGCTGGTGTCACTGTCCGGCCCGACGCTGGTGTTCGCGCTCAACGCCGTCTCGTTCCTGGGCATCGTCGCGGTGCTGCTGCGCTGGCAGCGTCCCGTCGCCGAACGCCTGATGCCCAGCGAGCGTCCGATCTCCGCGCTCAGTGCCGGCGGCCGGTTCGTGCGCGCGTCGCCGGTGGTGCGGCGGATCCTGCTGCGCGCGGTGCTGTTCATCGCACCCGGCAGCGCGCTGTGGGGGTTGCTGGCCGTGATCGCCGCCGATCAGCTGGGCCTGTCGGCGTCGGGGTACGGCGTGCTGCTCGGCGCGTTGGGCGTCGGGGCGGTGTCCGGTGCGGTGGTGCTGTCGCGGCTGCAGGCCAGGTTCGGGCAGAACGCGCTGCTGACCGTCGCCGCGGTCGGCTTCGGTGCGGCCACCGCGGTGCTGGCCACCGTGCACGTGCTGCCCATCGTGCTGGTCGCGCTGGTCCTCGGCGGGATCTCCTGGCTGTTGGCGCTGTCGACGCTGAACTCCTCGATGCAGCTCAGCCTGCCCGCCTGGGTGCGGGCCCGCGGGCTGTCGGTGTACCAGCTCGTGTTCATGGGCGGGCAGGCGCTGGGGTCCCTGGTGTGGGGGCTGGTGGCGGGCGCGACCAGCGGGGTGACCGCACTGCTGATCAGCGCCGCACTGCTCGCCGTGTGCGCGCTGTCGGTCGCGTGGTGGCCGCTGCACCCCGGCACCGGCAACCTCGACGTCACCCCGTCGGCGCACTGGCCCGAACCGGCGCTGGTGTTCGAACCGGCACCGCCGGACGGCCCGGTGGTGGTGCTGAAGTCCTACCGCGTCACGCCGGAGAACCAGGCGGAGTTCTTCGCCGCGATGGCGCGCGTCGGCCGGTCCCGCCAGCGCACCGGCGCGATGCAGTGGCAGCTGTTCCGCAGCGGCGAGACCCCGCACACGTTCGTCGAGATGTTCGTGGTGCGGTCCTGGGACGAGCATCTGCGCCAGCACGTCACGCGTCAGACCGGGCAGGACCTCGTCGTCGAACGGGAGGTCGAGGCGTTGGTCGAGGGCGAGTCGCTGCTGCGGCACTTCATCGCCGTGCGTCCCGACTGAGCGTTCCCGGCCGCCGTCGGAAGCCACGTGACGACACCTGTGGCAGGCTGAGGAAGGCCCGCTGTCCGTTGCGGACAGCGGGCCTCTCGCGGAAGTTGCGTCAGGCGACGAGCGTTCCCGCGCGCACCGTGGCCGTCGGCACGAGCTGCTGCTTGAGAGCCCGTTCCTGGCCTTCGGTGTCGGTGATCAGTTCATCGGCGTCCACGAGCTCCAGCACGGCGATGTCGGCCTCCCGGCCGACCGCGAGGCTGCCGATCTCGCCGGCCATGCCGAGTGCCTTCGCCGGGCCCGCGGTGGACGCCTCGACGACGTCCTCCAGGCTCATGCCCAGCGCGAGGTGCTTGCTCATGATGTAGGGCATGTCGCGGACCGCCCCCTTGAGGCTCAAGCTCGTCACGTCGGTGCTGATGGCATCCGGGAGGAATCCGTCGCCGATCAGCCGCTCGGCCACCCGGAACGGGAAGTGGCTGCGGCCGTGGGCGACGTCGAACACCACGCCACGCTCCCGGGCGTCGACGGCCTCGGGGATCAGCTTGTCGCCCTCGAGGAGCTGCGCCTTGCCGCGTCCGGTCATCATGTGCGTCACGATGTCTCCGGGTGCGAAGTAGGGGAGCAGCTCGGCGAGCGGATCGGTGGCACCGCAGATGTGCACCATCAGCGGCACATCCGCAGCCGCGCACACCTCGCGGGCGATGGTCATGATCTCTTTGCCGCGCATGCCGACTGCGCGTTCCTCGAGCCGGACCTTGACGCCCTTGACGATGCCGGGATTGGCCTTGATGGTCTCGAGGGTGCCTTCCGGGTCGGCCCATTCCTCCTTGATCAGTTCCCCCATCGGGGTGCCGCCGACCAGTCCGATGTAGGACAGGTGGAGGAAGTTGATCACCCTGGTCCGGGCCGGCTCGACGATGTAGCGCTTGAAGCCGGGGAAGTTGAGCGATCCACTGCTACCGGCGTCTGCGACGGTGGTGACACCGCGTGGCAGGCAGTCCTGGTCGACGTCGACGCCGCGGCCGACACCCCAGTAGACGTGGGCGTGCAGGTCCACCAGGCCGGGGGTGACGATTCTGCCCACGGCGTCGACCCGCTCACCGGCCGCCGCATCGGACAGGTCGCCGAGTGCGGCCACCTTCCCGTCCTTGACGCCGACGTCGGTGCGCTGATCGATGCCGGCGCCCGGGTCGAGCACCCGCCCGCCGGCGATCACCAGGTCGTAGCTGTCGTTGGTCATTTGCCATCCTTCGGGGTGACGAGAGCGTCCAGGCCGCTGAGGTCCTGGTGCTGATCCAGGTCATCGATCCACGCAGACAACGCGTGCACCTGTTCGGCGGGTAGGGTCCGCTCGGCCAGCAGCGAATACTTGCCCACGAGCTGCTCCTTGCTCATCGGATTGGCGAGCGTGCCGACGGCGTGCCGTACCGCCGCCGTGTGGGTGCTGCCGTCTTCCATCGTCACCGTGATCCGCACTCCGCCATGGTCGTTGGTGGCGCGGTAGATCTCTTCGATCTCCGGATCGATGACCGTGGTCACATTGGGCACCAGACTGGTCAAGCGCTTGTCTTCGAGGATGTCCTCGCGCCAGGTGCCGGCGTCGCGCAGGTCGTGGAACAACGCCGTCGCCGCGATGAAGTTGAGACTGCGCTGTGCCGCCATCAACGACTGCGGCGGATTGTTGTCGACGTTCGGGGTGATCTTCGTCGAGCAGGCGACCTCGATCGCGGTCACCTTCCCGGGTTCGAAACCCGGCCGGCCCCGGAGTTCGCCGATCGCGTCGATGGTGCTGTGCAGGTGGCCCACCGCGGCATAGGGCTTGGTCTCCCAGCCGGTGATCTCGAAACCACCGCCGAGGTCTGCTACCAGCGCTTCCATCCGGGGTGCCTTCTCCGTGGAGAAGGCAGAGCAGATGCCGAACTCTCCCTCCAGAATCGTGGAGGGGCCGGTGAAGCCGCGGCCGGCAAGCAGGGCCGCGGTGACGCCGGCCTGCGACGGCCAGCCGCCGCCCTGCAGTCGTTTGACCATGGTGCCCTTGGACTCCTGCATGTGCGCGAGCAATCCGGAGGCGAAGCTGCCGACGATGCCCAACGTGTTGACCAGCCCGTCGGCGTCGAGCCGGTTGGCCATCGCGGCGGCGGTCGCGGCGCCGAGAATGCTGCGGATGCTCACCCAGTAGAAGCGGGTGATACCCCCCTGGGTGGCCCGCGCGACCCGGTAGGCCACCTCGTACCCGGCGACCACCGCGGTGATCAATTCACGTCCGCTGGCACCGCTGTACTGGGCCGTGGCGATCGCGGCCGGAATGGTGGGCGCACCATTGTGCAGGTCGAGAGCCGCGCTGCGATCGTCCATCTCGATCCCGTGGGCAGCCGTGCCGTTCACCATCGCGGCGGCCGGGGCGGACAGCGATCCGGAACGCCCCCACAGCGTTGCAGGCCCCGCAGCGCCGGATTCACCGGCGAACTCCGAGACGATCGTCGTCCAGGGCAGGTTGGCGGAGTACAGCGCCACGCCCATGGCGTCGCGGATGGCGATCTTCGCCTGCTCCACCACCGCGGGTGGCAGATCCTCGTACTTCAGCCCCGCGATGTACTCGCTGAGCTGCTGGGTTTCTCTCACCGGTATCGACCTCTCCATAATCTCGCGAACTATCGGTCCTACGGCCGACGCTGGCCGTAGGACACTCTTCAATTGCGGCTGTTACCAGCCGAATACTTGACTCGGCATCAGTGGGATCGGTGCCACCTGGATGAACACCAACCACAGGAAGCCGTAGGTGGCGGCGGCGGCCAGCAGCGCACCCCACCACTTCACGCGGGCGATCAGAAGCAGGTAGAGCCCGGCGAACAGTGGCATACCGATGGTGAACCCGCAGACGTAGAGGCAGACGAAGAACAGGGCGAAGGCGACGGTGGCCTTCCAGGTGATCGACGACGCCTCCTCCCGGGCGAACGACGTCACGTCGGTGTCCACCGCGACCTGCTCGAGGATCGCGACCTGCTGATTGCCCTCAGCCGTGGTGCCGGGCTGGGGTACCGGTGGCGTGGCACCCGTCGTCGGCTGCGCCGGGGGGCGCCGGCGCCGGAGGGCACGCAGGTCCACCAGCAGCTGGTAGGCCGACAGCAGCGCCATCGGCACCGCGGCCAGCAGCGGGAATTGCTTGGTGCGCAACGGGATGTCTCCGGCGAATTGCATCTGCCAGATCACCACGAGAGCCACCAGCAGTGCCGCGGCGCTGAACACCACCCGCCAGCGGCCGACGGCCGGCTCGTTCGTCGTCGCGGTCTCCGCCGGTCCATCGTCGTGCGGGAGGTCGCCCGACACGGATCGCTGCGCCCGTCGGTCGATCCAGCGCTTGAGCCTCGGCACACCGAAGCTGAGCGCCAGTAGGCCGATCATCACCAGCACCAGCGGGCGGCCGAGCCAGGAGAAGCCCTCGTCGTCGAGCTCATAGGACAGGAAGTAGTTGCTCTCGATCATGGGTCCGAGAACCAGCCCCAGTAGCAGCGGCGGCAGTGGCCAACCCCAGCGGCCGGCGAACACGGCAATCACACCGAAGGCCAACATCACCATGACGTCGTTCCACGAATTCGTCGCGGTGAAGGCGCCGATGGCGATGAACACCAGCAGGAACGGCACCAGGCGACGGACCGGGAGCCGGGTGATCCCGCAGATCTGCTTGAGGAAGACCAGGCACAGGATCACGCCGATGATGTTGGCCACCACCAGCGTCCACACCATGGAGAACGTCACGTCGAGATGGTCGGTGAGCATGGCCGGGCCGGGAGTCAGGCCGGTGATCAGGAAGGCGCTCAACAGGATCGCCATCTGGCCGCTCCCGGGAACACCGAACCCGACGGTCGGCACCAGATCGCCGCCCTCTTTGGCGTTGTTCACCGAGCCGGCCGCGACGAGGCCGTCGACCGAACCGGTGCCGAATTCGTGCGGCGCCTTGGAGGTCTGCTTGGCGTGCGCATAGGCGATGAACTGTGACGAGCTGCCACCGACCCCGGGCAGCATGCCGCAGAAGATGCCGATGGCGCTGCATCGCACGATGAGCCACCATCGGCTGATCGCGTCACGTGCGCCCACGGTCCAACCCTGGATCGACGGCGCACGACTGCAGTCCTGCTGGTTTCCGGTCATGGACATCATGGCCAGCACTGCGGGGACGGCGAACAGACCGACGACCACCGGCACGACGGAGATGCCGTCGAACAGGTAGGGGATGTCGAAACTCAGCCGGACCCGTCCCGTGCCCGGGTCCTGCCCGATCGAGGCGACCAGGAATCCGATGCAGGCCATGATGAGGCCTTTGGCGACCGCGCGACCCGACAGCGTCGCCACGAATGACAGGGCGACGACGGCCACCATGAAGAACTCCGGTGGACCGAAACTCAATACCACCGGCCTGGCTATCTGTACGGCGAACGCCAGGAAGAACGCGCCGATGAGCGCGCCGATCAACGAGCTGACCAGCGCGATGCCGACGGCCCGTCCGGGTTCACCGCGCTTGGTCATCGGGTAGCCGTCGAAAACGGTTGCTGCCGAACTGGGCTCGCCGGGAATGCCGAACAGTATGGACGTCAGGTCACCGGTGGTGGCCGTGACGGCGCCCATGCCCAACAGAAAGGCGAACGCCGACACCGGCTCCATGGCGAAGGTGAACGGCAGCATCAACGCCAGGGCGGTGCTGCCACCGAGACCGGGAAGGATCCCGACCAGGAAGCCGAGACCCATTCCGATGAGCAGGAACCCGAACGTCGGCCAGGACAGAACGCTTCCGAGGCTTGAGACGAACAGTACGAGTTCCTGCAACATCGCTTCTTCTCCTCTTTACTGACTAGCTGCCGTCGGCGCCGATCGCGGTCTGCAAGCGCTCCACCGCGGCGGTGTCGAGCTGCAGGTAGGCATTGATGCGTTCGGTGACCTCTTCGCCGGTGGCGGGTTCGATGTCGATGCCCAACTTCTGGGCCTCGGCGAGGAACTCAGGGTCGGACAGGGTGTCGGCGATACCGGTCCGCAAGGCCTGCAGCACTGAGGGATTGGTGCCGTTCGGCGCCATGATCGGGCGCGCCCACTCGTAGCGATCCGCGACCACACCCACCAGGCTCTTGTCTTCTTCCGGGTTGCCGGCGATCAGGTCGGTGATGGTCGGGACACCCTCCATCGTGGGGTCGTCGATCGGTCCACCGATCTGAAGTACCGGGAGCAGCGTGCCGTTGGCCAGTTCTTCGCCCTTCTGGCGCTTGAGGCTGTCCCAGGTGCTCACGGTGCCGTCGACCTCGCCGCGGTCGAGGCCGAGCATGCGCTCGGTGGAGCCGCCGTAGCCGAACACCGGCTGCAGGTTGAGGTCGAGCACTTCATTGATCAGGACGTGGGCGGTGTGCGGACCGTCACCGACGGCGCCGTAGGGCAGCTTGATGTTGGCGGCCCGGATGGCGTCGAGATCCTTGGGGTCGATACCTGTGCGGCTGTGAATCGCCAGCACCTGCGGGGCCTTCGAGGTGCTGCCCAACCAGTTGATGTTGTTCGGATCCCAGCGGACGCCTTCGGCTTCCCCTTCGCCGAGCAGCGTGTAGAACGGGATGTTGATGTCGGTCATGCCGATCACCAGGCCGTTGGGCTCGGCGGTGTAGATGTAGTTGGTCGCGATGCGGCTCTCGCCGCCCTCCATGTTCTCCACGACCACACGGGGGTTACCGGGCAAGTGCTTGCCGAGGTGCCGGCCGATGGCGCGCGACGTGGTGTCCAGGCTGCCGCCGGCGGACTCGCTGCAGATGAAGCGGACGGTCTTGCCCGCCCACACCTGTTCGAGTTGCTCGGCGGACATCTCGGTGTTGTCGGCCGGCTCGGCCGAGTCGGTGCCTGCTTCGCGGGCGCAGGCGCTGAGTGCGAGGGTGGCGACCGCGGCGATGGCCGCGGCTTTCATTCCTCTCCGGAACGAGGATCTGGGGTGCACGGGAGTCTCCTAACGACGATGTTCGGTGATGGGTCTCACACCCGTGGGCAGGATGTTAGTGACGCCTCAACGCGGTGGTCAATAGTTTCGGTTAATTATTATCCTAATTGAACTTCGGCATTCAGTGCTGGACGCCGCCGCCGTCCATGACCAGGGCTTGTCCGCTGATGCCGCCGGCCAGATCGGAGCACAGGAAGCTCACCGCGTGCGCCACCTCCTGTGGTTCCAGCAGCCGCCCGAGCGGAGACCCGGCGCCCAACGCCGCGGCCGCTTCACTCTCATCGCGACCCGTCTTGGCCGAGATCTGCTCGATGGTTCGCTCGGTCATCGGCGTGCGTACGTAGGTGGGGCACACGGCGTTCACCGTGACGCCGGTGCCCGCCATCTCGGCAGCCGCGGCACGGACGAAGCCGATGGCCGCGTGCTTCGACGCCGTGTACGCGGCGATGTACGGTGCGCCGACCACACCGGAAATCGATGACACCACCACGGCGCGGCCCCACCGGCGCTCCTTCATCCCCGGCAAGGCGGCGCGCAGACACAGGAACGCCCCGACCGCGTTGACGGTGAAGGCCTCGTTCACCTGGTCCAGACCGGTGCGGCCGAACGGGGCCGACATGGCCGTGCCCGCGTTGCACACCAGCGCGTCGACCGGTCCGATGGCCTCGAACAGCGCCGTGACCGCCGCCTCTTCGGTGACGTCGCAGAGGTGGACCGACGCGGCGGCCGGCCGTCTCAACTGTGCGCGGGCGCGCTGTAGGGGCTGCTCGCGGCGGCCCACCAGAACGACGTCGTAACCCTGGTCCACCAGACTCGACGCGGTGGCGTACCCGATGCCCGTGCCCGCCCCGGTGACGACGGCCTTACGAGTTGATGCAGCGGATTTCAATTAGGCTCCTAAGGATTCTGATTATTATGAGTGCTGGCCAGCTGGGAGGGGTGTACTTCGGCAATGGCGGTCAACCGTTCGGGTCCGCGCCAGATCAGGCTGCCCAAAGCATCTGGAGCCCTGGCCAATGAACTGCGTGCTCAGATCCTCGAACAGCACCTGGAGCCGGGCGACTCGCTGCCGTCCGAGCCCGAGCTGATCCAGATGTTCGGCTTGAGCCGCGGCACGGTACGTGAGGCGCTGCGGCTCCTGGAGGCCGACGGCTTCATCGAGATCCGGCGTGGCCCGCGCGGCGGGATCATGGTCAGCCATCCCGAGATCGACGTGGTGAGCCGGTCGCTGGCCACGCTGCTGACGGTCGGCGGCACGCCGTTGCGCAGCATCTTCGAGTTCCGCAAGCTCATCGAGCCCGCGGTCGCCGCGGCCGCGGCCCACGACGCCACCGATGAGCAGAAGCAGAAGCTCATCGAGTTCGCCGAGGACGACGCGGCCGGCGACTCCGCCTTCCACGACCTGCTGGTCGACTGCGTCGAGAACGATGTCCTGCGCACCATCATGTCGGCGATCAACCGCGTCGTCGGGTGGCAGACGCGCGTCGACGACATCCCCACAGAGGGTGTGAAGGCCGCGGGCCGGGCCCACGCCAAGATCGCCGCTGCCATCATGGCCGGCGATGGCGACACCGCCGCGTCGGTGATGCTCAAGCACATCGAGGCGTTCGAGAAGGTGATGAATCAGGCCGGCCGCCTCGAGGGGCCGATCCTCCCGCGCGACCGCTGGGTGGGCTATCTCCGGCAGACGCACTACGGGGAGTAGCGGAGTCACTCGGCGCGCCCGGTGACCGCCGAGCCGACCCGCCGCACGGTACGCAGTTGCTGCACCCGCTCGATCTGCACCGCCGCCCGCCGGGTGGCGCGCTCGGTGACCGAGAGCCGGATCGAGCGTTTGGCCGCCCGTGCCACGGCGGGATTCGCGGCGACTCCCGCGGCGACCTCCCTGGCACGCGCGTCCACGCCGTCGGCGTCGGTGGCTTCCCAGGCGAGGCCGAGGCGCACCGCGTCATCGCCGTTGATCCGCTGTCCCGCCAACCCCAGCGCGCACGCGACCTGAGGTGACGACGACCGCGCCAACAGGTCGAAGTGCCCGCCGCCGGGATGCAGGCCCTTCTTCACGAAGCCCGACAACAGCCGCGCGTCATGGGCGACGATGCGGATGTCGGTGGCGAGCACCAGGTTGAGGCCTGCGCCCACCGCGGCTCCCTTCACCGCGGCCACGGTCAGAAGATCGAGTTCCTCCACGGCGAGGAACGCGCGATAGATCCGTTCGATCGCGTCGAAGTTGTCGTCGCGCAACGGATCTACCGACACCTCGCCGAGGCTGGACAGGTCGGCGCCCGAGCAGAACGACTCACCCGCCCCGCACACCACCAGGGCCGCGACATCGGGATCGGCCTCGACCGCGCGGCAGTGTTCGGCGATGTCGTCAGCCATCTCGGGTGTGATCGCGTTGAGCCGCCGGGGCGCATTCAAGGTCAGCGTGGCGATCCCGTCCCGCACGTCGATGTGCACGTCGTTCATGAGGCTCCGTTCCTGTCGTTCCCGCCGCCGGTGAGACTAACGGTAGTATTAGGGTACTTATTATGCTAAAACGGTTGGCATAACGGAATGCCTGCGTTTGGAGGACCACTCAATGCATCAGTTCGCGCTGACGCCGGACCAGCTTGCTTTCGTCGCGCGGGTCGACGACATCGCCCGCCACAAGCTGCGGCACGACGTCGAGGCAGCAGCCGGGCGCGTCGACCGCAACCTGGTCCGGTCACTGGGCGACACCGGGCTGCTGCGCGCGCTCTTCGGAGGCGCCCCCGACGAGCCATTGCAGGGCGCGGCCGCCATGCAGCTGTGCCTGTTGCGTGAGACGCTCGCGCGCGTCGACACGCATGCCGAGACCGCGCTGGCACTGCAGGGCCTGGGCAGTTATCCGATCCTGCAGTCCGGCAAGCCCGGAACCATCGAGCGGTGGATGCCGGGCGTGGTCTCGGGTGAAGTGGTCGCCGCATTCGCGTTGTCGGAGTCCGGCGCCGGGTCGGACGCCGCGCGCCTGGCCCTGTCGGCCGACGTCGACGGCCCCGGTGCGTGGCGGCTACACGGGTCCAAGACCTGGATCTCGAACGCCCCGGATGCCGATTTCTACACCGTCTTCGCCCGCACCGGCGGTGAGGGGGCGAAGGGAGTGTCGGCGTTCGCGGTACCTGGCGATGCCGACGGTTTGAGCGGGCGCCCTCTCGACATGATCTCCGACCACGCCCTGGGTGAACTGAGCTTCCACGGCGTGCGTGTGACCGACGATGACATGATCGGAGCACCGGGAGAAGGGTTCAAGGTGGCCATGCGCACGCTCGACCTGTTCCGGCCCAGCGTCGGAGCATTCGCGGTGGGCATGGCTTCCGCCGCTCTCGATGCGACGGTGGGGTGGGCGACGGAACGTGAGATCTACGGTGCGTACCTGGCCGATCAGCCCAGCGTTCAACATCAGCTCGCGGGTATGGCTACCAGAACCGCCGCTGCCCGGCTGATGGTCTACGCGGCGGCCACCGCCTACGACTGCGGCCGTCCCGCGCGCGAGATCTCCTACCTGGCGGCCATGGCGAAGTTGCAGGCCACGGAGTCCGCGCAGTACGTGGTCGACCGCGCGGTGCAGCTCCACGGCGCCCGGGCCCTGCAACGCGGCCACCTACTGGAGCAGCTGTACCGAGATGTCCGGGCACCCCGGATCTACGAGGGAGCCTCCGAAGTGCAGCGCACCATCATCGGTCGTCATCTCGTGAAATCCCAACGTGCCAAGGCAGATACCAATATCACCGGAAGAGAGGGAAGTGCATGATGCGGTACCGTGCATCAGCGGACATCACCCAGAAGTGGCAACACTTCAAGTTCGAACTCGAGGACGGCGTCGCCACCGTGACCCTGAATCGGCCCGAGAAGATGAATCCGCTCACCTTCGAGAGCTACGCCGACCTGCGGGACCTTCTGGGTCAGCTGCCGCATATGGAGGGCGCCCGGGTGCTGGTGATCAAGGGCGAGGGCAAGGGTTTCTGCGGCGGCGGTGACGTCAACGAGATCATCGGCGAGCTGATCAAGATGGACGCGCGGGATCTGATGGGGTTCACCAAGATGACCGGCGATGCGATTCGGGCCATGCGGGAATGTCCGCTGCCCATCATCTCCGCGGTGCAGGGTATCGCCGCCGGCGCCGGTTCGGTCGTGGCGCTGGCGTCCGATTTCAGGATCTGCACGCCCAAGGCCAAGTTCGCGTTCCTGTTCACCAAGGTGGGACTGTCCGGTGGTGACATGGGCGCGGCGTACCTGCTGCCGCGCGCCATCGGTTACACCCGAGCGACCGAACTGCTGATGCTCGGCGACACCATCGACGCGGCCACCGCGCAGAGCTACGGTCTGGTGTCCAAGCTCGTCGAACCCGAAGACCTCGACAATGAGGTCGCCGCTCTGGCTCAGCGCTTGGCAACGGGCCCGTATCTGGCCTATTCGCAGACGAAGTCGCTGATCACCCGCGAGCTCGACATGCCGATCGCCTCCGCGATGGAGCTCGACGCGATGACCCAGGCGCTACTGATGACCACCAAGGATCACGCCGAGTTCCACCGTGCCTTCAACGCCAAGGAGACACCGCAGTGGGAGGGACGATGATCAACCCGAGGGACTACCTGCTCATCGATGACACGCTGACATCCGATGAGCGCGAACTCCGCGATGCCGTGCGGGATTACGCGCGTTCGGAGCTCGCCCCCCACGTGGCGGAGTGGTATGAGGCCGGCCACGTACCCCGCGACATCGCCTCCGGTCTGGGCAAGCTGGGGGTGTTCGGAATGCACCTCGAGGGCTACGGCTGTGCCGGTACCAACGCCGTCTCCTATGGCCTGGCGTGCCAAGAGCTCGAGGCCATCGACTCGGGGCTGCGCAGCTTCGTCTCGGTGCAGGGCTCACTCGCGATGTTCGCGATCCATCACTGGGGCACCGAGGAGCACCGGACGGAATGGCTGCCGCAGATGGCCACCGGCGACGTCCTGGGGTGCTTCGGCCTGACCGAGGCCGAGGCCGGCAGCGATCCCGGGTCCATGCGCACCACCGCCCGCCGCGACGGCGGCGATTGGGTGCTCAACGGGTCGAAGATGTGGATCACCAACGGCACCTTCGCCGGTGTCGCCGTGGTCTGGGCGCGCACCGAAGACGGCATCCGCGGCTTCGTCGTCCCGACCGACACCCCCGGATTCACCGCTGTCCCGATCAAACGCAAACTGTCGCTGCGTGCTTCGGTGACGGCCGAGCTCGTACTCGACGATGTGCGCCTACCCGCATCGGCGATGTTCCCCGAGGTCCGCGGGCTCAAGGGCCCGCTCACATGCCTCAACGAGGCCCGCTTCGGCATCCTGTGCGGCGTCGTGGGTGCGGCACGGTCGTGCTACGAGGAGGCGCTGGACTACACCACGGTGCGCAAGCAGTTCGGCAAATCGCTCGCGTCGTTCCAGCTGACTCAACGAAAGCTCGCCGACATGGTCGTGGCCGTCAACAACGCGGCGCTCGCGGCCCTGCGGATCGCTCGACTCAAGGATGAGCACCGCGCCGAGCCGGCACACATCAGCTACGGCAAGTTCGCGAACGTCAACGCCGCGCTGACCGTGGCTCGCACGGCGCGCGGAATGCTGGGCGCCGCGGGCATCACCCTGGACCACCAGACCATGCGGCACATGGCGAATCTCGAAACCGTGGCGACGTATGAAGGCACCGAGGAGATGCACGCGCTGAGCATCGGGCAAGCGGTGACCGGTATCGCGGCCTTCCGCTGACCGGCAACAGACAGCAACACATCAGCCCCGGGGCGCCGCCCCGGGGCTGATCTGTGTCAGTGGCTCAACAACGCGGCCCGCCGGCCACGTAGATCACCTGTCCGTTGACGAAGCCCGACCGCTGGTCGACCAGGTAACTGACCGTGTGTGCGACGTCCTCCGGGGTACCGCCCCGGCGCACCGGTATGGCAGCCGCCTTCGCCCGTTCGAACTCTTCGAACGGCTGGCCGAGGCGCTCGGCTGTCGCCCGCGTCATGTCGGTGACGATGAACCCGGGCGCCACCGCGTTCGCGGTGACACCCGAAGGGCCCAACTCGAGCGCCAGGGTCTTGACGAAGCCCTGCAGGCCTGCCTTGGCCGCCGCGTAGTTGGCCTGGCCGCGGTTGCCGAGCGCCGACGTCGATGACAGGCAGACGATCCGGCCGAAGCCCGCTTCGCGCATGTACGGCTGGACGGCCCTGGTCATCAGGAAAGAACCCCGCAGATGTACCCCGGACACCGCGTCCCAGTCGTCGGAGGACATCCGGAACAGAAGGTTGTCCCGCAGGATGCCGGCGTTGTTCACCAGTACGGTCGGCGAACCGAGTTCTTCGGCGATGGCGCCCACCGCCGCCGAGACCGAATCCTCGTCGGACACATCCGCTGCCACAGCCACTGCTGCGACGCCCGTGGCACGCACCTTGTCGGCGACCTCGTCACACGAACCGGCGTCGCGGTCCAGAAGAGCGACCGCGTGGCCGTCCTGGGCGAGCCGCAACGCGATCGCCGCGCCGATTCCGCGCGCGGCCCCGGTCACCACCGCCACCGGTGTGGGTGTCATGAGATCACGTCCTCTCAGTTGAACTTCATGTCGAAGTTGGTGGACAGGAAGTTCTGCACCCACTGCAACGACTCGGGGTCCACGTCGGAGGCGCTCTCCCCCCATTGCTTGGCTTCGTCGCCGGTGATCTCGTTCGGGAACGGACCCATGAAACCCTTGAGTTCCTCGGTGAACTCCGCGTCGGCGACGACGCCGGCGATCCCGGCGTCAAGCGCCTGAACGGCTTCCTGAGGGGCCTCCTTGTGGGTCTGCAGCGAGTAGCCGCCGCGGCCCAGGATGTTCAGCAGCATGACGTAGGCGTCCCACGCTTCGCCGGAGGGTTCCTTGCCGAACAGGGTGCGGTACGCCTCGCCGACGTCGGGAGCGTCCGGTACCACCTGGTCCCGGGTGACGTTGCCCTGTCCGTCGGTCTCACCGTAGGTGTAGATGGCCGGATAGGTGCCCTGGAATTCCTTGACATAGCCGGACGATCGGTCGAAGTGGACATCGAGCTCGCCGGCCATGAATGCATTGCGCACCGCGTCGCCGTTCTCGTAGCCGCTGATGACCTCGACCTTGTTGTTGAGCAGCCCGAGCACTTCCAGACTCACCACCGACGGGAGGTCTGCGCCGGCCGGGGAGATGGTCCCCATGGTGAGTTTGCCTGGCGCGTCGGCCAATTGCTTGACGTCGGTGATTCCGGTGCTCGTGTTGGCCATCATGACCGCTTGACCGCGATTGGCCGCCCACACCGCCGTCATGTTGGCCAGGTCGTACTGGACCGCGTCCATGCCGAGGATCTCCGGCAGCACGGAGACCTGCGTCATCAGCATCAGCGTCTTGCCGTCGGGCCGGTACTTGTTGGCGAACTCGTTGCCGGCCAGAATCCCACCGCCGCCGTCGATGTTGACCACCTGGACCGTCGGGTTGCCTTCGAGGTGTTCGGAGAGTTTCTTGGCGAACAGGCGGGCCACGCCGTCGACGGACCCACCGGGGGACACCGGTGCGATGAGCTCGATGGTCTCGCCGGCATAGAAGGCTCCGTCGTCAGCGCCGCCGCCGCTCCCGCCGCTACATGCGGACAGTGTCAGCGTCGCCACCGCGGCCACCGCGAGCAGAGTTCGGTTAGTGGGCATCGCGCTCCTTGTGATCTCGGTACTGAATGCAGGGTAATTAGTATCAGAAATCTACTGATACCACCTCAATCGAACGGGCGCGGAGAAATGACAGAAGCCGCGCGCACGGCGGGTGCGCGCGGCTCCGGGTGCCCGGTCACAGCCGCGCGATGATCGCCTCTGCGAACTGTGAGGTTGTGACTTGCGTTGCGTCGGGGCGTAACCGGGCGAAATCGTAGGTGACGA
Organism: Mycobacterium sp. PS03-16; assembly: GCF_004570325.1. Lineage (GTDB taxonomy): Bacteria > Actinomycetota > Actinomycetes > Mycobacteriales > Mycobacteriaceae > Mycobacterium. The sequence goes on along the minus strand of NZ_SPQO01000019.1, from coordinate 79,244 downwards.
TGCCGGAGGCGATCGTCTCCTCCATCGCCCGCACCACGCCGTCGGCGGGCTCATGCCAACCGAGGTGCCGGAGCAGCATCACTCCCGACAGCAGGAGTGAACCGGGATTCACCTTGTCCTGTCCGGCGTACTTCGGGGCGGTGCCGTGGGTCGCCTCGAAGATCGCATGACCGGTGCGGTAGTTGATGTTCGCGCCGGGGGCGATGCCGATGCCGCCCACCTGCGCGGCGAGCGCGTCGGACAGATAGTCGCCGTTGAGGTTCATGGTGGCGATGACGTCCCATTCCGACGGCCGGGTGAGCACCTGCTGGAACGCGATGTCGGCGATCGAGTCCAACACCAGGATCTTGTCGCCGGCTTCGCCGTCGCACTCTGACCAGGTGACCGCGACATCGCTGTATTCCTCGGCGACGACTTCGTAGCCCCAGTTCTTGAAAGCCCCCTCGGTGAACTTCATGATATTGCCCTTGTGCACCAGGGTGACCCGCTTGCGCCCATGGCTCACCGCGAAATCCAGGGCGGCCCGTACGAGCCGCTTCGATCCGTTCTCGGAGATGGGCTTGATGCCGATCCCGGTGCCCGGGTGCAATCCGCCCCAGGGGCCGCCGAATTCGGTGAGCATCTGCCGTAACCGATCGGCTTCAGGGGAGCCCGCCTCGAACTCGAGACCGGCGTAGATGTCCTCGGAGTTCTCGCGGAAGATCACCATGTCGACCAGCTCCGGACGCTTGACCGGAGACGGCACGCCGGGGAAGTAACGCACAGGCCGGACGCAGGCGTAGAGATCGAGCAGCTGGCGAAGGGCGACGTTGAGGGATCGGATGCCGCCGCCGACAGGTGTGGTCAGCGGCCCTTTGATCCCGATGAAGTGCGTACGGAACGCGTCGAGGGTCTCCTCGGGCAGCCATTCACCGGTCTCGTCGAAGGCGCGCCGGCCGGCGAGTACTTCTCTCCACGCGATGGAACGTCCCGATCTGGCCAGCGCCGCGTCGAGTACCGCCTGTGTGGCGGGCCAGATGTCCACACCGATCCCGTCGCCGCGAATGAACGGCACGATCGGTGTCTCCGGAACGCGGAGGCGCCCGTCGCCGGAGACGGTGATCGCGGCGGGCTGTGATGTGATCCGCTCGCTCATACCTGACCGCTGGGGAACGGTACGAAGTTGATCCGGTCGCGGTCGAAGGTCTTCTTGCGCATCTCGGCGGTCCACTCGGTACCTGCGGCGGCCTTCCATTCGGGGATGCCGACGATGTCGATGTCCTCCAGCCAGTAGAGAGCCAGATGTTTGCGCGGTGAGTTGGGGGAGTGCAGCCGACGGCCCTCGAGGACGCCGGGCACGTGGCTGAACTTCGGCAGGTGGTCTTCCTCGTACCAGGCGTGGAACTCGTCCTCTGCCCCTTCGGCGCAGTTCATCGCGACGAAGCGCAGGCCGTTGGCGGTGCCGGGTTCCGGTCGGCCGTCGGCGCGTAGCCGGCTGACTGGTTCGGCGTCGTAGGTGTGGCGCATGGTCAACCAATCCGGGGGGGTGTCAGGGAGCGGGATCTGCCCGACCGGGGCGACGGGGTGGTGCATCAGCAGGACGCGCGACCGTTCCTCGCCCAGTGCCCCGGAATCGTCAGAGACGGCGACCCAGTGTTCGACGACGCCGAGATCGGGATTCGACGAGCGGCGTTCGACTTCCGTGCGCACCCATGCGATCACCTCCGGACGCAGGGGTCCGTCGATGTCCAGGATCTCGATCAGCAGGCGCTGGTCGCTCGGCGTCTCCGTGGCTTCGGTGTTCACTGTCCTCCTTCGGGCGAGGTCTCGGCCGACTTCTTGACGGCGAGACCAACTAATGGTGCACTCCTTACAAGTGGGATAATCAGGATACTTGATAGGACGTTCCCAATGACTCGTTTGGTCCGGGTGCACCATGCTTGACGCCGCCACCACCGCGATGGCGAACCTGTTCACCATCGAGGTTCTCGGCTATCTGTTGGTGGGCGTCGCCGTGGGGCTGGTCATCGGCGTGTTGCCGGGGCTCGGCGGCAGCTCCGGAATGGCGCTGCTGCTCCCGTTCCTGTTCGGCATGGAGCCCGAGGCCGGTATCGCGATGCTGGTGGGCATGGCCGCCGTGGGTGGCACGAGTGACACCTTCTCGTCGGTGCTCATCGGCGTGCCGGGTTCGGGCGGCTCGCAGGCATTGATTCTCGACGGCCATGCCCTAGCCAGGCAGGGACAGGCCGCCCGGGTGCTGGGCGCGTCGTTCTCCTCGTCGCTGATCGGAGGGCTGATCGGCGCCGTGTCCTTCCTGTTCGTCATCACCGCGGCGCGGCCGCTGATCGGCGGCATCGGCACGCCGGAGCTACTCATGTTTGCGCTGCTCGGGCTGGCCACCGTCGGCGCGCTGGTCAAAGGCGATCCGCTGTTCGGGTTCGCCGCCGCGGTGCTCGGAGTCATGATCGGTCTGATCGGAGGGGCGCCGGCCTACCCGGAGTACCGCTACACCTTCGATTCCCTGTACCTGTACTCGGGGGTATCGATCGTCATCGTCACCATGGGACTGTTCGCCGTGCCCGAGGTGATCTCACTGTTGGTCAATCGCACCGCGATCGCCAAGACCGAGAAGATCGAGGGCAGCATCTTCGACGGCTTCAGTGAGGTGCGCAAGCACAAGGGTCTGGTCATCCGAAGTTCACTACTGGGGACGACTCTCGGCGTCATCCCCGGAATCGGCGGAACCGCGGCGAACTGGATGGCGTACGCCATGGCCCGTCAAACGGCGAGGGACAAAAGCAGATTCGGCCGCGGCGACATCCGCGGCGTGATCGCCCCGGAGGCGGCGAACAACTCCGTCGACGGTGGATCGATGGTTCCGACGTTCACCTTGGGCATCCCGTCGAGCGGGTCGACGGCCGTGATGCTCGGCGGGATAGTGCTGTTGGGGCTCACTCCCGGACCGGCGATGCTCGAGCAGGACCTCGACATCCTGATGCTCGTCGTGTGGGCGCTAGTACTGGCCAACGTACTGGCCACCGTCACCTGCTTCTCGCTGTCGCGCTACATCGCTCGGGTGACCCTGGTGCCCGGACAACTGCTCGCGCCGTTCCTGCTGGTCCTGTTCTTCGCCGCGTCCTACCAGGCGTCGCTGAACTTCGGCGACCTGCTGGCCGTGCTGGGCCTCGGCGTACTCGGTTATGCGATGAAGATCGCGAACATCCCGCGGGCCCCGGCGGTGGTGGGCTTCGTGCTGGCGCCCAGCATCGAGCGGTACCTGCACCTGTCGATCAGTCGCTACGGCGCGGATTGGATGTATCGCCCCGGCGTCATCACCATCGGCCTCGTCGTCGTGGCGGTCGTGGTGGCGGTGCCGATGTTCCAACGGATGCGGAGGACAAAAGCGGTGGCGAATCTCGACAGTGAGGCCGGGCGGTGAATGATCGAGTGATCGAGGGCCCGTTCCGGGTCGCACTCTGCGCGCTTCTGTTGGCCGTCAGCGTGTTCTACGCCTACGAGGCACTGAGCTTCCATCCGCTCGCTATGTATGCACCACTGGCCGCCGGCGCCGTCGCGACGGTGCTGATGTCGATGCTGTTGGCCCGGGAGGTGGTGCGGCTCGTCCGCACCAGCCGCGGCGACACGCGCAGTTACGCCACCACCGCGGAGGCGACATCCGATGCGTTGACCGTGAAGGTCCTCGGCATCAGCGTTCTCTACCTCGCGGTGATGGTCGCGTATGTCGCCGCCACCTACGTGATCGGCATGGTGATCGCGTCGGCGGTGGTGCTCACGCTCCTGCTGCATTTCGATGCCAAGGCCGCTCCGAGGTTCACGGCCATCTCGGTGGCATCGGTGCTGCTGGCGTTCTACCTCTTCGGAACCTTTGCCGAACTGCAGTGGCCGCAAGGCCTGGCGAAGATTCCGGTGTTCGGATGAGCGGTCAGTGAGCGGCGAGTTCGAGGTCGTCGCGGCTCATCGGCTTGGCGCCCAGTCGAGCGATGGCGTCAGAAGCCTGCTCGGCGGAGATCTCGCGGTTCTGCAGCGCGACGCCGATTCGCGTGACCTCGAAGATCTCGGCGATGTTGGTGCGGGCCTGCTCCAAGCGTTCGGTGAAAGTCACTGCTGCTCCTCTTTACGTTGTTTGTCTATGCATTCCATTAAACAAGCCCGGCAACACGAAAGCACTGCCGGGGACCGTTAGATTCATCACGTGACCTGCGACAATGACGTAGATCACACATGCGCAGCAATGCTCGTGAGAACACAGGGAGGCGATGGTCTTGCGTGAGGTGGTGATCGTCGAGCCGGTCCGGACACCCATCGGTCGGTACGGCGGCATGTTCAAGTCGCTGTCGGCCGTGGAGCTGGGCGTCACGGTGCTGCGCGGTCTGCTGGAGCGCACCGGTGTCGCGCCCGATGCCATCGACGACGTCGTGCTCGGGCACAGCTACCCGAGCGGCGAGGCTCCCGCGATCGGTCGAGTGGTGGCCCTGGACGCGGGTCTGCCGGTGACGGTCCCGGGTGTGCAGGTCGACCGCCGCTGCGGGTCCGGTTTGCAGGCCATCATTCAGGCGGCACTGCAGGTGGGCAGCGGCGGCGACGATCTGGTGATCGCCGGTGGTGTGGAGAGCATGAGCAATGTCGCCTTCTACTCCACCGATATGCGGTGGGGCGGGGCACGAACCGGGATCACCGTGCACGACGGGCTGACGCGCGGCCGCGTCACGGCAGGTGGTCGGCACCATCCGGTGCCCGGCGGAATGCTGGAGACCGCGGAGAACCTGCGGCGCCGATACGGGATCACCCGCAGCGAACAGGACGAGCTGGCCGTCGAATCACATCGGCGTGCTGTCGCGGCGCAGAAGAACGGCGTCCTCGCCGAGGAGATCGTCCCCGTCGTCGTCCGTTCGCGCGGCGGCGATGACGTGATCGATACCGACGAACATCCGCGTGCCGACACCACGATGGAATCCCTGGCCCGTCTGAAACCCATCATGCGGAGCGACGACCCGGACGCGACGGTGACCGCGGGAAACTCGAGTGGCCAGAACGACGCCGCGTCGATGTGCATTGTGACGACTCCGGAGAAGGCGGCCCGGCTCGGGTTGGCGCCGCTGGTGCGGCTCGTGTCCTGGGCAGTCGCCGGTGTGCCACCGCAAACTATGGGCATCGGACCGGTGCCGGCCTCCGCCGCGGCCCTGGGCAAGGCGGGTCTCACGCTCGCCGACATGGATCTGATCGAGCTCAACGAGGCGTTCGCCGCGCAGGCCCTGGCGGTCATGCGCGAGTGGGGGTTCACATCCGCAGACCGCGAGCGCACGAACGTCCACGGATCCGGGATTTCACTCGGTCACCCGATCGGCGCCACGGGCGGACGCATGCTCGCCACGCTGGCGCGCGAAATGCAGCGTCGCCGCTCGCGGTACGGCTTGCAGACGATGTGCATCGGTGGCGGTCAAGGCCTGGCCGCCGTCTACGAGATCGTGGGCTAGGAGGCGAGGCGGAACCCCTGGTGCCGGAGCCCCCGGCGGCGTGCTCGTTGATCAGCTCGAGCTGCGCATCCGAGACGCAGACAGCGCCATGATCGTCGCCGCGGCGACAGCCAGGGACGCAGTGAGGATCCACCCCACACCGTAGGAGGTGGCGTCGGCCACCACGCCGAAGGCGACCGGCCCGAACGAGCCGCCCACCAAGGAATAGATGGTGACCTGTCCGGTGACGTATCCGGGCGTGCGGTGGAACCGACGGAGCAGGGCGTACCACAGCACTGCCGGATAGCCCCACACGCCGGCGTACCCGACGACCAAGCCGATGCTGCGGATGGTGTTCGAATCGACGAAGGCCAACGTGCTGATACCGATCGCACCGACGAAGAGCATCGCCGCGCACAGGAACATCGGATCTCCCGGCAGCCGATCGCAGGCGATGCCACTGACGACGCGCACCACGATGGCAAGGGCGCTGGCCGCCGCCAGCACCACGCCCGCCTGGGCGGGGTCGGCGCCCGCCCGGGTCTCGCCCAACACCCAGAAGGCGGGAATGATGGAGTTGGTGGCGTTGGCGAACGCCATCGCGACTCCGATGAGCGCCAGCAGTTTGAGCTCGTCACGTGGTGGCCGCTCCTTCTTGGTGGCTTTCGCCTTCCCCGATCGCTCCTCGGTCATGAAGCGCAGGACCAGCACGCAGCACAACGTGGCCAGTACGGCGGTGACGGCGAATGCCCATCGCCAGCCGAACGTCATCGCGATCAGTGGCACGGCCAGTCCCGCCAGCAACGTCGACAGAGGTGCGGCGGCCTGTTTGAAGCCGATCACGATGCCGTATTGGTCGTCCCGAGCCTCGGTCACCACCATGCGGTTGCTCGCCGGCTGCATCAGCGACTTGCCGATGCCGCCGACGGCCATGGCGAGCATCAACACCGCGAGCGACCGGGCGCCGAACGTGATCACCAGTGAGCAGACGACGGTGAGCGCGGTGGCCACACACAGCGCGCGCCGCGCTCCGAGAACATCGACTGTACCGCCCAGACGATATGCCGAAACACCCTGCACCAGACGGAAAGTCGCAACCGCAACCCCGATGCCTGCCGCAGAGAGGGCGAGATCTTCCTCGATGCGGAAGCCGAGGGCACCGACGAGATTGAGGGGCAGTGCGCCCACCGCCGAGGCGGCGATGGTGAGGGCGACCATGGCGACGATCGGGGAGGGTCGGCTGCTCATCGGTGACCTTGCGGCATGGCATGCCCTTCCGCTAGAACAATAGGTATATGTAGGATACTTTTTATCAGGAAAGGGAGTGGAGCCGGTTGTGATTGAACTAGTCCGCGAGCAAGCGGTGGCGACCGTCCGATTACGGCGTCCACCCGTGAACGCGTTCGATCTTCACATGCTCGATCTGCTCGAGTCGGCGATCGAGTACAGCGAGACTTCCGGCGCCCGTTGCCTGCTGATCCGCTCCGACAATCCGCGGTTCTTCTCGGCAGGCGCCGACATCGCGATGCTTCAGGCCGCGACCGAACGCGACGGCGGCGTCGACGAGATGGTCGCTTTCGCCGGTCGCTTCCAGCATGTCCTCGACACGTTGGAGCGAGCGCCGTTCGCCACGATCGCCGTGATCGAGGGCCTCGCCCTGGGCGGCGGCCTCGAACTGGCCCTGGCCTGTGACTTCCGCCTTGCCGGCGCGGAGGCCAAGATGGGGCTCACGGAGACCACGCTGGGTTTGGTTCCGGGCGCAGGAGGCACTCAGCGGCTGGCGGCCGTGGTCGGCCGAGCGAGGGCTCGGCAGCTCGTCCTCACCGGCCGCATGATCGACGCGACGGAGGCGGACCGGATTGGTTTGGCGGACTTCTGCCCGGACGGCGCACCCGCGGCCGCGGGCGACCTCGCCCGCGAGCTCGCGCAACGCCCCGCCCGGGCGATGGCGTTGGCCAAGGAGTGCCTACTCGACGCGCCCAGCCCGGATGGCTACGCCAGGGAACTGACTGCGAGTCGCGAGCTGTACGGCGACCCGGAGACGGCGGGCATCCTCACCGAATTCCTCAGCAGTAGAAAGAAGAGCAGTTCCGCCCGAAAGGAATCAGCATGACAGAACTCGACGGCACGATCGCGGTGGTCACGGGCGCCGGTTCCGGCATCGGGCGGGCGATCGCCAGGCGACTCGCCGCGGGTGGCGCCACCGTTGCGGTGGCCGACCTCGACGAAGGCCGCGCCAAGGAGACCGTCGCGACGATCGAGGCGGAGGGCGGCGCCGCGGGCGCGTTCCGCTCCGACGTCGCGGACATCGAATCGGTGCGGGCCATGCGCACCGAGATCCACGCCGCCTACGGTGTGCCGACGGTCATCGTCAACAACGCCGGCTGGAACATCGGACAGCCGTTCCTGGGCACAGAGCCCGACTTCTGGCAGCGGGTCATCGACATCAACTACGGCGGTGTGCTGGCCATGTGCCGCACCTTCGTCCCCGACCTCGTCGACGCAGGAACCCCGGGGCACGTCGTCAACGTCGCCAGTGACGCGGGCCGCGTCGGCAGCATGGGGGAGGCGGTGTACGCGGGCGCCAAGGGCGGAGTGATCGCGTTCTCCAAGGCGTTCGCCCGCGAGATGGCGCGCCACAAGATCAACGTCAACTGCGTGTCCCCGGGGCCGACCGACACCCCGCTGTTCCATGACCAACCGGAGAAGATCCAGGAAGCGCTGATCAGGGCCATCCCGTTCCGCCGGTTGGCCGACCCGTCCGAAATCGCCGCTGCCGTCGCCTATCTGGCGTCCGACGCCGCGTCCTACATCACCGGTCAGGTGCTCAGCGTCAGCGGCGGCCTGACGATGGTCGACTAGGTGGCCATCGCAGTCCGCACCGTCGGCGACCCAGAGCGGTGCGCCACCTACCTGGAGCGTGGGTGGTGGCGCGCCGATCGGACCTATGGCGACGACTTCAGAGAGTGGGCTGCCCGTCGACCCGGTCATATCGCGGTGGTGGCGCACGAGGTGGACACCGGTCAGACGGTGACCGTCAGCTACGGCGAGCTCGCCGAGCGGGTCAGCCGGTGCGTAGCCGGATTGCGGGCGCGCGGCGTCACGGCCGGTTCGGTGGTGTCGTTTCAGCTGCCCAACTGCTGGCAGTTCGCGGTGCTGGTCTTCGCGTGTGCCCGGCTGGGCGCCGTGGTGCATCCGATCCTGCCGATTCACCGCGAGCGCGAGGTCACCCACGCCATCCGCGCCGTGGACAGCAGCCTGTGTGTGGTGGCGTCGCGTATCGGCGGGTTCGAGCTGCGGGCCATGTACGACGTCATGGGCCTGGAAGTTCCGGTGATCACCGTCGGTCGCGCGGGTGACCCGTGTGGGTTCGAGTCCGAGCTGATGTCCGACGGTGTCGCGGGAGATCACTACGTCTCCCCCGCGTCCGTGGCGCAGGTGCAGTTCACCTCGGGTACGACCGGTGAGCCCAAGGGGGTGGTGCACACCTTCAACACGCTGTTCGCCGCATATCGGGCGACGGCCATCGCGGCCGAACTCGACTCTGATGACGTGGTTCTCGCGCCGTCGACGATGGCGCACCAGACGGCGTTCCTGGGCGGGTGTGTGATGCCGCTGGCCGAGGGCATGACGGCGGTGTATCTCGACAAGTGGGACCCGGACTCCGCGTTGCGCCTCATCGGCGATCACGGCGTCACCTTCGCCTCGGGTGCCACCCCGTTCATGATCGACCTCTGCAATGCACAGCAGCGATTGCACCTGGACGTGACTTCACTGCGCGCCTTCAAGAGTGGGGGAGCCGCGGTGCCGGACGCGGTGCGCGCCCGGGTCCGGGCCGAACTCGGTGCGGAAGTGTCCATGGCGTGGGGCATGACCGAGAACGGCGTCTGCACCATGACCCGCCCCGGCGGCGGGAACGACCAGGCCGATGGTTCGGCGTTGCCCTGGGTGGAACTGAAGATCACCGACACCGAGGGCCGGCCGCAACCGGCCGGCACGGTGGGCAAGTTGTGGATACGCAGTGCGTCGCAGTGCGTCGACTACTTCCCCCGACACGATCTCTACGAGGCCGCACTCGACGCCGAAGGATGGTTCGACACCGGCGATCTCGCCGAACTCCGCGCGGACGGGAACCTGCGGATCGCCGGACGGGTGAAGGACATGATCATCCGCGGCGGTGAGAACATTCCGGTACTCGAAGTGGAGAACGCGCTGTCGGCCCATCCCGCGGTGGCCGATGTCGCAGTGGTGGGCATTCCCGACGAACGGCTCGGTGAGCGTGCGTGCGCGGTGGTGGTGCCCGCAACGGGTCGCGAGTTCGGCATCGAGGCGTTACGCCGCCACCTCGACACACTCGGGATGGCGCGTCAGTACTGGCCGGAGTCGGTGCGGCTGGTGAAGGCGCTGCCGCGGACCACCACCGGAAAAGTCCAGAAGAACGAATTACGCGAAGCGATTGTCAAGGTGAAATAGCATGCCGCAACGAGGTATACCGGCCGTGTGGATGCGCGGTGGGACGAGCAAGGGCTTGATGGTCCGCGATGAGGACCTGCCGCCGCCGGGGGACGAGCGTGACGCCGTCGTGCTGGAGATCATGGGCAGCCCCGACGTCGGGCAGATCGACGGCATGGGTGGTGGCAGCTCATCGACGAGCAAGATCATCACCGTCAAGCGCAGCGAGCGACCGGGTGTCGACGTGGACTTCCTCTTCGGTCAGGTGGCCGTGCGGGATCCGCTGGTGGACTGGAAGCCCAACAGCGGGAACCTGACGTCGGCGGTCTGCGCCTATGTGGTCGACGAGGGCCTGGTGCCTGCCACGGAGCCGGAGACGACCTTCGTGCTCTACAACGAGAACACGCGCACCAACATCCGGGCAACGGTGCCGGTGGTGGACGGACGCGCCGCCGTACAGGGTGACGTGGAGGTGGCCGGGGTGCCACGGCCGGGCGCCCGGATCATCAACGAGTACCTGGATCCGGTGGGCAAGTTCCGCGGCAAGGGTGTGCTGCCCACCGGGAATCCGGTGGATGTGGTCGAGACGCCGTTCGGGGCCGTGGAGGCGACGTTCGTCGATGCCGCCAACCTGGTGATGTTCGTCGACGCCGCCTACCTCGAGATGGACGGGGCAGTACTTCCCGCGCAGGTGAACTCGGACGACGCGCTGCTGGGAAAGATCGAAGCGGTGCGTTCGGCGGGAGCGCTGCACCTCGGCCTGATCGAGCCGGGCGCGGTCGCAGCGTTGGCGTCTCCGATCCTGCCGCTGGTCTCGGTGATCTCGCGGGCCGCCGACTACCGGACAACGCAGGGCACCGCGGTCACGGCCGGCGAGCTCGATTTCGTCGCTCGGGTGTTCTCGCTGCAACGGATGCATCATGCCCATCCCCTGACCGGGCTGATATGCACGGCAGTCGCCGGCGTGACCGCGGGCACGGTGCCGAACCGGTTGCGCGGGGAGCGTTCTGACTCATGGGTTCGAGTGGGACACCCGAAGGGGGTGGCGGCGGCCGAAGTGCGCCACCGCGCGGACGGGTCGGTCGAATCCGTCGCCGTGGTCCGCACCGCCCGCCGCCTGATGGCCGGCGAAGTCTACGTTCGTGTTTGATGCGGTCGTCCTCGGCGGCGGCCTGGCCGGGCTGACAGCGGCCCTGCGCGCCAGGGAAGCGGGCCGGTCGGTTGCGCTGATCGATCCCGATCCCGACCAGGGTGCCGGCGCCAACAGCCGGATCTCCGGTGGGGTCTTCCACTTGGCATGGGGCGCCATGGACGAACCGCCCGAGGAGCTGGTGCGTCGAATGGTCGACCAGACCGACGGCGAGGTCGACCCGCAACTGGCGCGCGAACTGGCGGAGAACTGCGGGCCGGCGATTCGGTGGCTTGCCGGCCATGGCGTCGACCTGGCGCCGAAAGGTCCTCGGCCTCATGACCGATTCACCTGCCAACCCTGGCTGGAGGCGCGCGGGGATACCGCCCAGCCCGACCGCGGCGCCGAGATCGCGTTGGCCACCCTGCGGGCCCGGGCGCGCGTCGCCGGAGTCCAACGCACGGCCGGGTCGGCCAACGCGCTGTGGCATCGCCCCGACGGATGGCACGTGGGCGTCGCCGGCCGGGAGGAGTTGATCGGTCGCTGTGTCATCGTCGCCACAGGCGGTTTCCAAGCGAACCCCACGATGATGCGCGCGTTCGTGGGCCCGCACGCCGACGATGTCTTCCTGCGGTCCACACGATCGGCAGCCGGGGATGGTCTGCGTCTGCTGATCGGTGCGGGTGCCGCGCTGACCGAACCGTCGTCGGCGGTCTACGGTCATCTGCTGTCCGCCACCGCAGCCCGGGAACCTCGACTCTGGCCTCAGCCGACCGTCGACGCGGTGGCCAGGCGCGGTCTGCTGGTCGACCGGGACGGGCATGCGTTCACCCCGAACGCCGACAACGGGATCGCTCTGGTCAACGCGATGGTGAGGACCGGCGACCCCTCCGGCTTCACGGTGGTGTTCGACAGCCGCACGCACGCGGAGGCGTCCGCCGAGCGGGACAGTGACGGTTCCCCGCGGGCGACGCAGACCGACGGGCATCTGCGGGACGTGACGGAGTTGATCGAACGGGGCGCCGAGGTCATCGGTCCGGCTTCGATCACGGATATAGCTGTGCAGCTGAGGATTCCGCGAGCTCAACTGAAATGGTCCGTGGCAGCCTGGGCGGGCGGGGCATCGGATTCGTCCAGTTGGTATGCCATGCGAGTGCTTCCCGGCATCACCGCGACGATGTGCGGTGTGCGGGTGGACGCTCGGTGCCGGGTGCTGGGCCGCGACGGACAACCGTTGCCCGGGCTGCGGGCGGCCGGCGACGTCGTCGGTGTGCACGGCGGCCCGCGAGGCGGCTACCTGGGCGGGTTGGCCGTCGCGCTGATCTCCGGCTATATCTCGGGCTCCCGTCGCTGAGGTCGACTCCCGGCAATCTGCCGTCAGCTATTGACTCTCGCGCGCAAAACTCTAGACTCCAAAAAGTATCCTAATCCGCCTGAATACCCCATTCGGGCCGGATTCGCTCCGACAAGTCGATGGAGTCTTGTATGAGTCGCAACCCCTCACGCCGAATGTTCGTAGGCGGCCTGGCCGTAGTGGTCGCCGCCGCGCTTTCGGGGTGCATCAACAAACCCGCCGAGACCGGGTCCTCCGACGGGGCTTTCACCCTGCAGGGCAAGACGGTCGAGATTCTCGTCGGACAGGAGGCGGGCGGCGGGCACGACACCACCGCGCGCGTGATCGCTCGCCACATCGGGCAATACCTGCCGGGGAACCCGGAGGTGATCGTCAGGAACATGCCTGGAGGCGGCGACAAGGTGATGGCCAACTACGCCTACACCCAAGCGCCCGCCGACGGCACCTCGGTCGGTGTGTTCTCGGTCGCCGTACCCCATTACAACCTGATCGGCGAAGGCGAGGCCGAAGGCGTTCGGTACGACGCGTCGAAGTTCAAGTGGTTCGGAAGCCCCACGGTGACAACCAACGTGCTTCTGGTCCACACCCGGACAGGTATCACCAAGGACAACCTCGCCCCGCTCACGGAGGGACCCGGGGTGCGAATCGCCCAGCGCTCACCCGGAGACGGGCCGCACCTGGTCCAGGCCACTCTGGCCAGCGGTCTGGGATGGAAGTTCGACACGGTGTTCGGGTACGAGGGCGAGCGTCGGCTGGCCATTGAACGCGGAGAGGTCGACGCCATCGTCACGACATGGGAAAGCCTGGAGGACGAGGAACGCGATCTCATCGACGAGGGCGTACTGCTGCCCGTGGTCACGGTCGGTCTCTCCGACGCGCCCGCGCTGTCGGCTCCTGAACTCAGCGGTGTCCCCAAGGCATCCGACCTGTTCAAGAACGCCTCTCCCGAGTCACAGGATCTTCTCGAAGTGATCCTCACCCGGTACGGCTTCGCGCGTTCCTTCGGTGGTCCTCCCGGACTGTCCGAAGAGGCAGTTCAGGCTTACCGCACCGCCTTCGACGAGATGAACGCCGACGAAGACTACGTCAAGGAAGCCGAACCCCTGTACGCGGTGGTGCCCAGCGACGGTGCGACGGTCGCGGAGCGAATCACGAAGTATGTCACCGCGGATCCGTCGGTGGTCGCCCCGGTGCTCACCCAGATCGAATCCGACTCACAGTAAGAAGCGTTGATCGTTCATGATCGCTGACGGTTTGCACGGCCTGGGCTCGTTCCTGGGCAGCGCGGGTGCGCTGTTCGTGTGGCCCACCGTGGGTTACATGTTGATCGGCACGTTGCTCGGGTTCGCGGTGGGCATGCTGCCCGGCCTGGGCGGTGCGGCCACCATGGCACTTATGCTGCCGCTGACGTTCTCGATGGAACCTCTTGCGGCCGTTGCTTTCCTGTTAGCGATGCACGCCACCTGCGCCACCGCCGGCGACGTCACCTCGGTTCTGTTCGGGATACCGGGAGAGGCGTCGTCGGCGGCGACGGTGTTCGACGGCTATCCGATGACCCGGATGGGCCAGGCGGGACGCGCCATCGGTGCCGTGCTGACGAGCTCGTTGGTCGGTGCGTGGTTCGGGGCCTTCTGCCTGGCCCTGGCGGTACCCCTGGTCCGCCCGCTCGTCCTCAGTTTCGGACCGCCCGAGGTGTTCATGCTCGCGGTGGTGGCGTTGACGACGGTGGCGGCACTGTCCGGCAAGAACATGGCCAAGGGTCTGGCGATGGCTTCGCTCGGGGTCCTGCTCGCCACGGTCGGCGAGGACATCGCCACCGCGCAGACCAGACTCACCTTCGACTCGCTCTACCTGCTCGACGGAATCCCGGTGGTTCCCGTCGTCGTCGGGATGTTCGCCGTCCCGGCCATTCTGGCGTCGATGCTGCCGGCACGATCGGAGATCGGCGATCAGCCGGTACGGATCAACTCGTGGCTCGAGGGCGCCAAGGACACCTGGCGGCACAAGTGGCTGGTATTGCGCACCAGTCTCATCGGCGCGTATGTGGGGCTGATCCCCGGCGTGGGGGGCACTTCGGCACAGTTCATCGCCTACGGGCACGCGCTGCAATCGTCCAAGACGCCGGAGAAGTTCGGTAAGGGGTCGATCGAGGGTCTGCTTGCCGCCGGTTCGGTCAACAACTCCAAGGAGGGTGGCAGCCTGCTCCCCACCGTGGCGTTCGGCATACCAGGCAGCGGCGCCATGGCCATCCTGGTCAGCGCACTGATCATCACCGGCGTGCAACCCGGTCCCGACCTGCTGACCACCAATGTCGACGTCACCTTCGGCATGGTCTGGACGATCGTGATCGCCAACCTGCTCTGTGTCGGACTGTGCCTGCTCCTGGCCAAGCGCATCGCGGGTCTCGCCGACATGCGCCAGACGCTGCTGGTGCCGCTGTTGCTGGTCTTCATCACCGTGGGCAGCTTCACCGAATCGTTCCGCTTCGAAGACATTCTGCTGATGGTCCTCGTCGGGCTACTGGCGTTCTGGGCGGAGCGGCTGGGCTGGCCGGTCGCGCCCATGCTGATCGGACTGGTGCTCGGCAAGTTGGCCGAGGCGAACTTCTTCCTGGCCAACAACATCTACGGTGAACCGTCGGCGTGGCTGACCCGGCCGATTGTGGTCATACTGGCGGTCATCGCGGCGATCAGCCTGGCATCCCCGCTGATCCGTTACTACCGGAATCGGCGTCGAGCCCGGGTGGATGCGACGGCGAAGGCACGGCCGTTCTCTCGCGGTGACATCTTCCTCGCCGGGTTCTTCGCGGTGCTCGGCGCAGTCGCGTTCTGGGATGTGCGCACGGCGGATCTACCCACCAGCGCGGCGACGGTGCCGCAATCCATCTCGTTCATCCTCGCGGCGCTCTCGGTGGGTATCGCGGTCAGCGGTGTGGCCGTCCTCGTGCGTAAACGGAGGTCGACGGATGTGCCGGACCCGGCGGGCGCGAGCACCTCCGCCATGGCGGGCGACGATATCGGCGGCAGCGGTTCCACGATCGTGGCGCTTCGCGAGAAGACGGCCGAAGCCGAGGAGGCGGAGATCGTCGAAGCCGGTCCACGTCAGTTGGCGATCGTGGTGGCGCAGTTCCTGGCTTTCATACTCGGGCTCTGGGCCTTCGGCTTCCTCATCTTCGCGCCGATCTTCGCCGCGACGTACCTGTTCATGGTCGCCAAGACCAAGTGGTGGACGGCAGCGATCTGGGGACTGCTGGTATGGGCGTTCCTCTACTACATCCTGTGGGGCTTGCTGAGCCTACGACTGTGGGACGGAGCGATCTTCTGATGGCGGACGGTGGCCTGGGCCGGGCGCCGCCGCACGGTACTCGAACGTCGATCCTGCTCGCCTGATCTCTCCCGACCCCGAAGGACCCCCAAATGACGACAGCCGACCCGATTGCGCGGGGGCTCGCCGAATACATCGCCTCACTGAAGTACGAAGACCTCCCGCCCAATACGATCACTGCCGCCAAGGAAGCCATCCTCGATCAGTTCGGCATCATCCTGATGGGTTCGACGCTGCCCTGGACCCGGCCGAGCTATGAGTTGGCACTGGAGTTGGGGAGCAAGCCGCAGAGCACCATCGCCGGCCACGGTGACAAGGTCTGCTCGCCCGATGCCGCGATGGTCAATTCGAACTTCGCGCATTCCTGCGAGTTCGATGACACCGGGTACTCAGGCGGCACCCATGCCAGCAGCATCACCGTCGCCTCGGCTCTCGCGCTCGCCGAGGCTCGCCAACTGTCGGGTCGCGATTTCCTGCTGGCGGTCGTGCTCGGCTGCCAGGTGCTCTACAAGATCGGCCGGGTGTTGACGCGCCCCATCTCCGAACTGGGTTTTCACGCGCAGGCGCTGGTGGGGCCGTTCGGCTCCGCCACGGTCACGGCGAAGCTGCTCGATCTCGATGTGGACACCATCGTCAACGCGCTGTCGATCACGGGCAGCCACTCGTCGGGCACGATGGAGTACGACCAGGGTGGCGGCGAGGTCAAGCGCTACCACTCAGGAATGGCCGCCCGCGCGGGCATGGTCGCGACGTTGCTGGCACAGAACGGATTGACCGGCCCACCTGAGATCTTCGAGGGCAAGCGTGGACTCGGCCGGCTGCACGCCCGCCTCGACGATGTGTCCGGCATTCTCGAGGAGGACTCCCCGGACTGGTTCGTCCTCGAGAAGCGCATCGTCAAGGCCTACCCGACCGTCGGCACCATTCCCACCGCGATCCAAGCGTTCACCCACCTGATCCGCGAGAACGACGTCACCTTCGACGACCTCGAGCGCATCGACGTCTGGATCAACCCGCACGCGCTCAACCACGGCGCGGCGATCACCAAGCCGCAGGACACCATCGGCGCGCAGTTCAGCTTGGCCTACAGCCTCGGATTGGCGATGGTCAAGGGTGGCAACGAGCTGAAGTACTACGTCGATCCCGAGGTTCTCAAGGATCCGGAAGTGCTGGCCGTGGGGGACAAACTCCACGTGCACGGCGACCTGAAGTACGGCCGTGCCACAGAAATCGTCGACTGGGATCTCTACTGGGGTTCGCGTACGCAGATCACCCTCAAGGACGGTCGGACCTTCCTTCGTGAGGAGATGTACCGCAAGGGTGCACCGCAGAACCCGATGACTCACGACGAGCTGGTGGCCAAATTCCGCAGCCTGGCGTCCGCCGCCATCGACGACGCTCAGATCGACCGCCTGGTGACCATGGTCGACAACCTGGAGTCCGTGGACAACGTGGCCGACATCGCCGCGCTGCTGCACAAGTAACCGCCCGGCCGGTTGTTGCCCGTCTTCGCCACTGGAATAGGCGAAGGCGGGCACACGCGTACGTGGGCACAGCGCAACCACAGACGCCTAACGCAGCCCAGGGCGTCCGCGGGCATTGAGCGGGACGGCCGAGGCCGCCACCGCGGCGACCGACAACAGCGCCAGGAACTGCACGCCCGCCGAGTGTCCGACGTATCCGTCGACCGAACGCCACGGATTCTGCGACAGCACCGCGCCGGCCAGGATCAACCCGCTCGCGGCCACCACGACCGTGGCCCGGTCGCGCACTCGGTCGCGGTGGCGCAGCGCGTACAGCGCGCCCAGCACGGCTCCGACCATCAGCGCACCCACCCAGCCCGAGACCACCGTGCCGACGGCCAGTGCCGCAGCGCCGGCGAGCAGCGGGTGAGGCCGCCAGGGCCGGGCGGCCGCACCCGTGCGCCGCCGCCGCGCGGGCAGCCACGCCAGCAGCGCCAGGACCGGCAGCAGCGCCAGCCCGGCGATCAGGCCCGTCCGGTACAGCGTGTTGCTGCCGAAATCCAGGGTCACGGGGCCCTCGGTGCCGGCGGGCACCACCCATCCCTGCTGCCAGCCGTTGACCACGATCGGGGTCAGCGTGACGCCCGAGGCGGTGTGGGCGCTCCACCCGGGATTGACGCTCTCGGGCACCACCAGCACCCGGTCGGTGGCGGCGGCGTCGACCGTCACCTCGCGGCGGTCCGCACCCCACTCGCCGGTTCCCACGGATTGCATTGCCGCAGAACGGATGTCACGAGCCAGGGGCCCGGACAGCTGCACGCCGTCCACCACGAACCGGTTGCCCGGGCTGATCAACAGCTCCTGCTCCCCGGCGGGCAGCGCGATCGGTTCGCTGCGGCACGGCCGGGCCGGCACCGGCTCGCCGTCGAGCAGGGCGCCGACGGTGGTGGTGACCGACGTGGGCACGAACTGCCCCGCCACCCCGATGACGGGTCCCTGCCCGCAGGGCAGCGCGATCGTTCGGGCGCGGTTGCGGGCGGCGTCGGGCGCGCCGATCGGCGCGCCCCGCCCGTCGAGTGCGGTCACCTCCGCCACCCCGGGCGGTTTGAGCTGATCGAATCCCAGTGAGGTGCGGTCGATTACGTCGTTCCAGTCCAGCAGCGAGATCCGCACGGTATCGGTGCGGTGCGGCGCCAACGCCAGGGTCTGCGCACCGCCGCCGGACAGCCGGCGCACCTGCGGACCGTTGCCGAGGTCGACGGCCACCATCGTGGGATGGGCGGGCGGTTCGGTCCGGCTGGGCGTCACCCGCACCGCGGCGACCTCCCGTTCGGCGGGCAGGGTCAGGGTCAGGGTGGGCGAGGTCCGGGGCTGCACCGCGCGCTGCGGTGCGGTCCACGCGGTGTCCGGATCGCCGTCACCGGCCGCATACGCCGATCCCAGCACGTCGATGATGTCGGCGTCGCCGGCGACGCGGGTGGTGCCGGGCGCGCGGATCAGGTCGGCCAGCGCGGGCCCCTGCCGGGAACGCACCCACACCGTCGGCGTCACCGACGTCGGCTCCGGCACGGTCAGCGTCCGGCTCAGGTTGACCGGCTCCTCCGGCGCCAACGCCATCGCCGCGGCACACTTGACGCCGTCGGGGCTGTCCACGCAGCCAAGCCGGCCCAGCAGCTCCGAGCCCAGATCCCACTTCGCGACGGCCGATCCGGCGGGCGGGCCGGGCACCGCGACGGTGTGGCGCAACGAGATCGGGGTGGCGAAGCCGTTCGCGTCGTACTGGGTGACCGACAGGTCGGTGATCCCGAACTGCACACCCGCCGACCCGTCATCGGTACCGGTCGCGGTGATCCGCACCCACGGTGTCTCGCCGTAGGGCAGCGGAACCGTCAGCGGTTTACCCGGTTCGTCGAAGCGCAGGGTGCTGGTGCCGTTGACGGTGGCCACCTCGATCCGCCGCACCTGCGCGCCGACGGCGGTGGCGCTCGGGGTGACGGTCAGCGTGGCGTTGGTGACCGGCTTGTCGAAGTCGACCTGTAACCACTGGCCGAGCGCGGCCTGCAGCGAGTTGGACACCCAGCTGGTCGAGGTGTCGGCGTCGATGGCCGCGGCGGGGCCGGTGGCCGGGGCGACGTTCGGCAGGGCGGTCGAGTCGGCCGCCGAACTGGACACCGTCAACCGCCCGCCGCTCCAGCGCCCGTACACCGGATCGGCGCCCTGAGAGGGGTAGTCCGGGACCCGGTTGAAGGTGTGCCGCGGATCGCCGGGGGCGCGGACCGCCGAGGTGTGGTCGTCGACGCGGCCGTAGTCGGTCTCGCGGGCCATCGGGGTGTCGGTGACGGTGACCAGGGGCACCGGCAGGCCGGCGCGCTGTGCGTCGGCGGTGAGCAGCATCGGCCCCAGCGGCGGCTGGCCGAGCAGGCGGCGGCGCTCGTCGAGCCGCAACAGCGCCTCGGGTGCCCCGTCGACCCGGGCCATCGCGTCGGCATCGACCAGGTACGGCGCCGACGGGTTCACGGCTGAAGTGACGCGGTAGATCTCCACCGCGGGATAGCGGGGCCGCAGCCCGCTGTCGGAGACGAACCCGTCGAGGGTCCCCGCGCCGATCGGGTCGCCGAATTCGGCGACCTTGGTCAGCCCGGGAGAGCCGTCGATCGCGCGGTGCACCAGGATCGGCCGCGCCGACCGCGACGATTCCGGGTCCAGGTCGTTGCGGACCACCACATGGGAGATGCCCTGGCGGGCCAGCGTGTCGGCCAGTCCGGCCGACGGCCGCCCGGCGGCGAACAGGCGCTGCACCGAGTCCAGGGCGCGGATGGTCTCCGGCGGGGTCAGCGGGATCGAGTCGCGCACCCCCCAGGGACTGTTGCCGAGCACCTGCAGGGGTTCGTCGCGGGTGGTGCCCCACACCTGGGTGGCGAACGGGGCGCCCGGGGCCACCAGCACCCGCCCCGCCGTGGGATCCCCGGTGTTGTTCGCGTCGAGCCACTGTGCGGTCTCGTGCCAGTACGGCGGGAGCGCGGTGAACGCGCCCGGCGCGGTCAGCCGTCCCGTCCAGGCCAGCGAGGTACCGGCGAGCAGCGCCGCCAGCACGACGATTCCCACCGCCACCCGCCGGTCGCGTTCGGGGTGGGCGAACGCGTGCAGCCACGCCGGTCGCGGCACGCTGCCCGGCAGGGGAACCCGACCGAGCAGGTGGATCAGGCCCAGCGCCAACGGCAGCCGCACCACCGGGTCCAACTTCTGCAGATTGCGCAGCGGGGTGCCGTCGGCATCGAGGAATGCCTGCACCTGATGGGCGATCGGAGAGCCGAGGCCGCCCGAATAGCCGGCGGCCAGCAGCGCGACGCCGACCAGCAGCATCGCGATCAACCGCCCACGCGCCGGCATCGAGCGCATCGCCAGCCCGGCCAATCCCGCCGCCGCGACCAGGACGGTGGCCAGCACCGCCACCGAACCCGTCACCAGCGGTGAACCCGCGGTCGCGGTCGGCGCCACGAACGGCGTCCAACTGCCGGTGCCGCGCAGCATCTCGGTCAGCGACATCCACTGCGTGGTGACGCCGGAGGATTCGATGTAGTCCAGGAACGGTGGGGAGATCCGGCCCAGCAGCAGCAGCGGCACCACCCACCACAGCACCGCCAGCGCGGCGCACCCCAACCACCAGCCGGTGAACCGCAGCCACACCCCGTTGGGGCGGTGACACGCCCACCACAGCACCGCGGCCAGACAACCGGTCAGCGTGGCCACGGCGTTGACCGCGCCCATCAGCGCGATCGCCACCGCCGAGCGGGCGGCCAGCACCCGGATCCGCGGATCACCCCTCAGGGCGAGGATCACCGGCAGCAGCACCCATGGCGCCAGCATCATCGGCAGCGTCTCCGACGACAGCGCACCCAGCGTGGTCAGCACGCGCGGGGACAACGTGTACGCGACCGCGCCGACCACCCGTGCCGACGTGGTGCCGATGCCGAGCGCCTCGGCGACCCGCAGCACCCCCCAGAAGCCCGCCACCAGCAGCAGCGCCCACCACAGCCGCTGGGTCACCCAGCCGGGCAACCCGAGTACGTCACCGGCGAGGAAGAACGTGCCGTGCGGGAAGAGGTAGCCGTAGGCCTGGTTCTGCGCCTGCCCGAACGGCAGGTCGCTGTTCCACAGGTCGGCCGCACGGGCCAAAAACCGCAGTGGGTTGGCGGTGAGGTCGAGTTTGGTGTCGGGCGATATCTGTCCGGGCGACTGGGCGAAAGTCAGGACCAGCGCCGCCGCGGCGGCCACCCACAACCAGCGCCGCGACAGCGGCTGCGGTGCGTCGGCGCGCGGCGGGGACACCGCGGCCGGGGAGCTAACCTCTGTCGCCGTACTCGACCCTGTTGAGCACCGATGACGCCGGATCGCCCGCTTGCAGCGGCGGCTTCGTGTCCTGCTGCACCATCAGCGTCACCCCGAACACGGCCGCCGCCCCGAGCAGCAGGCCGACGACGATGCTGGCGGCCGAGGGGACGATGAACCGTTCCATGGCGCCCAAGTTAGCACGCGGCCCGTCACGGCCCCGGCGGCACGATCAGCACCGGACGGCGCCCGTGCCGCAGTACGTTGTCCGCCACGCTGGACTGCAGCAGCGACCGCACACCCGTGGTGCCGCGGGTGCCGGTGACGATGAGATCGGCCGCGACGGCGTCCGCGGCGTCGATGATCGTGCCCCAGACCGTGCCGGTGATCGGCACACACAGCGCCTCGGCGGGTAGGCCCGCGGCGCGCGCCAGGTCCACACCCTCCCCGTTGGTGCGCTGCGCGTCGGCGAGGGCCATGTCGACGTCGTCGGTGTCCGACGGGTCGGGCGGGCCGTCGAGGTCCACCTCGTGGCGCTGCGGTCCGCGCAGCGCCGGCGACCACACCGTCAGCACCACCGCCCGCGCCGCGGCGGTCAGGAAGCGGCCGGCGTAGTGCACGGCCCGGCGCGCGTTGTCGGTGCCGTCGTAGGCGATGACCATGACGTCGAGCGCCGCGTCATCGCCGGTCATCGCACCTCCCTTACTCGGTGTCGAGCTTAGGCGACGCCAGATACCGCAGGTGGCGCCGGCATCCCGGCGGTGCGCGTGGTCGATAACCGCCGGCAAAGCCGTTACTGTCGGGATCCATGGCTTGGACCCGCGGAGTGTTCACGGTGCTGGCGACGTCCGGACTGCTGCTCGGCTGCTCATCGCAGGCGCAGGAACCGGCCGCCGCGCCGCCACAGCCGGCCCAGGTGCAGCCGGCGTCCACCAACATCCCGCTGCAGCCGCCGGCCCCGCTGGCGCCCGGCGTCCCCGCGTGCGGACAGGGGCCCCAACTGCTCGCCGAACTGTCGACCCGCGACAAATTGGCGCAGCTCGTGATGGTCGGCGTCGCGGACGCCGCCGACGCCCGCGCGGTCGTCGACACCCATCGCGTCGGCGGCATCATGATCGGCAGCTGGACCGACCTGTCGATGCTCGGCGCCCCATTGGCCGACATCGCCGCATCGGCAGCGCCGCTGCCGCTGGCGGTCAGCGTCGACGAGGAGGGCGGCCGGGTGTCCCGGTTGGCCGGGTTGATCGGCAGCCAGCCCGCCCCCCGCACGCTCGCCCAGACCTCGACGCCCGAGCAGGTGTACGGCATCGCGCGCCAGCGCGGGCAGGCGATGCGCGGCCTGGGCATCACGATCGACTTCGCGCCGGTCGTCGACGTCACCGATGCCCCGAACAGCACCGTGATCGGGGACCGGTCCTTCGGTGCCGACCCGGCCACGGTCACCGAGTACGCCGGCGCCTACGCGCGCGGCCTGCGTGACGCGGGGGTGCTACCGGTGCTCAAGCACTTCCCCGGCCACGGCAACGCCTCCGGCGACTCGCACGCCGAGGGTGTGGTCACCCCGCCGCTGGCCGATCTGCAGAACAGCGACCTGGTGCCGTACCGCACGCTGACCACACAGGCGCCGGTGGGGGTGATGGTCGGCCACATGCAGGTGCCAGGGCTGACCGGCAGCGACCCGGCCAGCCTGAGCCCGGCGGCCTACGCGCTGCTGCGCTCGGGTGGCTACGGCGGGCCGGGCTTCAACGGGCCGGTGTTCACCGACGACATCTCCAGCATGCGCGCGATCACCGACCGCTACGGCGTGGCCGAGGCCGCGCTGCGCAGCCTGCAGGCGGGTGCGGACACCGCGCTGTGGGTGACGACGGCCGAGGTCCCCGCGGTGCTCGACCGGCTCGAGGCCGCGGTCGCCGGCGGCGATCTGCCGATGGCGCGGGTCGACGATTCGGTGCTGCGGATCGCCGCGATGAAGGGGCCCAACCCGCGCTGCGGCGGCTGACCGGTGGCCGATCTCTTACCCTGAAGTGATGGCCGGAGGAACAAAACGTTTACCGCGCGCCGTGCGCGAGCAGCAGATGCTCGACGCGGCGGTGCAGATGTTCTCGGTCAACGGCTATCACGAGACGTCGATGGACGCCATCGCTGCCGAGGCGCAGATCTCCAAGCCGATGCTGTACCTGTATTACGGCTCCAAGGAGGAGTTGTTCGGCGCGTGTCTGAATCGTGAGCTCGGCCGGTTCGTCGACGAGGTCCGCGCCGGCATCGATTTCTCCCAGAGCGCAAAGGATCTGCTGCGCAACGCGGTGCGGGCGTTCCTGTCCTACATCGACACCAACCGCGCGTCGTGGATCGTGCTCTACACCCAGGCCACCAGTTCGCAGGCGTTCGCCCACACCGTGCGCGAGGGCCGCGAGCGGATCATCGACCTGGTCGGCCGGCTGCTGCGCGAAGGCACCCGCCACCCCGAACCCGACACCGACTTCGACATGATGGCCGTCGCGCTGGTGGGTGCCGGCGAGGCGATCGCCACGCGGGTCAGCGCCGGCGACGCCGACGTCGAGGAGGCCGCCGAGTTGATGATCAACCTGTTCTGGCGCGGCCTGAAGGGCACGCCGGCCGACACCCCGGTGAGCCGCTGACTCTCCCGACGGGCGTTACACCGCCTTGGCCTCGATCAGGCTGATCGGGGCGACCGTCGGCACGATGCGGGTCAGCCGGAAATTCGCCTGCCGCAACAGCTCTCGGTACTCCTGCGCGGTCCGCTCGCGCGCGGTGGTGGCCATCAGCATCTCCAGGTCGGTCCAGTTGCCGATGAATGCGCGGTCGTGCTCGGGAATCACGAACTCGGCGAGCAGCAGCGTCGTGTCCGGTGTCGCGGCGGCCCGGATGTTGCGCAGGATCGTCAGCGCCTGATCGTCGGGCCAGTCGTGGATCACGTTCTTGGCCACGTAGACGTCGCCGCCGGCGGGCACGGCGTCGAAGAACGAGCCGCCGACGATGTCGACCCGCTCGGCGACGCCGTGGCGGCCCAGCAGCTCGGGCGCGCCCTCGACCACCTCCGGCAGGTCGTAGAGCACCCCGCGCGCGGTCGGGGTGGCGGCGAGAATGGCCGCGAGGAGCCGGCCGTGGCCGCCGCCGACGTCGACGACCGTGCCGAAAGGGCGGTAGTCGTAGGCGGCGGTCAGCGGGACGACCGCGGCCGCGGACATGTTCGTCATCGCGTCGTTGAAGATCTCGCCGAACTCGGCGTTCGTGGCCAGGTACTCGAAGCCCGGCATGCCGCGCATCTTGGGCACCGTCGCCTCGCCCGTGCGGATCGCCTCGAGCAGCGCGCTCCAGTGCTCCCGGTGGGCGGGGTGGCCGATCATCCGCGCCATCCCCGCAACCGACATCGGGACGTCCGAACGCAGGCTCTCACCCAGCGGATTGAGCGCGTAGCGGCCGTCGCGGCGCCGGGTGAAGATACCCTCGCCGATCAACGCGCGCATCAACCGCCGCAGCGCGTCGGGATCGGCACCGACACGGCGGGCCAGCTCGTCGATGGTCAGCGGCCCGTCGGCCAGCGCGTCGGCCACTTTCAGGTCGGCGGCCACCGTGATGCCCTGGGCCACCCAGGCGCCGAGGATCTTCTCCAGCATCACCGCCGACGGCGGCGCGCTGCGTTGATGCAGACCTTTCAACAGATTCCGGACCCGTTCGACGACGCGCACGACACGGACCGGCGGCACCTTGGCGGCAGACACCGCAGCACTGTACGACGGCGCGCGCACCCATTCCCGGCGAACAGACACACAGTCGCACGAATCCGTGCGGATTCACACGACTGTGCGTCTGCTCGCGCGGCCCGGAGAGGGGTTACAGCGCTGCGACCGTGCCGGTCAGGTGGGGCTCACCCATCTTGTTGCGCAGCACCAGTTCCCAGCCGCCGTCGCCGGTGCGGTCGACGTACAGGCCGGCCTTGGCCGGCAGCACCACCGGCTTGGCGAACCGCACGGAATAGCGCACCGCACCCGGCAGCTGACCCTCGACGTTGGCGAGCACCGCGGCCGCGGAGAACATGCCGTGGGCGATGACGGTCGGGAACCCGAACAGCTTGGCCGCGACCGGGTTGGTGTGGATGGGGTTGTGGTCGCCACCCACCGACGCGTAGTGCCGGATCTGTCCCGGGGTGATGTTCAGCAGCGCGTTCGGCGGACCCAACTTCGGCTGCTTCTGCGGCGGCGGCTTGGGCTCGTCGGACAGGCTGGTGCGCTGCTGGTGCAGGAACGTGGTGACCTGGTGCCAGGCCAGCTCGTTGCCCACGTGGACGTCGGTGACCACGTCGACCAGCAGTCCGCGACGGTGCTCACGTAGGTTCTCGGCGTGCACGGCGGCCGACACGGTGTCGCTGACCGAGATCGGCCGATGCTGGGTGATGTGGTTCTCGACGTGCACCGAACCCATTGCGGCGAACGGGAAGTCGAAGCCGGTCACCAGCGACATCACGGTCGGGAAGGTGAGCGCGAACGGGTATGTCAGCGGCACCGTGTCCCCGAACTGCAGACCGGTGACGTCGGCGTACTCGGCGACGTTGACCGGATCGATCGACAGTTCGTCGACGGTCAGGGTGCGGTCGGGCAGGGTGGCGCCGCGCGGGACGAACGGCAGTGCACCGACCGCGGCGCGCAGCAGATTCCGGGTCCCGCTGGGCTGGTCGCTCACCTCACGCCCCCAGCATGGCCTGGCCGCAGACCCGGACGGTGTTGCCGGTCACCGCATTCGACGCCGGGCTGGCGAAGTAGGCGATGGTCTCGGCGACGTCGACCGGCTGCCCGCCCTGATACAGCGAGTTCAGCCGGCGTCCCACCTCGCGGGTGGCGAACGGGATCGCCTCGGTCATCTTTGTCTCGATGAACCCGGGGGCGACGGCGTTGATCGTGACGCCCTTCTCCAGCAGCTTCTCGGCCAGCGCGTCGGTCAGCCCGATCATCCCGGCCTTGGTGGTGGCGTAGTTGGTCTGCCCGCGGTTGCCGGCGATCCCGGCCATCGACGACAGCCCGATCACTCGGCCGCCCTCGCCGAGGACTCCGTTGTCGACGAGCCCCTCGGTGAGCTGCAGCGGCGCCAGCAGGTTGACCGCGAGCACCGCGTCCCAACGGCCCTCGTCCATGTTGGCCAGCAGCTTGTCGCGGGTGATACCGGCGTTGTTGACCAGGATGTCGAGCTTGCCGCCGTTGACGTCGGCGTAGTGCTCACGCACGTGCTCGGCGATGCGGTCGACGGCGTCGGCGGCGGTGACGTCGAGGGTCAGCGCGGTGCCGTCGACCTTGGCGGCCACCTTGGCCAGATCCTCGGCCGCCTGCTCGACGTCCACGGCGATCACCTTGGCGCCGTCGCGGGCGAACACCTCGGCGATGGTGGCGCCGATGCCGCGGGCCGCGCCGGTCACCACCGCGACCTTGCCCGCCAGCGGCTTGTCCCAGTCGGCGGGCGGGGCGGCGTCCTCGGGGCCGACGCGGTACACCTGACCGTCGACGTAGGCCGACTTGCCGGACAGGATGAACCGCATCGTCGACTCGAGCCCGGTGACGGCCGGCTTGGCCAGCGGCGACAGGTAGACCAGCGAGGCGGTCGCGCCGCGGCGCAGCTCCTTGGCCAGCGAGCGGGTGAAGCCCTCGAGTGCGCGCTGCACGATCTGTTCGTGCGGGCTCTCGGTCTCGTCGGGGGTGGTGCCGACGACGACGAGCCGGGCGTTCGGGGTGAGGTTGCGCAGCAGCGGGTTGAAGAACTCGTAGAGACCCTTGAGCCCCTCGGGTTCGGTGATGCCGGTCGCGTCGTACACCAGCCCGCCGAAGGTGTCGGCCCAGCGGCCGCCGAGGTTGTTGCCGACCACGTCGTAGTCCTCGGCCAGCGCCGCGCGCAGCGGTTCGACCACGCGGCCCTCGCCGCCGATCAGCAGCGCGCCGGGCAGCGGCGGCTCACCGGCCCGGTATCGGCGCAGGGTCTCGGGCTGGGGGACCCCCAGCTGTTTGGCCAGGAACGCGCCGGGGCCGGAATGGACAATTTGGGTATAGATGTCGGAGGCCACTTCAGCTGCCTTTCGTCCGCGGAGTGGTAGTCCACCCTGAACTTACTCCAGAGTAAGAACGGTGGGTAATATCAGGGGTTAGATAGCCGGATAGACAGTGGAGGCAAACGTGGCTGAAGGCAGAACCATGCGACGGGTCGCCGTCCTCGGCGGCAACCGGATTCCGTTCGCCCGGTCCGACGGGGCGTACGCGAACGCGTCGAACCAGGACATGTTCACCGCCGCGCTCGGCGGGCTCGTCGACCGCTTCAACCTGCAGGGCGAGACGCTGGGCGCGGTCATCGGCGGTGCGGTGCTCAAGCACAGCCGCGACTTCAATCTCATGCGGGAATGCGTGCTCGGCAGCGCGCTGTCGTCGTACACGCCCGCATTCGACATCCAGCAGGCCTGCGGCACGGGGCTGCAGGCGACCATCGCCGCGGCCGACGGCATCGCCTCCGGGCGCTACGAGGCGGCGGCCGCCGGTGGCGTCGACACCACCTCCGATGCGCCGATCGCATTCGGCGACAACCTGCGCAAGACACTGCTCGGGCTGCGCCGCGCCAAGTCGAACGTCGACCGGCTCAAACTCGCAGGCAAGCTGCCCGCGGCCGTCGGCATCGAGATCCCGGTCAACAGCGAACCGCGCACCGGGATGTCGATGGGTGAGCACGCCGCCATCACCGCCAAGGAGATGGGCATCAAGCGCGTCGACCAGGACGAGCTCGCCGCGGCCAGCCACCGCAATATGGCGGCCGCCTATGACCGCGGCTTCTTCGACGATCTGGTGACCCCGTTCCTCGGGGTGTACCGCGACAACAATCTGCGCGCCGACTCCTCGGCGGAGAAGCTCGCCAAGCTCAAGCCCGTCTTCGGTGTCCGCCATGGCGACGCCACCATGACCGCGGGCAATTCGACGCCACTCACCGACGGCGCCTCGGTCTCGCTGCTGGCCTCCGAGGACTGGGCGCAGCAGCACGGCATCGAGCCGCTGGCCTACTACGTCGACGGGGAGACCGCCGCGGTCGACTACGTCAACGGCAAGGACGGCCTGCTCATGGCGCCGACGTACGCGGTGCCGCGGCTGCTCGCCCGTAACGGCCTGACGTTGCAGGACTTCGACTTCTACGAGATCCACGAGGCGTTCGCCTCGGTGGTGCTGGCCCACCTGCAGGCCTGGGAGTCCGAGGAGTACTGCAAGGAACGGCTGGGCCTGGATTCGGCGCTGGGCTCGATCGACCGCACCAGGCTCAACGTGAACGGGTCGTCGCTGGCCGCGGGGCATCCCTTCGCTGCGACCGGCGGGCGCATCGTCGCGCAACTGGCCAAGCAGCTGGCCGAGAAGCGCAAGCAGACCGGCCAGCCGGTGCGCGGACTGATCTCGATCTGCGCCGCCGGCGGCCAGGGCGTGGCGGCGATCCTCGAGGCGTGAGAGATTTGCTGAAACTTTTCTGCCAAGGCGTGTAACGCCGCCGTCTGCCGCACCGATACTCCAGATAGCTCCGTGTTGCCGTCTGACCCCCCGACCCGACGGCAACACGGGGCCATCTTCTTGAATCGACGCGGCTCGATTCGACCTAGTTCACCTCTGGCCTGAGGGGAGTCAGAGGCGTACAGTCGAATCCACGACGGGTTCGGGAGTGACTGATCCAAACAGCCGGCGCAGAGGTGAACAGCCGGCGGCGCGAGACAGGTGTTGAGACGCCCTCATTGTCCTCCCGGACCCGCCCTGTTTTCCCGGACGTAGCCTGTGCGGTATGCGCACCAGCATCTTCGGATTTCTCAGTGACCACGGCGATCAATCGCCCGTCGACTTCTGCGTCCGCCAACTCGCCGGCTACCGCGACGAGGGTTTCTCCCGCGTCTGGTTGGCGCAGCTGCCCCACGAACCCGATCTGCTTACCATCCTGGCCGTCGCCCTGCACGAGGTCGACGGCATCGAGGTCGGCACCGGCGTGCTGCCGATCCAGAACCAGCATCCGATGCTGCTCGCGCAGCGGGCGCTCACCCTCAGCCACATCAGCGACGGCCGCTTCGTTCTCGGCCTGGGCCTGACACACCGCATGGTCACCGAGGGGATGTGGGGCATCTCCTGGGATCGGCCCGTGCGGCGCATGCGCGAGTACCTCGACGGCCTGCAGCCACTGCTGGCCGGTGAGCCCGCCGACGCGGCGGGCGAGATCGTCACCACGCGCGGAGCGCTGCAGATCCAGGCACCGCAGCCGCCGGTGTACCTGGCCGCGCTGGGCCCGCAGTTGCTGCGGTTGGCCGGACGGCGCACCGCGGGCACCGTGACCTGGATGACCGGACCCAAGACGCTGGCCGACCACGTGGGGCCGACCCTGCGTCAGGCCGCGGCCGACGCCGGCCGGGCCGACGGTGAGGTGCGGGTCGTCGCGGCGCTTCCGGTCAGCGTCACCGACGACGTCGACGGGGTGCGCGCGCAGGCCGCGAAGCAGTTCGCGGTGTACGGGCAGCTGCCGTCCTACCGGGCGATGCTCGACCGCGAGGGGTACGCCGGCCCGGCGGACGCCGCGATCATCGGGGACGAGGACACCGTGACCCACCGGCTCGACGAGCTGCGTGCCGCGGGCGTCGACGAGTTCGTCGGCACGGCGTTCGACGCGTCGCCGGAGGGCCGGGCCCGCACCCGCGCCCTGCTGCGCCGCCTCGACGGGTAGCCACCAACGCAAACGGCCCCCGCCGGAGCGGGGGCCGTTCGTGAGCTCGGATCAGAAGACCGCTTCGTCGATCTCCATGATCTCGTTGTCGATGTTCTCGATGACCTGGCGAGTGCTGGTCAGCAGCGGCAGGAAGTTCTTCGCGAAGAACGATGCCACCGCCAGCTTGCCCTCGTAGAAGTTCTTGTCCGCACCGGTCGCGCCGTTGTCCAGCGCCTCGATCGCCACGGCGGCCTGTTTCTGCAGCAGCCAGCCGATCATCAGGTCGCCGACGCTCATCAGGAACCGCACCGAACCCAGGCCGACCTTGTAGACGTTCTTCGGGTCCTCCTGCGCCGACATCAGGTAGCCGGTCAGCGAGGCCGCCATCGCCTGCACGTCGGTCAGCGCGGTGGCCAGCAGCGCCCGCTCGGCCTTGAGCCGGCCGTTACCGGCCTCGGCCTTGACGAACTCCTCGATCTGGCCGGCCACGTGCGCCAGCGCCACACCCTTGTCGCGGACGATCTTGCGGAAGAAGAAGTCCTGCGCCTGGATGGCGGTGGTGCCCTCGTACAGCGAGTCGATCTTGGCGTCGCGGATGTACTGCTCGATCGGGTAGTCCTGCAGGAAGCCCGACCCACCGAAGGTCTGCAGCGACTCGGTGAGCTTGGCGTACGCCTGCTCCGAGCCGACACCCTTGACGATCGGCAGCATCAGGTCGTTGACCTTGAGTGCGAGGTCGCCGTCGACACCGTGCACGGCCTGGGCCACCGCGGTGTCCTGGTAGGTGGCGGTGAACAGGTACAGCGCACGCAGACCCTCGGCGTAGGCCTTCTGGGTCATCAGCGAACGACGCACGTCCGGGTGGTGGGTGATCGAGACCCGCGGCGCGGTCTTATCGGTCATCTGGGTCATGTCGGCACCCTGGATGCGGCTCTTGGCGTACTCGAGCGCATTGAGGTAACCGGTCGACAGCGTCGCGATGGCCTTGGTGCCCACCATCATGCGGGCCTGCTCGATGACATCGAACATCTGCGCGATGCCGTTGTGCACCTCGCCGACCAGCCAGCCCTTGGCGGGGACATCGTGCAGGCCGAACGACAGCTCACAGGTGGCCGAGACCTTCAAACCCATCTTGTGCTCGACGTTGGTGACGAAGACGCCGTTGCGCTCGCCGAGTTCGCCGGTCTCGAAGTCGAACAGGAACTTCGGGACGAAGAACAGCGACAGACCCTTGGTGCCGGGGCCTGCGCCCTCGGGGCGGGCCAGCACCAGGTGGAAGATGTTCTCGAACAGGTCGTCGGAGTCGGCCGAGGTGATGAAGCGCTTCACGCCCTCGATGTGCCACGAGCCGTCGTCCTGCGCGACGGCCTTGGTGCGGCCGGCGCCGACGTCGGAGCCCGCGTCGGGCTCGGTGAGCACCATCGTGGCGCCCCAGCCGCGCTCCGCGGCGAGGACGGCCCACTTCTTCTGCTCCTCGGTGGCCTGCTTGTAGAAGATGCTGGCGAAGCCGGGGCCGCCGCCGTACATCCACGTCGCCGGGTTCGCGCCGAGCAGATGCTCGTGCAGCGCCCACACCAGCGCGCGGGGCATCGGCATGCCGCCGAGCTCCTCTTCGATGCCGACGCGGTCCCAACCGCCCTCGGTCACCGCGCGGACGGACTTCTTGAACGACTCGGGCAGCGTCACCGAGTGGGTCTTGGGGTCGAACGTCGGCGGGTTGCGGTCACCGTCGGCGAAGGACGCCGCGATCGGCCCCTCGGCCAGGCGGGCCATCTCACCGAGCATCTCGGTGGCCGTATCGGCGTCCAGATCGGCGTAGGCGCCCTGACCCAGAGCCTTGTCGACGCCGAGCACCTCGAACAGGTTGAAGACCTGATCGCGGACATTGCTCTTGTAGTGGCTCACGTTTCCTCCTCGATGAGAATGCCACCTGCGGTTGGGTACTTCGGGATAAGTTACCCACCAGTAACTGTCGCCGACTATACCGCTCGGTAACTTCAACGCAAAGCGGTGCAGAGCAATTTCCACCAGCTAATCAACCGAGCAGTTGGCCGACCTGCGGCGCAGGCGCGGAACACCGGACTGACCTGGGATTACGCGGTGATGTGACACTCATCACGTCGATGCCGGATACGGTGTCCGGATGCTGAATGTCGCGGTCTGGGGAACGGGGAACATGGGGTCGACGGCGATCCGGTCACTGACCGGATTCCCGGGTCTGCGACTCGGCGCGGTGATCACGTCGACGGCCGAGAAAGTCGGCCGCGACGCGGCGTCGTTCGCCGGACTCGACACCCCGACCGGGGTCAGCGCCACCGACGACGTCGACGGCGCCCTGGCCGGGTGTGATGCCGTCGCATACATGGGCTCCGGTGACATCCGTCCGGACGAGGCGCTCGCCGACATCGAGCGCTGCCTGCGCGCCGGCGCCCACGTCGTCACGCCGTCGCTGTACTCGCTCTATGACCCTGCATCGGCGCCGGCCGACTGGGTGCAGCGGCTCACCGCCGCGGCCGAGGAGGGTGCGGCCGCCCTACTGGTGAGCGGCGTCGACCCGGGCTGGGCCAACGATGCGTTGGCGGTGCTCGCCGCCGGGCTGTGCACGCGGATCAACACCATCCACTGTCAGGAGATCTTCGACTACTCGACGTATGACCAACCGCATTCTGTGCGGGTGCTCTGTGGTTTCGGTGGCTCGATGGACGACACCCCGATGATGCTGCTGCCGTCGATCCCGACCATGGTGTGGGGCGGCAACCTCCGGCTCATCGGGCGCGGTCTGGGCCTGGAGATCGACGAGATCGCCGAAGACGTGCAGCGCCGCCCGCTGGAGACCGCCGTCGACACCGTGATGGGCCGTTTCGAGACCGGCACCCAGGGGGCGTTCTGGCTGAAGATCATCGGCAAGGCCGGCGGCCGCGAACGCATCGTCATCGACCACATCACCCGCATCCATCCGTCCTGCGCCCCGGACTGGCCGCAACCCGACGAGGGGGTCGGCGACCACCGCGTCATCGTCGACGGGGACCCACAGCTGACGATCGTCACCCGCGCCGACGTCCCCGGCGGCACCCGCGCCGACGGCGGCAACACCACCGCCGCGAACCGGCTGCTCGGCGCAATCGGCTGGCTCGCCCGGCAGAAGCCGGGCCTCTACGACGGCCTCGACGTTCCGCTCAACAGCACCGCGCCCGGATTGCAGGCCACGCGCTGGGCGGACTGAGCGCGTCAGCCGAGGATCGCCTGAGCCCGAACGACCTCGGGCAGCGGGCAATCGGCGGGTAGCCGGCCCACCGCGGCAGCGAGGCCGTCCCGTGCGGTCTCACCGTGGAATGCGAAGGCGTCCAGCGCTGCGCGCAGTTCGAATAGTGGCGCGTCCTGCCTGCGCGCCACCCGCATCGCCGACGCTAGGTCGGCGGCACGGGCATCGGCGTCGCCTCGTGCCCGTGCGCGCGCTCGCAACAGCTCCGGGTCGTGGAAGTGCATTCCGGTGTCGGCGGCGATCTTCAGCCCGGTGGCGATGCGTGCCATTGCCTCGTCCGGCCGACCGGCGGCGGTCAGGAGCTTCCCCAGGATGCAGTCATAGTGGGTCTGATAGATGTAGAGCCCGACCGCGCGCCAGAACTCGACGTACTCGGTCATCGTCGTGATCAGCGCCGCCATCGCGGACTGTTCGGGGTTGGGTTCAGAGAGCGCGACTTCGGCGTCCACCATGCATTGCTCGGTCGCGCCGAACAGCTGCCAGAAGTCGAAGCCGTACGCGTCGGCCTTCTCGATCATCTCGGCGACGAGTGCGCGAGCCCGGTCGAATTGGCCGGCATCGACCCGCATCCAGATCTCCATGTCGATGGCGTTGACGATGTTGTAGGGGCCCAGCGGAACGCCGAGTTCGTCGGCGCGTTGGTGCGCCGACGCCATCGCCCGTTCCGCTCCGTCGAGATCGCCGTGCCAGATCCTGTCCATCGCGAGGTGCTCGTGCGCCATCGACACCGGGTCATGGGGGACGTACCACAGTTCGGCTGTCCGCTGCCGGTCATGGATGTCGACATCGACCAACGCCTTGGCGAAGTAGCCGCGGGCCCTGCTCATGTCACCGCGGACGAAGGCGGTCATTCCCAGCGCCCCGTTGATCGCCGGGCGCAGCCAGCCGCGGCCCATGTCCGGCGCTGATTCCGCGAGCTGCAGCAACTGGTCCGCGCGATCGAGATCGGCGCGAGAGATGTAGTAGCCACTCACCGAGACCAAGGTCGACCACACCTCGTCGTCGCGCAGGTCGGAACCGACGAGCTGGAGGCACCGCTCGAAATCCTCGGCGACAGAGGGGCTCTGGTAACCCTCCATGGCGGCCGCCAGAAACCCGCGCTCGAGCCGCGGCCTGATCTCGCGGCGGTCCCGATCGGCACCGGGAGGGCTTTTCTCGAGCTGCGACAATCCGTGGGTCAGGTAGTTGCGGGCTTCGACGAGCGCGCCGCGCCGACGTGCGGCAGCCGACGCCTCACGGTAGGCCGAGGCCGCATCGATGTGCCGTGCGGCGTTCTCGTAGTGAGAGGCCACCATGCGCCAATCGGGATCGCCGGCAGCCGTCGAAATCAGTGCGTCGGCCACCCTGGCGTGCAGCTCGCGTCGCACCGTCGGCGGGGCCAGTTCGGCGGCGACCTCCCGAAGGAGTTCATGGCGGAATCGCCAGCCCCCGGTGCCCTGCGGTTCGAGGACCAGGGCGTCCTCGAGCTCGTCGAGCACGTCATCGACGTCGTCCTCGGGCAAGCCGGAGACCAGGATCAGCAGGCCTCGATCGACATGCCGACCGATGACCGACGCCGCCTCCACGACCGGAACGACGTTCGGCCGCGTGAGCAACCGGGCGAACAGGGGCTCGTACAGCGGATCCGGTACCGGCGGCCGGTTCTCGTCTTGACTCGTCTGCCCCAATCCGCTGACGACCTGCTCGACGTAGAAGGGAACGCCGTCGCATCGCGCACGCACGGCCGCGCACTCGTCGGCCGTGACGGTCGGATCGAGTGCGTGGACGAGCGCATCCACCTCCTCGTCGGTGAGCGGCGTCAGCTCGAAGAGCTTCGCCGGCCAGGTGCTGCGCAGCCAGTCCCCATGGCGTCCGGTGACCACCACCAGGATCCGGCCGTCGGCGTCACCCAGAAGTCGCCCGATCAAGTCCAACGTGGCGGGGTCGAGCCAGTGGCCGTCCTCCACCACCACCAGTCCGGAACCGTCGCCGAGCGAGCCGAACAGGTACTGCAGCACAGCCTCGAGGATCGACTCCTCGAGCTTGCGGCCTTCGACCGGTGATGCGGCATAACCGCTTTCGGGAGCGATGCCCAGCACCGGTGCCAGCAGGGGGACGAGCGTGGCGGGATCCAAGCCGTGCAGGGTCAGCTCGGAACCCAACCTGTCGAGACGCTCGCGGGGTGGGGTGAGGCGGGTGATGCCGCAGCGACGCTCGAGCAGCGTTCTCACGGGGTGCAGGCCGACATCCGAGTGGAATGGGGATCCGGCGAGCTCGACGACGACGCCGCCGTCGGCCTCGGCGATCTCCATGGCCGCGACCACCAGCCGGCTCTTGCCGATGCCCGCCTCTCCGCGGAGCACGATCCCAGGCGTGGTGAGGGTGCCCGCCTGTGCCCGTCCCCAGCTCTTGCGCAACCGAGACAGTTCCCGTTCCCGGCCCACCAGGGGGCCGCCGGGTCCGCGCGAGGATTCGGCGCGTTCGCACAGCACGCGCGAATGACTGATCAATCCCTTGATGCCCTTGACGGGTGCGGGCGTCAGCGACTCCAGCTCGAAGGCGTCCTTGACGAGCTGCTCGACCGAGTCGGAGACCACCACTGCGCCCGGAGGCGCCAGACCCGACACCCGTGCCGCCATGTTGGCGGCCAGCCCGAACACATCGTCTTGAGCTGTGTCGAGGTACACCAGGCCTCGATGGACCCCGACGCGCACGTCGATCCGGAGCCCGAAGCGGCGCTGAGCCTGATCGCTGAGCCGGGCGACGTCCCGGGTGATCTCCAGTCCCGCCTGGACCGCCCGGCGCACGTCGTTCTCGTGCGCGATCGGATACCCGAACACGATGAGCAGCCCGTCGCCCTTGGTGGAGCCGATGTGGCCTTCATAGCGCTGGACGATCCGCTTCACCTGGTCGCGGTAGCGGCCGACGAGCAGGCGGTAGGTCTCGGGTTCCACTTCGGTCGACAGCACGGTGGAATCGACGAGGTCGGCGAACATCAGCGTCAGCCGACGGATCTCACCGGGGTCGCTGGGCGCGGCCAGCAGATCGTCGGCGTCGAGTTCGCCGTCCGCAGGGTCGAGGACATGCTCGGCGATGGCGGAGGCGGTGGCATGATCGCCGCGGCTGATCGCCGATACCGCGTGCTCCAGCAGCTCGTCGATGGATGCGCCGGCTCGTGCCTGGTTCCGCCCATCGGGCAGCCGGGGAAAGCCGAGCGGCGGTACGTGGTCGACGTTGTCCGGCTGCTGAGCCTGTTGTGCGGCCGTGGACGTGTCGAACGCGGGTGCCGGCTGGGTGCAGACGTCGCGCTGGTGGTCCATGCTCGGCCGGCGGTTGCGGGTACGGGCCGACGGGGCGACCGTGGTCGTCACCGCGGCTCGCGCGGCGTGCGCGAGGTCGAACGTGGTTTGATATCGCTCGTCGGGATCCTTCGCCATGCCCTTGGCGATGACGGCATCGAATTTCGACGACACACCGGAGACCACGGTCGACGGTCGCGGCGGCGGGGTCATCAGGTGCCCCGCGATCTGCTGTTCGACGCTCTCGCCGAGGAACGGCCGGCGTCCGGTCAGGCACTCGTGGAGTACGCAGGCCAATGCGTAGACATCCGACCGGGCGTCACCGCGTCCTTCCCGGAAGCGTTCGGGAGCCATGTAGTGCAAGGTGCCGATGGCCCGGTTGGTCGATGTCAAACCGGTGTCGTCGGGGGCGCGTGCGATGCCGAAGTCGATCAGGTAGGTGAAGTCGAATCTCGCGACCAGGATGTTGGACGGTTTGACGTCGCGGTGGACCAGTCCGATCTCGTGCGCGGCATCCAGCGCGGCAGCCACCTGGTCGATGATCAGGACGGCGCGTGCGGGATCGAGAGGGCCGTCGGTGAGCAGGCTGTGCAGGTCGCGTCCTTCGATCAACCGCATGTCGACGTAGAGACGCCCGTCGATCTCCCCGTAGTCGTGGATCGGTACGACATGAGGTTCGGTGAGCTGCGCGGCCGCGTGCGCCTCACGCCGAAACCGCAGCTGGTAATCGGTGTCCTGCGCGAGGTGGGCGGGGAGCAGCTTCAGTGCGACCGTCCGGTCGGTGGACGTGTCGTGGGCGCGCCAGACCTCGCCCATACCGCCGCGTCCGAGAACCTCGAGCAGCAGGTAGCGCCCGAACGGAGTGCCGTCCACCTGTCTGCCTCCCCGTGCCCATGAGCCATCGACGGCTAATCCACGATAAGGCTGTGAGAAGTCGGTGCACAGCTGTTTGCGCCACCAGAGTGGACTTATGGCTACCTGCAAAGACCATGGTCCGGTGGTCAACGGTTGTGCGTCGGCCGGGGCCGACGCCGCCCGCGCCGTCGCCGTGTGAAGATGGAAACCGCCATGAGTAGCGCAGAGCTCAGCCCGGCCACCCTGCGGGAGGCGTTCGGTCACTTTCCGACCGGCGTCATCGCGATCGCCGCCGAGGTCGACGGTGTCCGCGTCGGGCTGGCGGCGAGCACGTTCGTGCCGGTGTCCCTGGATCCGCCGCTGGTGTCGTTCTGCGTGCAGAACACCTCGACGACGTGGCCGAAGCTCAAGGACCTGCCCCGGCTGGGCATCAGCGTGCTGGGCGAATCACACGACGCGGCGGCCCGCACGCTGGCGGCCAAGGCCGGCGACCGGTTCGCCGGAATGGACACCGAGTCCACCGATCAGGGGGCGGTGTTCATCCACGGCACCAGCGTGTGGCTGGACAGTTCGATCCATCAGCTGGTGGAAGCCGGCGACCACACCATCGTGATCCTGCGCGTCGAGGACATCAACGTGCACCCCGACGTCGCGCCGATCGTGTTCCACCGCAGCACGTTCCGCCGCCTCGACGGCTGACCGGCCGCGGGTCAGGGGCGGGTGGCGAGCTCTTCGCGGTAGCCCTGGATACGGCGCTCGATCTCCTCCGCGTCGTCCGGTCTGCCCTCTTTACGGGCCAGTTCGGCGCGGGTGGACAGCTGCCGGATCGCGGTGCGGATGTCGTTGACGCTCTGGGGATGACTCAGGGTCATGGGGCTGCCTTTCGACGTTGATTGGCCGCTAGACGGAGGCTACCCCCGCACACCCCCGGCTCAATCACGATTCGCTCGCAGTGACCGGCGAACTCAGCTGCGCCGGAACAACTTATTGCCCAGCCACACCACCGGGTCGTACTTGCGGTCGGCGGCGCGCTCCTTCATCGGAATCAGCGCGTTGTCGGTGATCTTGATGTGTTCGGGGCACACCTCGGTGCAGCACTTGGTGATGTTGCAGTAGCCCAGGCCGTGCACCTCCTGCGCGTCCTCGGCGCGGCGTTCGTGCACGTCGAGCGGGTGCATGTCGAGTTCGGCCTGGCGCATCAGGTAGCGCGGACCCGCGAACGCCTTCTTGTTCTCCTCGTGATCACGCACCACGTGACACACGTTCTGGCACAGGAAGCACTCGATGCACTTACGGAACTCCTGTGACCGGTTCACATCCTCCTGCGCCATCCGGTACTCACCGGGCTGCAGATCCTTGGGTGGGGTGAACGCGGGGATCTCGCGGGCCTTCTCGTAGTTGAACGACACGTCGGTCACCAGGTCGCGGATCACCGGGAACGTGCGCAGCGGGGTGACGGTGACGGTCTCGTCCTCCCCGAACGTCGACATCCGGGTCATACACAGCAGCCGCGGCCGGCCGTTGATCTCGGCCGAACACGATCCGCACTTGCCCGCCTTGCAGTTCCACCGCACGGCGAGGTCACCGGCCTGGGTCTGCTGCAGCCGGTGGATGATGTCGAGGACCACCTCACCCTCGTTGACCTC
The DNA here is from genome assembly GCF_004570325.1 of Mycobacterium sp. PS03-16. GTDB lineage: Bacteria > Actinomycetota > Actinomycetes > Mycobacteriales > Mycobacteriaceae > Mycobacterium. Next base: position 39,990 of record NZ_SPQO01000019.1, on the reverse strand, counting down.
GACGGTGTACTCCTGCAGGCCACCGCCGTCGACGTCACCGCGCCAGACCCGCATGCTCGCGTTGTAGGTGCCCACTAGCTGCTCCGTTCCGGATGCTCGGTCAGTTCGGGATCGGTGTAGTACTTCTCCAGCTCGGACAGCTCGAAACAGCCGAGCAGGTCCGGTCGCATCTTCGGCTGGGGCTCCTTGGTGACGCTGACGTCCGGCACGACGGGATCGTCACCCTCGGTCCGGCACACCAGAAGGGTGTTGCGCCAGTTCGCATCCATCGACGGGTAGTCGTCGCGGGTGTGCCCGCCGCGGCTCTCGGTGCGGGTCAGCGCCGCCTTGGCGACGCATTCGCTGACCAGCAGCATGTTGCGCAGGTCGATCGCCAGGTGCCAGCCGGGGTTGAAGTGCCGGTCGCCCTCGACCTTCATCCGTTTGAACCGCTGCCGCAGCTCGTCGAGCTTGCCGAGCGCCTCGTTGATCTCGTCTTCCTTGCGGATGATGCCGACGAGCTCGTTCATGGTGTCCTGCAGGTCGAGCTGCACCGTGTACGGGTTCTCGGGCTGATCGCCGTTGGACGGACCCTCGAACGGCGCCAGCGCCAGCTTCGTCGCCTCCTCGAGCGCCCCCTCGGACACGGTCGGCCGGTCGGGGAGCGCCCGCACGTAGTCCGCGGCGCCGAGCCCGGCGCGGCGGCCGAACACCAGCAGATCGGACAGCGAGTTGCCGCCCAGCCGGTTGGAGCCGTGCATTCCGCCGGCGCACTCGCCGGCGGCGAAGAGCCCCGGCGTCGCGGCGGCCGCGGTGTCCGGATCGACCTCGATGCCGCCCATCACGTAGTGGCAGGTCGGCCCGACCTCCATCTCGTCGGTGGTGATGTCGACCTCGGCGAGCTCCATGAACTGGTGGTACATCGACGGCAGCCGGCGCTTGATCTCCTCGGTGGAGATGCGCGACGCGATGTCGAGGTAGACGCCGCCGTGCGGGGTGCCGCGACCCTCCTTGACCTCGGTGTTGATCGCGCGGGCCACCTCGTCGCGGGGCAGCAGGTCAGGGGTGCGACGGGCGGAGTCGTTGTCCTTGAGCCACTGGTCGGCCTCTTCCTCGGTCTCGGCGTACTGGCCTTTGAAGACGTCCGGGATGTAGTCGAACATGAACCGCTTGCCCTCGGAGTTCTTCAGCACCCCGCCGTCGCCGCGCACACCCTCGGTGACGAGGATGCCCTTCACGCTGGGCGGCCAGACCATCCCGGTCGGGTGGAACTGGATGAACTCCATGTTGATCAGCGTCGAGCCGGCGCGCAGGGCCAGCGCGTGGCCGTCGCCGGTGTACTCCCACGAGTTCGACGACACCTTGAACGACTTGCCGATGCCGCCGGTCGCGAGCACCACCGCGGGCGCCTCGAACAGCACGAACCGTCCGCTCTCCCGCCAGTACCCGAACGCCCCCGCGATCCGGTCGCCGTCCTTGATCAGGTCGGTGACCGTGCATTCGGCGAACACCCGGATGCGGGCGTCGTAGTCGCCGAGTTCGGCCTTGTCCTCCTGCTGCAGCGAGACGATCTTCTGTTGCAGGGTGCGGATGATCTCCAGGCCGGTGCGGTCACCGACGTGGGCCAGCCGCGCGTAGGTGTGGCCGCCGAAGTTGCGCTGGCTGATCCGGCCGTCCTTCGTCCGGTCGAACAGCGCGCCGTAGGTCTCCAGCTCCCACACCCGGTCCGGCGCCTCCTGCGCGTGCAGTTCGGCCATCCGCCAGTTGTTGAGGAACTTGCCGCCGCGCATGGTGTCGGCGAAGTGGGTCTGCCACGTGTCCTTGGCGTTGGCGTTCTTCATCGCCGCCGCGCAGCCGCCCTCGGCCATCACGGTGTGCGCCTTGCCGAACAACGACTTGCACACCACCGCGACCCGCAGACCGCGTTCGCGCGCCTCGATGACCGCGCGCAGACCCGCGCCGCCGGCGCCGATCACCACCACGTCGTACTGGTGCCGCTCGATTCCGTTGGGGTCGTTGGGCCGGGGATCGGTCGCCGCCATCAATCCTCACTCGTCATGTCGTCACTGTCCGAAAGCTATGGTGCGCAGGCTGGTTCAGCCGATGAATCTCAGATCCGAGATGGTGCCGCCGGCCACCAGCATGATGTAGAAGTCGGTCACCATCAGGGTCCCGAGGGTGATCCACGCGTACAACATGTGCCGGGTGTTGAGCTTGCTCACCTGGGTCCACATCCAGTACCGCACCGGGTGCTTGGAGAAGTGCTTGAGCCGGCCGCCGGTGATGTGGCGGCAGGAGTGGCAGGAGATCGTGTACACCCACAGCAGGATGACGTTGATGACGAGGATGACGTTGCCCAGGCCGAATCCGAAGCCGGTGGGGGAGTGGAACGCCAGGATCGCGTCGTAGGTGTTGATCAGCGAGATGATCACCGCCGCATAGAAGAAGTAGCGGTGCGCGTTCTGGACGATGAGCGGCAGCCTGGTCTCGCCGGTGTACTTCGCATGCGGTTCGGCCACCGCGCAGGCCGGCGGCGACTGCCACACCGACCGGTAGTAGGCCTTGCGGTAGTAGTAGCAGGTCAACCGGAACAGCAGCAGGAACGGCAACGACAGCGCCGCGTAGGGCAGCCACCAGACGTCGGGCAGGATCTGGCCGAAGTGGCTGGCCTCGGGGACGCACCCCGTGCTGATGCACGGTGAGTAGAACGGCGTCAGGTAGTGGTAGTCGGCGACGAAATAGTCGCGCTGCAGGAACGCACGCACCGTCGCATAGATCACGAACGCGGCGAAGCCGAGGTTCGTCAGCAGCGACTGCATCCACCAGCGATCGGTCCGCAGCGTCCGTTGCGGGATCTGGGCACGGCTGGAGGAGAAGACGCCGGAGCCCTTGCGGTCGGCGGTCGGTGCGCTCACGGTGGCCTTTCGGGAAGTCGGTGAAGCAACGTGCGGTACCCCGCCCCGGGCGCGCGGTGACGCACCCTTCGGTGGCGCGGGCGATCGCTCGCCCGCGCCACCGGTCAGCGGGTGCCGCCGAGACCCTCGTCGTCGACGCCGCGCCAGAAGTCGGTGTCGTACTGGGTGTCGGGGATCGGGATCTTCTCGCCGATGTGGCGGTGCCTGCTCATCCCACGGCCGAGTTCGAGCTCCTCGGCGTCGATGTCGAGGCGATCGATGTCGTTGAGGATGCGTTCGGCATCATTGACGATGCGGCGCATGGCCGGTGAATCGCCGTAGCGGGACGCCAGCGTGGTGACGCAACGCCGCAGGCCGCCGATGAGTTCGTGCAGTTCGGCGAATTCGGTGGTGCTGGACAAGCGACCTCCTTGGGCTGAAGGGTGTCATGGATCACAGTACGCACTCGATGCTAGCCACATCACCGACTTAAAAGTGAGACAGATCACGTCTCGTGGGAAGGATGACGCAGTGTCGGACCAGGATCTGCAGCAGCGGGCGCGCCGCCTGCTCGAACTGCACCAGCCGGGAAACCCCGTGGTGCTGCCCACCGTCTGGGACGCGTGGTCGGCCCAGCTCGCGGTCGAGGCCGGGTTCTCGGCCCTGACCGTCGGCAGCCATCCGGTGGCCGATTCGGTCGGGCGTGCCGACCAGGAGGGGATGACGTTCGACGAGTTGCTCACCCGGGTCACCCAGATCACCGGGGCCGTCGACGTCCCGGTGTCGGTGGACATCGAGTCCGGGTACGCCGAGGCGCCCACCCGGCTGATCGAGGGGTTGCTGGGCGCGGGCGCCGTCGGGCTCAACATCGAGGACACCGTGCACAAGGAGGGTGGCCGGCTGCGGTCTTCCGGTGAGCACGCCGAGCTGGTCGGGGCGCTGCGTGCGGCCGCCGACGACGCCGGGGTGCACGTGGTGGTCAACGCCCGCACCGACCTGTTCCTGCGCCAGGACGGCGACGAGGCCGACCGGGTCGAGCGGGCGATCGCGCGGCTCAAGGATGCCGCCGCGGCCGGCGCCGACAGCCTCTATCCGGTGGGTCGCCACGACCCGGACACGCTGCGGCGGCTGACCTCTGAGCTGCCGCTGCCGGTCAACGCGATCGGCCTGCCCGACCAGGACGACCCGGCGTCGTTCGGCCCGCTGGGCGTGGCGCGCATCAGCTTCGGGCCGTTCCTGCAGCGGGCCCTGGGAGAGCGGGCGACCGAACTGCTCACCCGCTGGCGCTGAGCGCGCTTCCCTGCGAGCAGACAGAAAAGTGCCCCGAAACGCGCGTTTCGGGGCACTTCTGCGTCTGCTCGGCAGACGTACGGTTACTTGCTGTCGATCGCGATGCGCTGCGGCCGGCTGCCGGCGTACGCCCCGGCGACCCGCACGCTCAGCACGCCGGCGTCGTAGGACGCGGAGATGGCGTCACCGGTCACGTGCTTGGGCAGCGCGAAGGAGCGGTGGAAGGACCCGTAGCGCATCTCGCGCAGGGTGCGGCCGTCCTTCTCCTCGCTGCGCTCGTCACGGCGCTCGCCGCGGATCACCAGCTGTCCGCGGTCGACCTCCACGGTGACGTCCTTCTCGACGTCGACGCCGGGCAGTTCGACGCGCACGACCGCGTCCTCACCGTCCCTGGCGATCTCGGCGGCCGGGTTGAATCCCGCCGCGCCGGCCCAGTCCTGGGCCGCCGCGGGCCCGAAGAAGTCGCGTACCCAGCGGTCCAGGTCCCAGGCGGGACGTGTCCGCAAAGCCACGTTGCTCATGATGGTCTCCTCGTGTGGTCGTGACCGGCCCCGCGCCGGTCCGCTGCCCTCTATAACTTGAGTCGACCACGCTCATGTTCCCGGTGTCGTTCGCCGTCGGCGAACGTGGGCTCACCGACCGCCGACGGCCGACGTGAGCACACCGTGATGGGGGGATAACACGAGGCGACACATCGGCAATATGGGCTTCCTAGCCTGGCCGGCATGTCAACGAACAACGCCGGTATGGCACCGAAGGAGGTCGTTGTCGTCGGCCACGGCATGGTCGGGCACCGGTTCGTCGAGGCGTTGCGCTCGCGGGACGAAGCCGGGACCTGGCGGGTCACCGTGCTCGCCGAGGAGGCGGACGCCGCCTACGACCGGGTCGGGCTGACCGCCTACACCGAACACTGGGACCGGGTGCGGCTCGCGCTGCCCGGCAACGACTATCCCGGTGACGATCTGGTCGATGTGCGCCTCGGCTGCCGCGTCACCGAGATCGACCGCCCCACCCGCACCGTGCGCACCGCCGACGGCCGGAGCTTCGGTTACGACACGCTGGTGCTGGCCACCGGGTCCTATGCGTTCGTCCCGCCGGTGCCGGGCCGGGATCTGCCGCAGTGCCACGTCTATCGCACGCTCGACGACCTGGATGCCATTCGCGCCGGCGCCCGAACCGCCCTGGAGTCGAAGAACCCGGTCGGCGTCGTGATCGGCGGCGGCCTGCTCGGGCTGGAGGCCGCCAACGCGCTGCGCGACTTCGGGCTGCGCACCCATGTCCTGGAGATGTCACCGCACCTGATGGCGGCCCAGCTCGACGAGGCCGGCGGCGCCGTGCTGACCCGGATGATCCGGGGCCTCGGCATCGAGGTGCACACCGACGTCAGCACCGAGAGCATCCAGCCCGCGCAGCGCAACCAGCCGTTGCGCCGCAAGCAGATCGACGATTCGGTGCGGGTGTCGCTCAACGACGGCACCAGCATCGACGCCGGCGTCGTGATCTTCGCCGCCGGTGTCCGCCCGCGCGACGAACTCGCCCGTGCGGCCGGCCTCGACGTCGCCCAGCGCGGCGGCGTGCTGACCGACCTGTCCTGTGTGAGCAGCGATCCGCATATCTACGCGATCGGCGAGGTGGCCGCCATCGAGGGCCGCTGCTACGGCCTGGTCGGCCCCGGCTACACCAGCGCCGAGGTGGTCGCCGATCGGCTGCTCGGCGGTGCGGCGGAGTTCGGTGAGGCCGATATGTCCACCAAGCTCAAGCTGCTCGGCGTCGACGTCGCGAGTTTCGGTGACGCCAAAGGGCATACGCAGGGCAGTCTCGACGTCGTCGTCAACGATCCGGTCAAGCAGACGTATGCCAAGCTGGTCCTCTCCGACGACGCCAAGACGCTGCTCGGCGGCATCCTGGTCGGCGACGCGTCGGCCTACGGGGTGCTGCGGCCGATGGTCGCGAGCGAGCTGCCGGGCGACCCGCTGTCGCTGATCGCCCCGGCTCAGGATGGTGCGGCGCCGGGCCTGGGTGTCGGCGCGCTACCGGACATCGCGCAGATCTGCTCGTGCAACAACGTCACCAAGGGTGATCTGAAGGACGCGATCTGCGGCGGCTGCACCGATGTGGCCGGGCTCAAGAAGTGCACGCTGGCCGGCACCTCGTGCGGGTCGTGCGTGCCGCTGCTCAAACAGCTGCTCGAAGCCGAGGGCGTCGAGCAGTCCACGGCGCTGTGCGAGCACTTCAGCCAGTCGCGCGCGGAGCTGTTCGAGATCATCAGCGCCACCGAGATCCGCACCTTCTCCGGCCTGATCGAGAAGTTCGGCACCGGAAAGGGTTGCGACATCTGCAAACCCACCGTCGCCTCGATCCTGGCGTCGACGAGCTCCGACCACATCCTGTCCGGCGAGCAGGCCGCGCTGCAGGACAGCAACGACCATTTCCTGGCCAACATCCAGCGCAACGGCAGCTATTCGGTGGTGCCGCGGGTGCCCGGCGGCGACATCACTCCCGAACAGCTGATCCTGATCGGCGAGATCGCCCGCGACTTCGACCTGTACACCAAGATCACCGGCGGCCAGCGCATCGACATGTTCGGCGCCCGGGTCGACCAGCTGCCCGAGATCTGGCGCCGGCTGGTCGAAGGCGGGATGGAGTCCGGTCAGGCGTACGGAAAATCGTTGCGCACCGTGAAGAGTTGCGTCGGCAGCGACTGGTGCCGCTACGGCCAGCAGGATTCGGTGCAGATGGCGATCAACCTCGAACTGCGCTACCGCGGGCTGCGCGCCCCGCACAAGATCAAGATGGGGGTGTCGGGGTGCGCCCGGGAATGCGCGGAGGCCCGCGGCAAGGACGTCGGGGTCATCGCCACCGAGACCGGCTGGAACCTCTACGTCTGCGGCAACGGCGGGATGACGCCCAAACACGCGCAACTGCTCGCCGGTGACCTGGACGACGAGACGCTGATCCGCTACATCGACCGGTTCCTGATGTTCTACATCCGCACCGCCGACCGGTTGCAGCGCACGGCGCCCTGGCTGGAGGCCCTGCCGGGTGGCCTGGACCATCTACGCGACGTCGTCTGCCACGACTCCCTGGGCCTGGCAACCGAATTCGAGGCGGCGATGGCCCGCCACGTCGACGGGTACGCGTGCGAGTGGAAGGGCGTGCTGCAGGACCCGGACAAGCTCTCGCGGTTCGTGTCGTTCGTCAACGCCCCAGACGTCGCCGACCCGACCGTCACGTTCACCGAGAACTCCGGCCGCAAGGTGCCTGCCGGACCCGTCGCCATCGGCATGCCCACCGTCCGACCCCTTCAGGAGACCCCGTGACCGTTCTCGACGACCGCACCGACCGTGCCCCCGGCCAGGTCTCGCCGTGGACCGTGGCCTGCCGCGTCGACCAGTTGATCCCCGGCCGCGGCGTGGGCGTGCTGCTGCCCGGCGGGGCGCAGGCCGCGCTGTTCCGGCTCGACGACGGCAGCCTGCACGCCGTCGGCAACATCGACCCGTTCTCCGGTGCGGCGGTGATGTCGCGCGGGCTGACCGGTGACCGCGCGGGGCGCGCCGTCGTGCAGTCACCGATCAAGAAGCAGGCGTTCGCCTTCGACGACGGCCGCTGCCTCGACGATCCGTCGGTGGCGCTACCGGTGTACCGCACGCGGCTCACCGCCGACGGCTACGTCGAGATCGGCGCGCAGGCCTAGTCAGGCGGCGCGGGTGAACTCGACCGGGGCGCGGTGGGTGACCGCGCGCACGGGGTTCCACCGGAACATGCCCGCGCCCTGCGCGTAGGACAGGTGCCCGCCGAGTGCACCACCGACGCTGATCGCGGTGAGCCCCAGCAGGGTGTAGACCCGTGCGGCGCGCAGCCGTTCGCGGCGGTAGGCGCGGTAGGACAGCCCGAACAACGCCACGCCGACGGCATTCGACCCGGCGTGCACCAGGCCGACCCGGCGCTGACGCGTGTTGAGCAGGGCGTAGTCGGCCCAGCCGGCCAGCACGGTCGGCGGGGTGGCGGCCAGTCCGACCGCGAGCAGCCGGCGGGCCGTGGTCGGATCCTTGAACAGCACGTCGAACACCGCCGAGGTCATCCACGTCCCGATCGGCAGGGTGATCAGCAGCGGATGCACGGGGTGTCCCAGCCAGGAGCCGCGCAGTGCCCGCCCGAGCCCCGCGCCGTCGATCAGCTGACCGGCCACCCGGGCACTGGTGTCGGCCGCGCCGTCGAGTGCGGACGCGTCTTCGACGCGGGTCAGGATGCGATGCAGATTCATGCCTGTCGAGGTACCCCGTGGGGTGCCGGCAAATCGTTGTTTGACCGCCCGCAATGTGGGTACGTCGGGTCAATGACAGCGAGCGTCGAGCGCCTCGACGAGGTTCTCGAACAGAGCCTTCGTCATTCGACGCGTCGGGCGCGCGCGGATCTGACCGGTGTCCTGGCGTCGATCACGACCCTGGCCGTCGAGCAGCTGCCCGGAGTGCACCACGCGGGAGTCACGCTGGTGGAACCGGCCACCGAGGACGGTGATGTCGACAGCACCGAAGACGGCAGGGTGATCCGCTGCCTGGCCGCCACCGACGGCCACCCACTGGTCCTGGACAACATCGTGCGCGGCTGCGGGCAGGGTCCCTGCCTGGACACGATCACCGGACACCGCCTGATCCGCAGCGACGACCTCACCGTCGAATCGCGCTGGCCGCAGTTCACGGCCAAGGCGATCATCTGCACACCCGTCCGGGCGATCCTGTCGCTGCCGGTCTTTCGCGACGGACGCCCACCGGTGGCGCTCAACCTGTACTCCGACCGGGCGGGCGCCTTCGACGCCCGCGCCGAGGCCAGCGGTGCGCTGGTCGCCGCCCACGTCGCGGAGGCGATGAATGCCGCGCACCGCAGGCATCCCGTCCGCTCGGCCCGGTCGCAGATCATCACCGAGGCCAAGGCGATGATCATGGCGCAGCGCGATGTCGACGTGGCGCAGGCGTTCGCGATCCTGGTGCAGATGGCCAAACAGCAGAACGAGTCGATCGAGAGCGTGGCGCGGCAGGTGGTGGCCAGGAACGGGTTGACGCGCCTGAACTGAGCCCTACGCCGCGACCGGCAGCCGGGCCCGGCGGAACCGGCCGGCGATCAACCGGATCAGGCCGGGATGGGTGCCGAGCGGATCGGTGACGATGTCGGCGCCGCCGGCGCGCAACCGGTCCTGGAACAGCCCTTCGGACAGCAGATAGGACGCGACGACCACGCGGCGGCGAGACCTGGTGCGTGCCGTGGCGACCGCATCGGCGATCCGCGGTGCGCCGGTGGCGGCGAACGCCAGGTCGACGCGGTCACCGGTCAGCGCGGACAGCCACGTGGCGGTCAGGTGCAGATCGCGCATCGCGCCCGGATCCGACGTGCCCGCCGCGGCGAGGATCACCGAATCGCCGGGCCGCCAACCGGATGCGATGAGCCGGTCGGCCAGGACCCGGACCAGTTGCGGGTCCGGGCCGAGCGCCTCGGCCACCGTGACATCCGCGTGGCCGCTGGCCCCGACGTGGGTGGGGATGTCGCTGCGCACGTGGTAGCCGCGCGCCAGGAAGGCCGGGACCAGCACGGCCGGCCGGTCGGGCATCGTCTGCAGCACCTCGGAAGGCGTGGGGCCGAGCACGTCGACGAACGCCACTTCGACCGGGGCGCCGAGGGCCTCGGCGACGCGGCCGGCGATGTCGCCGATCAGCGCGACGCCGCTGGCCTTGCGGGTGCCGTGGGCGACGAGGATGCGGTTCACAGGGCCGCCGGCAGGTTCTCGTCGTCGACGGCCAGGCGGTACCCGCGTTTCACCACCGTCGACACGATCTGTTTGTCGCCCAGTGCCGTTCGCAACCGCAGCACCGCGGTCTCGACGGCGTGGGTGTCGGTGCCGCTGCCGGGCAGCGCGCCGAGCAGGTCGGCGCGCGACACCACCGCGCCGGGGTGGTGGGCCAGCGCCCGGATGGTCGCCATGCTCGCGGGGGACAGCGATTTCACGACCCCGTCGACCAGCACGCAGGTGCCGCGGATCTCCAGCAGATGGCCGGCGACGCGCACGGTTCGCGACTGCAGCAACGGCAGTTCGTCGGTGATGTGCCGGGCCAGCGCACCCAGGCGCATCCGTTCCGGCGCCGACGTCGGCACCCCGAGCCGGACCAGGGGCCGCGCGGTCACCGGGCCGACGCACATGGCGTGCACGTTGGTGCGCAACGCCTGCACCACCGCGTCGGCGATACCGAGCTCGCCGGCCCTCATCAGCATCGCGGCCACCGCGGGCGCGGAGGTGAAGCTGACGGCGTCGAACTTCTCGTCGGCGATCGCGGTGACCAGCTGGTCGAAGTCCCCGTTGCGGGGCGCCGGCCGCCACCGGTACACCCGGATCGGCACCACGTCGGCGCCGGCCGCGCGCAATTCGTCGAGGAACTCCGGGAACGGATCCCATTCGTCGGTGGCGCCGTGCAGTTGCACCGCGAGGCGCTTCCCGGCGATCCCGCCCTCGAGCAGGTACCGCAGCACCTCACGGCTGGACTCGGATTCCGGCGACCACTCCTCGGGCAGCCCGGCCGCCCGCAGCGCCCCGGTGGCCTTCGGGCCGCGCGACACGATGCGCGCCCGCTGCAGCGCGGCGGTCAGGTCGCCGGCCACCCCCCAGCCGTCGGCGGCGGCGATCCAGCCGCGCAGCCCGATGCCGGTGGTGGCGACCACGATGTCGGGCGGTCCGTCGATCAGTGCCCGGGTGTTGGCCCTCAGCTCGTCGTCGTCGGGCAGCGGCACCATCGCGATGGCCGCCGCGCTGGTGACGGTCGCGCCACGGCGGCGCAGCAGGGCGCTCAGCTCGTCGGCGCGGCGGGCGGAGGTCACCGCCACCCGGAATCCGGTGAGCGGTGCCCAATCAGGCTCACTCATGCGTTCTGTGTATGCAGTCCGTGTTTCGGTTCTGTTTCCTGGCCATTGCCGGGCAATTGCCATGCCCGCGGTGTGGGCGGGATGACGTCATTGTCCTCCCGCCCACGGTTCGGTGGGTCACGCGCGGGCCAGGTCGGGGCGCGCCGCGCGACCGCCGGCGGCGACCGGCCGCCGTACGTACCGCAACCAGGTGACCGCCGAGGCCAGCACGTAGAAGGCTGCGAAGATCCAGAACGCCGTGGTGGCCGATCCGCTGGACAGGTAGGACTGGCGCAGGGCCAGGTTGATGCCGACGCCGCCCAGTGCGCCCACCGCACCGGCGAACCCGATCAGCGCACCGGACATGGCCCGCGACCACGCCACCCGCTGGTCCTCGCCGACCTCGAGCGAGCGGCTGCGCGCCTCGAAGATCGACGTGATCATCTTGTACACCGAGCCGTTGCCGATGCCCGACAGCAGGAACAGGGCGATGAACCCGACCACGTAGCCGATCATGGTCGCCGTGGTCGCGGCGCCGGCGGTGCGGTCGTCGAGCATGCTCACGGTGACCAGCACCCCGGCGGCCAGGATCATCCCGGCGAACACCACCAGCGTGACACGTCCGCCGCCGATCCGATCGGCCAATTTCCCGCCGTAGACCCGCGACAGCGAGCCGAGCAGCGGGCCGATGAACGCGATCTGGGCGGCGTGCAGCGACGCCTCGGCCGGGCTCTGACCGCCCGCGGCGAAGTTGATCTGCAGCACCTGGCCGAACGCGAACGCGAACCCGATGAACGAGCCGAAGGTGCCGATGTAGAGCAGCGAGATCACCCACGTGTCCCGTTCCCGCAGAATGTCTTTCATCGCGGTGAAGTCGATCTTGTGCTGGTCGAGATTGTCCATGTACAGCGCGGCGCCGATCCCCGCGACGGCCAGCGCCACCAGATAGATCGCGCACACCCAGTACGGTTCCCGGTTGCCCGCGGTGGCGATCACCAGCAGGCCGACCAGCTGGATGGCGGGCACTCCGATGTTGCCGCCGCCGGCGTTGAGGCCCAGCGCCCAGCCCTTGAGCCGCTGCGGGTAGAACGCGTTGATGTTGGTCATCGACGAGGCGAAGTTGCCGCCGCCGAACCCTGCCAGCGCCGCACACAGCAGATACGGCCACAGCGGCAGCCCGGGATTGGCCAGCAGCACCATCGTGCCGACGGTGGGGATCAGCAACACGAAGGCGGAGAACACCGTCCAGTTGCGGCCGCCGAACGTCGCGGTGGCCAGCGTGTAGGGGATCCGCAGGCAGGCGCCGACCAGGGTGGCGGTGGCGCCGAGCAGGAACTTGTCGCCGGCGGTGAAGCCGTACACGCTCTCGGGCATGAACAGCACCATCACCGACCAGATCGACCACACGGAGAAGCCGACGTGCTCGGCGGCGACCGACCAGATCAGGTTCCGTCGGGCGATGTGCTTGTTACCGGCCTCCCAGGCGACCGTGTCCTCGGGATCCCAGTCGGTGATGCGATGCGACATGGCGGAAACGGTAGGGAGCGTTCATTACCCGCACGCTGCCCGCGGTGTCCCCGTCGTGAACTTCCCCTCACCTCATCCGTGGGGAGGGTGTGAGGTCACCAGACGTCGCCACCGCGCCAATCGCACGCCAGGCTCTCGGTGAGATCGAGGTCCAGCCCCACCGGCAGCACCAGCACCGCGCCGTCGTCGCCGGGGGTGCGGACCGGGCCGTCGGGGGTCAGCACGGACGTCGGTCCCTGCCAGGGCAGCCACCCGCGCGACAGGTAGATCGGCTTGCCCATGTCCGTGGCGCCCAGCGCACCGAGTTGGTAGGCGCCGCGCAGCACCTGCTCGCAGGCGTCCATGACGGCGCTGCCGAGTCCCTGCCCGCGGCAGTCCTCGCGGACCGCGACGGCCTCGATGTAGCCGCAGCGCAGCGCGGTGCCGCGGTAGACGAGGCGGCGCTGCACCACCGCGGCGTGGGCGAGGATCGCGCCGTGCCGCCAGATCAGCGCGTGCATCCCGCCCAGCGCGTGTTCCCAGTCGTCGTCGCCGAAGTCGCCGTCGAACGCGTCGACGAGCATGCGCCGCGCACCGTCGCGGGTCTCGGCGTCGAGGTCGGCGGTGTGGATCAGCCGCGCGGTGTGGATCTCGTGGCCGCGCGCGGCGAGCGACTCCCTCGTGTGCACAGGTGCCGTTCTACCAGTGCGCGCGACGCTGCGGCGTCAACTCTGCACGAACGGCCGGCGCGGCCGCGACCAGTGCAGCCGCACCGTCTGACCGGGCCGCGCCTGGGCCGCGGTGTCGACGTCGTCGTCGGCCAGCACACCGATCACCGGATAGCCGCCCGTGACGGGGTGGTCCGGCCCGAGGATGACCGGGAAACCGTTGGGTGGCACCTGGATCGCGCCGCGGGTCGCGCCCTCGCTGGGCAGCTGCCTGTCGGTGTCGCGGTACTCCAGCGGCATACCGACCAGGCGCATGCCGACCCGGTCGCTGCGGGTGGTGACCTGCCAGTTGGTGCGGACCAGGATGTCGGGGTCGACGAACCAGTCGTCGCGCGGGCCCGGCACCACCATCAGGTCGAGCGCGTCGTCCTCGATGGCCGCGACGGGCGCCTGCTCGAGTTCGGGGAAGTCGGCGGTGTGGTCGCCGATGGGTAACACGTCGCCGGTCCGCAGCGGTTGGGGACCGATCGCGGACATCACGTCGTAGCTGCGCGAGCCCAGCACCGGGGTGACGTCGAAGCCGCCCCGCACCGCCAGGTAGCTGCGCAGCCCGGCGCTCGGCACCCCCAAGGAGATGACGTCCCCGTCGTGGGCGTAGTGGATGCTGTTCGTGCCGAACGGGTTTCCGTTGACGGCGGGGTCGGCGTCGGCTCCGGTCACCGCGACGGCGATGTCGCCGCCGCGCACCCGGGCGCTGAACCCGCCGAACATCACCTCCACGGTGGCGCGGTCGTCGGGGTTGGCCACCAGCCGGTTGGCCAGGGTGTGCGCCCGGCGGTCGGCGGCGCCCGAGCGGGTGACGCCCATGTGCGCATAGCCCGGCCGTCCGAGGTCCTCGACGAGCGCCAGCGGGCCGGTGTTCAGGATCTCCAGCGTGGTGGTCACGGATCCTCCTTTTAGTCGGTGGCGCGGAACCGCACCCACATCCCCGGCGTGAGCAGTGCGGGCGGGTCGCGATCGACATCCCACAGCACGGCGTCGGTGCGGCCGATCAGCTGCCAGCCGCCGGGGGACTCGCGGGGGTACACGCCGCTGAACTCGCCGGCCAGCCCGACGGCTCCGGCGGGCACCTTGGTGCGGGGTTCGGCGCGGCGGGGCACTCGCAGGCGTTCGTCGCCGCCGACGAGGTAGGCGAATCCCGGTGCGAAGCCGCCGAACCCGACGCGCCACATCGTCGCGGTGTGGGCCTCGACGACCTGTGCGGGATCCAGTCCGGTCAGCCGGGCCACCTCGTCGAGGTCGGGTCCGTCGTAGGCGACGTCGATCACGATGTCCGGCTCGTGGCCGCCGGCGGTCGCGGCCTCGGCCACGGCGCTGCGGGGCACGCGCAGCGCGGCCAGGCGCTGGCGGGTGGGGTGGCGGTAATGCGGGCCGTCGCACTCGAGCAGGATGGTGCGCGACGCCGGGACGATGTCGACGACGCCGGGCAGCGCGGCGTCATGGAGCGCGCCGGTCCAGGCCAGCACTTCGGCGGTGCCGGCGAACTCCAGCAGCAGCGCGTGGTCCCCGTAGTCGAGGACGGTGCCCAGCGCCATCGAATCGGCCACATCCGGTACGGCGGTCATACCCAAAACTACCGCCGACCCCGCGTCCACGACCAGCGCGGAGTCGGACTACAGCGCGGGCTGGTAGCTCGGTTCGCGGTGTTTGATCGCGCCGATCACCCGGTAGGTGATCGGCAGCATGGCGGCTTCCACCACGGTCTTGTAGATCCACCCCAGCGCGGCGTAGATCGCGAACGAGCTCATGTTCCCGAATCCGATGATCGGTGCGGCGATCGCGCAGAACACCAGGGTGTCGGCGAACTGCCCGACGACCGTCGACCCGAGCAGCCGGGCCCACAGGTGACGCTCCTTGGTGCGCTCCTTGATCCGCACCACGACCCAGGCGTTGACCAGCTGGCCGACCAAAAACCCGGACAGCCCGGCGATCGCCAGCCCGGTGATCGACGACACCGTGGTGGCCAGCGCGTCCTGGTTGGCGTAGTCGGGCGCCGGCGGCAGGTGGACGGTGGCCCACAGCACGAACACGGCGAGTGCCTGCATGGCGAAGCCGATGAACACCGCGCGGCGCGCGGCGCGGAAGCCGTACACCTCGCTGAGCACGTCGCCGATCACGTAGGTCAGCGGGAACACCAGGAAGCCGCCGTCGGTGAGCAGGGGTCCGAACGCGACGCCCTTGGTGGCCGCCACGTTGGAGATCAGCACCAGGCCGGTGAAGACGGCGACCAGCGTCGGATAGTAGGCCGACCCGACGGTCGCCGAGCCGCGGTGGTCAGTCAGCGTGCTGGTCATCGGCACATTCTCGCAGCAGGTGCGGCGGCCGGACCAATCGCCGGTTCAGGCCAGGATCTGGGCGAGCAGCGGCGGCAGCCGGTCGGCCACAAGGGGATAGGACAGCGGGGAGGCGAACGCGATCGCCCCGGCGAGTTCCTTGTCGGTGAAGATGGTGCGCCCGCCGGTGACGGCGTCGAGCGCGCCGATGACGGGGTCGGCCAGCAGTGCGGCCTGCTCCTGCTCGCTCTCGGTGGTCCAGATCAGGACGTCGGCGGTGTCGAGCACATCGGTGATGCGGTCGCGGGGGATCTCCGCGCCGCCGGGGTCGGCGACGGTGAAGCCCAGCTGGGTGAGGAAGTCGGTGCGCCACCCGGGCGGGGTGGCCGGCACGCTGCCGCGGGTCAGCGTGCCGCCGAGCAGCAGCGCGGTCTTCCCGGCGAATTGCGGATTCTGCGACGCCGCGGTGGTGAACCGCTCGTCGACGCGGGCGATCAGCGTGCCCATGGTGTCGGCCTTGAACACCGCCTGGCCGATCCGGGTGGCCTGGTCCTTCCAGGGTTCGAAGAACGCCGCCGACCCGCCCTGGGCGAGCGTCGGCGCGATCTCGGACAGCCGGGCGTAGGTGTCGGCGTCGAGGCCGGCGTTGACCGCGACGATGAGGTCGGGCCGCAGCGCGCGGATGGCGTCGACCTGGATGCCGCCGTCGAGGCTGAGCACGGTGGGCTGGGCGGGGCCGAGTTGGCGGCGCGCCCACGGCCATACGCCGAACGGCTCCCCGCCGAACCAGTCGGTCACCGCGATCGGCACCACGTCGACGGCGAGCAGATCGTCCTGTTCGGTGAGCCCGGCGCTGACGACGCGGGTGGGCGGGGCGGGGATGCGGGTCTCGCCGAAGGCGTGCGGGATGGTGACGGAGCCGTCCTCGGCGACCGCGCCGGGCGCCTCCGGGCTGCAGGCCGCGAGTGCGGCCGACCCGGTGGCCGCGGCGGCGATGCCCATTCGGGCGAGGAAGGTGCGCCGCGACCAGGCATGAGCCACGCGGGGAGCGTAACCGCTCGCCGGCCGCAAGGCGGTCAACCGCCGGGGCGCGTCAGGAGTGGGCGAGCCGCTTGTTGACCAGGCGGGTCAGCCAGGCCGGCGAGAACCGCGCCCCGGTGGCCAGCACCTTGGACTGGATGCCGACCGGGAAGTGCACCTGGTGCAGGGCCCGCCGCAGCGCGGACGGTTCGACGGCGGCGACGATCGCGTCGGCGATGTCCTGAGCGGTCAGCCGGATGCCGAGGGACTGCGTGGTGCCGGTGGCGATGTTGTCGGTCATCGCGGTCTGCACGTACAGCGGCCACATCGCGATGACCCGGATGCCGTAGCGATTCCACTCCAGGTCGAGGGCCTCGGTGAGGCCGCGGACGAAGAACTTCGTGGCGCTGTAGTTGGCGAGCTCGGCCTGACCGTAGATCGCGCTGGCCGAGGCCAGGTTCACCACCACCGAGTCCGGGGTGGCCCGCAGGTGGGGGAACGCCGCGTACAGACCGTTGACGACGCCTTTGGCGTTGATGTCGATCTCCTTGAAGTGGCCGGCGAGGTCCATTTCCTCGAAGCGGCCGGCGCGCAGGATGCCGGCGTTGTTGATCAGCACGTCGAGGCGGCCGTCGGTCGCCGCGGTGAACTCCGCGATGCGTGCGGCCATCTCGTCGCTGTCCGTGACGTCGAGGTGGCCGGTGATGATGGTGGTGCGGACCCGCTCGAGATCCTCGACGAGGCTCTTGAGGCCGACCTCGTCGATGTCGAAGGCTCCGACGGTGTAGCCCTTACGGGCGAAGGCGATGGCCGTCTTGCGGCCGATGCCGGCGGCGGCGCCGGTGATGAACACGGATCTCGGGGTGGGCATGAGACATAGTCACCCATCGCCGCGCCGTGCAAACCCGGTATCGGCCGGTTCTGGTGGTGATGTCACGATCGGCGCAGCGGAAGCTCTTTGCTCGTACAAAGAACCGAGCAACGCGACCGATGTGGCGGATGTGACGGCTGTGGCATGCCGGATGGTGCATACCCGCACCAAATGGCCTGGAACTCCCCCTCGCGGCGCTAGGGAGAACGACCGCTCAGAGAAGTCCCAGGCCTGAGATCAGGTTACGCCTCGATTTCGCTGCGGACGCGTTTTCGTCACAACCCGTCACAAATTCGACGCCCACCGTCAGCCGAGCGCGACCTTGACACCCAGCGCGAGCATCGTCACGGCGATGACCCCGTCGAGGAGTCGCCAGGTCCGTGGGGAGGCGAACCACCCCGCGAGCCGGGTGGCGCCGAATCCGAGACCCGTGAACCACACCGCGCTGGCCGTGACGGCCCCGACGCCGAACAGCCAGCGCCCGTCGCGGTGTTCGTTGGCCAGCGCGCCGATCAGCACCACGGTGTCGAGGTACACGTGCGGGTTGAGCCAGGTGAGCGCGACGCAGGTGGCCAGCACCTCGAGCAGCCGGGCGGGCCCCTTCTCCGCGGGGGTCAGGGCGGACGGCCGCAGCGCGCGCCGCGCGGCCAGCAGTCCGTAACCGAACAGGAACGCCGCGCCGCCGATGCGCGCGACGGTGATGGCCTCGGGGTGGGCGGTGACGAGCACGCCGAAGCCGGCGATGCCCGCGGAGATCAGCGCGATGTCGGAGACCGTGCACACCGCAACGACCGCCACGACGTGCTCGCGGCGGATCCCCTGGCGCAGCACGAAGGCGTTCTGCGCGCCGATCGCGGCGATCAATGCCAGCGACGAGAGGAAGCCGAGGACGGCGGGGGAGGTCACGGCGTCGACGGTAGGCAGTGCGGCCGAGACAGTACAGCTAAAGATTCTTTATCTGCATTAGCCATTCTGATCCGAGGCCGCGCGAAGCTCTGCCGCGGGCGCGTCTGTCACGCGAACGCGGGTGCGACGAAGCGCCGTATCGCCTCCTGTTCGCCCCCAGGATCCGGCATCGGCCAGTGGGCGAAGGACATCACGACCCGCACGATCCACTGCGCGGCCGCCGGGTCGTCCTCGGTCAAGCCGGTGAGTTCGGCGGCCAAGTGCCTCAGCAGCGGCGACGAGTGCAACTCGCGGAGGTCCGAGGTGTTCTGCGGGCTGAAGACAAGAGCGCGTAGAGGGTTCGCTCTGATCTGCGCCAACGCCACGGACACGGCGGTGACGACCCGTTCCGGCCCACTCAGCCCGTCGACGGCCCGCCGGACATCCTCGACGATGCCCGCGGCCAAGCGCAGGAGAACCGCGTCACGGATCTGCTTCTTGCCGCCGGCGTAGCGATAGACGGTGGCGCGAGAACAGTGCACCCGTGTCGCCAGGGTATCGACGTCGAAGGCGTCCAGCCCGTCCCGGAGTATCAGTTCCGTTGCTGCCGCGTAGATTCGTTCGGCTCCCACGTCACGGCGATCGGCGCCCACCACCCAGTCGTCGCGCACCACGGGGTCCTTTCCGCCGGCCTCGGCTCAGTTTCTCAGTTCTGAGACGAATCTGCCACGCTGTTTCAGTTCCGTCACTGCTCATCCAGGCCATCGTGAGACGCCGCCCCGGCGGTCGGACGCCGCGCGCATCGCAGCTTTGGGCGGCGTGGTTGACGAGACCCGGAGTGCCGCCTCACCGTTGAGCCATGACGGTGCATGACGGCGGCCTGGGCCTCGCTCTGTTCGACGAGGCCAACATCCAGAACCCGCACCGCCTCTACGCGCAGATGCACGAGTCTGGACCCGTGCACCGTATCGGTGACTCACGGTTCTACGCGGTCAGCAGCTGGGAAGCCGTCCAAGACGCGGTTTCCCGGTGCGGCGACTTCTCGTCCAACCTGACCGCGACGATGATGTACGAACCCGGGGGAGTCGTCGCCGAGTTCACGATCGGCGAGCTGGGCGGAGCGACCCAAGCCCTGGCGACCGCCGATGATCCGGCACACGCGGTGCACCGTAAGGCCCTGGTCCCGCATCTGGCCGCCAAGCGGATCCAGGCGTTCGAGTCCTTCATCGCCGATACGGTCGACCATCTGTGGAATCCCGACGCGGACAACAACATCGAGTGGATGTCCGCGATCGCCAACAGGCTTCCCATGATGGTTGTCGGCAGGATCATCGGCGTTCCCGATGCCGACGTCGACGATCTCATCAGGTGGGGATACGCCGCCACCCAAGTCGTCGAAGGACTGGTGACCCGCCGGGAGATGGAGGCTGCCGGCGTCGCGGTCATGGAACTGGGCGCGTACATCACCGAACAGTTCCGCTATGCCGCTGCCGACCCGGCGGACAACCTTCTCGGCGATCTGGCCACCGCCTGTGCCGCCGGCGAACTCGACGACATCACCGCGCTTGCCATGATGATCACGCTGTTCAGCGCCGGCGGTGAATCGACCGCCTCACTGATCGGCTCTGCCGCTTGGATTCTCGCGACGATTCCGGACGTACAGCAGCAGGTGCGGGAACGCCCTGATCTGATGGGCGCCTTCCTCGAGGAGGTTCTGCGCTACGAACCACCCTTCCGCGGGCATTACCGTCACGTCGTGGGCGACACGGCGTTGTGCGGCGTCGAGCTTCCGGCCGGCTCACGATTGGTCCTGCTGTGGGGCGCCGCCAATCGCGATCCCGCGCATTTCGACGACCCGACGGAGTTCCGGCTCGACCGGCAGGCAGCCAAAAGCCACCTCAGTTTCGGCAAAGGGGTGCACTTCTGTGTCGGAGCCGCGCTCGCTCGGCTCGAGGCCAGGATCGTGATCGACCGTCTGTTGGAGCGCAGCACCGGCATCGACGCCATCGAGACCGGTCGTTGGCTACCGAGCTTGTTGGTGCGGCGCCTCGAGCACCTGCGGCTGGCCGTAGCGTCATGACCCAGGTGAGCATCGACATGGGATAACGTCGCGTCGATGGTGGCGTCGGTGAGGGCCGCATCGGACCGGATCCGCGCGCATCCGGGCGTGGCGGCCGGGGTGGTGCTCGTCGCGGCGGTGTTCGTGGGCGGGCTGCTGTGGGCCAAGTGGGTGCCGTACGCGACCAAGGTCGTGGACCTCGCCCGGACCCACCAGTGGCCGGGTGCGGACATTCTCACCGTGGGCGGCGTGCGGTCCGGGGACGCGCCCACCTGGCCCGCCGCGACGACGTTCTTCACCGGTTACGTGGGCTCGATATGGCCGGCGCTGCTGGTCGCGCTGCTGCTCAGCGCCGGGGTGGCTGCCCTCTTGCCGCCCTGGTGGCTGCCGCGGGTGCTCAACCGCCGCCGCCCGATCACGAGTGCGCTGGCCGGCGGGGCGGCGAGCATGCCGTCGATGATGTGCACGTGCTGCGCCGCACCCGTGGCCGCGACGCTGCACCGCACCGGTGTCACCCCCGCCGCGGCCACCGCCTACTGGCTGGGCAACCCGCTGCTCAACCCCGCCGTCCTGGTGTTCCTGCTGCTCGTCGCGCCCTGGCAGTGGAGCGTGACCCGCTTCCTGGTCGGGGTCGCGGCCGTCGTCGCTATCGCGACTCTGGTTGCGGCGGTGGCGGATCGGCGCGGTGCTTCGCCTGCCGCCGCGGTGACCGCGCCGGATTTCCAGCCGTCGGGCACCCGCTTCCTGGCGGCGCTCGGGCGGATGTGCCTGGTGCTGCTCCCGGAGTACGCGCTGCTGATCCTCCTCATCGGCGCCTGCCGCGGGTGGCTGCTCACGCTGTCGGAACCGGCCCACCACGGGCTGCTCATGGTGGTGGTCGCCAGCGTGGTGGGCACGCTGCTGGTGCTGCCCACCGCGGGGGAGATCCCGATCCTGCATGCGCTCACCCTGCTGGGCGCATCGTCGGCGGTGCTCGGCGCCCTGTTGATCACGCTGCCCGCCGTCAGCCTGCCCGGCGCGGTCATGGTGGCGCGCAGCTTCGGCTGGCGGATGACTGCCACCGTCGCGGCGGCCGTGATGGCCGCCGGCCTGGTCGGCGCGGCGGTGCTCGGCCTGCTCACCGGCATCCGCTGACACACCGCTTGACCTTCCCCTTGGGGGAAGCCCGACGGTGGGTCCATGGCATCCGAACACACCATGCACACCAGGATCGCGCCCGACGCGCTTCCGTCCGCGATCACCGCCTACCTCACCGCGCACCAGGCCCGTGATGCCGCGACCGCGGTCGCCACGTTCACCGACGACGCGGTCGTCGTCGACGAGGGCCACACGTACCGGGGCCACCAGGAGATCGTGGCCTGGTTGAGCGACGCGGCCAGTGAGTTCACCTACACCACGGAGCTCACCGGCGCGGCCACGATCGGCGCGGCGGACTACGACGTCACCCAGCACCTCGAAGGGAACTTCCCCGGCGGGGTGGCGGATCTGCACTTCCGCTTCCGGCTGCGCGACGGCCTGATCAGCCACCTGGTGATCGAGCCCTGAGCCGATGACGACAACGACGAGAACATGGGTCATCACGGGTGGCACACCGGGAGGATTCGGGATGGCCTTCGCCGAGGCCGCGCTCAGCGCCGGGACCGGGTGGTGCTGACCGCCCGACGGCGCGCGGAGTTGGACGACTGGGCGGCGCGCAACGGCGAGCGCGTGCTCGTCCTGCCGATGGACGTGACCGACACGCGCCAGGTGCAGGAGGCCGTGCAGGCCGCCGAGGAGCGCCCTGGGGCGATCGACGTGCTGGTCACCAACGCCGGCCGCGGCTGGTACGGGTCGATCGAGGGCATGGCGCGAGGTCGCGGCAGTGCTCGCCGCCATGGCGCAGGATCCTCGTGAAACTCTGTCCCGCTCGGCGGATCACCCGTCCTGACGGGGCACCGCCAAGGGCCTCCAAGGGCGATCTTGACAACGAGGACCTTCCGATATGTAATATATCGCGTACAGAATCCCACACGGCTTCCACCGCGGGCGGGTTGGTGCCCCGCGGCCTCTCCACAGCGCTCCCGTATTCACAGCGAACGCCGACTGGCGCGCGCTTCCCCCTCCCCGAAAGGGCATGACGATGATCAGAACTCTCCTCACCACGGTGACCGCGGGCGTGGCACTGGCGGCGGCCGCCGGATGCAGCGGTGCGTCCGCCGAGCCGCTCCCGGCGGCGGCCAAGCCCACCGTGGTGCTGGTTCACGGCGCGTTCGCCGACTCCTCCAGCTGGAACGGGGTGATCAAGAACCTGGCAGCCGACGGATACCCGGTGATCGCCGCCGCGAATCCGTTGCGCGGCTTACACTCTGACGCCGAGTACGTACGCAGTGTGCTGAACAGCGTTCCCGGCCCGGTGGTGCTGGCCGGCCACTCCTACGGCGGGTCGGTGATGAGCCAGGCCGCGGCCGAGCAGCCCAACGTCAAGGCGCTGGTCTACATCGCCAGCTTCCTGCTGGAGGAGGGCGAGAGTACGTCGGAGCTCGCCGGCAAGTTCCCGGGCGCAGAGCTCGGTCCCGCGCTCGACCCCGTCACGTTCCCGCTGCCCGACGGGAACACCGGGGAGGACCTCTACATCAGGCAGGACGAGTTCCGGCGCGTCTTCGCCGCGGACGTCCCGCCGGACGTCGCCGACCTGATGGCGGCGACGCAGCGACCGATCACCGCGGCGGCGCTCGCCGAACCGGCCTCCAAGGCCGCCTGGAAGACCATCCCGTCGTGGAACATGGTCACCACCGGGGACCTCGCGATCCCCGCGGAGTCCATGCGGTTCATGGGCGAACGTGCCGGGGCGACCAACTCGGAGATCGACGCGTCCCACGCCGTCACCGTCTCCCAGCCCGACGCCGTCGCCGACCTGATCAAGGAAGCCGCCAACGCCGCCACGACCTGACCGCGCACGCGAACATTGTGGAGAGATAACAAGATACAAGCGCGCACCCCGCACGGCGGCACCGGCGAGCGCCCCCTGGCTGCCGGCAGTGCACGACTTCGTCCTGCACCCGAGCGTCTGAACACCACGCGATCGCGCCGCGACCCGAGACCCCCAGGAAGATCATGTATTCCGAGAACACCCTGACGTCCGATGCGGGTTCGCCGTCCGCCGGCTACGACTACATCGTGGTCGGCGCCGGGTCGGCCGGATGTGTGCTCGCGGCCCGGCTGTCCGAGGACCCGGCCGCGCGGGTGCTGCTGCTCGAATCCGGCCCCGAGGACCGCAGACCGGAGATCGTCGCGCCGCCCGCGTGGCCGGCGCTGTGGGGCACCGAGATCGACTACTCCTACGACACCGTCCCGCAGCCGGGTACCGGCGGCCTGCGGCACAACTGGCCGCGGGGCCACACGCTCGGCGGCAGCGGAAGCATCAACGCGATGGTGTTCCTGCGCGGACATCCCAGCGACTTCGACAACTGGGCCAAGGGCGGATGCCCCGGCTGGGACTACGCGTCCGTCCTGCCCTACTTCCAGCGCATCGAGACCGTCGCCGGCAGCGATCCCCGCTACCGCGGCACCGACGGCCCGATGCGCCCCGCGCCCGCGCCGGCCGAGGACGCCAACCCGCTCTCGCAGGTCTTCCTCGACGGCGCTGCCGCGGCCGGCTTCCCCCGCACCGACGACTTCAACGGCGCCGACGCCGAAGGCGCCGGCTGGCACGATCTGTCCATCGCGGACGGAGCGCGCCAGAGCACCGCGGCTGCCTACCTGCACCCGGTGCGCGGTGCGCGCCCCAACCTCACCGTCGCCACCGGGTGCCGCGCGCACCGGCTGCTCTTCGCGCAAAGCCGATGCGTCGGGGTCGATTTCGTGCACAACGGCGAGCTCAGAACCGTCCATGCCGACGCCGAGGTGATCGTCAGCGCGGGCGCGGTCGACTCTCCGCGCCTGCTCCTGCTCTCCGGGGTCGGGCCGGCCTCCGACCTCGAGGCCGTCGGTGTCGACGTGGTGCACGACCTGCCCGGTGTGGGCCGCAACCTGCACGACCATCCGTTGTGCGGCGTCATCTACGAGGCGACCCGGCCCATCCCGCCGGGGCGGACCAACCACGCCGAGACATCGCTGCTGTGGCGCAGCGACGCCGCGCTCGCCGGCCCGGACATGCAACTCATGTTCATCCACGTGCCGTTCCACCCGCCGCACCTGGTCGCACCGCCGAACAGCTTCACCCTCGCCGTTGCCACGGTGCCCGACGGACGTGGCACCATCCGGTTGGCGGGACCCGATCCGGCGACGCCGCCGCTCATCGACCCGGACTACCTCGGCGCGGAGTCCGATGTGCGGCGGATGATCCACGGAATCGGTGTGGCCCGGGACATCGCGGCGAGCGCGCCGTTCGCCCCCTGGCGCGGCCGTGAGGTGCTGCCCGGGCCCGACGTCACCGACGAGGCCGCGGTGCGGGCCTTCCTCGCCCGTGCCACCGGCACGTACTACCACCCGGTGGGAAGCTGCGCGATGGGGTCGGGGCCCGATGCGGTGGTCGACCCGGAGCTGCGCGTTCACGGATTGACCGGGGTGCGGGTGGCAGACGCGTCGGTCATGCCGAGGATCGTCCCGGTCAACACCAACGCCGCCACGATCATGATCGGGGAGCGGGCCGCCGACCTGATCCGCGCCGCACGCCACTGACGGCGGGCGGCCCCGGCACGACGGTTCGGCCGAAACCGCGATATACGATACTTCGCATGCCGGTACCGGGAGAACGGGGAAGACACCGCAGGCCGCTGCTGCGTGAACAGGCCTACGAGTCGATCCGCGACGCCATCATCAACGGCACCCTGGCCCCCGGCGAGAAGCTCCGCGACCCCGAACTCGAAGAGTGGTTGGGCATCAGCCGGACCCCGATCCGGGAGGCGCTCGCCCGGCTGGAGGCGGCGGGGCTGGTCCACACCACGCCGGGCCGGTCCACGGTGGTGTCCGAGATCGAGCGGCGTGCGGTGCTCAACGCCCAGGACGTCGCCGCGGCCATGCACGCGCTGGCGGTCCGCACCGCGGTTCCGCTGATGGGACGCACCGACTTCGACGAGATGACGCGGGCGAACAAGAAGTTCGCCGAGGCGATGTCGCGCGGTGACGCCGAAGCGGCGATGCGCAGCGACGACGAATTCCACGGGGTGGCCGTGCGCGCGTGCCAGAACGCGGTGATCGGCCAGGTGCTCGAACAGGTCACCCCGGTACTGCGACGCCTGGAGTTCCAGCGCTTCTCATCGCTGTCGGGGCGCGGCTCCATCGCCCAGCACAAGCGGATCATCGATCTGTGCCGTCGACGCGACGCGGACGCCGCAGCCGCAGCGACCGAACACAATTGGCAGAACCTCTCGCAGCTGACGGACCTCGAGTCCGAGACCGCCGGCGAGTGAGGCAACGCGCGATCAGTCGCGCGGAGCGGTGTGGAACACCGGCCAGCAGATCTCGGTCGACGACCACTCGATCGGTCACCGGTGGACAGACCCGGGTAGTGCTCCCGGATGAGACCCTCGCGGCTGATCAGGTGTTCGTGAACGTGGGTACCGAGCGCGCCGTCGCTGAGGTCGATCCGGTCGTCGCCCTCGGTGTGCGTGAGCACCGCGAACTCACCGGCCGCCAGCACCTCCATCCGGACCGGGTCCGGACTCCGCGCGGTGTGGGCGGCGGGGATGAACAGCATTGCGCGGCCGCGATGCTCGCTGAACAGCTCGCGCTCGTAGAGCCCGCCGGGCGGTCCGTCGGGGCGCAGCCCCACGTCGGTCAGCGCACCGTGGAGGCGGCGCATGCCCGTGGTGAACCACTCGCCGAGATCGGTGTGGTCGATGGTGTCGCCGACCAGCCAGACCGGGGTCGCGGGCAGGTGGCGCAACGTCACCTGGGGATGGGACCGCGCGGGGGTGAGCAGGTCGCGCAGAGCGGCGACGGTCTCCTGGGTCTCCCGGAGCCGGCGCTCCATGCGCTCGAGGTGGCGGGCCAGGATCTCGGAACGGGCGTCGGCGTCGCCGGTGCTCAACAGAGCCTTGATGTAGGGGGAGGGTCAACAGGAGGCCAGGTCGGCTGCGGGCCGTCACCGCGGCGATCGTTTGGTGGCTTCCCGCCCGGGTATGCGGCGCCCGACCAGAAATCTGCTTGAAGGAGTTGTCATGGCGCGCGCCACCCTGTTCCACCAGATGCACGATCTCGGCCTCGCCGCCTGGTTCGGCGGCACCCTCGCCAACGCCGTGGCGCTGAACGCGGCGGCCGCCGAAGCCGGGGGCACCTCGCGCGTCGGCGCCGTGGCCAACGCCGGCTGGGACCGCTGGACACCGGTCAACGCCGCCGCCATCGGGGTGCACCTCGTCGGCGCCGCAGGCCTGCTCAAACACGATATGGGCCGGATGAAGGCGCAGCAGGGCGTGCCCAGCATGGCTGCGACCAAGACGGTGCTGACCGTGGCCGCGCTCGGGGTCACCGCCTACAGCCGGGCGCTCGGCCAGAAGGTCTCCGCCCACCGGGACGTGCCGGCCGCGGACGGCACGACTCCGGCCGCTTCCACACCGCCGGAGGTGGCCAGCGCCCAGAAGCAGCTCAAGATGCTGCAGTGGGCGGTGCCCGCCCTGACCGGCACGCTGACGGCCATCGGCGCGTACGCGGCCGAGCAGTACCGGCCCGAAGAGGTGTCGAAGGGCCTGGTCCAGCGGCTGCTGCCCGGATCCGTCAGCTGAACCGCAGCTGGATGCGGTGGTCCTCGTCGGTGACGTAGAAGGCCTGTGCGCCTTCCAGGGACAGGCCTTCTACGTTGCGCAGGTCGGGGAAGTCGCGAACCTTCTCGGCCGGCACCGGGCCGCCGCGGTAGTCGGCGGGCAGCCGGAAGCGCCAGTGCGTGCAGTGGACGTCGGCGCCTTCGGGATGGTCCTCGAGCAGCGCCGAGCCCTTCCCGGTCGCGTCGATCGACCCGATGATCGCGTCGTAGACGTCCTCGCACGAGTGCGACAGGGCCCGGAAGCCGACCAGCACACCGGGCGGTGACACGCCCGAGAGTTCCCAGACGTGCGTGACCGCCAGCGGTACCGCGTCGCCCTCGAACTGCTCCGGTACCCCGGTCAGTTCGACGAGGATCGGCTCGCCCTCCGCGGTGGTCGGGAACCGCAGACCGAGCAGCAGGTTGCCGTTGGGCCGGAACGCGGCGCCTTCGATGTTGACCGGCACGTCGCGGTCGGTCAGCCGGTCCACCCACGTCTTTTTCCTGGTCGTGCCGCGCTCGATGGTGCGGGCGATCAGGCGGGTGCGCACGGTGTCTCCCGGGGTGATCGGGACGACGGCGGACGCGTCGAGTGCGTCGTTGATCAGCCGGTGCAGGCGGAACTTGTTGCGGCGCACATCGATCGGAAGGTCCAGCTCGGAGACGGTGCGGTCGATCGACTGCTCGGCGAAGCGGGCGATGAAGGCTCGTCTGGCCTGTAGCGGGCCTCCCTTGGAGCCGTAGTGCGAGCCGATCACGTAGATCCAGCCATCATGTCGCGCAACAGCTTCGGCGTCCTCGGTGCGGCCGGTCTCCGGACCGGCGTCGACCGGCAGCCGGAAGATCTCCCAGCCGCGGTCCGACGCCTCGCCACCGGCGTGGCCGAACACCGCGATGCACTGCTCGACCGGACCCTCGTCGAGCACGGTCCAGAACCCGACGTCCCAGCCGTGCGCGTCGAGCAGCGCATCGTTGTCGACGTGCACGAGGTCGGAGGCCTCGTTGCCCTCGTGGGCGAGGTCGACGGTGGTCAGATCCGGCGTCATCCGCGAATGGTATCGAGCGGGCCCTGGCCAGATCGCGGCGCAAGCTGTCCCGTGCGCCGGTGTGCACGTCGCCGCACCGCGCCGATGATCACGGCATGCATGCGCAAATCGTGTTGTTCGACGGCTTCGACCCGCTCGACGTCATCGCCCCGTACGAGGTACTGGTCGCCGGCAGCGACGCGGTCGGCGGTGAGCTCACCGTGGAGCTGGTCTCCGCCGAGCGCCCGCGGGAGGTGGTCAGCGGGTCGCGGGGCCTGACGCTGCGGGCCACCGGCGCGCTGGATCCGGCCCGGCCCGGCTACCTCGTCGTCCCCGGCGCCGTCGGGCCGATCGAGGGCGACCCCGATGACGGTGTGGACACCATTCCGGTGCTGCTGGCCCGGTTCGGGGAGACCGCCGCCGTGCCGCTGATTCGCGCGGCGTTCGAGAACCCGGCCGTCACCGTGGCCACGGTCTGCGGCGGTTCACTCGCGCTGGCGATGGCAGGGCTGCTCGACGGCCGCCACGCCACCACCCACCACCTCGGCGTCGACGTGCTGGAGGCCACCGGCGCGGTTCCGGTTCGCGCCCGCGTGGTCGACGACGGCGATCTGGTCAGCGCCGGCGGCGTCACCTCCGGCCTCGACCTGGCGCTGCATCTGCTGCACCGCACCTACGGCCCGCGCATCGCGCTGGCCGTCGAGGAGATGTTCGCCTACGAACGCCGCGGCACCGTGTGGACGAACACCGGCCGGCTCCCGGAGGCGGTGTGATGGCCGGCATCGCGGGTGACTGGGACGTCGCGATCAAGACGCCGATCGGCACGCTGCAGGTGCTCTACCGCTTCGAGCACCGCGACGGCATTCTGGCCGGCAGCGCCACCGGCAAGCAGGAAACGGTGCCGCTGACCGACCTCGCGGTCGACGGGCACCACGTGACGTGGCGGCAGACGATCACCGCGCCGATGCGGCTCAAGCTGGAGTTCGAGGTGGTCGTCGACGGCGACCGGCTCACCGGACACTCCCGGGCGGGCCGGCTGCCCCGGTCGGCGGTCACCGGCGTGCGACGCATCTAGACCGGCTCACGTCCGCGGCGGTCGGTCGCCCCAGCCGTTGTTGCCGACCACGTCGAGGAACGTCGGCGAGGCGGCATTGTTCAGCAGCTGGTGCAGGTGGGCGGGGAACGAGAACGGCGGTGCTTACCGGCGCCGTCGACCTCGAACCGCTGCTCGCCGCGGCCGTGGCCGGTGACGCCGAGGTCGTGCAGGATGCACGCCAGGAACAGGTCCTCGTCGTCGTAATCCAGCCCTTCGGCCGCCGCGAGTTCGCGGCCGAACAGGTAGCTGCGGACACAGTGGTTCGCGAGGTACTCCGGGGACACCTCGGCCGTCAGCTCTCAGGCGTGCGCGCAGACGGGCGAATCGGGGACGTTCCAGGCGGCCAGGGCCTCGAACGGGGCGTTGAGCTGCTGCGGTGACATGAGTGAACGGTGCCCGGCGGGGTCGCGCGCCCGCCAGCGGTCAAACGGCCATCCACCGTCAGGATCTGGACAGTCATGCTGCGATAGGCTGTCGGGACGTTCCGTGGCGCAGGAACCCGGTGAGATCCCGGGGCGGTTCCGCCACTGTGAGGGCCGGCGTCACGCGCGGCGGCCCACAGCCAGATACTGGGCACGGGGCATCCGACCACACGGGGCGCGAACCCCGAGGAGGAGCCCACCGATCATGTCTTCGTCCGAGGAATCGACGCTGCCCGACGACACGACGCAGCGCCGGCGCATCGCGCTGCTGTCCACCTCCGACACCGACCTGCTGTCGGCGCGGACCAGCGGCGCGGCCTACCAGCTGGGCAACCCGTCGCGCCAGGAGATCGAACCGGTGCTGGCCGGTGCGGACATCGCGGTGCTGCGGGTGCTCGGCTCGTCGGCCGAGATCGAGGCCGAGCTGGCCATCCTGCGCGCGGCCGGGATCCCCCTGGTGGTGCTCGGCGGTGAGCGGCAGCCCAGCGCCGACCTGATGGAACAGTCCACGGTGCCCGTCGGCCTTGCGGCGCAGGCACATTCGTACCTCGCCGAGGGCGGACCGGCCAACCTGCGCCAGCTGCACCGGTTCCTGTGCGACACGGTGCTGCTCACCGGCGACGGCTTCGACGCGCCGGTGGCCATCCCGGAGTGGGGCTACGGCGACCGCCCGACCGCCGACCGCGGCGCGGACGCGGTGCGCGTCGGCGTCCTCTACTACCGCGCCCACGAGGTCAGCGGCAACGCCGCCTTCGCCCACGCGCTCGCCGACGCGATCGACGCCACCGGCGCCGCCGTCGGCGTGCCGATCTTCGCCTCCTCGCTGCGTTCTGCGCCCCAGGAGCTGTACGACGCGCTCGGGACGCTGGATGCGCTGGTGGTCAGCGTGCTCGCCGCGGGCGGTTCGAAGCCGGCGGCGGCCGCCGCGGGGGAGGACGACGGCTCGTGGGACATCGAGCGCATGGCCGCCCTCGACATCCCGGTGCTGCAGGGGCTGTGCCTGACGTCCTCGCGGGAGGAGTGGGAGGCCAACGACGACGGCGTCTCGCCGCTGGACTCCGCCACCCAGATCGCGATCCCGGAATTCGACGGCCGCATCATCACCGCGCCGTACTCCTTCAAGGAGATCGACGCCGACGGCCTGCCCCGCTACGTCGCCGACGCCGAACGCTGCACCCGCGTCGCGACCATCGCGGTCAACCACGCCCGGCTGCGCCGGGTACCCAACAGCCACAAGCGCCTCGCGCTGGTGCTGTCGGCCTACCCGACCAAGCACTCCCGCGTCGGCAACGCCGTCGGGCTGGACACCCCGGCGTCGGCGGTGCGGATGCTGCGGCGGCTGGCCGCCGAGGGCTACGACGTCGGTGACGGCTTCGGGGTGCTGGGACTCGAGGACGAGACGCAGGCCGGCGACCGGCTCATCCACACCCTCATCGACGCCGGCGGCCAGGACGAGAATTGGCTCACCACAGCGCAACTGAGCGACGCGCACGTGACGGTGAGCGCCGCGCAGTACGCCGAGTGGATCGCCGACCTGCCCGCCGATCTCACCGACGCGATGACCGGGGCGTGGGGTCCCGCACCCGGTCGGTTGTTCGTCAACGAGGCCGGGCAGATCGTGCTGGCCGCGCTGCGCTCGGGCAACGTGGTGCTGATGATCCAGCCGCCCCGCGGTTTCGGCGAGAACCCGGTGGCGATCTACCACGATCCCGATCTGCCGCCGAGTCACCACTACCTGGCCGCCTACCGCTGGCTGGAGAAGGGTTTCGGCGCCCACGCCGTGGTGCACCTGGGCAAGCACGGCTCGATGGAGTGGCTGCCCGGAAAGAACGCCGCGCTCTCGGCGGCGTGCGCCACCGACGCGGCCATCGGCGCGCTGCCGCTGATCTACCCGTTCCTGGTCAACGACCCCGGTGAGGGTGCGCAGGCCAAACGGCGCGCGCACGCCACCATCGTCGACCACCTCATCCCGCCGATGGCCCGCGCCGATACCTACGGCGACATCGCCCGGCTCGAACAGCTCCTCGACGAGTACGGCAACATCGCGTCGATGGACCCGGGCAAGCTGCCGGCCATCCGCGGTGAGATCTGGAACCTCATGCGCGCCGCGGAGATGCACCGCGACCTCGGGTTGGAGGACCGGCCCGACGACGAGGAGTTCGACGACTTCCTGCTGCACGTCGACGGCTGGTTGTGCGAGATCAAGGACGCGCAGATCCGCGACGGGCTGCACGTGCTCGGCGGTGCGCCGGAAGGCGAGGCGCGGGTCAACCTGGTGCTGGCGATCCTGCGCGCCGCGCAGGTGTGGGGCGGTCAGGACCACGCCGTGCCCGGGCTGCGCACCGCACTCGGCCTCAAGGAGGGCGCCGAAACCGCGGCGGTCGACGAGATCGAACAGCGCGCCCGCACGCTGGTCGAGGCGATGGAGGCCGCGCACTGGGACACCGGTGCCGTCGACGGTCTGCACGACGATCCCGAGGTGCGCCGGGTGCTGCACTTCGCCGCCACCGAGGTCATTCCCCGGCTGGCCGGCACCGCCGGTGAGCTCGACGCGGTGATCCATTCGCTGGCAGGCGGTTTCGTCCGCCCCGGTCCGTCGGGGTCACCGCTGCGCGGGCTGGTCAACGTGCTGCCCACCGGCCGCAACTTCTACACCGTGGACCCGCGGGCGGTGCCGTCGCGGCTGGCCTGGCAGACCGGGCAGGCGATGGCCGAGTCGCTGGTGCAGCGCTACCTCGACGACTCCGGCGCCTACCCGGAGTCGGTGGGCATCTCGGTGTGGGGTACCAGCGCCATGCGGACCTCCGGCGACGACATCGCCGAGGTGCTGGCGCTGCTGGGCGTGCGGCCGGAATGGGATGAGGCGTCGCGCCGGGTGAGCCGGCTGCAGATCGTCTCGCTCGAGGAGCTCGGCAGGCCGCGCATCGACGTGACGGTCCGCATCTCGGGCTTCTTCCGCGACGCCTTCCCGCACGTGGTGGCCATGCTCGACGACGCGGTGCGGATGGTGGCTGCGCTCGACGAACCCGACGAGCAGAACTACGTCGCCGCCCACGCCCGCGCCGATCTGGCCGCGCACGGGGACGAGCGGCGCGCCACCACCCGTATCTTCGGCTCCAAACCCGGCTCCTACGGCGCCGGCCTCCTGCAGCTCATGGAGGCCGGAACCTGGCGCGACGACAAGGATCTCGCCGAGGTGTACACGACCTGGGGTGGATTCGCCTACGGGCGCAGCTTGGATGGCGCGCCGGCAGCAGAAGACATGCGCACCAATTACGCGCGGATCAAGGTCGCCGCCAAGAACATCGACACCCGCGAACACGACATCGCCGACAGCGACGACTATTTCCAGTACCACGGCGGGATGATCGCCACGGTGCGGGCGCTGACCGGGTCGGATCCCAAGGCGTACGTGGGGGATTCCACGACGCCCGACGCGGTGCGCACCCGCACGCTGGCCGAGGAGACCGCCCGCGTGTTCCGAGCGCGGGTCGTCAACCCCCGCTGGATCTCCGCGATGCGCAGGCACGGCTACAAGGGCGCGTTCGAACTCGCCGCGACCGTGGACTACCTGTTCGGGTTCGACGCGACCGCCGGTGTGGTGCACGACTGGATGTACGAGAAGCTGGCGCAGTCCTACGTGCTGGATCCTGTCACGCGCGAGTTCCTCGACACCTCCAATCCGTGGGCGCTGCACGGCATCGTGGAGCGCCTGCAGGAGGCGGCCGACCGGGGTCTGTGGGCCGAGCCGTCACCGGAGACGGTGGCCGCGCTGCAGCAGGCCTACCTCGAGGTCGAAGGCAGCCTGGAGGACCGTTGATGGCCGCGCCGGTGACCGTCCGCATCCTCGGCGTCGGCATGGGACCCCGGCACGTCACCGTCGAGGTGGCCGAGGCGCTGCGGTCGGTCGACTACGTGCTCGCCGCCGACAAGGCCGACAAGGGCGATGACGACGGGCTGCTCGCGCTGCGCCGGGAGATCCTGCGCGCACACGCCGGGCCGCAGGGTACCGCCGAGATCGTCGCGATCCGCGACCCCGAACGGGACCGCTCGGAGTCGTTGTCGGAGAAGGGTTACCAGGGGGCGGTGGCCGACTGGCATGCTGCCCGCGCCGCCCGCTACGCCGACGTGCTGCGCGAGCGCGGGGGCACCGCGGCGTTCCTGGTGTGGGGTGACCCGTCGCTGTACGACTCGACCATCCGGATCGTCGAGAAGGTGCGTGAGCTCGGGGTGGCCGTGGACTACGACGTGCTGCCCGGCATCAGCGCCCCGCAGCTGCTGGCCGCCCGGCACCGCATCGTGCTGCACGATGTCGGGCGGCCCGTGCACGTGACCACGGGACGACGGCTGCAGGAGGCGGTCGCGGCCGGAATCGACAACGTCGTCGCGATGCTCAACCCACCCCCCGACCGCCTGGACCTGACGGGCCTGTCGGACTGGACGGTGTGGTGGGGCGCCAACCTCGGCGCGACCGGCGAACGTCTGATCACCGGCCGGCTCGGCGACGTGTTCGACCGGATCGTCGCCGCGCGTGCGGAAGCCAAGGCCGACGCCGGCTGGGTGATGGACCTGTTTCTGGTGAGGAAATCCTGATGGCCGGTCTGCTGGTCGCGGGCACCACCAGCGACGCGGGCAAGAGCGTCGTGACCACGGGGTTGTGCCGGGCCCTGGCGCGGCGCGGGGTGAAGGTGGCGCCGTACAAGGCCCAGAACATGTCGAACAACTCCATGGTGTGTGCCGCGTCCGACGGTCATGGCGTGGAAATCGGCCGGGCGCAATGGGTTCAGGCGCTCGCCGCGCAGGCCGTCCCCGAGCCCGCGATGAACCCGGTGCTGCTCAAACCGGGCAGCGACCGGCGCAGCCACGTGGTCCTGATGGGCCGGCCGTGGGGTGAGGTGTCGTCATCGGACTGGCTGGAGGGGCGACGGCCGCTGGCCGAGGCGGCGCACGCCGCGTTCGACGACCTGGCATCGCGCTACGACGTCGTGGTCGCCGAGGGGGCCGGCAGCCCGGCCGAGATCAACCTGCGCGCAGGCGATTACGTCAACCTCGGGCTCGCCCGGCACGCCGGCCTGCCGACGGTCGTGGTCGGTGACATCGACCGCGGCGGGGTGTTCGCGGCATTCCTGGGCACGGTGGCGCTGTTGTCGCCGGAGGATCAGGCGCTGCTGGCGGGTTTCGTGGTCAACAAGTTCCGCGGTGATCAGGCGCTGCTCGAACCGGGTCTGCGCGATCTCGAGCGGGTCACCGGGCGGCGGGTCTACGGCACCCTGCCGTGGCATCCGGACCTGTGGCTGGACTCCGAGGACGCCCTGGACCTCGAGGGCCGCCGGTCGACCGGATCGGGCGCCCGCCGCGCGGCGGTGATCCGGCTGCCGCGGATCAGCAACTTCACCGACGTGGACGCACTCGGCCTCGAACCCGGGCTGGACGTCGTGTTCGTCTCCGACCCCCGCGGGCTCGGCGACGCCGATCTGGTGGTGCTCCCGGGTACCCGCGCCACGATCGCAGACCTGGCGTGGCTGCGCTCGCGTGGGCTGGACCGGGCGGTACGCGCCCACGCCGCGGCCGGAAAACCGTTGCTGGGCATTTGCGGTGGCTTCCAGATGCTCGGCCGGATGATTCGCGACCCGCACGCGGTGGAGGGCCCGGTTCCGGAAGCCGAAGGCCTGGGTCTGCTGGAGGTCGAGACGACGTTCGCGCCGGAGAAGGCCCTGCGGCTGCCGCAGGGGTCCGGCTTGGGCGCCGCGGCAGCGGGTTACGAGATCCACCACGGCCGTATCACCCGCGCGCCCGGTGTCGACGAGTTCCTCGGCGGCGCCCGGGCGGGGCAGGTGTTCGGCACGATGTGGCACGGCTCGCTGGAGGGCGACGCGCTGCGCAGGGCATTCCTGGCCGAGACGCTCGGGCTGGCACCGTCCGAGGTGTCCTTCACGGCCGCGCGGGAGCGCCGCCTCGACGTGCTGGGCGATCTCGTGGAGTCCCACCTCGACGTCGACGCGCTGCTGGAACTCGTTGCAGCCGGACCTGACCCGGATCTGCCGTTCCTCCCGCCGGGGGCGCCGTGACCGGGCCGCGCGTCCTGCTGCTCGGCGGTACCTCGGAAGCCAGGGCGCTCGCCGCCCGCCTGGTCGCCGACGGCGTCGACGTCACCAGCTCGCTGGCCGGCCGGGTCGCCCGGCCGCGAATGCCGGTCGGACCGGTGCGGGTCGGCGGCTTCGGCGGAGTCGCCGGATTACGTTCCGCGCTCGCTGATTTCGACGCCGTCGTCGACGCCACGCACCCGTTCGCGGTGACGATGTCGCGCCACGCCGTCGCCGCCTGCACCACCGGCGACGTGCGCCGCCCGCTGCTGCGGCTGGAGCGGCCCGGCTGGGCCGACCGGGCGCGTCCATCCTGGCGGTGGGTGGACACTCACGACGAGGCCGCCGCGCTGGCCGCCCGGCTGGGCCGCCGACCCCTGCTCACCGTGGGACGCCAGCAACTCGCGGCGTTCCTGCCCGCCCTGGCCGAACACACGGTGCTCGCCCGCGTGGTGGACCACCCCGACATCGAGCTGCCCGCGTCGTGGCAGGTGCGCCACGACCGCGGCCCCTACACGCTGGCCGACGAAGTCGCGCTGCTGCGCTTGCACGCCGCCGATGTGCTCGTCACCAAGGACTCCGGCGGTGAGTACACCTGGCCGAAGATGCAGGCGGCCGACGAACTCGGCGTGCCGGTGGTGATCGTGCGCCGCCCGCCGGTGCCGGGGGACGTTGCGGTGGTCGCGGCCGTCGACGACGCGGTGGCGTGGGTGCACGCGCTGCGGTCGACGCCGCCCGGAGCGCAGCGCGGGAACTGATAGCCTGGGCGGGCCAGTCACCTCCGCGAGGTAAAGGGAACCCGGTGAGATTCCGGGACTGACGCGCAGCGGTGTGGGGATGACGAGGCGGGCCTCTCGCGCACGAGAGCCACTGGGAGCGCACGCTCCTGGGAAGGCGGCCCGCCGAGGACGACCCCCGAGTCCGAATACCTGCTGGCAGCCGTGGTTTCCGGCCGCGGTTCGTGTCATCGGGTCTCGCTGATCAGACCCCTGGTGAAGAGGATCGCCATGCGATTGACGTATTCGGTTCCGGTTGTGCTGTCCGCGGTGGTGTTGACGCTGACCGGATGCAGCGACTCCGCGGCGCAAACCCCGCAGGCCGCGCCCGACGGCGCCGGCTACCCGGTCACGCTCCCCAACTGCGGCCGAGAGGTGACGGTGCAACAGCGGCCCGAGCGCATCGTCTCGCTCAACCAGGGCAGCACCGAGGTGCTGTTGTCCCTCGGCGTGGCCGACCGGATGGTGGGCGCCGCCGGCTGGACGGACCCTGTGCTGCCCGGGCTGGAAGCCGACATCGCCGGTGTTGAGCGGCTCGCCGACCAGGCGCCCTCGTTCGAGGCGGTCCTGGCCGAGGAGCCCGATCTGGTCACCGCATCCCTGCAGGGCACACTCGGCCCCGGTGGCGTCACCACGCCTGAGGAGCTGCAGCGGCTCGGTGTGCCGTCCTACATGTCGGCCGTCGAATGCACCAAGGAGGCCGGCAACTCCGACGGCGCCCGCACCAAGACTCTCCAGATCGACGAGATCTACACCGAGATCCGTGATCTCGGCGCGCTGGTCGGCGCGCCGCAGCGGGCGGAGAGCCTGGTGTCCGACCTGCAGGAGCGGGTCACCGCGGCCGCCGCCCTCGATGCCGGCGACACCACGGTGATGTACTGGTTCGCCAACTCCGAATCGCCGTACCTGGCCGGCTGCTGCGGCGGTCCCGGCGTCATCACCCGCACGCTCGGCCTGACCAACGCGTTCGCCGACGCCCCCGAGGACTGGCCGCAGATCGGCTGGGAGACCGTCGCGCAGCGCAATCCCGACGTGCTCGTCCTCGGCGACCTCACCCGCAAGAGCCAGACCGCCGAGACGGCCGCCGCGAAAATCGGGTTCCTCGAGGCCAATCCGGTGACCCGGGAGATGAGCGCGGTGAAGAACAAGCGCTACATCGCGCTGGCCGGCGCGGAACTCAACCCGTCGATCCGGATGGCGGACGCCATCGAGAAGGTGGCCGACGGACTGCGCCGCTTCGGTCTGGCGCACTGAGCACAGCGGTGCGCTCCTCGGTGGTGGCGGCCCCGGCCGCGCTGGTCGTGCTGGCGGTGTCGATCGCCGTGGCCACGACGATCGGGCCGACGAACCTCGGTCCCCGCGACGCGCTCGCGGTGGTGATCGAACGGCTCGGCGGCCCATCCTCGCAGCTGTCGCTGCTGCAGCAGAGCATCATCTGGGAGCTGCGCCTACCCCGCGCCCTGCTCGCCGCGGCGTGCGGTGCCGGCCTCGCGTTGTGCGGCGTCCTGCTGCAGTCGCTGTTGCGCAATCCGCTGGCCGACCCGTTCATCCTCGGCGTGGCCTCCGGCGCCTCCACCGGCGCGGTGTCGATCGTGGTGGTCGGGATCGGCGCCGGTGCTATCGGGTTGGCCGCCGGGGCGTTCGTCGGGGCGGTGGTGGCGTTCGGACTGGTGCTGCTGCTGGCCGTCGCCGCGGGCGGCGGGGTGGACCGGATGATCCTGGCCGGTGTCGCGGCCACTCAGCTGTTCTCGGCGCTCACCGCGTTCATCGTGTTCACCACGGCCGACGCCGAACAGACCCGCGGGGTGTTGTTCTGGCTGATGGGCTCGCTGGGCACGGCGTCGTGGCGCGACGTCGCGGTGTGCGGGGTCCTGGTGTGCGCCGGCGTGATCGTCTGCTGGCTGTGCGCGGGGACGCTGGACGCGTTCCTGTTCGGTCAGGACGCCGCCGCCGCGCTCGGGGTGTCGGTGGCGCGGATCCGGTTGCTGCTGCTGGTGGTGACCGCATTGGTCACCGCGGTGATCGTGTCCACCTCGGGGGCGATCGGATTCGTGGGCCTGGTGCTGCCCCATGCGGCCCGCGCACTGGTCGGGACCCGGCACCGTGTGCTCGTCCCGACGGCCACCGTGCTCGGCGCCGTCTTCCTGGTGTGGGTCGACACCGCGTCCCGCATCGTGATCGCCCCGGAGGAGCTGCCCGTCGGGGTGGCGACCGCGATCGTCGGGGTGCCGGCCTTCGTGGTGATCCTGCTTCGTCGAAGGAGAACGGTATGAGCCTGACCGCCCGGCGGGTGACCTGGCAGACCCGCGACACGATCATCATCGACGGCGTCGACATCGCCGTCGCGCGCGGCGCCACCGTCGGCCTGCTCGGCCCCAACGGGTCCGGGAAGTCGTCGCTGCTGCGGCTGCTCGCCGGGCTGCGCGCCACCTCCTCGGGCGTGGTCCGCCTCGACGACACCGACCTCACCACCCTGGGCCGCCGCAGATTGGCGCAGCGGTTGGCGGTGGTCGACCAGGAAGCCGCGACCGATCAGGAACCGACGGTGCGCGACGTGATCGAACTCGGCCGGCTGCCGCACCGGCCGCCGTGGGCGCCGATGTCGGCGCACGATCGTGGCGTCGTCGCGTCCGCCGCGGCCACCACCGGCGTCGCCGGGCTGCTCGACCGGCGCTACTCCACGCTGTCCGGCGGCGAGCGTCAGCGCGTGCAGATCGCCAGGGCGCTGGCCCAGGAACCCACCGAACTGCTGCTCGACGAGCCGACCAACCACCTCGACATCCGCCATCAGCTCGAGCTGCTGGAACTGGTGGCCGCCGCCGGCACGACCACGCTGATGGCGCTGCACGACCTCAACATGGCCGCCACGTACTGCCAGGAACTGGTGCTGCTGCACCGCGGCCGGGTGCACACCGCGGGACCGCCGGCGGCTGTCCTGACTCCGGAGGTCATCGCCGAGGTGTACGGCGTGCCCGCCGTCGTCGAGATCGACGGCGACCGTCCCTTCGTGCGGTTCGGCCGGCCGGTGCCGGTGTTCGCCTCATGATCCGCGCCATGTTCACCGCATGGTGTTGCACAGATCACCGCGCGCTCCCTATGGTAGAACCACGCTGTGGTCAACCATGGCGAGCGCCGACCCACTCGGCGTCTGATCGACCGGATCAGACGCACTGCCCAGTCTGGAGGTCGTCATGACGACATCGGTGATCGTTGCTGGAGCCCGTACGCCGGTGGGCAAGTTGATGGGGTCGTTGAAGGATTTCTCGGGCAGTGATCTGGGGGGCATCGCGATCAAGGCCGCCCTGGAGAAGTCGGGGGTGGCGCCGTCGGCGGTCGATTACGTGATCATGGGGCAGGTGCTGACCGCGGGGGCGGGGCAGATGCCGGCGCGCCAAGCCGCGGTGGCGGCGGGGATCGGCTGGGATGTGCCGGCGTTGACGATCAACAAGATGTGCCTGTCGGGCATCGATGCGATCGCGT
>NZ_SPQO01000018.1 GCF_004570325.1 Mycobacterium sp. PS03-16 | reverse complement strand
GATCTGCAGGTGCGCCCGCGCCGGGCGCGGCAGGTGCGCCGGGTGCCGCGGGGGCGCCGGTATCGGCCGGAGCGCCGGGCGCTGCAGGTGTGGTGGCCGGAGGCGTAGTGCTCGGTGTGGTCGCCGACGTGGTGGAGGTGCTGGGGGTGGTCGACGTCGTCTCGCCGCCTTCCTCACCGCTGCCGCAGGCGACGGCCAGCGGCGCGACGAGGGTGGCCGCACCGATCCCGAGGGCGGTTGACCACCGGCGACGAGAGGGACTTTGCGAGGAGTTCGGTGACATGCTGGCTTCTTCCTGTCGGCGCTGGGCGCGACTCGGCGTCGTCGCTCGCGGTCGAAGCCACACCTACCCGGTGAGTCGGTCCTCAAACTGGGAGGTCGGCCAGCCGAACGGCGAGGCGGTGACGGACTGGCACGGGGCGCACAGACCGGGCCCGAGCCGCGGATAGCCACAGCCGTGGCACGCGTCGATGACGGTCAGTCCGTCTCCATTAAGCACGGGCGGAGATTACCCGTCAGTAGGCGCAGCCAACCCCCAAGGGGTGTGACGTAGTAGAGCCCCCTGTCAGGATTGAACTGACGACCTACGCATTACAAGTGCGTTGCTCTACCACTGAGCTAAGGAGGCGGGTCGAACGGCTTGAGAGTTTATCCGGTCACTCGGGCATGTCGATCACACGCTGTGAGCGCACCGGGCTGGTGGTGCGGCGGCCGACGCGGCGGCCGGGAAGCGGGATGCGGTCGGCGATGTTGCTCAGCGGGTTGACCACCTGGCTGAGCGTGATAACGGCCTCGCGCAGCGCCTCGACCGTGGGCGCCAGCGCCTCGAGGCCGGGGGTCAGGCGGTTGAGGGTGTCGGCGACGTCGGCGAGCTGCTCCAGCGGGCCGTTGCGGGCGGTCAGCTTGTCGATCAGCCCGCCCTCGGCCAGGAGCCGATCGGCGATGCCGTCCTCGGCCAGCAGCCGCTCCACCAGACCCTCCTCGTCGAGCAGTTGATCGACCAGGCCGCCGGGCTCGATGGCGCGCATCAGCCCGCCGTCCTCCTGGGTCAGCCGGTCGAGCACCCCGCCGGGCGCCGTCAACCGGTCGACGACGCCACCGGGCTGCAGCAGCCGGTCGATCGGGCCGCCGGGTTCCAGCGCGCGCCCGAGCGGCTGGTCGGGGTCCATCAGGCGGGCCAGGCGGTTGGCGCGTTCCACGGCGTCGTCGATGCCCAGCATCTGGGCGAAGCCACCGGAGCGGATGCTGACCGTCGAGTCGGTCTCCCCGAGCGTGGACTTGGCCAGCCCCAGGGCGCCGTTGGCAACCTCCAGACCCGTCTCGGCGAAGGCCAGGCCGACCCGTGCCGGCATGGTCGCGAGCTGCACCAGGTTCTTGCCGAGATCCATCGCAACAGTCTATGGACAGTGCAACCATGGACTCACAGAAATCTCACAGTCAACCCGCAGCGTTGCTCCCAGCGCGGGGGAGGACATTGATGACATGGCCATGGCAGCAGTTCAGGACACCACCCCCGAAGCGCGCGTGCTCGTCGTCGACGACGAGGCCAACATCGTCGAACTGCTGTCGGTGAGCCTGAAGTTCCAGGGCTTCGAGGTGCATACCGCCGCCGACGGCGCCGCCGCCCTCGACAAGGCGCGCGACGTGCGCCCGGACGCGGTGATCCTCGACGTGATGATGCCCGGGATGGACGGGTTCGGGCTGCTGCGCCGGCTGCGCGCCGACGGCATCGACGCGCCGGCGCTGTTCCTGACCGCCCGCGACTCGCTGCAGGACAAGATCGCCGGGCTGACCCTCGGCGGCGACGACTACGTCACCAAACCGTTCAGCCTCGAGGAGGTCGTCGCACGTTTGCGGGTGATCCTGCGTCGCACCGGTCACGGCGCAGAGGAGCCGAAGACGTCTCGGCTGCGTTTCGCCGACATCGAACTCGACGAGGACACCCACGAGGTGTGGAAAGCCGGCGAGCCGGTGTCGCTCTCGCCGACCGAGTTCACGCTGCTGCGGTACTTCATCATCA
The DNA here is from genome assembly GCF_004570325.1 of Mycobacterium sp. PS03-16. Classification (GTDB taxonomy): domain Bacteria; phylum Actinomycetota; class Actinomycetes; order Mycobacteriales; family Mycobacteriaceae; genus Mycobacterium. The sequence continues at coordinate 109,154 of NZ_SPQO01000018.1, read as the reverse complement.
ACGCGGGCACGGTGCTGTCGAAACCGAAGATCCTCGACCACGTCTGGCGCTACGACTTCGGCGGTGACGTCAACGTCGTCGAGTCCTACGTGTCCTACCTGCGCCGCAAGATCGACACCGGGGACAAGCGGCTGCTGCACACGCTGCGCGGGGTGGGGTACGTCCTCCGGGAGCCGCGATGAGCGCTTGCGCGAAGAGCCGAGGGCGCCGATGAGCGCTTGCGCGAAGAGCCGAGAGCTGCGGTAGTGCGTCGGGGCCTGCCCCTGCGCGTCGGTCTGGTCGCCGCGGCGTTGGTGCTGGTGGCGTTCGGGCTACTGGCCTCCGGCATCGCGGTCACCTCGATCATGCGGCACTCCCTGGAGAGCCGCGTCGACCAGTCGCTGCTCGACGCCTCCCGCAGCTGGGCGCAGGCCCCGCGGCAGATCCCCGCCGTCCCGGTCAGCGGACCCAACCCGGCCCGGCCGCCGTCGGACTTCTACGTCCGCGGCACCACGCCCGACGGGCACATGTGGACCGCGGTGAACGACCGCGAGGCCGAACCGGTGCTGCCCCCCGACAACAACGTCGGCGCCGAACCGGTCACGGTCGGATCGGTCGATCACTCCAACGTCCAATGGCGGGCTATGACGATCGAGGGTCCGGACGGTCAGCGCACCACCGTCGCGATCGACCTGTCCGACGTCCAGTCCACCGTCCGGGCGCTCGTCTGGTCACAGGCCGGGATCGGCGCCGCGGTCCTGCTGGTGCTCGGCGTCGCCGGGTACGCGATGGTGCACCGCAGCCTGCGCCCGCTGACCGAGGTCGAGGAGACCGCGGCCGCCATCGCCGCCGGCCAGCTCGACCGCCGTGTGCCGCAGCGCGATCCGCGCACCGAGGTGGGCCGGCTGTCGTTGGCGCTCAACGGGATGCTCGCGCAGATCCAGCGGGCGGTGGCGTCGTCGGAGTCCTCGGCGGCCGACGCCCGGACCTCCGAGGAGCGGATGCGCCGCTTCATCACCGACGCCAGCCACGAGTTGCGGACGCCGCTGACCACCATCCGCGGATTCGCCGAGCTGTACCGGCAGGGCGCCGCCCGTGACGTCGAGATGCTGATGAGCCGCATCGAGAGTGAGTCCCGGCGGATGGGGCTGCTGGTGGACGACCTGCTGCTGCTGGCCCGCCTCGATGCGCAGCGCCCGCTGGACCGGCACCGCGTCGACCTGCTGGCGCTGGCCACCGACGCGGTGCACGATGCCCGGTCCATCGCGCCGCAGCGGACCATCACCTTGGAGGTGCTCGACGGGCCAGGCACCCCCGAGGTGCTCGGCGACGAGGCGCGGCTGCGTCAGGTGCTGGGCAATCTGGTGGCGAACGCGCTCCAGCACACCCCGCCGTCGGCGGGGATCACGGTGCGGGTCGGCACCGATGACGGCGACGCGGTCCTCGAGGTGCGCGACGAGGGGCCGGGGATGAGCCAGGACGACGCGCTGCGGGTATTCGAACGCTTCTACCGCACCGATTCGTCGCGGGCGCGCGAGAGTGGCGGGACCGGGCTGGGGCTGTCGATCGTGGACTCGCTGGTCCGTGCCCACGCGGGTCAGGTGCGGGTGACCACCGCGCCCGGTGAAGGTTGCCGGTTCACCGTCACCATCCCGCGGGTCACCGAACCGCCGGAACGGGAAACGATCCGCGTCAACGGATCTCGGCGAGCGCCTGCTTGATCTTGGCCTGCGCCTCGTCCAGCGATTCCGGCGACGGGTTGTTGTCGACGTTGGCGAAGCCGAAGTCCGCCAGATCGCGGGCCGGGAACACGTGCACGTGCAGGTGCGGCACCTCGAGTCCGGCGATGATGAGGCCGGCGCGCTCGGCGGGGAACGCCTTGACCACGGCCCTGCCGATCAGCTGCGCGACCTCCATGACGCGGCCGAACACGGCGGGTTCGATGCCCTGCCACTGGTCGATCTCGGCGCGCGGCACCACCAGCGTGTGGCCCTGTGTCATCGGCGCGATGGTGAGGAAGGCGACGACGTCGTCGTCCTCGTAGACGAAACGGCCCGGCAGTTCCCCGTTGATGATCTTCGTGAAGACGGTCGCCATGGGCTTCGAGCATAGTGAACGCGGCGCCGGCTCCCGACAGCGATCTTGACCTGCTTGATCAGCGGATCATTGCCTTCGCTAGCGATCATTGTGCGTGGGATTGTCGGCCAGGTAAATTCTGCCGACTGCAACTGAATGGCGTCGCATCTCCTTCGCCGCCGCCCCGTGTCCAGAGAGGTGGCGCCCGGTGAGTCCGAGCACCAGGAAGACGACTGCTACTGCTGCCCTGGCCGTTGGCGTGATCGCCGCGGCGGCCGCCGCCGCTCCCGACCAGGACGCGCCCCGCACACCCGTGCCACTGCTGGCGGGAGCCGCAGAACCGATCGCGGCCGCCGCCACATCGGCCGGCGTCACGCCGGTCAGCGGCACGCCGGCGCCGGCGCCGACCGGTGGTGTCGCCGTGTCGAGCGCGGACGCCGAACCGGTCGCCCTGTTCGGCTCGGCCGTCGCGGTGATGCCTGCACGTGCCGGACAGCCGTCGGCGAGCGACCCGACGGCGTCACGCGAAACCGTCTCAGAGACGGGTCTTCTCGCGTGGCCGACCGCACCGTCGGAGGCAGATGCGCTGATCCTGTCGCTCGCCCAGTCTCTCGATGCGTCAGGCGGCGAGCGACCGGCGGCACGCGTCACGTTCGACTTCGCCCCGTCGACGAATCCACTGTTGCGGCCGCTGGTCGGACCCGGAGGCCTGCTCATCGGCGACGGCGTGCTGCCGGGACAGAACGGCGGTCTGCTCATCGGCAACGGCGCCGACGGTGCGCCCGGCCAGAAGGGCGGCAACGGCGGGTTCCTGTTCGGTGACGGCGGTAACGGCGGTGACGGCAACGAGCTGGGCATGCGCGGCGGCGACGGCGGCAGCGCCGGCCTGTTCGGCAACGGCGGCGCGGGCGGCATGGGGGTCCGCGAACAGGCCGGCGGCAATGGCGGTCGCGGCGGGTGGATCGCGGGCAACGGCGGGGACGGCGGCATGGGCGGCCTCGACTTTGCGAGCCTCGATCGTGACGGGTTCGGCGGTACGGGTGGCCGGGGCGGCAACGCGGGTCTGTTCGGGAACGGAGGAGCGGGCGGCGACGGCGGGATCGTGACGGCGCTCGTATTCCAGAGAGATGCATACGCCGGCTCGGGCGGGGCCGGCGGATCGGGTGGCCTCATCCAGGGCAACGGGGGCGCAGGTGGCATCGGCGGGTCGGCGCGATCCGTGCGCGGCGACGCGTTCGGCGGTGCCGGTGGTGCCGGCGGCGATGCGGGGCTGCTGGGTGTCGGCGGCAATGGTGGTGCAGCCGGTGACGCGGACGGCCGGACAGCGGTATCGGCGCAGAACGGCGGCGACGGGGGCAACGGTGGCCTGCTGGCCGGTGACGGCGGATCCGGCGGTGCCGGTGGCTCTCTGCTCATGCTCGGCGAAGACCTGAGCGTCGCCCAAACGGCCGGCCACGGCGGCGCGGGCGGTGACGCCGGGCTCCTCGGCAACGGCGGCGCCGGTGGCGCGGGCGGCATCGGCTCGCTCCAGTACTCGAACGGCATCGGCGGTGACGGCGGTACGGGCGGCCGAGGAGGTCTGCTCAGCGGCGACGGTGGTGCGGGCGGCGACGGAGGCGGCGTCGACTACGAGCGCGGCATCCGCTCCAACTTGGGCGGCAATGGGGGCGCGGGAGGCGATGCGGGCCTCCTCGGTGACGGCGGTGACGGCGGCCACGGCGGGCTCGGTATCGACATCGATGATGGCTCCGGCGGTGACGGCGGTGCCGGCGGAGACGCCGTCACCGGAACCGGCGGCAGGGGCGGTGACGGCGGTGAGGGTTTCTCCCTGCTCGGTAATGGCGACGGTGGCCAGGGTGGCCGCGGCGGCAACGCCCCGCTGGGCACCGGTGGCGGCGGCGGCAATGGCGGGCCGGGAAGTGGCGAGGGCGGCACAGGGGGCGCCGGCGGGCAAGGTGGAAGCGGCGCGACGGACGGCGCCGACGGCCAGCCCGGCGCCGGCGCGCAGACCGACAGCGGCGGGTGAGTCAGCGCGGGGAGATCACCCCGCGCAGCTCTTCGACGGCCCACGGCGGTGAGTCGTGATGGTCGCGGAACGCGAGGAAATCAGGTGTGGGGCGCGGGAATTCGCCGACGAAGCCACCGGCCGCGATGAAGATCCTGCCGGTGATGTCGCGGGCGGCGTCGCTGACCAGGTACGCGTACGTCGGCGCGGCGTACTCGGGCGGTGCCGCGTCCAGCGCGCCCCGCATGCTGACGTCGTCGAGCAGCCCGCGCCGGTTCAGCTCGGCGATGTGCGCCTCGTACTGCGGACCGGTGGACAGCCGCGTCTTGGCGCCCGGACACACAACGTTGGCGCGCACACCGCGCTCGTGCAGTTCCGCGGCGAGCGCCAGCGTCAGCGCGTTCACCGCGCCCTTACCCGCCGGATATCCCGTGCCGCCGTAGTCGCCGAGGAACGCGAACGAGCTGGTGTTGACGATCGCGCCGCCGCCCTGGGCGACCATCCGCGGCGCCGCCGCCCGGCACGTCTCGAACACCGTGCCGAGGTGGGCGTCGAGCAGTTCGCGGAACAGGGCGGAGGTCACGGTCAGGATCGACGACCCGGGCGGCTCCGCGGTGCCGGCGCAGTTGACCAGTGCGTCGATGCGCCCGAACTCGTCGACGCAGCGGTCGATCAGCGCATCGGCGACCGCCGGGTCGGCCGGTGACCCGGCCATCCCGATGCCGCCGACCCGTTCGGCCGCCGTGGCCACGGTGTCGGCGTCGCGGCCGTTGACCACCACGCCGAAGCCCTGGGCGGCAAGAAGTTCGGCGACCGCGAGCCCGACGCCGCGGGATCCACCGACGACGACGGCGCCGGTCAGTTGCCCTCGCTGAACGTCATCGCGTCCATGTTCCAGTAGCCGCGCAGGTTCGTGATCAGCCCGGCGTCGTTGACGCGGTAGGTGAACACGCCGCGGACCGTGGCCACGAACCCGTTCGGGAATTCGGTGCGCAGCACCAGGATGTAGGCGATCTCGGTCGGGGAGCTCGAGGGAAACCGTTCCTCGCACGTCACCGTCAACGTGTTCGGGCCGATGTTCGCGTCGTAGAACGCGGCGAGCGCTTCCTTACCGCGGACCCCGTTGCCGTCCGGGTTCGTGACGGCCTGCCCGATCGGGTCTTCCACGACCACGTCGTCGGCCATCAGTGCCAGCCAGCCCTCGCGATCCCCGGACTGCACGCACCGCCACGACGCCTGCGACGCCGCGACCGCAGGCGTCTCCTCGACCGTGGTCATCCGCGGTCGTCGTCCGTGTAGCGGATGACGCCGCGAATGTTCTTGCCCTCCAGCATGTCGGAGTAGCCCTCGTTGATCTGCTCCAGCTTGTACTGGCGGGTGATCATGTCATCGAGGTTGAGCTTGCCTGCCTTGTACATCGACAGTAGCTGCGGGATGTCGTAGTGCGGGTTGCCGCCGCCGAAGATGGTGCCCTGCAGGTTCTTCTGCATCAGCGTGAGCATCGCCAGGTTCAGCGTGACCTGGGTGTCGAGCAGGCTGCCGATGGCCGTGGCGACGCAGGTGCCGCCCTTGGCCGTCATGTTCAGGTAGTTGTCGATGTCGGCGCCGTGCAGCTCACCGACGGTGACGATCACCTTGTGCGCCATCAGGCCCCAGGTGACCTCCGCGATGCCGGCCATCGCGGTCTCCATGTCGGGGTAGACGTGGGTGGCGCCGAACTTCAGCGCGGCGTCGCGCTTCCAGTCGACCGGCTCGACGACGAAGATGTACCGGGCGCCGGCGTTGACCGCACCCTGCAGCGCCGACATGCCGACGCCGCCGACGCCGATCACCGCGACGTCCTGACCGGGCCGGATGTCGGCGGTGCGGGTGGCCGAGCCGTAGCCGGTGGTCACACCGCAGCCCACCAGGCAGGCCACCTCGAACGGGATCGACGGGTCGATCTTCACCACCGAGCTCTTGTGCACCACCATGTAGGGCGAGAACGTGCCCAGCAGCGTCATCGGGAAGACCGGCTGACCCTTGGCCTGGATGCGGAAGGTGCCGTCGGAGACCGCCTGCCCGCCGAGCAGCCCGGCGCCCAGATCGCACAGGTTGCGCATCCCGGCCTGACATGACGGGCAGCGGCCGCACGACGGGATGAACGACAGTACGACGTGGTCGCCGGGGGCGAGATCCTCCACGCCGGGTCCCACCTCGGTCACGATGCCGGCGCCCTCGTGGCCGCCCAGGACCGGGAAGCCGCCCATCGGGATGCCGCCGGTCACCAGGTGGTGGTCGGAGTGGCACATGCCCGAGGCTTCCATCTGGATCTTGACCTCGTCCTTGACCGGATCACCGATCTCGATCTCCTCGATCGACCACGGTTGGTTGAACTCCCAGATGAGAGCGCCTTTGGTCTTCATGCTCGTCCTGCTTTCCGTGAGGAGATCCGTGTGCACCAGAGTAGTGACGTAGGTCTCATCACCACTCGACGGGTGTCAAAGTACACAGTTCCGTCGGCCGTCACCAGATCGGGACGGGGGATTGGCCGAGGGGGTAGTAGCCGGGCAGCTTCTCCCCGGCCAGGCTGCGTTCGATGCGCTTCTGCATGCCCGCCGACAGCTTCCCGTCCTTCATCAGGTCGAGGTACAGCTTCTGCACGTGGCCGAAATCGAAGAAGTCGCGCTGCCACTCGATCTTGAGGTTCCCGTTGAGCCGGAACCAGCTGCCGCCGATCCCGTAGATCTCCCGCTCGCCGCCCCCCGGGTTGTCCGGGTCGGTGACGACCTGCTTCCAGAAGCCGACGATCTCGCCGATCCGGTCGTCGATGATCACCTTCTGGTAGGGGTATTTCCAGCCTTCCAGACCGGCCATCTCCAGCCCGAGGGCGATGTCGCGGATCTCCTCGATGCCGATGCACATCACGTCCTCTTTGGGACCGATGTTCCAGCCGTAGGTGGCGTCGTCGGCGTAGAAGTCGGCCAGCGGCTTCCAGTCGCCGGCCTTCTCGGCGTCGCGGTTGACCTGCAGCCACCGCTGCACCCAGTCGTCGAGCTGTTCGCGGGGAAATGCCGGCATCTTCACTCAATCCTCTTCTTTGATGGACAGTGCTTGCGTGGGACACGCCCACACGGCTTGTTCGACCTCGGCGCGGTCCTCCTCGGGGACTTCGCTTTTGAGGATCTCGACCTGTCCGCGCCTGGGTACGCGGAAGTAGTCGGGCGCCTCGAGCTCGCACATGGCGTGGCCCTGGCACAGGTCGATGTCGACTTCGATCCGGAATCCCATGACGACGCCTAGACCCGCTTGCGGTAGCGCACCTTGGCCGGCCGCTCGAGCTGAACGACCATCTTCGAGTGATCGTTGCGATAGCTGTCCGCCGGCTGCGCCATCTCGAATTCATACTCCCGCAGCAGGACCGAGAAGATCGCCTTGATCTGCATGGTGGCGAACGCCGCCCCCACGCAGCGGTGACGACCCGCGCCGAACGGGATCCACGTCCACCGGTTGACCACGTCGGCCTGTTCGGGCTTGTTGTAGCGGTCCGGCTGGAACGCATCGGGGTCGGGGAAGTCCTCGGGGATCCGGTTGGAGATCGCCGGTGACGCGGCGACGAAATCGCCCTTGTGGATCGGATAGCCCTCGACCTCGAACTCGCCCTGGGCCACCCGCATGAGGATGATCAGCGGGGGATGCAGGCGCAGGGTCTCCTTGACGACGTTGTCCAGCTTCGGGATCTGGCGCAGTGCGTGGAAACTCACCTCCTGCCCGTCGGCATAGAGCTCATCGAGTTCTGCCTGCACCTCGGCGTACACCTCGGGGTGGCGGATCAGCTCGATCAGCGTCCACGACGACGTGCCGGAGCTGGTGTGGTGCCCGGCGAACATCAGCGAGATGAACATGCCGGTGACCTCGTCGGCGGAGAACCGCGGGTTGCCGTCGTCGTCCTTGATCGACACCAGCACGTCGAGCATGTCGCGGTCGGCCTTGTCCCTGGGCGGATTGGCGAGCCGCTGGGTCATGATCTCCTGCACCAGCGCAACGAGTTTCACGCGTGCCTCGTCGCGGCGCTGGAAGCTCTCGATCGGCAGGTAGGGATCCACGTAACACAGCGGATCGGTGCCGCGTTCGAGCTCGTGGTAGTACTCGGCGAAGCGGTGGTCGAGCTGCTCGCGGAACTTCAGGCCGATCAGGCACGCCGTCGAGGTGTAGATGGTCAGCTCGGCGAAGAAGTCGAGCAGCTCGATCTCGCCCTCGTCGCCCCAGTCGGCGATCATCTTCTTGACCTCGCCCTCGATGGTGGCGGCGTGGCTCTTCATGTGCTCACCGCGCAGCGCCGAGTTGTGCAGCATCTCCTTGCGCCGCTCGGGGCTGGCGTCGAACACCACGCCCTTGCCGAAGATGGGCGTCATGAACGGATACGCCTCGGCCTGATCGAGATCCTCGTCGGCGGACCGGAAGAAGAACTCGTTGGCCTGCGCGCCAGACAGCAGGATCACGTGCTTGTCGACGAGCTGGAACCAGCCGACGTCCCCGCACTCCTCGCGGACCCGCTGCATGAGGCCGATCGGGTCGGTGCGGAACTCCTCGAGGTGGCCGTGTTCCTCCTCGCCACCGGAAACCCGCTGCACCTCTTTGAGTGCGGTCATGACGGCATCCCCTCCGGTCCCAGCTTGAGCTGTTGACGGTCTTTGACATCGACCAACGGTGCCTCGGGTTGCAGTTCCATGTTGGCGATGAACCCGCCGCGCGGCGTCTCGGCGACGAATGTGATCGCGCGGGCGAGATCGCTCGCCCGCAGGAAGTAGTCGTGGCGGGCCTGCCCCCACTTGGCCCAGTCCTCCAGTGCCGGACCGATCTTCTCGGCGGGCAGGCTCCAGCCCATCGACGTCTTGGTCGGGCCGGGGTGCACGATCGAGGCGCGTACCCCGGTGCCCTCCAGCTCCATCTGGAAGTTGTTCACCATGGCGACCAGCGCGGCTTTCGCGGCTCCGTAGGCACCCATGTGCGGGCGCTGCCGCAGCGCGACGTCGGAGCCGACGAAAATGAGGTCGCCGCGCCGGCGCTCGAGCATGCCCGGCAGCACGGCGGCTGCCAGCCGGTTGGCACCGACGAGGTGGATCTGCAACTGGGACTCGAACTCGTCGGTGGTGATTTCGGCGAGCTTGCCGAAGTAGGTGTCACCGGCGCCGGCCACCAGAATCTCGATGTCACCCAGCGCCTCGACCGACTGTGCCACAAACGCCTTCACCGAGTTCGGATCTGTCACGTCGAGGTGGAAGCCGACGGCCTCACCGCCGTCGGCCTCGATCTTGCCGACCAGGTCGGCCAGCTTCTCCACGCGCCGGGCGCCCAACGCGACGGGGAAGCCGTGGGCGGCGAGTTCGATCGCGGTGGCCTCCCCGATCCCGGAGGAGGCGCCGGCGACGATCACCGGCCGGCGCTCGGGAAGTGGTGCGAAACGTGGCATCTGGCGACCCCTCAGCGGATCTGGACTTTGATGGGAAGGTGGGCGAATCCGCGGACATTGCTCGAGTGGACGCGGACGGCGTTGGCCTCGTCGACCTCGTATCCGCGGATTCGCCGGAAGAGCTCGGTCAGGGCCACCCGGGCTTCCATGCGGGCCAGGTGGGCGCCGAGGCAGAAATGTGCACCGCTGCCGAAACTCATCAGCTTGGAACCGATCTCACGACCGATGCGGTACTCGTCGGGGTGGTCGAAGACCCGCTCGTCGCGGTGCGCCGACCCGGGCAGCAGGAGCAGGACGTCGCCGTCGGGGATGCGGGTGTCGTAGAGCGTGAGCTCACCGACGACCGTGCGGGCCAGGATCTGGCTGGAGGTGTCGTAGCGCAGCGTCTCCTCGACCCACAGCGGGACCGTCGAGAGATCCTCGTAAACCGGTGCGAGCTGATCGGGATTCCTATGGCCCCAGAACGCGGCGTTGGCCAGCAGTTTGGTGGTGGTCTCGTTGCCGGCGATGACCATCAGGAACATGAAGCCGAGCACTTCCTCGTCGGTGAGCCGGTCACCGTCGATCTCGGCCTCCAGCAGCGCCGAGGTCAGGTCGTCGGTGAGGGTCTTGCGGCGCTCGGCGACCATGTCCTGGTAGTAGACGATCAGGTTGAGTGATGCCTCCACCGCTTCGGCGGGGACGTCGGTGACGCCGTCGTCGCGGTGCATCACCCCGTCGGCCAGCGCCCGGATGCGGTCACGGTCGGCTTCCGGGACGCCCATCAGCTCGGAGATGACGTCCATCGGGAGTTTGCCGGCGAATTCGGCAACGTAGTCGACGGTGCCGTCACCGGCCTTCTCGAGCATCGTGTCGAGGTGTTTGACCGTCAGCTCGGTGACCCGCGGTTCGAGCTCGCGGATGCGGCGCGGGGTGAATCCCTTGGAGACCAGCGTGCGCAGGCGCAGATGCGCAGGGTCGTCCATCGCGAGGAACGACATGGTCTTCGCGGCGTGCGGTCCGCGGGACACCGGGTCGAGCGAAACGCCGTACTTGTTGGACAGCGTGGTGCTGTTGCGGAACCCCTGCAGCACGTCCTGGTGCCGGCTCAGCGCCCAGAAGCCGAGCTTGTCGTTGCGGTACAGCGGGGCCTCGTCGCGCAGCCGCCGGTAGTACGGGTACGGGTCCTCGTGGAAGTCGTAGTCGTACGGGTCGAGAACCAGGTCAGTCACGGTCAATGGTCGTCTCCCAGGCTTCTGCTCATCGGTCCTCTCCGAGGACGAGCCCCACCACGTAGCTGAGGCGGTCGGCGATCTGGTGATAGGTGAACGCGCCGCTGCCGGCGTTGACCAGCGCACCGAAGAAGGTCATCTCCAGCGCCGACACCTTGCGCGCATCCGCGCCGGGGCCGATTGCGGAGGTGATGCGCTTGTGGATCTCGGCGCCGATCCGGTCGCGCACCGTGCGCACCGCGGCGTCGCTGTTGCTCAGCAGCGCGGTGGTGCAGGCGGCCGCCACCTCGGGTTCGTCGGCCAGCATCAGCGTCATGCTGCGCAGGGCCTTGTCCACCCGTGTCAGCAGGCTGTCGTTCACGTCGGTGAAGTACGGCACCTGCCGGATGAGGTCCAGGTACACCTCGGCGATCAGATGATTCTTCGACGAGAAGTAGGTGTAGGCGGTGGCAGGTGCGACCTTCGCCCGCGCGGCCACCGCCCGGACGGTGAGGTCGGCATAGGACGATTCGCGCAGCATCTCCACACCGGCGGTGAGCACCTTGCGGAAGGTCTCCTCCTGCCGCCGGTTGCGCGGCGTCTCTGTGATCGCGACCACGGGCTCGCTGGACACATGTCCAACGTAGGCGACGCCCCGGGTCCGGGGCAAGCGGCGGCAGTGAAATCGCAGATCATCGGCCATCTGTCCGCGAGCGGGCCCGCGGACCGCGCCGGGACTGCTTGCCACCCGTATCGCGTGCGGTCTATGTTCGACTCACCTGATCCGGACAGTTGTCCAGTGAGCGTGGGAAGTGGAGCCAAGGATGCCGATCCTGGACGATCGCGAGAGCCGTCTGCTCGTCGACGGCAAGCTGGTCACCGGCAGCGGGGGCACGTTCCCCACGGTGAACCCGGCCACCGAGGAGGTGCTCGGCGTCGCCGCCGACGCCGACGCCGGCGATATGAATCGTGCGATCGAGGCCGCCCGGGCGGCGTTCGACGACACCGACTGGTCCATCAACACCGCACTGCGGGTGCGCTGCCTGCGCCAGCTCAAAGACGCGCTGCGCGAGCACGTCGAGGAACTGCGCGACCTGACCATCGCCGAGGTCGGCGCACCGCGCATGCTCACCTCCGGTGCGCAACTGGAAGGCCCCATCGAGGACCTGACCTTCGCCGCCGACACCGCGGAGTCCTATCAGTGGCGCACCGACCTCGGTCATGCGACACCGCAGGGCATTCCGACCCGGCGCACACTCGCCCGCGAGGCCGTCGGCGTCGTCGGCGCGATCACCCCGTGGAATTTCCCGCATCAGATCAACCTCGCCAAGGTCGGCCCCGCGCTGGCGGCGGGCAACACGCTGATCCTCAAGCCGGCGCCCGACACCCCGTGGTGCGCGGCCGCGGTCGGCGAGATCGTCGCCGAGCACACCGATTTCCCGCCGGGCGTCATCAACGTCGTCACCTCCAGCGACCACGCGGTCGGCGCGATGCTGTCGCAGGACCCGCGGGTGGACATGGTGTCGTTCACCGGGTCGACCGCCACCGGCCGTGCGGTGATGACCGATGCGGCCGCCACCATCAAGAAGGTGTTCCTCGAACTCGGCGGCAAGTCGGCGTTCCTGGTGCTCGACGACGCCGACCTGGCCGGAGCCTGCTCGATGGCCGCGTTCACCGCCGCGATGCACGCGGGACAGGGCTGTGCGATCACCACCCGCCTGGTGGTGCCGAGGGCCGTTTACGAGGACGCAGTGGCGGTCGCCGCGGCCACCATGGGCTCACTCGCGCCGGGTGACCCGACGAGCAAGCGCACCGTCTGCGGTCCGGTGATCTCTGCGCGCCAGCGCGACCGCATCCAGGGCTATCTCGACCTGGCATTGGTCGAAGGCGGCCGGTTCGCCTGCGGCGGAGGCCGTCCCGCCGACCGCGACACCGGCTTCTTCATCGAGCCGACGGTGATCGCCGGGCTCACCAACGACGCGCGGGTGGCCCGTGAGGAGATCTTCGGCCCGGTGCTCACCGTGATCGCCCACGACGGCGACGACGACGCGGTGCGCATCGCCAACGACTCGCCCTACGGACTGTCCGGCACGGTGTTCAGCGGCGACGACGACCGTGCGCAGGCGGTGGCGGCCCGGCTGCGGGTCGGCACCGTCAGTGTCAACGGCGGCATCTGGTACTCGGCGGATGCGCCGTTCGGCGGCTACAAGCAGTCCGGGATCGGCCGCGAGATGGGCGTCGCCGGTTTCGAGGAGTACACCGAGATCAAACTCATTGCCACGGCAGCGAACTAGGAGCGCGGATGGTCAACTACGGCGACGACTTCAAGGACAAGGTCGCGATCGTCACCGGCGCGGGCGGCGGGATCGGCCAGGCGTACGCGGAGGCGCTGGCGCGGGAGGGCGCCGCGGTGGTGGTGGCCGACATCAACGTCGAGGGTGCGCAGAAGGTGGCCGACGGCATCACCGGCGAGGGCGGAAACGCGCTGGCGGTACGTGTCGACGTCTCCGATCCCGATTCCGCCAAAGAGATGGCGGCGCAGACGCTGTCGGAGTTCGGCGGCATCGACTATTTGGTCAACAATGCGGCGATCTTCGGCGGGATGAAGCTCGACTTCCTGATCACCGTCGACTGGGAGTACTACAAGAAGTTCATGAGCGTGAACCTCGACGGCGCACTGGTGTGCACCCGCGCGGTGTACCGCAAGATGGCCAAACGCGGCGGGGGCGCGATCGTCAACCAGTCCTCGACCGCGGCGTGGCTGTACTCGAACTTCTACGGGCTGGCCAAGGTCGGCATCAACGGCCTGACCCAGCAGCTGGCCACCGAACTCGGCGGGCAGAACATCCGGGTCAACGCCATCGCGCCCGGACCGATCGACACCGAGGCCAACCGCACCACCACGCCGCAGGAGATGGTGGCCGACATCGTCAAGGGCATCCCGCTCTCGCGCATGGGGCAGCCCGAGGATCTGGTCGGGATGTGCCTGTTCCTGCTGTCGGATCAGGCCAAGTGGATCACCGGACAGATCTTCAACGTCGACGGCGGCCAGATCATCCGGTGATGAGCGCTTGCGCGAAGAACGGAGGGCACACATGAGCGACGACTTGCGCTACGGCTACATCGGCCTGGGCAACATGGGCGCCCCGATGGCCAGGCGGCTGGTGAACTGGCCCGGCGGGCTGATCGTGTTCGACGTGCGCACCGACGCGATGACACCGCTGGCCGAGGCGGGGGCCTCGCCGGCCGACAGCGTGGCCGACGTCGCGGCCGCCGACATCATCAGCATCACCGTGCTCAACGACGATCAGGTGCGCGGCGTCGTCGCCGAACTGGCCCCGCGCGCCAAGCCGGGCACCGTGATCGCGATCCACTCGACCATCAGCCCCGACACCGCGGTACAGCTCGCCGCCGACCTCGGCCCCAAGGGCATCCACATCGTCGACGCGCCGGTCAGCGGCGGCGCGGGAGCAGCCGAGAAGGGCGAGCTGGCCACCATGGTCGGCGCCGACCGTGCGGTGTACGAGCGGATCAAGCCCGCGTTCAAGCAGTGGGCGTCGATGGTCGTCTACGCGGGTGAGCCCGGCGCCGGCACCCGGATGAAGCTGGCCCGCAACATGCTGTCGTTCACCGGGTTCGCGGCGGCCTGCGAGGCGATGCGGCTGGCCGAACACGCCGGCCTGGACATCCAGGCGCTGGGCCGGGTGGTCCGCCACACCGACGCGCTCACCGGCGGGCCCGGCGCGATCATGGTGCGCGACAACATGAACCCGCTCGACCACGACCATTTCCTCTACGACATGTTCCTGCACACCCGGGGGCTGGGGGAGAAGGACCTGAGCCTGGCCCTGGCCCTCGGCGAGGCGGTGTCGGTCGATCTGCCGCTGGCGGAGGTGGCCCTGCGCGACCTCGCGGACGGCCTGGGTGTTCCGCACGTCGCCTCGAGCGAGGAGGAGTGAGCTGATGGACGAACTGCGCCGTAAGGGCCTCGAGAAGATGAACGAGGTGTACGGCTGGGAGATGCCGGACATGCCCGGCGACTACTTCGCTCTGACCGCCGACCACCTGTTCGGCACCATCTGGAACCGACCCGGGTTGTCCATGCGCGACAAGCGGATCATGACGCTCACCGTGGTGACGGCCCTGGGCATCACCGATCTGGCCGAGATCCAGGCCAACGCCGCGATGGCCAACGAGGAGCTCAGCGAGGACGAGCTCAAGGAGATGGCGATCTTCCTCACCCACTACCTTGGCTTCCCGCTGGGCTCCAAACTCGACGGTGTCGTCACCAAGGTGGCCAAGCAGCGGAAGAAGAACGCCGGCAGTGGCGAGGACAAGAAGGCCAATGTGAATGCCGCGCTGAACATGCACTCGGGAAGCACACTCGATGACCAGTAGGTTCGAATCCCTGACGCGGGATGAGCTCGCGCGCCTGGTGCCGGAGTTGTTTTTGATCGGCCAGCTCATCGACCGGTCCGGGATGGCCTGGTGCATCGCGAATTTCGGCCGCGACGAGATGCTGCAGATCGCGATCGAGGAGTGGATGGGCGCCAGCCCCATCTACACCCGGCGGATGCAGCGGGCGCTGCGATACGAGGGCGTCGACGTGATCACGATCTTCAAGGGCCTGCAGCTCGACATCGGCGCCCCACCGCAGTTCATGGACTTCCGCTACACCGTGCACGACCGCTGGCACGGCGAATTCCACCTCGACCACTGCGGGGCGCTGCTCGACGTCGAACCGATGGGTGAGGACTACGTGCGCGGGATGTGCCACGACATCGAGGATCCGACGTTCGACGCGACGGCCGTGGCCACCAACCGGCGGGCGCAGATCCGGCCGATTCACCGGCCGCCGCGCACCCCGGCCGACCGGCAGCCGCACTGCGCGTGGACCGTCGTCATCGACGAGTCGCATCCGGAGGTCGAGGACCACCCGGTGCTCGAGGTGGTCGGCCGGTCGCGTGCCGCGCGCACGGAACTCGACCCGATCGACCCGTCGGACGAGGGGCATGCGGACTACTCGGGGCCGCTGCTGAGCGACTTCGACTTCGCCGCGTTCTCCCGCTCGGCGCTGATCCGCATGGCCGACGAGGTCTGCCTGCAGATGCACCTGCTCAACCTCAGCTTCGTCATCGCCGTCGGCAAGCGGGCCGGGACCAACACCGAATTGGCCACCGAGATCTGCACCAAGCAGCTGATCGGCGTCGCGGGCGTGGCGGCCGAGCGCATCCACCGCGCGTTGGGCCTGCCCGGCGGCATCGAGGGTGCGGTGCGCACGCTGGCGCTGCACCCGATGCTCAACCCGGCGCCGTACGTCACCGCGGAGTTCGGTCCCGACACCGTGCACGTCGAGCGCTCATCCGCGCACGAGGACGGGGCGTGGCCGGCGCTGGTGCATCCCGGTGAGGTGCGCCCGCTGCGGGCCGCCGCCGCCGCGATCGACCCGCACCTCGACGTCGAGGTCACCGGCGGCGACACCGACTGGACCGCGCGGGTGGTGCGACGCGACACCCCCGCCAAGGAGCTGTCCGAGGTGGGCGTGGTGCGGGTCAGCGGCGGGGTGGCCTTCGAATTCCAGCCGCGCCGGTCGCTGCCGCTGACGGTGGTCTGAGTCTGCGTTGAGTCTGTACTCAGATCGCGACAATGGCGGATTTCGCGATCTGTGAGCAGTCTCAACGAAGGCGTCAGGGTTGGCGCACCGCGGCGCCGACCCAGCGGCGCAGGAATCCGCGCAGCGCCTCGCCGGTGCGCGGCGGGCGACCGGGGTCGACGACGAACGACTGGATGATCCGCAGCAGGTACTCGGCCAGCTCGTCGAGGTCGGCATCGGTGTAGCCCAGCGCGGCCCAGTCCACGTCGAACCGCCGCACCATCGCCGTCGCGAACTGCAGCGCCACATCCGAGGTCACCGATTCGGAGTGGACGTCGGCGCGGCCGGGGGTGACCAGCAGACCGATGTGCTTGTCCTTGGGCAGCCACTCCAGCGCCGTCGCGATCGCCTCGGTCACCGCCTCGACCGGCTCGGTGACGCCGTGGACGTGGTCGGCCAGCCGGTCCAGGAAGCCGGTGGCCGCATGCACCGCCGCCTCGACGAGCAGCGCCTCAGTACTCGGGAAGTAGCGGTAGACGGTCTGGCGGGTGACACCGAGGGTGCGGGCCACATCGGCGATGCTCAGGTCCGCGCCGCGTTCGTCGATCGCCTTACCGGCGGCCGCCAAAATCCGCTCGACGGCCTCGGCGTCGCTGGCCGGCGCCGAACCGGACCAGCCGTGGGTGCGCATGCGCAGATGGTACGTGCGCGCCCCGTCAGCCCCGGTAGCTGACCGGCAACTCCTTGACGCCGTTGATCCAGCCCGACCGCAGCCGTTGCGGCTCGCCCCGTTTGGCGATGTCGGGGATCTGGTCGGCGATCTCGTTGAAGATCAGCTTGATCTCCATCCGGGCCAGGTTCGCACCGATGCAGTAGTGCGCGCCGTTGCCGCCGAAGCCAAGGTGCGGGTTGGGGTTCCGCAGGATGTCGAACCGGAACGGGGACTCGAACACGTCCTCGTCGAAGTTGGCCGAACTGTAGAACAGGCCGGCGCGTTGCCCCGCGCGGATCGTCACCCCGCCGAGTTCCACGTCGGCCAGCGCGGTGCGCTGGAAGCAGTGCACCGGGGTGGCCCACCGGACGATCTCGTCGGCCGCGGTGTCCGGACGGTCGCGCTTGAACAGCTCCCACTGGTCGGGGTGCTCGAAGAACGCGTTCATCCCGTGCGTCATGGCATTGCGGGTGGTCTCGTTGCCCGCCACCGCGAGCAGGATGACGAAGAATGCGAACTCCACGTCGCCCAGAGACTCCCCATCGACGTCAGCCTGGATCAGCCGGGTGACGATGTCGTCGGCCGGGCAGCGCCTGCGCTCCTCGGCCATCGCGTAGGCATAACCCATCAACTCGGCATTGGCGGTGGTCGGATCCGAGTCGAAGTCCGGATCATCGGTGTTCATGATGCAGTTGGTCCAGTGAAACAACTTCTCCCGATCGTTCTCGGGAACACCGATCAGGTCGGCGATCGCCTGCAGCGGCAGGCGCATCGCGATGTCGTCCACGAAGTTGCCGGAGTCCCGTTCGGCTGCGGCGGCCACGATCGTGTGGGCGGCCACCGCCAGTTTCTCTTCCAGCGCGGCCACCGCCCGCGGCGTGAAGAGCCGGGACACGATCTTGCGCAGCCGGGTGTGTTCGGGCGCGTCGTGATTGATCAGCAGCGCCTTGGTCAGGTCGAGTTGTTCGGCGGTCACCCCGTCGGGCAGCCGCATCACCGCGCCCTTGGCGTTCGTGGACCACAGGTCGCCGTTGCGAGAGATGGCCTTGATGTCCTCGTGGCGGCTGATCACCCAGTAGCCGCCGTCGTCGAAGATCGACTCCGACTGCTCGTTCCACCACACCGGCGCGGTGCGGCGCAGTTCGGCGAACTCCGCCACCGGGATGCCGTGCAGTAGGACGTCGGGGTCGGTGAAGTCGTACCCGGGGCCGAAGGGGCACCCCTTCTCCATGGTCGTCATCGGTCGACCTCCTCACTGTGACGGTGACCACTCTGCGATCGACCATACACAGCGCTGTCAAGTGTATGGCCGGAGCCGGGCATTAGGGTGCAGATGTGCGCGTCCTGGTGATCGGATCCGGTGCCCGTGAACATGCCCTGCTGCTCGCGCTGCGCCGCGACCCCGAGGTCGAGGGGCTGGCCGTGGCCCCCGGCAACGCGGGCACCGCGACGCTGGCCGACCAGCACGAGGTCGACGTCACCTCCGGTGAGGCGGTCGCCGCGCTGGCCCGCAGCATCGACGCCGACCTCGTGGTGATCGGGCCCGAGGTGCCGCTGGTGCTCGGTGTCGCCGATGCCGTGCGCGCCGCCGGCATCGCCTGCTTCGGTCCCACCCGCGACGCCGCCCGCATCGAAGGCTCCAAACAGTTCGCCAAGGACGTGATGGCCGCGGCGGGGGTGCGCACCGCGACCAGTGAGATCGTCGACAACCCTGCCCACCTCGACGCCGCGCTCGACCGGTTCGGCCCGCCCGCCGGCGAGGCCGCGTGGGTGGTCAAGGACGACGGCCTGGCCGCGGGCAAGGGCGTGGTGGTCACCACCGACCGCGACGCCGCCCGCGCGCACGCCGCCGGACTCCTCGACGCCGGGCACCCGGTTCTGCTCGAATCGTTCCTCGACGGACCCGAGGTGTCGCTGTTCTGCGTCGTCGACGGCGAGACCGTGGTGCCGTTACTTGCCGCGCAGGACTTCAAACGGGTGGGCGACGGCGACAGCGGGCCCAACACCGGCGGCATGGGCGCCTACGCGCCGCTGCCCTGGCTGCCCGCCGAGGTGAACGCCCAGATCGTCGACGAGATCGTCAAACCCGTTGCGGCCGAATTGGTCCGCCGGGGGAGCTCGTTCTCCGGACTGCTCTACGCCGGCCTGGCCATCACCTCGCGCGGACCGGCCGTGGTGGAGTTCAACTGCCGGTTCGGCGACCCGGAGACCGAGTCGGTGCTCGCGCTGCTGGACTCACCGCTCGCGCAGTTGCTGCACGCCGCCGCGACCGGCCGGCTCGCCGACTTCCCGCCGCTGCAGTGGCGCGACGGCGCCGCGGTGACCGTGGTGATCGCCGCGGAGAACTATCCGGGCCGGCCGCGGGTCGGCGATGTGATCCACGGTGCGGAGGCCGACGGCGTCCTGCACGCCGGCACCACCCGGCGCGAGGACGGCGCGGTCGTGTCCTCCGGCGGCCGGGTGCTCGCCGTGGTGGGCACCGGCGCCGACCTCGACAGCGCCCGCGCCGCGGCATACGGCACCGTGTCGTCGATCCGGTTGCCGGGCAGCCACTTCCGCGGCGACATCGGTCAAGCCGCCGCCGAAGGCCGCATCCGGCTCTAGGCGCTCACGCCGTCAGCAGCGGCGCCATCCACGAGATCTCGGCGGGCAGCTGTGAGCTCCAGAAACCGGCGTCGTGTCCGCCGGGGGAGAAGCCCCCGGCCGGCGGATTCGGCAGCTGGGCGATGAATTCCTGCGTCGCCGCGTAGAACGGATCCGATGTGCCGCAGTCGATCCGGATCGGAATCGACGCGAACTCCGGCAGCCCCCACACGCTGTTGGCGGCGTAGTCCTCGGCGCCGTCGAACGCGCCCGGCGCCGCGGCGCCCGCGGATGTCCACAGCGCCGGGCTGACCGCGCAGATCGCCGCGGTGCGGGCCGGGCCCAGCCGGGCGCCCAGCAGCAGTGCGCCGTATCCGCCCATCGACCAGCCCAGGAAGCCGACGCGCGACGTGTCCAGGCCGTGGTCGCCGAGCATCGGCAGCAGCTCGTCGAGCACCATCGCCCCGGAGTCCTCGCCCGACTTTCGCCGGTGCCAATAGCTTCCGCCGCCGTCGACGGCCACCACGGCGAACGCGGGCAGACCCGCCGACACCGCCTGCGCCAGCCCCTGCTCGACCCCACCGGCCATCACCTGCGCCGCGTCGGCGCCCTTCCCGTGCAGGGCGATCACCGGACGCAGCGCGGTCTGCTGTCCCGGCGGGCGGGCGATCGCGAAGTTGGTCGTGACGCCGCCGCGGGCGGCCGACACGAACGATCCGGTCACATACGTCGGGGCGGCCGACGGCGGGGACAGCGGCATCGGCGCGCCCCGGCCGGTCAGCGCGACGGGACGGCCGGCAACCGGGTCCGGCGTCGCGGCCAGGGCGTGCGCACCCGCGGCGCCCGCCGCCACGCCCGCGGCGAGGCGCAGGACGGTGCGGCGGTTGAGCTGGGCAGACATGGCGGCCATCATGCCACCGTGCCGACACGGGACCGACCCGCGCCGGCTTGTCTGATTAATGGCTGGGGATTGGTCGAAACGACGGTGCCGCACCCCGGTGGCTGGCAGCATGCAATGCGTGACGGCAGCAGTCACTCCCAAAGGAGAACGTCGGCGCTACGCGCTGGTCAGCGCGGCCGCTGATCTGCTGTGCGAGGGCGGATTCGACGCCGTGCGCCACCGGGCGGTGGCGCGGCGAGCGGGGCTGCCGCTGGCGTCGACCACCTACTACTTCTCGTCGCTGGACGATCTGATCGCCAACGCCGTCGAGTACGTCGGCCTCCGGGAAGCCGACCAGTTGCGCCGCCGCGTCGCGGCGCTGTCGCGGCGGCGCCGCGGCGCGGAGTCCACCGCCGACGTCCTGGTGGACCTGCTGCTCGGCGATGCGCTCAGCGCGCGGGGCAGTGAGGAGATCATCTCCCGGTACGAGCGCTACATCGCCTGCGCCCGGCAGCCGGCGCTGCGCGACATCCAGCGCCGGATCCTCCAGCAGCGCACGGACGCCGTCGTGGAGGTGGTCGAACGCTCCGGCCGGTCGGTGCGCGCGGAGTATCTGACGGCGCTGGTCTGCGCCGTCGACGGTGCGGTGGTCGCCGCGCTGGTCGGCGACGGCGACGGCCCCAGGGCCACCGCCCGGGCGACGCTGATCGACGTCATCGACGTCCTCGCCCCGGTCGGCTGACCACCGCTTTGCCGCTGATTGCGGCAATGACCCTGCGGTGCGGGGACGGCTGGTCGATGATGGACCTTTCATCGAGTCGACGTCGGAGGAGCCCATGAGCCAGCCAGACACCGTCGAGGAACAGCCGGCACTGCGTCGTGTCATGGGCCCCGGCCTGCTGCTGTTGTTCGTCGTGGGCGATATCCTGGGCACCGGTGTGTACGCCCTGACCGGGGACGTCGCCGCCGAAGTCGGTGGCGCGGCGTGGCTTCCGTTCCTCGTGGCATTCCTGATCGCCACCATCACCGCGTTCAGCTACCTCGAGCTGGTTACCAAGTATCCGCAGGCCGCCGGCGCAGCGTTGTACGCACACAAGGCATTCGGCGTGCAGTTCGTGACGTTCCTGGTGGCCTTCGTGGTGATGTGCTCGGGCATCACGTCGGCATCGACAGCCTCGAGGTTCTTCGGGTCGAACTTCGTCGAGGGGTTCGGATTGGCCTGGGGGACAGCTGGTATCGCGATCATCGCGCTGGTTTTCATGGCATTACTGGCGGCGGTGAACCTGCGCGGTGTCGGGGAGAGCATCAAACTCAACGTTGTCCTCACCATCATCGAGGCCACCGGCCTCATGCTGGTGTTGTTCGTCGGCCTCTGGGCCTTCACCCGCGGCGGCGACATCGACTGGGCCCGCGTCGTGGCGTTCGACACCGACGGGGAGAAGAGCGCGTTCATGGCCGTCACCGCGGCGACGTCGCTGGCCTTCTTCGCGATGGTCGGCTTCGAGGACTCGGTCAACATGGCCGAGGAGACCAAGGATCCGGTCAAGACCTTCCCCAAGGTCCTGCTGTCCGGGCTGACCATCGCCGGCATCATCTACATGCTCGTCGCGGTCGTGGCGGTGGCGCTGGTACCCGTCGGCACCCTCGCCGACAGCGACACCCCGCTGGTCGAGGTGGTCAAGGCGGGTGCACCCGGTCTGCCGATCGACGACATCTTCCCGTTCATCTCGATGTTCGCCGTCTCCAACACCGCGCTGATCAACATGCTCATGGCCAGCCGGTTGATCTACGGCATGGCCCGCCAGCACGTGTTGCCGCCGGTGTTGGGCACCGTGCACCCCCGTCGCCTGACCCCGTGGGTGGCGATCATCTTCACCACCGTGATCGCGTTCGGGCTCATCCTCTACGTCAGCGTGTTCGCCAGCAGCAGTGCGATCACCGTGCTCGGCGGAACCACCTCCCTGCTGCTGCTCGCGGTGTTCGCGGTGGTCAATGTCGCCGTGCTGCGGCTGCGGCGCGACGTTCGCGCCGAGGGCGGACACTTCAGGACCCCGACCGCGCTACCGGTCATCGGGTTCGCGGCATCGGTGTACCTCGTGACACCCCTGTCCGGGCGGCCCGCGCAGCAGTACTACGTCGCGCTCATCCTGATCGGGGTCGGCATCGTGCTGTTCTTCGTGACCATGCTGATCAATCGGCAGCTCGGCATCCGCGGCCCCGGCATCACCGACCCGACGCATCTGGCCGACCGGCCGGAGTGAGCGTCGGGGTCACGATGCACCCGCCTGCGTCGTCGCCGTAGGCGGTGACGTCGTCCGGGCGGCGGTCGGCGAACAACGCGACGTAGGCGCACACCACCGCGTCGACCGGATCCTCGGCGCGCCGCAGGTCCGACTTGCGGGTGGCCGACCGCACGGCCCGCCGCAGGCCCCTCCACTCCGGATGTCCGGCGACGTGCAGGCCGGGTGTCGCCCCGGCGAGGCCTTCGATCAAGTCCATCAGCCGCAGCAGCTCGGCGCGCAGCAGGCCGATGTCGCGGCCGGGCTTCTGCTTGTACTTCAACGTCTTCGGCAGCCCGAACAGCGCGACCGTCGCCGCATGCGGATACACCTCGATCGCCGGCCGGCCGAGCGCCGCGGCGATCCTCGCGCCGCGGGTGCCCTCGGCGAACCACGGGCGGCTGGTGTTGGACGGGTGCGCGCCCGCGTCGAACGCCCGGAAGTCCCGGTTGAGCGCCGCCTCGCACGGCCGGTTGCCCACCGGGTTGGTCACCACCAGCGGAGCGTCGATCGCGACGAGTGCCGGCCCCGCGGTGTAGGGCCGCAGCGTGGCCACGATCTCGGCGTCCGACCGCGCGGCCGCGACGTGCACCAGCCGGCCTGCGGCATCGGCGACCGCGACGCCGGTCGGGTTGCGCTCACCCCAGGCGAGGTCGATGCCGACGAAGTGCATCCGACTACTGTGCCTGTCCGCCGCCGTAAGCTGTGTGTCTGTGACGATCCCGAACGTACTGGCCAACCGCTACGCCAGCGAGGACATGGTGGCGATCTGGTCACCGGAGGCCAAGATCGTCGCGGAGCGCCGGCTGTGGTTGGCGGTGCTGCGCGCGCAGGCCGAGCTCGGTGTCAGCGTTCCCGACGGGGTGGTGGCCGACTACGAACGAGCGCTCGAGCGCGTCGACCTGGGGTCGATCGCCGCGCGGGAACGGGTGACCCGCCACGACGTCAAGGCCCGCATCGAGGAGTTCAACGCGCTCGCCGGCCACGAGCACGTCCACAAGGGCATGACCAGCCGCGACCTCACCGAGAACGTCGAGCAGCTCCAGATCCGCCGTTCACTGGAGCTGGTGCACGCCCATGGGGTGGCCGTGGTGGCGCGGCTGGCCGAGCGAGCGGTCAGCTACCGCGAACTCGTGATGGCCGGGCGCAGTCACAACGTCGCCGCCCAGGCGACCACGCTGGGCAAGCGGTTCGCGTCGGCCGCCGAGGAGACGCTGATCGCGCTGCAGCGCGTCGAGGAGCTGATCGCGCGCTACCCGCTGCGCGGCATCAAGGGCCCGATGGGCACCGCGCAGGACATGCTCGATCTGTTCGGCGGCGACACCGCCAAGCTGGCCGACCTGGAACGGCGGGTGGCCGAATTCCTCGGCTTCAAGGACGTGTTCACCAGTGTCGGGCAGGTCTACCCGCGGTCGCTGGACCACGACGTCGTCTCCGCGTTGGTGCAGCTCGGAGCGGGGGCGTCGTCGCTGGCGCACACCATCCGGCTGATGGCCGGCCACGAGCTGGTGACCGAGGGGTTCGCGCCCGGACAGGTCGGCAGCTCGGCGATGCCGCACAAGATGAACACCCGCTCGTGCGAACGGGTCAACGGCCTGCAGGTGGTGCTGCGCGGATACGCCTCGATGGCCGCCGAACTGGCCGGCGCGCAGTGGAATGAGGGTGACGTGTTCTGTTCGGTCGTGCGGCGCGTCGCGCTTCCCGACGCGTTCTTCGCCATCGACGGCCAGACCGAGACGTTCCTCACCGTGCTCGACGAGTTCGGCGCCTACCCCGCGGTGATCCAGCGCGAACTCGACCGGTACCTGCCGTTCCTGGCCACCACCCGCATCCTCATCGCCGCGGTGCGCGCCGGCGTCGGCCGTGAGGCCGCCCACGAGGTGATCAAGGAGCACGCGGTCGCGGTGGCGTTGGCGATGCGGGAGAAGGGGCAGGAGCCCGATCTGCTCGATCGGCTGGCCGCCGACCCCCGGCTGCCGCTGGACCGGGTGGCGCTCGACGATGCGCTGGCCGACAAGCAGGCCTTCACCGGCGCGGCCGCCGATCAGGTCGACCGGGTCGCGCAGGCTGTCGACGAACTGATCAGCCGCTACCCGGAGGCGGCCAAGTACACCTCCGGCGCCATCCTGTGAGCCTGACGGCGAGGCTGTCGCAGATCGACCTCACTGATCTGGACAACTTCGCCGACGGCTTCCCGCACCACCTGTTCGCGCTGCACCGGCGCGCTGCGCCGGTGTACTGGCACGAACCCACCGAGCACACCCCCGACGGCGAGGGCTTCTGGTCCGTCGCCACCCACGCCGAAACCCTTGCGGTCCTGCGGGATTGGAACACCTACTCATCGGTGACCGGCGGCGACCGGCCCTACGGGGGCACGCTGCTGCAGGACCTGTCGATCGCGGGGCAGGTGCTCAACATGATGGACGACCCCCGGCACGCGCAGATCCGGCGGCTGGTGAGTTCGGGCCTCACCCCGCGGATGATCCGGCTGGTCGAGGACGACCTGCGGGCGCGGACGCGCCGGCTGCTCGACGCGCTGACACCGGGGGAGCCGTTCGACTTCCTGGTCGACGTCGCCGCCGAACTGCCCATGCAGATGATCTGCATCCTGCTGGGCGTTCCGGAGAGCGAACGGCACTGGCTGTTCGAGGCCATCGAGCCGCAGTTCGACTTCGGCCGGGCCCGCAAGGCCGAACTGGGTCAGGTCGGTCGGCTCTCGGCCGAGGACGCAGGCACCCGGATGTTCAGCTACGGCATGGAGCTCATCGCGGCCAAGCGGGCGCAGCCGACCGACGACATGCTGTCGGTGGTCGCCAACGCAGACCTGGACGACTCGCTGCCTGCACTCTCGGACGTCGAGCTCTATCTGTTCTTCAGCCTGTTGTTCAGCGCCGGCGCGGAAACCACCCGCAACGCCGTCGCCGGGGGTCTGCTCGCGCTGGCCGATCATCCGGCGCAGCTGGCGGCGCTGCGGACCGACCCGGCGCTGCTGCCCACCGCCGTGGAGGAGATGGTCCGGTGGACCTCACCGTCGCCGTCGAAACGCCGCACCGCCACCCGCGCGGTCGAGCTGGGCGGCTGTTCGATCGAGGCGGGCCAGAAGGTGCAGGTGTGGGAAGGCTCGGCCAATCGGGACGCCGCCGTCTTCGCCGCTCCGGAAGTCTTCGACATCACCCGTAAACCCAACCCGCACCTGGGATTCGGCTACGGCGTGCACTACTGCCTCGGCGCCAACCTCGCGCGCCTCGAGCTGCGGGTGCTGTTCTCCGAATTGCTGACCCGATTCGGTTCGGTGCGGGTGGTCGAGCCGGTGGAGTGGACCCGCAGCAACCGGCACACCGGCATCCGCCACCTGGTGGTCGAGCTCAGGCGGTGAAGCCGGACGGGTTCGCTGCGGTCATGGCGACGGGCATCGTGTCGTTCGCGGCGATGGACCACGGGCACCGGATCGTCGGCGAGCCACTGATGGTGCTCGCGGCGGCGCTGCTGCCCTGCCTGGTCGTGGCCGCGATCCGAAGTTGGCGGCGGGGCGCCTGACCGGGCCACTGTCGTACCGTCGGGGACATGGGTGATTTCATGCGGATCGTCAGCGTCGGGCGCGATGTCGAGGCGCCGGCCGACGTGATCTTCGAACTGATCGCCGACCCGGCCAGGCAGCCGGAGTGGGACGCCAACGACAATCTCAGCGAGGCGCCGGGCGGGCAGCGCGTCCGTGCGGTCGGCGACGTGTTCACCATGGCGATCACCACCGGCGCGCAACGGCACAACCACGTCGTCGAATTCGAGGAGGGGCGCCTGATCGCGTGGCGGCCC
Organism: Mycobacterium sp. PS03-16; assembly: GCF_004570325.1. Classification (GTDB taxonomy): domain Bacteria; phylum Actinomycetota; class Actinomycetes; order Mycobacteriales; family Mycobacteriaceae; genus Mycobacterium. The sequence continues at coordinate 82,592 of NZ_SPQO01000018.1, read as the reverse complement.
TCGGAACCGGACAGCCCGCCGCCGGGCCATCTGTGGCGGTGGGAGCTCGAGCCGTTGGGGGCCGACCGCACGCTGGTGACCCACACCTACGACTGGACCCAGCTGACCGACGAAGCGCGGATGAAACGCGCCCGCGACACCACCGGCGCCAAGCTCAAGGCGTCGCTGGACCGCCTCGCCGAGGTCGCCGAGCGACACGGTTAGCCTCGAACGCATGGGGACGGGCGACGCGCACATGAGGATTTCCGACGCCGACCGGACCGGGGTCCGGCGGATCCTCGAACGCGCCGTCGGCGAGGGCATGCTGACCCTCGACGAGTACTCCGACCGGGTGGACCATGTGCTGGCCGCCCGCACCCGCGGCGACCTCGACGCCGTGCTGCACGATCTGCCGTTCGGGCGCGCGGTCGCGCCGGCCACGGCGCCTGCGCAACTGCGGGCGCGGATGACGACGGTGTCCCGCAAGGGAAGGTGGACGGTGCCGCCGCGGATCTCGCTCAACACCCGGATGTGCGACACCTCGCTCGACTTCCGGTCGGCGGTGCTGCAGAGCTCGGTCGTGGAGATCGAGGTCGACGATTACTGCAGCTCCACCGAGATCATCGTTCCCGACGACGCCACCGCCGATATCGCGGGCATCGAGACGGTGGCGGGCAGCGCGACCGTGCGGGTGGCCGCGTCACCACCGTCGCCGCGGCTGCACGTGGTGCTTCGGGGCCGGGTCCGGATGGGGTCGGTGACCGTGCGGCATCCGTTCGGGGCGGCGCTGCGGCGATTCACCGCGCGCTGACCCTCGGGCGGATTCGGCGCGGATACGTGCGTTGAGCGTCGATCAGCGCGCTGAAATCACGGTTGGTCAAAGGCGGCGGGCGATGCCCGCGGAGCGCAGTTCCAGCGTGGCGAGGCCGCGGATCGCGGCGATGTCCTGGTTGCGCCAGGCCGCGACCGGGTCGTCGTCGATGCTGACCAGCTTGGCCAGCGGCCGGTTGGCCAGCGCCCGCAGCGCCAGCAGCTGTTCACCGGCCGGCGTGGCCGCCAGCGCGAGAGCCGTCCACTTGCGCCGGAAGAACCGGATCCGAAGGAACAGCCACGGCATCGCGACGGCCAGGATCGGCGGCGACGCCACCGCCAACGCCAGCACCCACGCCAGCCAGGAGGCGGTGCTGTCCAGGTTGTGGCCGGCGCCGGCGATGTCGAGCGCCGCCTCGCCGGCGGCGTTGAGCGGTCCGCGTAATGCGTCGCCGAGCAGTGGCACGTCGTCGGTCTGGTTTCCCGCCGACTCGAGGTTGTCGGCGATGCCGTTGGCGCCCGCCTCGACCTGACGGCCGACCTGGGCGATGGTGTCCACCGCCGCATGCACCGCCATGCCGACGAGCAGCCAGATCAGCGTCCAGATCACCACCAGGATGTCGCTGACCAGCTGGCCCAGCAGGCGGCCGGGTGTGGTGGCGTAGGGCACGAAGCGCGAACTCATGTGTCCGATGCTGCCCGATGGAGACGGCGGGCAGGAGCGCAGTCGTCGGGGAACTTATGCTGGCCCGATGCGCCCCGCTCTGTCCGACTACCGCCATCTGGCCAGCGGCAAGGTTCGCGAGCTGTACCGCATCGACGACGAGCACCTGCTGTTCGTGGCGACCGATCGCATCTCGGCGTACGACCACGTCCTGTCCTCGGAGATCCCGGACAAGGGCCGGATCCTCACCGCGATGAGCGTGTTCTTCTTCGATGTGATCGACGCGCCCAACCACCTCGCCGGGCCGGCCGACGATCCGCGCATCCCGGAGGAGGTGCTCGGCCGCGCGCTGGTGGTTCGCCGGCTGGAGATGCTTCCGGTGGAGTGTGTGGCACGCGGCTACCTGACCGGGTCGGGCCTGATCGACTACCGCAACACCGGCACGCTGTGCGGTATCGAGTTGCCGCCCGGGCTGACCGAGGCGAGCCGATTCGCCGAGCCGCTCTACACCCCGGCCAGCAAGGCGGAGCTGGGGGAGCATGACGAGAACATCAGCTTCGCCGACACCGTCGGCCTGGTCGGCGAACAGCGAGCCACCGAACTGCGCGAACACACCCTGCGGATCTACCGCCAGGGCGCCGAGCACGCGTTGACGAAGGGAATCATCATCGCCGACACGAAGTTCGAGTTCGGTGTGGACGCCGAGGGCACCCTGGTGCTCGCCGACGAGGTGTTCACGCCCGACTCGTCGCGGTACTGGTACGCCGACGGCTACCGCGAGGGCGAGGTGCAGGCCAGCTACGACAAGCAGTTCGTCCGTAACTGGTTGACGGGCCCGGACTCGGGCTGGGACCGTAACGGCGATCAGCCGCCGCCCCCGCTGCCCGCCGAGATCGTCGACGTGACGCGCGCCCGCTACATCGAGGCGTACGAACGCATCTCGGGCCGTAGCTTCGACGCGTGGATCGGAGCGCGCGCATGACCGGCGCACCGCCGCAGGCCAAGCGGATCGAGCAGCGTCGTGAGCACCACGGCGACGTCTTCCTCGACCCGTACGAGTGGTTGCGCGACAAGACCGACCCCGAGGTGCTGGCCCATCTGGAGGCCGAGAACGCCTACACCGAGGCCCAGACCGAGCACCTGGCGCCGTTGCGGCAGAAGATCTTCGACGAGATCAAGGCCCGCACCAAGGAGACCGACCTGTCGGTGCCGACCCGGCGCGGTGACTGGTGGTATTACGGCCGCAGTTTCGAGGGCAAGCAGTACGGCGTCCAGTGCCGGTGCCCGGTCAGCGATCCGGACGACTGGACACCGCCGGTGTTCGACGAGAACACCGAGATTCCGGGCGAACAGGTGTTGCTCGATGAGAACGTCGAAGCAGACGGGCACGATTACTTCGCGCTCGGCGCCGCGTCGGTCAGCATCGACGGGAACATCCTGGCGTACTCGGTGGACACCGTCGGTGACGAGCGGTACACCTTGCGCTTCCGCGATCTGCGCACCGGTGAGCAGTATGCCGACACCATCGCCGGCATCGGCGCCGGCGCGACGTGGGCCGCGGACAACCGCACCGTGTACTACACCACCGTCGACGATGCCTGGCGTCCCGACACCGTGTGGCGGCACCGCCTCGGCGCCGACACGCCGGACGAAAAGGTGTATCACGAACCCGACGAACGGTATTGGCTCGGCGTGGGCCGCACCCGCAGCGACCGCTACCTGATCATCGCCGCCGGCAGCGCCGTCACCTCCGAGGTGCGCTACGCCGACGCCGCCGCAGCCGACGCCGAGTTCACCGTGGTGTGGCCGCGCCGCGACGGGGTCGAGTACTCGCTGGAACATGCGGTGGTCGGCGGGCAGGACCGGTTCCTGATCCTGCACAACGACGGCGCCGAGAACTTCGCGCTCATCGAAACCCCGGTCGACGACCCGACCGCCGGGCGCACGCTGATCGAACACCGCGAGGACGTGCGGCTGGACTCGGTGGACGCGTTCGAGGGGCACCTGGTGATCAGCTATCGCGCAGAGGCGCTGCCGAAGATCCAGCTGTGGCCGCTGGGCGCCGACGGCTCCTACGGTCGCGCGGAGGACATCACGTTCGACACGGAGTTGACCTCATCGGGCCTGGCCGCCAACCCCAATTGGGATGCACCGAAGCTGCGGGTCGGCGCCACGTCGTTCGTCACCCCGGTGCGCATCTACGACATCGACCTGGCGACGGGGGAGCGCACGCTGCTGCGCGAACAACCGGTACTGGGCGACTACCACCCCGAGGACTACGTCGAACGCCGCGACTGGGCCGTCGCGCCGGACGGCGCCCGGATCCCGATCTCGATCGTCCACCGCGCCGGTCTCCAATTCCCGGCGCCCACATTGCTGTACGGGTACGGCGCCTACGAATCGTGTGAGGACCCTCGATTCTCCATCGCCCGGTTGTCCCTGATGGACCGCGGCATGGTGTTCGCCGTGGCCCACGTGCGGGGTGGTGGCGAACTCGGCCGGCCCTGGTACGAACACGGCAAGCTGCTGGAGAAGGGCAACACCTTCACCGACTTCATCGCCGTGGCACGACATCTCATCGCGACCGACACCACGCGCCCGCAGAACCTGGTGGCGCTCGGCGGCAGCGCGGGCGGCCTGCTGATCGGCGCCGTGGCCAACCTCGCGCCCGAGTTGTTCGCCGGTTTCCTCGCCCAGGTGCCGTTCGTCGACCCGCTGACCACCATCCTCGATCCGTCGCTGCCGTTGACGGTGACTGAGTGGGACGAGTGGGGCAACCCCCTCGAGGACGAGACCGTCTACCACTACATGAAGTCCTATTCGCCGTACGAGAACGTCACCGCCAAGGCCTACCCGCCGATCCTCGCGATGACCTCACTCAACGACACCCGGGTCTACTACGTCGAACCGGCGAAATGGGTTGCCGCGCTGCGCTCTGCGAAGACCGACACCAACCCGGTGCTGCTCAAGACCGAGATGAGTGCCGGGCACGGCGGGATCAGCGGCCGCTACGAGCGGTGGAAGGAGGCCGCGTTCCAGTACGCGTGGCTGCTGGCCACCGCCGATCCGGACAACTACGGCAGCGGCCAGGCGGGCACCTTCTTCGGCGGCCCGCACAGCTGAGCTTATCTAGCCGCTGTCAAGATGACCGCGCTACGGTGAACCATGGAGAAGACGAGCTACCACCACGGCGACCTTAAGGCGGTCATCCTCGCCCACGCCGCCGAGATGGTGGCCACCCGTGGGGTCGACGGCATCTCGCTGCGGGAACTGGCCCGGACGGCAGGGGTGTCCCACGCCGCACCGGCGCACCACTTCACCGACCGGCGCGGACTGTTCACCGCCCTGGCGGCCCAGGGGTGGTGGCTGCTCGCCCGCGCGCTCGAGGGGGCGCGGCCGACGTTCCTCAACGCCGCCAAGGCCTACGTCGGCTTCGCCGTGGAGCATCCCGGCCACTACGCCGTCATGTTCGACAAGACGCTGGTCGACGAGGCCAACCCGGACCTGATCCAGGCCCAGGTCGCCGCGGGCGCCGAACTGAGCCGCGGGGTCGGCACCCTCACCGACAGCCGCGCCGCCGAGGATCCCGACGCCGCGGCGCTGGCCGCCTGGTCGCTGGTGCACGGCTTCGCGATGCTGTGGCTCAACGACATCATCGACACCGGACGGGATCCGGTGGCCGAGGTGGAGCGCGCGGCACGGATGCTGTTCTCCAGCTGAGCGCCCCGGTGCGGTAGCGTCCGCTCATGACCGACATGCCGCTGACCGACATCGAGCTCAACACGCTGGACGGACGGTCCACCACACTGCGCGAGTTGGCCGACGGCGCAACGCTGGTGGTCAACGTCGCGTCGAAATGTGGCCTCACACCGCAGTACAGCGCGCTGGAGAAGCTGGCCCAGGACTACCGCGACCGGGGACTGACCGTCGTCGGGGTGCCGTGCAACCAGTTCATGGGGCAGGAGCCCGGATCCGCGGAGGAAATCCAGACGTTCTGCTCCACCACCTACGGCGTGACGTTCCCGCTGCTGGCCAAGACCGACGTCAACGGGCCGAACCGCCACCCGCTCTACGCCGAACTGACCAAGACGCCCGACAGCGCCGGCGAGGCCGGCGACGTGCAGTGGAACTTCGAGAAATTCCTGCTGGCGCCCGGCGGTGAGGTGGTCAACCGGTTCCGTCCCCGCACCGAACCCGACGCCCCGGAGGTCATTGCGGCCATCGAGGCCGTGCTGCCCGGATAACACCACCGGATCGACAGCTGTTGTCGACGTCATAGCCACCGTCGCGACACCTGGTGTTGTCACACTGGGGCACGTGGCTGGACAACTCATCGTGTCGATCTCGCACATCAGCGCCCGCACCCTGAGCGACGTCGCGGCGTTCCGCGCGGATCTCGACACCCGCGGCGTGCCCGCGTCCTACCTGGTCGCCCCGCGCCTCAAGGGCGGCTACCACCTCGAGAAGGACGCGCCGACCGTCGAGTGGCTGCGCGACCGGCGGGCCGACGGCGACGCGATCGTGCTGCACGGCTTCGACGAGGCCGCCACCAAAAAACGCCGTAGCGAATTCGCCTCGCTGCAGGCGCACGAGGCCAACCTGCGGTTGATGGGCGCCGACCGGGTGCTCGAACATCTCGGCCTGCGCACACGACTGTTCGCCGCCCCGGGCTGGTCGGTGTCCCAGGGCACCGCGGTAGCGTTGCCGCGCAACGGTTTCCGACTGCTCGCCGGCTTCAACAGCGTCACCGATCTGGTGCGGCAGACCACGGTGCGGGCCCGGGTGGTCGGTATCGGCGCCGGATTCGTCGCCGAGCCGTGGTGGTGCCGCACCGTCGTGCTGTCGGCCGAGCGCACCGCCCGCCGCGCCGGCATAGTGCGGCTGGCGATCTCGGCCAAGCAGCTCGGCCGGACCGGCCCCCGCCAAGCCGCGCTCGACGCGGTCGACCTGGCTCTGATGCACCAGTGCGCGCCGCAGGTGTACCAGTGGGAGCCGTTTCGCGCCCTGACCGACGCCGCCTAGAATTCGGTGCCGTTCTCCTCGTCGAGCACCCGGAAGTCGGTGTCGGTCATCTCGCTGAGCCGGCCGTAGAAGATGCCGCGCGCACTGGGGTCGATGATGCCCTGGTGAATCGGCACCGCCCGGTCCGGCGCCACCGCCCGCAGATAGTCGACGGCCTCGCTGATCTTCATCCACGGCGCCGCAGCGGGAGTGGCCAAGACGTCGACCGGCTCGCCGGGGGCGAACAGGGCATCCCCCGGGTGCATCAACCGGGCCGGATGGTCGCCGTCGCCGATCAGGTAGGAGATGTTGTCGATCTGCGGCAGGTCGGGATGGATGATCGCGTGCTGTCCGCCGACACCGCGGACGGTCAGGTGCCCCACGGTGAATTCGTCACCCGCGTGCACGGCGCGCCACGACCCGCCCAGTTGCTGCGCGGTCTGCGGATCGCAGTACAGCGCGGCCTGCGGGTTGGCCTCGAGCAGCGCCGGCAGCCGCTCGGTGTCGGCATGATCGGGGTGCTGGTGAGTGATCAAGATCGCCGAAAGTCCGGTGATGCCTTCGAATCCGTGCGAGAACGTGCCGGGATCGAACAGAACCGTGGTGTCATCGCCGGAATCCGAGGAGAAATTCGCCAGTAGGCACGAATGCCCGAAATGGGTCAATTGCATGGCTATATTGTGGCGCTCGGGCGGGGCCGTACGTGGGGGTTCGGGATGCGGTGGCTGGTGGCGTCGGTGTTGGCCGGCTGCGCAATGGCGTTGATCACACCGGCAGCGGCCTGGGGGCAGCCGCTGGACTGCCCACCGAGCTGTGACCGGATACCGCGGTCGGCGTGGATCGCGCCCACCTCGATCCCGCTCTACGAGGTGTACCGCTGGCCGGAGCTGTCGGGTCTGGCGGTCACCGCGGTCCACCCGCGGTTCCGGTTCGAGGAGCTGTGCGGGGTGCCGACCGCGGCCGAGGATCCCCGCGCGTGGGCGGTGACGGCCAGGGCCGAGGCCACCGGAGCCGACGGGCAGTGGCGGCTGCGGGCGCAGCTCATGCACTGGCGTGGGGACGCGTGGCAGAGCGGTGAGCTGGCGTCCACCGTGTTCGGCGACGCGGTCGCGGCGCTGCGGGCCTGCCAACTGACCGCGCCGCCGGTGTCACCGTCGGTCACGCTCGCCGAGCCGACCCGGGTGGCGGCCGTGCTCACGTCACCGGACCGCTCGGTACTGCACCAGTACCTCATGGCCGACCCGCGAAGCGGCACGATCGCCGAGCTCGCGATGTGGTCGACGCCGTTGCCGAACACGCGCTGGCCGGCGGTCTCCGACCGCGCCGTCCTGGACGCGTTGGCCGCCCCGCTGTGCACGGCCTACGTCGGATCATGCCGGTAGGCGGCGACACGCCGCGTCACCGGTAAAGTTGTCGCCGTGGCGAAGGTTGTGGTGCACGTGATGCCCAAGGCTGAGATCCTCGACCCTCAGGGGCAGGCGATCGTCGGCGCGCTCGGGCGTCTCGGTGTGACGGGCGTCTCAGATGTCCGTCAAGGCAAACGATTCGAATTGAACATCGACGGCAGCGTCACGGACGAGACGGTGGCCGAGATCGCCGAATCGCTCCTGGCCAACACCGTCATCGAAGACTGGTCGGTGACCAGGGAGGACTCATGAGCGCACGCGTCGGCGTCATCACGTTCCCGGGGTCGCTGGACGACATCGACGCCGCCCGCGCCGTACGCCTCGCCGGCGGCGAGGCGGTCAACCTGTGGCATGCCGACGCCGACCTCAAGGGCGTCGACGCGGTGATCGTTCCCGGCGGCTTCTCCTACGGCGACTACCTCCGCGCGGGCGCGATCGCGAAGTTCGCCCCCGTCATGGGTGAGGTGATCCGCGCCGCCGAGCAGGGGATGCCGGTGCTCGGTATCTGCAATGGCTTTCAGGTGCTGTGCGAAGCCGGCCTGCTGCCCGGGGCCCTGACCCGCAACATCGGCCTGCACTTCATCTGCCGCGACATCTGGCTGCACGTCGAGTCGAACACCTCCGCGTGGAGCACCCGGTACGAGGCGGGCGCTGATCTGCTGATCCCGCTCAAGTCGGGTGAGGGACGCTACGTCGCCAGCGAGCAGGTGCTCGACGAACTCGAGGGCGAGGGCCGGGTGGTGTTCCGCTACCGCGAGAACCTCAACGGCTCCATGCGGGACATCGCCGGGATCAGCTCGGCCAACGGACGCGTCGTCGGCCTGATGCCGCACCCCGAACACGCCACCGAGGCGCTGACCGGGCCGTCCGACGACGGGCTCGGGCTGTTCTACTCCGCGCTCGACGCGGTGCTGACCGTCTGAGGCGAGCCGGGATCAGGCCGTCAGCGCGACGGACGCCTCAGCGGTGTAGCAGAGGAACGTCAGCGTCTCCTCCAGGTAGAGCTGCACGGAAGCGGCGTCGTGGGACAGGTACCCGATCGACACATCGGTGCCCAGCTGGAGGTCGAAATCCCCACCGCGAGTAGACAAAACGAACGCGCCGTCGATCGCCGGCGCCCAGATGATGTCACCGTCGACGAGGCGGTTGAGGTGCTCGCGGATCGGATAGCCGTGCTCGGTGGTCTCGCTGACCTTGGTGTAGACCTCGGCCGACAGCAACACCGAGTAGGGACCGTCGACGCCGGCCAGGCGCAATCGCGAGAGCGCCTGGGCGAGCACGTCGGGCATCTCGCGCGGATCCTGCGGTAGCGCGAGTGCGGCGTTGTTGCTGCACATCCGGATTCCGTCGATAGCGGCCGCCCCATACCCTTCGAAGATCGCCCGGTCTTCGGCGAACGCCAGCTTCTTGGCCGCCTCCTTGACCGGATCCCAGTCCGAATCCTGCGATCCCCTCTCGACATCGTCGATCGCGGTGCGCGAGACCGTGAACGGCACCCGCAGCCGCACCAGCGGCTTGCTCTCGCGCAGATGGGCCACCACGCCGTCGCCGGGCGGTGTCACGTCGCGCAGATGACCCGTCGAGACGGCCGCCGTCGCCGGACCGCCGGGTCCGCTGACGTCGACCACGCGGCGCCCGGCGATGTGGCGCTTGAACGTCCGCGTCGCTTCCTGTTCGATCTCCGCCCAGGCGGCCTCGGTGATCGGCGCCAGGTCGCGATAGAGGTTGTTCATCAACGGGTTCCTTTCATGCTGCCGATCCCCAGCGAGCCGTCGTCGCGGCTCGGGACGCTGACCGGCTCGGCCGGGGGAGCCGAATCGGGCAGCGGCGGAGGGTCGTCGAGGAAGTCGACGGTGGGAGTGAAGAACATCGATCCGGTGACCGCGGTGGAGAAGTCGAGGATGCGGTCGGTGTTGCCGGGCGGGTCGCCGATGAACATGTTGGTCAGCATGCGTTCGGTGACGTCCGGGGTGCGCGAGTAGCCGATGTAGTAGGTGCCGAACTCGCCCTTGCCGACCTCGCCGAACGGCATGTTGTGCCGCACGATCTTCAGTTCGTTGCCGTCGGCGTCCTCGATGACGTTCAGCGCCACATGGGAATTGGCCGGTTTGACCGCATCACCGAGTTCGATGTCGTCGAGCTTGGTCCGGCCGATCACCCGCTCCTGCTCCTCGACCGACAGCGCGTTCCACGCCGCCATGTCGTGGACGTAGCGCTGCACGTGGACGTAGCAGCCCCCGGCGAACTCGGGGTCCTCGTCGCCGATCCGGGTGGCCGCGCCGGCCAACGCACCGTCCGGGTTCTCGGTGCCGTCGACGAACCCGAGCAGATCGCGGTTGTCAAAGAACTTGAACCCGTGCACCTCGTCGACGAGCGTGATGGCCCCGGCCATCGCCTCGGTGAGCTTGATCGCCAATTCGAAGCACACGTCCATGGATTCGGCGCGGATGTGGAACAGCACGTCACCCGGGGTGGCCGGGGCCCGATGCCGTGGGCCGTCGAGCGGGCGGAACGGACGCAGTTGCGCGGGCCGCGGGCCGGCGAACAAACGGTCCCACGCATCGGAGCCGATCGAGATGATCACCGAAAGGTTCTTGGTGGGGTCACGAAACCCGATCGCGCGCACCAGACCCGAGATGTCGCCCAACGCGTCGTGCACGGTGGGTTCACCGCCGTCGTCGATCGTCGCCACCAGGAAGATCGCGGCCGGCGTGAGCGGCGCGAGCACCGGTTGCGGTTCAAGATCGGGCACAACTGGACCCTAGCGTGATCATGATCGAAAACGCCGGTCAAGATGGAAAGATGCCAGCTAGCCCCCATGGCCTCTGCGCCTTCATCGACGCGTCACCGTCCCCGTTCCATGTGTGCGCCACCGTGGCCGACCGACTGCGCGACGCCGGGTTCACCGAACTCGCCGAAACCGATGCATGGCCGTCGGGTGTGGGGGACTTCTTCACGGTACGCGCGGGGTCCCTGGTGGCCTGGCGGTCGAACGGTGAGACGGCCGCGCCGTTCCGCATCGTCGGCGGTCACACCGACAGCCCCAACCTGCGCGTGAAACAGCATCCCGATCGGTTCGTGTCCGGCTGGCAGGTGGTGGCGCTGCAGCCCTACGGCGGGGCGTGGCTCAACTCGTGGCTGGACCGCGAGCTGGGGTTCAGTGGGCGGTTGTCGGTCCGGATGGGCGACCGTGTCGAGGACCGGTTGGTGCGGGTCGATGAGCCGGTGCTGCGTGTGCCGCAGTTGGCGATCCACCTCTCCGAGGACCGTAAGGGCGTGAGCCTCGACCCGCAGCGCCACGTCAATGCCGTATGGGGAGTGGGAAGCGCGGCCCGCTCGTTCATGGACTGGGTGGCCGAGCGCGCGGGGGTGCCGGCCGGCGACGTGCTCGCCGCCGATCTGATGACCCATGACCTGACCCCGTCGACTCTGGTGGGCGCGGACCGCACGCTGCTCAGCGCGCCGCGGCTGGACAACCAGGCCACCTGCTACGCCGGGCTGGAGGCGCTGCTGGCGGCGCAGCCGACCGGCGTCGTGCCGGTGCTGGCGCTGTTCGACCACGAGGAGGTGGGCTCGACGTCGGACCACGGTGCCCAGTCGGAGCTGCTGCCGACCGTCTTGGAGCGCATAACGTTGGCCGCCGGGGGCGACCGGGAGACGCTGCTGCGCCGGATGTCCGGCTCAATGGTGGCGTCCGGGGACATGGCGCACGCCACCCACCCCAACTACCCGGAGCGCCACGAGCCGGGACACCTCATCGAGGTGAACGCCGGGCCGGTGCTCAAGGTGCAGCCCAACCTGCGCTACGCCACCGACGGTCGCACGGCCGCCGCGTTCGCGTTGGCCTGCGCGCAGGCCGGGGTGCCGATGCAGCGCTACGAGCACCGTGCCGACCTGCCGTGCGGGTCGACCATCGGACCGATGACCGCCGCGCGCACGGGCATCCCCACCGTTGACGTGGGCGCGGCTCAGCTCGCGATGCACTCCGCGCGCGAAGTGATGGGGGCCGACGATGTGGCGGCCTACGCGGCGGCGTTGCAGGCGTTTCTGTCACCGGCTTGATCTATGGTCGGCGCCATGGCCATGACCGTGGAAATGATCACCATCGACTGTGACGATCCGGATGCGCTGTCGGCCTGGTGGGCCGACGCCATCGGCGGTGAGGTGAATGCCCTGGCGCCGGGCGAGTTCGTCGTCGTCATGCTCGAGTCCGGGCTGCGATTGGGATTTCAGAAGGTGCCCGACGTGACGCCGGGCAAGAACCGCATCCACGTGGACTTCGCCGCCGCGGACGTCGAAGCCGAGGTGGCTCGCCTGGTGGCGGCCGGCGCCGCGGAGACCGGCCGACACAGCTTCGGGCCGGACTTCAGTTGGGTGGTATTGGCCGACCCGGCGGGGAATGCGTTCTGCATCGCCGCGACGTGATTGCTGGAATCGTGGTCCGGGCGGCTAGAGATCACTACTGCGAGGCTCACGCGTGTCCGCACCCTCAGTTCTGAGGAAACGTTGCTGTTTCAAGTTTTGTATTCTCAGCGAATCGGTATGGTGATGCTCGTTTCGCTCAGCGGCTGATGTCGGTAGCTAAGCGAATCAAATTCCGGCGCGCCTTCGTCTCCGATTGACGGGCCGTTGGCCGTCGCCCGTGATCTCTGTAAGCGCTTGAAGTGCTACGATGTATCAGCAATGGGTCACGCCGGTGGTTCGGGTCCGGATGAACCCGGTGTCCTCAACCAGCCGATATTAGTGACCGGAGAAGTAGCTGATCTTGTTTCGGGCCAACTCTCCAAGTGCTTGACCAAGCAACGGATTCTCAGTAAATACTCAGCCGTATCTCATGATCTTGCCGTTCTGGTGTTAGCTTCCTCACACGCACTCAGGCGTTGCTGGAGGGGAATCACTGGAATGTCAAAGCACCGGAGCAAGGCTGCTCGGAAGTACACCAAGAAAGCCGCGATGATGGGTGGCGCCGCGGTGACTGCCACCGCGCTGACCTTGGGCCTGACCGCGCCGGCGGCGAATGCAGCAGTTCCCCGGTCGGCATCGCAAGAGATCAATCTCGCGGCGCTCGAAGGGCTCAATGTCGGCGCTGTGCTGGAGGCGCTGGGGATCAGCGTTCCGGACCTCGGCGACGTGCTTGAGATCCCTTCCATTCCCGGTGTCGGCGAGCTGCCCGTCAACGTGATCACGACGGGGCCGCCTTTCGGGGCGCTCGGCATCCTCGGGCTGAACCCGACATGGGTGCCGGCGTTTCCCGACCGGATCGCCGAGGAGATCAACAACACTCCCTACGGCGGCATCGACACCGACATCACGATTCCGATCACGGTGCCGAACCCGGCTTATCAGCCGGCATACAACCTGGCCTACAACGTCGGGTCGACCGCGCCGAAGTTCCTCGGTGGCGGCGGATGTCAGGCGGCCGATACGGCTTGCCGAACTGCCTATGCTCTGAACGCCGTCAGAAATATCCCCCAAACCATCTCCGCAACCCCCAGTGTTCCGATCGAGCTTCCGAACCTTCGCATCCCGATCGTGCTCGCCTTCGGGCTAGGCTCGTTGGCCACCGGTATGGCCTACCCCGACGTGGTGGCCGACCTGCCGAATCAGCCGGGCGGTACGGCCGAGGGTGCAGAAGCCGGCACCAGCCTCACTATCCTGCCGCTGATTCTCCTGCGGAACCCTGGTCGCGCCGACGGCGGTGTGGCGGCTCGCTTCGCGCCCTTGATCGACCCATTGCTCGCGCTGTTCGGCCAGAACAGCGTCGTGACTCCCGAGGTGGACGTCGAAACCGATGGCGGTGCCGTCCTGGTGCCGATCAAGGTCGACGCCACCGTGGAGTATGACCCGCTATCCGACTTCGCCGCGTGGCCCAACCCCTTCACTCTGGCGAACAACGGCGCCGCATTCCTGTTCCCGACGTACATCTTGCGCGGCTCCGACATCACCAGTGCGCTCCCGCAGGTCCTCGAGCCGGTCCTCGGCGGTGTCCTCACCAACGTCTTGTCCGGAGCCATTGGCGACGGATTGACTGTGAGTGGGATCCCGATCGTCGGCAGTCTGCCCCTGCCGAGATCAGTGTTGGTGCCGCTCGTGAATGGCCTTCTCGGTCTCGAATTGCCTGACGGCGAAGATGGGTTCTTCCAGGCGATCAATGCCTTCATCACCATTGAACAGAACGCACTTCCGCTCCTCGAACCGTTCCGTTATCCGGCGGACGTCGCGAATCTGTTCACCGGCGGCGCTTTCGGCTTTACCAATCCGTTCGCCGATGCGGTCGAGCCGGCGCTCAAGATTCTTGTCAACCTGGGCTACACCAACGTCACCCAGGACATGACCAATCCGCTGGACCCGTACCCGCGGGATTTCGCGGGGAACTTCGGTAGCGAGTACGCCCCGTTCTTCACCTTCCCCGAGGGCATCGAGTGGGATCGGGTGCCTGAGGACCTGTTCACCGCGCTGGTGGCCGGCACCCAGAGTGCCTTCTTCTCCGGCGGCATTCCGGGCGTGAACCCCGGTGTGCCGGTGGCGAATCCGCTGGCGGTCATTGCCGGCCTACTCGGACTCGACGGCGGCATCCCTGAGCTCCCGGATCTGCTCGACGCCTTCCCCGGACTCGGTGACATCCTCGGCGCCGACCTCGGACTGCCCACCGGATCGCTGGCCGCGCTGGCAGCGCCGCAGCTCGACAGCAACGACCCGCTGACGCGGATCGGCGAGGTCGTGGCCAACACGCTCTACGAGGCCTTCGAGCGCCAAGCACCGGTCGGGTACACACCGTCCACCGGCCCCGTCGACTCGGCATTCGATGTCGCAGAAGGCTTGGGGGCCAGCGGACTCCGCCTCCTGGCTGCGTCGGTCCTCGGGCCGACCCGCCTGTTGGCCCTCGCCGAGGGCGGTCCGGAGGCGTTGGCCGACCTCATCGAGAACACGGTCGACACTCCGCTGTGGGTGGCCGACCCGGCGCTCTACGGTCTGCGCGATGCGCTGCCCGAAGCCCTCGGCGGTGGCGCCGACGGCTCGATCGAGGACTTCCGCGACCGCATCTGGGCACTCACCGAGGAGATCAACGAGGCCCTGCTCGGCGCCCTCGACGACCTGCCCGGCGCGCCCAGCAGCGTCGCGATCACCGGCGACCAGGCGCGCGCAGGCGTGCAGGACGAACAGGTCGAGCGGACGTTGGAGGCCGCTCAACAGGCACCGGAGGTTCCGTCGGCCGGCCAGCCCGAGGTCCCGCCCGCCGGTGACGCGCAGCAGAACAGCGCGAACTCTTCGATAGTCCTCGAGGAGGGTACCGACCCGACCGGCGGCGACGACAAGGTGTCGACAAACGGCAACTCTCAGTGGCGGGGCGGTCCGATCTCCAAGGCGATTCGCGAAGCGGAGAAGAACATCGAGCGCTCGGTGGGGCGGATCGGTGACCGCATCGACGATGCCGCCGACAGGTTCCGGGATGCCATCACACCGAAGCCGCGCACGACCGTCGACAACGACGACGATGGCGGCGAGCAGTCGGCCAACCAGGACGCCGGCACCGGCGAGACCGGCGCAGAGTAGACCCGGCGGAGAAGGCCCCACCCATCTTGGGTGGGGTCTTCTTCGTGTCCGGCCCAATGGCCATCGGATCCGCGTTGTGCGCAGTGGCGGGAAAATGTTTGCTCGCAGCGCGTGCGTACTGGCGTGAGCCGACCGGCGCGGCCATCCGTCGCTTCAATGCTAGGAACGCTTCTCAGGTTATCAACTCAAGCCGCTGAACTGCTGTTTGCGCCCTCAACGGTTGTTTGAGCAACATCCATCCCCGCTGAGGGCGAAGCGGGGGCTTCTTCCGGCAACATCACGTGACGGTAACGGTTCAGCTGCGCTGGCTTGTGCGCAACCTGTGCGAGCCACCATTCACATCTGTCTCATGCGCAGTGGTGAGCCGGTGTGCAGCCAGAACCGGTTCGGGGTTGAGGGCGGTGTAGCGCTTGCCCCATTCGGTCGTGGGATCACTGTCTGCCCGGTGGCTCGGGAGGCAAACTGAGAAAAGTCACGCGCCGCGTAGCAAAGCCGCCATTGAGCGCCAGCAGAAGCGGGCGCATCGCCGCTGATCACGGCGGGTTGTCGCGTCGCCACAGCTTGAATCTACAAATACAGTCTCAGTTCTTACTCAGGTTCTTTTCATGTTCACCTAGCGCTGTGTTAGCTTCATCACACATCGACAAAGGTTGCTGGAGGGGGTCCTGGTGGCGAGGCATCGGAACAAGCAGGCGCGGAAGCGGATCAAGAAAGCCGCGTTGATGGGAGGCGCGGCGGCGACGTCCGCGGCGTTGACCATGGGGCTCACCGCCCCGACGGCCAGCGCGCTGCCCCTCATCGAGGCGCGATCCGTCACCGCGGAGGTGCAGAACACCGCGCTGACCGACGTGCTGAACCTGGGCCCGCTCCTGCAGGCGCTCGGCATCCCGCTCGACGACATCAACGGCCCGCTCGACGCACTCGAAGCGGCCGGCATCAACATCGTGACCACCGGCCCGCCCTTCGCGCTCGCCGCGCTGTTCGGGCTGAATCTCGGCTACGTGCCGGCCTTTCCGCCGCTGATCACTGACGAGGTCACCAGCACCGACACCGTGGTCAACGGCGCGGCGCTCACCCAGATCCTGGCCCCGCTGCTGACCCAGCTCCTCGGCCCGACCGGCGGCGCGGTGGCAGGTCTGCTGGGTACCGTCCTCAACGGCGCCCGCGTGCCCGTGGTGATTGGCTTCGGCCTCGGATCGTTGGGCGCCGGGATGGCGTATCCGGACATCGCCGACTATTACGCGAACGAGCCCGGGATCCTGAACCCGGCGACCATCCTGCCGCTGATCCTGCTGAGGAACCCCGGTCGTGCGGACGGCGGCATCGCCGCGCGGGCGTTCCCCCTGCTCGATCCCTTCTTGGGGCTCTTCGGCCTCAACAGCGTCGTCACGCCGGAGGTCGAGGGCGACGGCGTACCGCTCTTCCCGGACTCGTTCACGCCGATCAAGGTCGACGCGACGGTGGAGTACGACCCGCTGTCCGACTTCGCGGCGTGGCCGAATCCGTTCACGCTCGCCAACAATGGCGCGGCATTCCTGTTCCCGACCTACATCCTGCGCGGCGGCGACTTCGCGGCACTCGGCGACCAGATCGATCTGGGTTCGGTGATCGGTGAGGTTCTGACCGAGGGATCGGCCAACATCTTCCTCACGGTGCCGGTGGACAGCCTCCCGATCCTCGAGCCGTTCCGGTACCCCGCGGACATCGCGAACTTCTTCACCGGCGGCATCTTCGGCTTCACCAACCCGTTCGCCGACGCGATCGAGCCGGCCCTGAAGATCCTGACCAATCTGGGTTACACCAACGTCACCCAGAACATGGATGACCCGTTGGATCCGTATCCGCGCGACTTCACCGGCAACTTCGGCGACGGTGACCTCGGCCAAGGCCCTGGCGGCGTGCCGTTCTTCACCCTCCCGCAGAACATCGACTGGGGCGAGGTTCCCGGCGACCTGGCCGAGGCGCTGTTCGCCGGTATCCAGGACGCCTTCTTCTACGGCGGCATCCCCGGCGTGCGCGGGCCGCTCGGCGGCGTGACCAACCCGATCACCACGCTGCTGGACCTGCTCGGCCTGCCGACCACCATCGGTGATCTCGCAGACCGCATTCCAGGGCTGGGCGACTTCGTGGAAAACATCGAAGCCGCCGTCGAAGACGTCCTCGACAACCTCGATCTGAACCTGCCCGGCCTGCCGGGCGGACCGGATCTACCTGGTCTCGAGCTGCCCGACATCGAGCTGCCAGACCTGTCGGACATTCCTGGTCTGCCGGACATCCCGGGTCTGCCGGGTCCGCTGAGCCAGACCGAGGACCAGGCGCGCCTCGTGTCGACGAACACCACGAACGAGCAGGGCGTCACCGACACGACCGAGGGCACCGGACCGGTCGACGGCGAGGTCGTCGAAGAGGGCGACGAAGCCGTCACCCCGAAACCGGCCTACCGCGCCAGCGAGTTCGAGAAGGCGCTGCGCCAGGCCGGCGAGCGGTTCCAGGATTCCATCGACGAGGCAGGCAAGCGCCTCAACGACGCGATCAACGGCACCCGCGACACGTTGACCAAGGTCGTCAACGGGCCCAAGAAGCCTGCGGCCACCAACGACGACGACGACGATCAGCCGACCGAGAGCAACGACGACGGCGCCGACAACGACGACAACGAGACCAACACCAACGACACCGACAAGGACAACAGCACCAACGACGCGGCGGCCTGATCACGTCGTAGCGAGACCAGGGGCCTCCTGCCACCGACTCCGAGGGGGAGACGAGTCGGACCGGCAGGAGGCCTTCCTCGTGTCCCGGGTCGAAGTCCTTGTCGCCGGGACACCCTCGCCCCACCCTGGAAAGATCCCCGCCGTGCTCCTGTCGCTGATCGCGCTGTCCGCCGTGCTGGCCGCATGGTCGGTGACGGCGCGACGCATGGAGCGCTGGCATCTCACCGCGCCGATGGTGCTGGTGCTCGCGGGCGCCGCCGTGGGCCTCGGTGCCTCGGATCAGCTGGCCGCCCAACTGAACACCGACACCGCCGAACACATCGCCGAGATCATCCTGGCGATCCTGCTGTTCGTCGACGCCACCGACGTGCGCGGCGGCCTGTTCGGCGACCACCCGCGCGCGGCGCTGCGCGTGCTGTTCATCGCGATGCCGCTCAGCCTCGCCGTCGCCGTCGTCCTGGGACTGTGGCTGTTACCGGGCACCTCCTGGCCGGTGCTGCTGATCATCGCCTGCATCGTGGTGCCCATCGACTTCGCCCCGGCGCCGGCGATCGTGCGCGACGCCCGCGTGCCCGAGCGGGTGCGCAACCTGCTCAACGTCGAGGCCGGCTACAACGACGGCATCATCTCGCCACTGTTCATCTTCGCGCTGGTGCTCGCCGCGCCGGACACCCGCGCCGACACCCCGCTGCAGGCGCTCGGCGCAGCGGTGCCGCAAGCCGCGAAGGCCATCGTGGTCGGGTTGGCCGTCGGGGCCGCGCTGGCGCTCGCGGTCAACGCCGCACACCGCCGCGACTGGATGACGGCGCAGTCTTTCCGGCTGGTGCCGGTGGCCGCCCCGCTGCTGTCGTTCGGCGCAAGCCTGGCCGTCGGCGGCAACGGCTTCGTCGCCGCCTTCGTGTGCGGCATCGCATTCAACTACTTCCGCCGCACCGGGGACCTGCGCCACGAACTCGAACTGGTCGACGACGTCGGCTTCCTGCTGGTCGTCGGCATGTGGTTCGTGTTCGGCGCGGCCGCGGTGGTCGCGCTGCAGTCCGGAGTGCCGATCGGCACCGTGGTCTTCGCCGTCCTGGCGCTGACGCTGATCCGGATGGTGCCGACCGCGCTGAGCATGTGGAGATCACGCTTCACCCGCCCGGAGCGTCTGCTGCTCGGCGGCCTCGGACCCCGCGGCACGACGTCGATCGTCTTCGGCCTGCTCGCCTACAACGCGCTGACCGGAGCCGACGAGCACGTCGTGCTGATCACCACCGTGGTGACCGTCCTGGGCAGCGTCGTCCTGCACGGCCTCGGGGCGCCCGCGGCGGCCCGCGCCCACGCCGCGACGGCCGCCGGGTCCAGTGACCCCGAGCACACTGACCCGGGGAAATAGACTGTCCTCGTGACGCAGGAGCTTGCCCCCACGCCGGACACCGTCGAGCGGGCCGCAGCCACCCCCGACCAACCGCAGCCGTTCCGCGAGCTGGGCCTCAAGGACGACGAGTACCAGCGGATCCGCGAGATCCTCGGCCGCCGCCCGACCGACGCCGAGCTGGCCATGTACTCGGTGATGTGGAGCGAACACTGCTCCTACAAGTCCTCGAAGGTCCATCTGCGCTACTTCGGTGAGACCACCACCGAGGAGATGCGTTCCACCATGCTCGCCGGCATCGGGGAGAACGCCGGTGTCGTCGACATCGGCGACGGCTGGGCGGTCACCTTCAAGGTCGAGTCCCACAACCACCCCTCCTACGTCGAGCCGTACCAGGGTGCGGCCACCGGCGTCGGCGGCATCGTCCGCGACATCATGGCGATGGGCGCCCGCCCGGTCGCCGTGATGGACCAGCTGCGGTTCGGCGCGGCCGACGCCCCCGACACCCGCCGTGTGCTGGACGGTGTGGTGCGGGGCATCGGCGGCTACGGCAACTCGCTGGGCCTGCCCAACATCGGCGGCGAAACCGTCTTCGACGCCTCCTACGCGGGCAACCCGTTGGTCAACGCGCTCTGCGTGGGCACCATGCGCAAGGAGGATCTGCACCTGGCCTTCGCCTCGGGCGCCGGCAACAAGATCATCCTGTTCGGCGCCCGCACCGGCCTCGACGGCATCGGCGGGGTCTCGGTGCTGGCCAGCGAGACCTTCGGCGGCGACGAGGGAAGCGGCCCGGGGCGTAAGAAGCTGCCCAGCGTGCAGGTCGGCGACCCGTTCATGGAGAAGGTGCTCATCGAGTGCTGCCTCGAGCTCTACGCCGCCGGCCTGGTGGTCGGCATCCAGGACCTCGGCGGCGCCGGACTGTCCTGCGCGACATCCGAACTCGCGTCGGCCGGGGACGGCGGGATGCGCGTCGAACTCGACCAGGTGCCGCTGCGGGCGGCCAATATGACGCCCGCCGAGATCCTGTCGAGCGAATCGCAGGAACGCATGTGCGCGGTCGTCACCCCCGAGAACGTCGACGCGTTCCTCGCCGTGTGCCGCAAGTGGGACGTGCTGGCCACCGTCATCGGTGAGGTCACCGATGGCGACCGGCTCGAGATCACCTGGCACGGCGAGACCGTCGTCGACGTGCCGCCGCGCACCGTCGCCCACGAGGGCCCCGTCTACGAGCGCCCGGTCGCCCGCCCCGACACCCAGGACGCGCTCAACGCCGACACCTCCGCGGCGCTGCCGCGCCCGGCCACCGGCGACGAGCTGCGCGCCACGCTGTTGAAGATGGTCGGCAGCCCGCACCTGTGCAGCCGCGGCTACATCACCGAGCAGTACGACCGCTACGTGCGCGGGAACACGGTGCTGGCCGAACACGCCGACGGCGGCGTGCTGCGCATCGACGAGGCCACCGGCCGCGGCATCGCGATCTCGACCGACGCCTCGGGTCGCTACACCGCGCTGGACCCCTACGCCGGCGCGCAACTCGCGCTGGCCGAGGCGTACCGCAACGTCGCCGTCACCGGCGCGACCCCGGTGGCCGTCACCAACTGCCTGAACTTCGGCTCCCCGGAGGACCCGGGCGTGATGTGGCAGTTCTCCCAGGCGGTCCGCGGACTCGCCGACGGCTGTGTCGCCCTGGGCATCCCGGTCACCGGCGGCAACGTCAGCTTCTACAACCAGACCGGCACCACCGCGATCCTCCCCACCCCGGTGGTCGGTGTGCTCGGGGTGATCGACGACGTCCGGCGGCGTATCCCCACCGGGCTGGGCACCGAGCCGGGGGAGACGCTGATGCTGCTCGGCGACACCCGCGACGAGTTCGACGGGTCGATCTGGGCGCAGGTCACCGCCGACCATCTCGGCGGGCTGCCGCCGAAGGTCGACTTCCAGCGCGAGAAGCTGCTGGCCGACGTGCTGACCGCCGCCTCGCGCGACGGGCTGATCTCCGCCGCCCACGACCTCAGCGAGGGCGGGCTGATCCAGGCCGTCACCGAGGCCGCGCTCGCCGGCGAAACCGGTTGTCGCCTCCTGGTTCCCGAGGATGCCGACCCGTTCGTGTTCCTGTTCAGCGAATCGGCCGGACGGGTGCTGGTGGCGGTGCCGCGCACCGAGGAGAGCCGGTTCCGGTCGATGTGCGAGGCACGCGGCCTGCCGGTCACTCGGGTCGGCGTCGTCGACCAAGGCAGCGACTCGGTCGAGGTGCAGGACCACTTCACGGTGTCGCTGGCCGAACTGCGCAGCACGTCCGAGGCGGTGCTGCCCGGATTGTTCGGGTGAGCGGGGGCACCGACCAACTCACCGGCGACGCCGTCGCCGCCACCCCTGACCGCCCGCGCCCGCATCCGCTGGTGGCGTGGGTGTGGGGACTGCTGCGCCTCGACGTCGTGGGCGTCGCCTTCAGCGCGCTGTTCTTCTGCCTGTCGCTGACGCCGTCGCTGCTCCCGCGCGACTGGCTGTTCCAGGGCCTCATCGGCGGGGTGAACGCGGCCATCGGGTACGGCATCGGCGTCTTCGCCTGGCGCCTGTCCAACCGGTTCGTGCTGAACAACCGCCGCTGGTGGCCGCCGTCGCGGCGGGTGGTGCAGGCGCTCAAGGTGGTCGTCGTCGTGCTGGCCTTCGGGGCGTGTACGGCCATGGTCGTGCCCGCCGCCGCCTGGCAGCGGCAGGTCTCCGCGGAAATGGGGATGGCCGGCCCCGACACGCTGGGTTATGCCCGCGTGCTCGTGATCGCCGCACTGGTCGGTGCGCTGTGCGTCGCGGCCGCCCGGGTCGTCCTCGACACCATCAAAGCCCTTGCCCGGCTGCTGATCCGGCGGTTCCGGTTGCACGACGAGACGGCGCTGTTCATCGGAACCGCGGTCGTCGTCGTCCTGATCATCACGATGGTCAACGGCGTGCTGTTCCAGGGCTTCCTGGCCAGCGCCAGCCGCGTCTTCCAGCCGCAGAACAACACCACCCGCGACGGCATCAGCCAACCCACAGAGCCCGAACGCTCCGGCAGCCCAGCATCGTTCGCCCCCTGGGACACGCTCGGCTACCAGGGCCGCAACTTCGTCGCCGCCGGACCCCGCGCCGACGAACTCGCCCGCATCAACGGCCGCCCGGCACAGGAACCGATCCGCGTGTACGCCGGTCTGCAGACCGCCGACACCGACGAGCAGCGCATCGCGGTGTTGCTCAGCGAGCTCGAACGCACCGGCGCCTTCGACCGCGACGTCCTGGTGATCGTGCCCACCACCGGCACCGGGTGGGTCAACCCGGTGGCGGCCCGCGCGCTGGAACTGATGTACAACGGCGACACCGCGATGGTCGCGATGCAGTATTCCTATCTGCCGAGCTGGATTTCGTTCCTCGGTGATCAGCAAAAGTCCATGGAGGCGGGCAAGCTGCTGATCGACGCGGTGCAGCAGCGGTGGGCGGCACGGCCGCCGGACCGGCGGCCCGAACTGATGCTCTACGGCGAGAGCCTCGGGTCGATGGCCGGACAGGGCGCGTTCGGCTGGCTGCCCGACATCGCCGAGAAGGGTTTCTCCTCTGTGCTGTGGGTGGGCCCACCCAACGCCAGCCCGCTGTGGCGCGCGGTCGTCGAGCGCCGCGATCCCGGCACCCCGCAGGTCGATCCGCGCTACGACGACGGGCGCACCGTGCGGTTCTCGCAGGGCACCACTCCGGCCGAGATCGCCCGGGACACCGACGCGCCGTGGCAGGGCACCCGGGTGCTGTTCCTGCAGCACGCCTCCGACCCGATCGTGTGGTGGTCGCCGGACCTGCTGACCACCCGGCCCGACTGGCTGCGGGAACCACCCGGCAGGGACCGCACCCCGTCCATGCGCTGGTATCCCATCGTGACGTTCTGGCAGGTGAGCGCCGACATGACGAATGCGGCGGCCGTTCCCGGCGGACACGGCCACAACTACGGTGACTCGGTGCTCGACGGCTGGGCCGCCGTCGCGCCGCCGCCCGGATGGACCGCCGCGGACACCGAACGCATCCGCCAGGTCCTGCATCACACTGAATCCGCGGACGGACCCGAATACTGATGCGCCACAAGCACATCAACGCCGCGGCGCTCGCCGGCGGTCTGGTCGCCTGGCACAAGGTGGTGAGCCCACGGCTGTCCCCCCGGTGGCATCCCGTGCTCAACGGGCTGTTGGGCACCGGCCTGGTGGCGCTCACCCGCCCGCGGCTGGGGCTGCGGCCGCCCCCGCTGCTCGCCGGTCTGCGCACCGGTGCGGCCGCCACCGCCGTCGTCGTCGCGGTGGTGACCGCCGCCGCGCCGCTGCCCCCGGTGCGCCGGGCGCTGGCCGGCCAGGACCCGATCGACACCCCGGCGCGCTGGATGCTGCTGCGCATACCGCTGGGCACCGTCTGGGCCGAGGAAGCCAGCTTCCGCGGCGCGCTGGCCCACGTGGCCGCCGACGCGCTCGGTCCCGACGGAGGCCGGCTGTTGCAGTCGGCGGCGTTCGGGCTCTCCCACATCGCCGACGCCCGGGCGGCCGGCCAGCCCGTGACCGGCACTGTGCTGGTGACCGGGCTGGCGGGCTGGGTGTTCGCCCGGCTGGCCGAGCACTCGGGCAGCCTCGCCGCGGCGATGCTCGCCCACCTGGCCGTCAACGAGGTCGGTGCGGTGGCGGCCCTGCGGACCGGACGCCGACGCGCGGTCACGGATTGATGGTCAGCTCGCCGATCTGACGGCCCCACACGTAGTCCATCGCGAACGGCTGCCCCAGTTCGGCGTGGTTGTACGGCGCGATGCTGTAGCCGGTGTCCATGACGAGGTACGGGTGCGGCCACAGTTCGCGGGTGATCTTCTGCCAGCAGCCCGGCCGGCCGCCGGGGCCGCCGCGGGCGTTGATCCGTGGCAGGTTGTCCGGATAGACGTACGGGTTGCCCGCGCCCAGCACGGTTCCTGCGGCGCGCAGCGCGTAGCCGTTGTCGCCGCCGAGCGTGCGGTGGATCTCCGGCGCGACGTCGTGGAAGTTGCGGATCGTGCAGAAGATCATCCCGCGGTAGTCGTCGAGCAGCTTGGTGGTCGGCTGCAGATCGACGCTGCCGCGAACCAGATAGGGACCGGCCCGCTCGACGGGGTCGGCGCCGACGGTGCCGAAGCCCGCCGCTGCCAGCAGCGCGCGGTCCAACGCGGAGCGCTGCGCGTACACCGTGACCGACGTGCGCACCGCGTCGTCCAGACCGTCCCACAGCGCCGGTGAGGCGGCGGCGTAGATGTCGGCCAGCTCCGCGACGCCCATCAGGTCGGCCCTCAGTTCGGGCATCCGAGCGGTGAGGTCGGCCAGGACGGCGTCGCTGTCGGTCAGCGCATCGCCGAAGCGGTCACCGAGCCCCGTCAGCGCCTCCGCGGTTGCGGCCAGCGTCTGGTTGAGCTTGACCAGGTCGACGCGTTCGGCCAGCGCCACGACGGTCTCGAACAGCGTGTTGAACTCGGTGGTCACCGTCGCCGCCCGGATCTCGTCGCCCGGTGAAAGACGGTGTGCCGCAGGGACATCCGGTGATCGCAACGACACGTACTTGTTGCCGAACACCGTGCTGGCGGTGACGTCGGCGATCACGTTGGCCGGGATCGCCGACAGGAACCGGGGCGCCACCTCGAGCGTCAGCGCCGCCTCGGCCCGCCCGTCGGAGTCGACGGTCGCGATGCGCGCGACCCGGCCGATCTCGACGCCGTTGAACGTCACCTTCGCGCCCGGGTCGACCACCAGGCCGGCCCGCGACGACAGCACCGTCAACGTGGTGCTCTCGGTGAACTCGCCGCGGAACGCCATGGAGATCACCGCCGCCACCGCGCCGACGGCCACCAGGGCCAGCGCACCGGCCGCCCGGTACGGCGGTCGGTGCCGGTCGAGGGCCACTTTGCGACACTAAGTTATGGCTGCACGCCGCACCGCCGATCCGGAGAAGACCCGCGCCGCCGTGGCCGCCGTCGCGGACTGGCTGCGCGACGACACGACGCCGGCGCCGCCGCTACCCGAGCTCGCCGAAGCGGTTCGGCTCACCGCCCGCACGCTGGCCGCCATCGCCCCGGGGGCCAGCGTCGAGGTACGCATCCCACCGTTCGTCGCGGTGCAGTGCGTCGCGGGTCCGACGCACACCCGCGGCAACCCGCCCAACGTGGTCGAGACCGATCCCCGGACCTGGTTGCTGATCGCCACCGGGCTGCTGGCGTTCGATCGGGCCGTGGCCGGGGGCACGCTGACGCTGTCCGGGGCGCGCGCCCCGGAGATCGCGAACTGGCTGCCCGTGGTGACGGCCGGTGACTGAACGTCAGCGGAAGTACGGGTACTCCTGCACCCAGGTGAAGCCGCGGCTGCGCAGGGTGAACGAGTTCGGGTCCACCGCATCGAGATCGATCTCGACGGCGCGGCCGTTGACCCGGCCCGCCAGGATCAGGCGGTCCCCGTCGGGCCGGCGGTAGCGCAGATCCGCTGCGAGGTCGGGCATCTCGACGGTGCGCGATCCCGGGTCGATGGTGGCGGGCACCGTGGTCAGCGTGCCGTCCATCTGCTGCACCGTGACCGCGCCCGGCTGGTCGACGACCACCCGCTGCCACCGGGCGGCGTCGTCGGTGCGGGGCGGGGTCGGCCGGCCGTCGACGCGGAACTCCGTCACCGCCCAGATGCCGTACAGCTCGGGCTCCGGCCGCCCGCCGCCGTACTCGTACCAGGCCTGCCGGCTCACCGACACACAGCCGATCAGCACCCACACCCCCAGGGCCACCTGCACGACCGCGGCGATCCGGTTGGCCCGGGCCGCGCCGAACAGCGCCGGCTGCCGAAGGGGGCCGGACGGCCGCTGCCGCACCAGCAGGTCGACGAGGCCTCGTGCGTGCGGCGCCACCAGCACGGCGCTGATCACCAGCAGGTGGAACGACAGGATCTTGACCGGCACGTCGAAGGTCATGTTCAGCAGGAACACCTGCCCCATCGCCGCCACGCTCAGCAGCGCGCCGAGCGTGGCGGTCGGCGGCCAGAACAGCAGCACACCGGCGAGTACCTCGGCCGCGCCCAGGAAGATCTCGTACGGATACGAACCGCCCACCTGCAGCCACAGCACCGACGCCGGGCTGAGGTCACCGTAGGGCTGCAGCAGCGCCGACAGTGGCGGCGCGGGCACCTGGGTCGGGATGACCTTGGCGAACCCGTAGAACAGCAGCTGCCCGCCCAGGCACATCCGCAGGAACGTCAGGAACCACGCGGCCAACCGCGGGTAGGCGGGCCGTTTCCGGTCCAGCAGGCTCCACACCGCCGTCGCGATCAGCGCCACGACCAGCAGGCAGAACACCAGCACCCAGATGATCGCCTGATCGCCGCTGCCCGAGTCGAGATGCAGGACCGCGTCGACGCCGAACAGGTGCCGTGCGACGAAGCCGAGCAGGGGTTCGAGCGCCATCAGCTGCCAGATCACCGCGTTGTCGGGTAGCCAGTGGGTGAGCACGCCGGCGTAGGCGAAGGTGAGCTGCGCGAAGACCAGGCAGAACAGCCCGAGATAGACGACACCGAAGCGGAACACGACGCGCGTGACGGGATGGCCGCGTCAGCGTCTCCGCAGATGCGACAGGGATCACAGCGGACTCCTGGGTTTCGTCGGTGTACACGGAAATGTGGTGCGAGATCCAGTCGTTGGACGTGACGACGACACCATCGGCCGATTCTTTTGTCGACCGGTTTTGCCCGTAGACTGAGTTACGTCACCCACCGCCCCCTGGGAGCAGCCCTATCGTGATCGGCCACGACGACATCGAGACCGAAACCGAACCTCGCGAAGAATGCGGCGTGTTCGGCGTCTGGGCGCCCGGTGAGGACGTCGCCAAGATGGCGTACTACGGCCTCTACGCGCTGCAGCACCGCGGCCAGGAGGCGGCCGGTATCGCGGTCGCCGACGGCTCACAGGTGCTGGTGTTCAAGGATCTGGGCCTGGTCAGCCAGGTGTTCGACGAGCAGACGCTGGCCGCCATGCACGGGCACGTCGCCGTCGGGCACTGCCGCTACTCCACCACCGGCTCCACCACGTGGGAGAACGCCCAGCCGGTGTTCCGCAACACCGCCGCAGGCACCGGCGTCGCGCTGGGCCACAACGGCAACCTGGTCAACACCACCGAGCTGGCTGCCCGCGCCCGCGACGCCGGGCTGATCAACGGCCGCGCCCAGGGCTCGGCCACCACCGATTCCGACATCCTCGGCGCGCTGCTCGCCCACGGCGCCGCCGACGCCACGCTCGAACAGGCCGCGCTCGAGCTGCTGCCGACCGTGCGCGGCGCGTTCTGCCTGACCTTCATGGACGAGAACACCCTCTACGCGGCGCGCGACCCGTACGGGGTGCGGCCGCTGTCGCTGGGCCGGCTGGACCGCGGCTGGGTCGTCGCCTCGGAGACCGCCGCGCTCGACATCGTCGGCGCCTCGTTCGTCCGCGACATCGAACCCGGGGAGCTGCTGGCCATCGACGCCGACGGCGTGCGCTCCACCCGCTTCGCCAACCCCAGCCCCAAGGCGTGTGTCTTCGAATACGTGTACCTGGCCCGCCCGGACAGCACCATCGGCGGGCGTTCGGTGCACGCCACCCGCGTCGAGATCGGGCGCCGGCTGGCCAGTGAGAAGCCCGTCGAGGCCGACCTGGTGATCGGCGTCCCGGAATCGGGCACCCCGGCCGCCGTCGGCTACGCCCAGGGCTCCGGCATCCCGTACGGGCAGGGACTGATGAAGAACGCCTACGTCGGGCGCACGTTCATCCAGCCGTCGCAGACCATCCGCCAGCTCGGTATCCGGCTCAAGCTCAACCCCCTCAAAGAGGTCATCCGCGGCAAGCGGCTGATCGTCGTCGACGACTCGATCGTGCGCGGCAACACCCAGCGGGCGTTGATCCGGATGCTGCGCGAAGCCGGCGCCGTCGAGGTGCACGTGCGGATCGCCTCACCGCCGGTGAAGTGGCCGTGCTTCTACGGCATCGACTTCGCCACCCCGGCCGAGCTGATCGCCAATGCCGTCGAGGACGAGGACGAGATGCTCGAGGCGGTGCGCCGCGCGATCGGCGCCGACACGCTGGGCTACATCTCCCAACAGGGCATGATCGCCGCCACCGAACAACCCGCCTCGCGGCTGTGCTCGGCATGCTTCGACGGCAACTACCCGATCGAACTGCCCGGCGAATCGGCGCTCGGCAAGAACGTCATCGAGCACATGCTGGCCACCGCCGCGCGCACCGGCATCCCGCTGCAGTCCGACAACGACAACGTCTCGGCGCTGCGGCGCCCCTGAGCGTCGCGCTCAGGTCGCCACGGCCGGGCTGAACCGCAGCAGGTGGCGTCGGCCGTTCCTGGCCGCGGTGCCGTTTCGCCCGAGCGCCTCGGCGACCGCGTCCCGGAATCCGGTCAGGCCGCCGTCGGGCGGCGCGATCACCGTGTCGATGTCGTGGTCACCCATCACGGCATCGCATTCCAGCGACTCCACCAGCGGCCGCGCCAGTCCCGCGGAAATCGGCGTCACCAGCCCCACCCAACGGCTCGCGAGGGTGGGGGTCAACCACGGCAGGACCACGAACCGCCGCGGTCGCAAACCCGCCACGTCGGCGTAGACCTGCATCGCCTCGCCGTACTCGAGCACATCCGGGCCGCCGATGTCCCATGTCCGCGATTCCGGCACCCGCGCAGTGGCCGCCTCCACCAGGTAGTGGAGCGCGTCGTCGATCGAGATCGGCTGGATCTTGTTGTGCACCCACTTCGGGGTGGTCATGATCGGCAGCCGGTCGGTGAGATGCCGGATCAACTCGAATGACGCCGAGCCGGAACCGATCACGATGCCGGCCTGCAACACCACGGTCTCGACACCGGAGTCGATGAGGATCTCGCCCACCTCGGTCCGCGACGCCAGATGCCGGGACAGTTCCGTGCCGTCCGGATGGAGGCCGCTGAGGTACACCACCCGGCGTACCCCCGCCGTGCGGGCCGCCGACACCACGTTGCGCGCCGACTCGGCTTCCTCTGCGACGAAGTTGTCGGACGTGCCCATCGAATGCACCAGGTAGTAGACGACGTCGACGTCCTCGAACGCCGCCGCCAGGGAATCGGCATCGGTGAGATCGCCCCTGACCACCTCGGCCCGGTCGCGCCACGGCGCGTCGTCCAGCTTCTCCGGGGTGCGCGCCATCGCCCGCACCTGATGGCCGCGGTCGAGCAGGGCCGGCGCCAAGCGGCCGCCGATATAGCCGGTGGCACCCGTCACCAGGCAGCGGATCAGTTCAGCGGGCACCGGGCCTCCATCCTTCGACAACCGACACACCAGGCATTCGGAGCCGGTGGGGGCAAGGATGACCCTCGGATGGGTCCGGCAAACCCGCGAACGGGAAACGCGCAGGCAGCGATCGCCGACGGGCGTTTACCAACGGCTGGTGCGGAACGGTAGCCTTCTACTCGATGACCGAGCGCGCCGAACAACACGGCATCTCATACGCGTCGGCCGGGGTGGACATCGAAGCCGGTGACCGAGCCGTCGAACTCTTCAAGCCGCTGGCCGCCAAGGCCACGCGGCCCGAGGTGCGCGGCGGGCTGGGCGGCTTCGCCGGCCTGTTCGCCCTGCGCGGCGGCTACCGTGAGCCCGTCCTCGCCTCGTCGACCGACGGCGTGGGCACCAAGCTGGCCGTGGCCCAGGCGATGGACAAACACGACACCGTCGGCCTCGACCTCGTCGCCATGGTGGTCGACGACCTCGTGGTCTGCGGCGCCGAACCGCTGTTCCTGCAGGACTACATCGCGGTGGGGCGCACCGTCCCCGAGCGGGTCAGCGAGCTGGTGTCCGGGATCGCCCAGGGTTGCGTCCTCGCCGGATGCGCCCTGCTGGGTGGCGAGACCGCCGAACATCCGGGGCTGATGGCGCCCGACCACTACGACATCTCCGCCACCGGTGTCGGCATCGTGGAGGCCGACGACGTGCTCGGTCCCGACCGTGTGCGTCCCGGCGACGTCGTGATCGCGATGGCCTCGACCGGCCTGCACTCCAACGGCTACTCGCTGGCCCGCCACGTGCTACTCGAAATCGACCACATGAACCTCGCCGGCCACGTCGAGGAGTTCGGTCGCACGCTGGGCGAAGAGCTGCTCGAACCCACCCGCATCTACGCCAAGGACTGCCTGGCGCTGGCGGCCGAGACCCAGGTCCGGACGTTCTGCCACGTCACCGGTGGTGGGCTGGCCGGGAACCTGGAACGGGTCGTCCCCAACGGTCTGGTCGCCGAGCTCGACCGCGGCACCTGGACGCCCGCACCGGTGTTCGGCATGATCGCCCAGCGTGGCCGGATCGACCGCGCCGAGATGGAGAAGACGTTCAACATGGGCGTCGGGATGGTCGCCGTCGTCGCGCCGGAGGACACCGACCGCGCACTGGCGATTCTCACTGCCCGCCACCTGGACTGCTGGACCCTCGGGACCATCAAGAAGGGCGGCAAAGAAGAGCCGCGGGCACAGCTGGTGGGCCAGCACCCGCGGTTCTAGGACCGCGACGGGTCAGCGGCGCCAGTCGTCCTCGGGCGCCCACTCATCGTCGGCTACGCCGTCGCGGGTGTCGGTGTCGCCCGACCCACCGGCCAGCTCGCGCTGGAGCCGCTCGAAATCAGTTTGAGGCGAGCTGTACTTCAGGTCGCGAGCGACCTTCGTCTGCTTTGCCTTCGCCCGGCCGCGGCCCATGGGGGACCCCCTCGCGCAATAACGGAGCGGCCCGTAGACAGGCGGCTCCGATTCCTAGTGTCGTTATTGTCCTGCCCATACTTTACCGTGCCGGATCGCCGCGCGCTGGCAGGCCCTCGCCCGCGGTGACCAGACTCACCGCGCCGCGCCGCGCAGCCGATCCACAGCCAGCCGGCCGGCGCCCACGGCGTCGGCCGCGGGCATCGAATCCGGATCGATCGCCGCGGCGACCGCGACCTCGCCGCCGGTGGTCAGCGCGGTGTCGGCGGGCAGCCCGCGCTTGAGCAACGCGAGCGCGACCGGGCCGTCGTCGACATGCTCGACCACGGTGCCCAGGCGCCCGACGGCACGGCCACCGGCCAGCACCGGATCACCCGTCGCCGGCCGGTCACTCGACCCGTCGAGCTGCAGCCGCACCAGCATCCGCGGCGGTTTACCCAGGTTGTGTACCCGCGCGACGGTCTCCTGGCCGCGGTAGCAGCCCTTGTCCAGGTGCACCGCGGGGCCGATCCACCCGACCTCGTGCGGAATCGTGCGCTCGTCGGTGTCCACCCCCAGCCGGGGCCGCAGCGTCGCCACCCGGTGTGCCTCATACGCCCACACCCCCGCCGGCCGGACGCCGGCCGCGGTCAACCGGCTGTGCCACTCGTCGCGCTGAGCGCGGGGCACCAGCAGGTCCACCTCGACGCCGTCAGCGCGCATCCCGCGAACGAACCCGCCACCGGGCAGCGCCACCGCGGTCGATTCCGCTGGCAGCGCATCGAGACCGAGGGCGCCGAGCAACGGCGTGTCGGCCACCCGCGGCCCGAGCAGGGACAGCACCGCAAGCTCCGCGGGTTCGATGGACACGTCGGCCCAGAACACCATCTTGCGCAGGTAGGTCAGCAGCGGTTCGCCACGCCACGGTTCGGTGTCGAGGTGCAGGACCCCGTCCAGCTCCGTCTGTACCCAGTGGTCCTCGACGCGGCCCTGGCCGTCGAGGCTGAGGTTCTCGGTGACGGTGCCGTCGGCCTGATCGCTCACATGCTGAGTCGAGATGTTGTGCAGCCACGACCGTCGCTCGGCACCGGTCAGGACCAGCGTGGCGCGGTGTGCGCGGTCGACGACCACGCCGGCGTCGGTCGCGGCACGCTGCTCGCCGAGCGGGTCGCCGTAGTGCCAGACGGCGCCGGCGTCCGGTCCACCTTCGGGCGCGAGAACTGCTGACATACGTCAACTCTACGGGGCTACGCTGAGGGGCCATGGCGAGCGGACCGGGTGTGATCGTCACCCTCGACGGTGAACTGCACGACGCGAATGAGCCGCTGCTGCATGCCGACGATCTGGCCGCGGTGCGCGGTGACGGCATCTTCGAGACGCTGCTGGTGCGCGACGGCGGACCGTGCCTGCTGGAGGCGCACCTGAGCCGCTTGTCGCAGTCGGCGCGAATGGTGGACCTACCCGCCCCCGATCTGGCGCAGTGGCGTGCAGCGGTCGCCGCCGGGGTGCGTCACTGGACCGAGGGCGGCGATGGCGAAGGTGTGCTGCGCCTGGTGTACAGCCGGGGCCGGGAGAGCGGCGGGCCGCCGACGGCCTACCTGACGATCGGGGCGTTGCCGGCGCGGGTCGCGGCCGCGCGCCGCGACGGCGTCGCCGCGCTGACGCTGGCGCGGGGATTGTCGACCGACGCGGCCGATCTGCCCTGGCTGCTGGCCGGGGCGAAGACGCTGTCGTACGCGGTGAACATGGCCGCACTGCGGCACGCCGAACGGCATGGTGCCGGCGACGTCATCTTCGTCAGCGCCGAGGGGCAGATCCTCGAGGGCCCGCGTTCGACGGTGGTGATCGCCACCGAGATGGACGACGGCCGGCTCGGGCTGCTCACCCCGCCGCCGTGGTATCCGATCCTGCGCGGCACCACCCAGCAGGCGCTGTTCGAGGTGGCCAGGAACAAGGGGTACGACTGCGACTACCGTGCGCTGCGGCCGGCGGATCTCACTGCCGCACACGGTGTCTGGCTCGTCTCGAGCATCACGCTGGCGGCCCGGGTGCACACGCTGGACGGGGTGCCGCTGCGCCCGACGGCGCTGGCGTCGGACGTCGCTGAGCTGGTCGACTCCGCCATCGTCAGCGATCGCTGAGCGCGAACAGTAATTGCCTTGTCGGACCGGAGATCCGCGGGTACGGTCGCTCGTACACAGGAAGGGAGGTGGTCCGACAAATTGAGTGACTTATGGACATGTGAGGTGGCTGCGCGCTAGCGGCACCGGGGAAGTCCAGCACTGAGCTGAGTGCGCTGGCGAATTCCCCGCAGTCACCCGGCCCCCGAGCCCCTCGGTCCGTCCAACCAGGATCCAACGGCTCGGGGGCCGCTTCATATCCGGGGGAGGATGGCTCAGGCGGGGCCCGGTGCCAGCGATGCGCAGGACGCCATCGCCTCGCGCCACGCCTGCTCGTCCACACCGGACGGGGGAGCCGACACCGGACCCGGCGGCGCCGCGACGTCGTGGGCTTGGAGGCACTGGGCGTAGGAGCCGTGCCCGGTGGACCCGGCCGGCGAGGTCTCCGATTCCTGCGGCGCGGCCTCGGACCCGCAGGCCGCCAGAAGTGCCGCCGCGGCCACACCGGCCGCGGCCGCCCACCGCCGCACTAGCCCGCGTACCGGGACAGCCGGGCCGACAGATGCGGCACCAGGCCGCCGTCGGCGTCGACGCGTTCCTCCACGTACGCCAGGTCGCCGCCCTCGACGATGCCGTAGAGGCGTTTCGCGCCGCCCACCAGCATCCCGGACTTGCTCCGGGCCAGCGCGTCGGTCACCAGCTCCCACGACGACTGATTGCGGGGCCGGCCGTAGAACAGTTCGATGTAGCCCGCGGAGTGCGCCAGCAGCAGTTCGATCGCCTGGGACTCCGAGGGGTCGGACGGATCGTCGACGAAGCGCCAGAACCCGGTCTCGCGCAAGCCCAGCCGCTCGTACTCGCCGTCCTCGGTGAGCCGCCAGGAGCGGGCCTCCCAGTTCAGGTAATCGCCGCCGTCGTGGGACACCACAATCTGCTGGCCGAATCGGTAATCCCCGTGCGGCCCGCGGCCCTCACCCTCACCGCGCCACACACCGACCAGCGGCAGCAGCGCCAGCAGGGCGTCGTTGAAGTCCGCGCCCTCCCGCAGGTTCGCGGTGTCGGCGGGCAGCGGAAGGTCCTGAAAGACCGGAATGTTGCGCGCGGCAGTGGCTTTCGCCCGCTCGGCGGCCTCGGCGACGGCGCGGTCGCCGGATGTCGCGAAGATCGAACCGGCGGCCTGGTCAGACTCGTCCGGCGAGGTCACGACTCATCGGTGATGAGGCGGTACAGCGCGTACAGCGCGAACCACGTGATCAGCAGGGTGCACGCCACCAGCAGGAGTTCGTAGAACAGGACCACACGCCCAGTCTAACCGCTGTGACACCGGCTCCCGACCGGGCGGCCTGAGGGCTTTCCCACACCTCTCAGGTGCCGCAAACGCCGATCGGCACGCCGGCCGCATAAGGCGTCCGGCGTGCCGATCGGCGATCTCCGCGACTACGCGACCTTGACGTCGACCTCGTGGATCCCGGCGCCCGACGGGGCGACGGTGGCGTCGCCGTTGCCCACCTTCGACAGGGCCCGCAGCGTCCAGGTGCCCGGCGCGGCGAAGAACCGGAAGTCACCGGTCGCCGACGCGACGACCTCGGCGGTGAACTCGTCCGAGGAGTCCAGCAGGCGGACGAACGCGCCGCCGACCGCCTGGCCGGAGCTGTCGACCACACGGCCGGTGATCACGGTTTCCTTCTCCAGGTCGACGCTGGCGGGCAGGGCCAGGCCTTGCTTAGGAGGAGCGCACATATCTCAATTTCCCAACTCGATCGGGGCCCCCACCAGGGAGCCGTACTCGGTCCAACTGCCGTCGTAGTTCTTCACGTTCTGGTGCCCGAGGAGCTCCCGCAGCACGAACCAGGTGTGCGAGGAACGCTCACCGATCCGGCAGTACGCGATGGTTTCCTTCTCGCCGTCCAGGCCCGCATCCGCGTAGAGCTTCGCGAGGTCCTCGTCGGACTTGAAGGTGCCGTCCTCGTTGGCCGCCTTGCTCCACGGAACGTTGATGGCGCCCGGGATATGCCCCGGCCGCTGGCTCTGCTCCTGCGGCAGGTGCGCGGGCGCCAGGATCTTGCCGGAGAACTCGTCGGGGGAGCGCACATCGACGAGGTTCTTGACGTTGATGGCCTCGATGACCTCGTCGCGGAAGGCGCGGATCGAGTTGTCGGGCTGCTTGGCGGTGTAGCTGGTGGCCGGGCGGCTGACGGTCTCCGAGGACAGCGGCCGGCCGTCGAGCTCCCACTTCTTGCGGCCGCCGTCGAGCAGCTTCACGTCTTCGTGGCCGTAGAGCTTGAAGTACCAGTAGGCGTAGGCGGCGAACCAGTTGTTGTTGCCGCCGTAGAGGATCACCGTGTCATCGTTGGCGATGCCGCGGTCGGACAGCAGCTTCGAGAACTGCTGGGCGTCGACGAAGTCGCGCCGGACGGGGTCCTGCAGGTCGGTCTTCCAGTCGAGCTTGACGGCACCTTCGATGTGTCCGATGTCGTAGGCCGACGTGTCCTCGTCGACCTCGACGAACACGGTGTTCGGCGCGTTGAGATTGCTCTCGGCCCAGTCGGTGCTGACCAGGACGTCGGAGCGAGCCATCGATGATCCTTTCGGTTGCTTGCGGAGGCGCTAGGGGATGGAGGGAACAGGCACGGCGAAACCGGTAGCCGACGGGGTGGCATCGGTCTGCGTGGACATGAGGTCATACTCCTGTTGTGTCGGCGGTCTGATCGCGGGCAGGCGGGAACGGCTGCTCCGCAGGAGCGCATCGCGGCGCGAGCGCGCTCAGCAGCTGGAAGAACAACAGAAACAACCCGCGACGCGGCACAGATCGACTGCGCGGCGCTTGGTGAGCAGCTGCTCGAGGCGGGCGGACACGCCGACAGCCTACCCAATGAGGGTGATCAGGCCAACAGCGGTTCGAGCACGGACCGCAGGTCAGCGACCTTGGGGACGCCCGAGGTGCGGTAGCGGGGGCGGCCGTGCCCGTCGAAAACGATCGTCGTCGGCAGGGACAGCACCGAAAGCCGTCTTCCCGCTTCCGGATTGGCGTCGAGATCGATCTCGACGTGCGCGACCGACGGCAGTTCCCGGCAGACCTGTTCGACCACGCGGCGCACCTGTTCACACGGACCGCACCACTCCGCGGTGAAGTGCAGCACGGTCGGGCCGGTATCCGACAGGCCCAGCCCGGAGGTGTCGATGTTCGCGGCGGCGGCCTCACCCTTCTGCAGACCGGCCCGCAGGCTGATCAGGCGTCCAGCGACCAGCGCCACCCCCACCACCGCGATCAGCACGGCGATCACCACGATCCACGACGAGCTCATGGCTGCCGGAATCCGTCGAGCGTGAGGGTCCTGTCGTCAGCGATGCCCTCGATGATGACATCTGAACCGCGCGCGCCCTGGGCGGTCGGCGCAATCGCGAACGGGAGTCTCAGGCCGGGCATGGCCGTGCTGAACGCTTCGAGCACCGCGGCCAACTTGTCCTCGGGCACCTCCTGGTCGGCGGTGCCCGCCCCGGTGAGCACGTCGGTGGCCGTCACCACCAGCGTGGTGCGATCGGAACCGGAGATGGTCAGGTCGACGGCGACCGACACCTTCTCCTCGACTCCGTCGACGGCCGGGGTCCCGGTGAACACCACCCCGGTGTTGCTGGAGATCCCCGATTCGGTGGTGCCGCCGGTGGCGTCGTTGCTCTCCCGCGTCGGCGCCTCGACCAGCAGATCCGGAATGCCCATGAACCGGCCGACGTG
Source organism: Mycobacterium sp. PS03-16 (assembly GCF_004570325.1). Lineage (GTDB taxonomy): Bacteria > Actinomycetota > Actinomycetes > Mycobacteriales > Mycobacteriaceae > Mycobacterium. The sequence goes on along the minus strand of NZ_SPQO01000018.1, from coordinate 45,541 downwards.
AGTGGAGTCGAGGATGATGCGGCTCTCGACCTTGCCGACGGGCAACGCGGCACCCGGCCGCACCAGCCACGACGCGTCGGCGAGGCCGACGTCGTGCAGCGTCGACTCCAGCGACGCCTTACCGAGCACGGGGTGATGAACGCCACTGGCCCGGATTTCCATCTCGTCGTAGCGGTGGTCGGCCGCCTGCGGAATGAACGGGAACCCGATGATGCCCACCCACGGGTCGGAGTCGAGGTTCGCGACCGACCGCAACGTGCGTGACCAGCGGTATTCGGCGTAGATCGCGGCGCCGAAGTCGGTGCCGACCGCGCCGAGCACCACGGCGAGCACCGTCGCGACGAGCCCGATCAGCACCTTGCGCACCGCCACATTCTGGCGCACGCGCTCCGCACCGCTGGTCTTGGCGCGGCCTATTCGCAGGTGGCGCGCTATCGTGAATGCACTAACGGCCGGTAACGGCTTCGTGTCAGGCATGAATCTGGGAGATCACCGCAGACATCGCTGTCGGGTCGATGCCCCCGGACTGCTGGAGGGCCTGTGGATCTACTGCTGCTGACCGTCGACCCGCACCCCGAGTCGGTTCTGCCGTCGCTGTCGCTGCTCGCGCACACCGTGCGCGCGGCACCGACCGAGGTGTCGTCACTGCTCGAGGCGGGCACCGCCGACGTCGCGATCGTCGACGCCCGCACCGATCTGGCCGCCGCGCGCGGCCTGTGCCGGCTGCTCGGCACCACGGGAACCTCGGTGCCCGTGGTGGCGGTGGTCAACGAGGGCGGCCTCGTCGCGGTCAACCACGAGTGGGGGCTCGACGAGATTCTGCTGCCCGGCACCGGGCCCGCGGAGATCGACGCGCGACTGCGGCTGCTGGTCGGCCGGCGCGGGGGTGTGGCCAACCAGGAGAACGTCGGCAAGATCAGCCTCGGCGAGCTGGTGATCGACGAGGGCACCTACACCGCGCGGCTGCGCGGTAAGCCGCTCGACCTCACCTACAAGGAGTTCGAGTTGCTGAAGTACCTGGCCCAGCACGCCGGCCGGGTGTTCACCCGCGCGCAGCTGCTGCAGGAGGTGTGGGGTTACGACTTCTTCGGCGGCACCCGCACGGTCGACGTGCACGTCCGGCGGCTGCGGGCCAAGCTCGGTCCGGAGTACGAGTCGCTGATCGGCACCGTGCGCAACGTCGGCTACAAAGCGGTGCGCCCGGCCCGCGGCCGGCCGCCCGCCGCCGACGCCGCGGTGATCGACGACGAGGACGACGAGTTCGACACCCCCGACCGCGTGCCGCCGTCCATGGCGGATCCCCTGCGCGCGCAGTGACGGCGATCGAGTGGCGCGCGGCGCTGTCCGCGGCCGAGCAGCGCGACGTCCGAGAGCTCATCGACGTCGCGGCGCGGCATGACGGCGTGGCACCGGTCGGGGATCAGGTGCTGCGCGAACTGCCCGCCGACCGGACCCGGCACCTGCTGGCCGTCGACGCGGCCGGCGGCCGGGTGGTCGGGTATCTCAACCTGGCACCCGCCGAGGGTGAGGCGTCGGCGATGGCGGAGCTGGTGGTACACCCCGAGGCCCGCCGCCGCGGCATCGGCGCCGAGATGGTCCGCACGGGGCTGGCTGCCGGCGGCGGCGACGCCCGCATCTGGGCCCACGGCAATCTCGAGGCGGCGCAGGCCACCGCCCGCTCGCTCGGCCTGCGCGTGGTGCGGGAGTTACTGCAGATGCGCCGACCGCTGACCGAGCTACCGCCGGTGACCGCGGCCGACGGCGTGCGAATGACGACCTACGCCGGACCGCAGGACGACGCGGAGTTGTTGCGGGTCAACAACGCCGCGTTCGCGTGGCATCCCGAGCAGGGCGGCTGGACCACCGACGACATCGCCGCGCGGCGCACGGAGTCCTGGTTCGACCCGGCCGGCCTGTTCATGGCCTTCGATACAACATCCGGCAAACTTCTCGGTTTTCACTGGACGAAGGTGCACGACGACGATCTCGGCGAGGTCTACGTCGTGGGCGTCGATCCGGCGGCGCAGGGCCGGGGCCTCGGCGGCGCGCTGACGCTGACCGGTCTGCACCACCTGGCGGACCGGTTGTCGGGTTCCTCACAGCCGGTGGTGATGCTCTACGTCGAGTCTGATAACGCCGCCGCGGTGAAAACCTATGCGCGACTGGGCTTTGAGGTGTTCAGCGTCGATGCGGCCTATGCGGCCCCCGGACCCGGCAACCTGTGAGTTCACTGAACCTGTTCACCCTCCGTTAACCCGCGATCCGCGATCCGTCCACCAGCGGCGCATACGTTGCCGTGGAGTTCGAAGCCGTCAACGGAAAGTGGGATAAGTGAAGCTCAACAGCATGGGCAAGGTGTTGTCCGCGACGGCGATCGCCGCGCTGACCCTGACCGCCTGCGGCAGTGACAACAACACCGGCACCTCCGGCGGGTCCGGCGCCACCGGTTCGGGGTCTGCGAGCGCCGAGAACTGCGGCGGCAAAGCCACCATCAACGCCGAGGGCAGCTCCGCACAGCAGAACGCCGTCGCGGTGTTCAACCAGGTCTGGGGTCAGGTCTGCCAGGGCAAGAATCTCTCCTACAACCCGACCGGTTCGGGCGCGGGGCGCCAGCAGTTCATCGCGGGCAACGTCGACTTCGCCGGCTCCGATTCGCCGCTGTCCGAGGAGCAGGTGCCCCAGGCCGCCGAGCGCTGCGGTGGCAACCCCGCGTGGCACATCCCGCTGGTGTTCGGCCCCATCGCGATGGCCTACAACGTCGAGGGTGTCGAAGGCCTCGTGCTGAACGCCGACCTGCTGGCCAAGGTCTTCCAGGGCCAGATCACCAAGTGGAACGACCCGGCGATCGCCGGCCTCAACGAGGGCAAGACGCTGCCCGACCAGAACATCACCCCGATCTACCGGTCGGACTCCTCGGGTACCACCGACAACTTCCAGAAGTACCTGACCGCCGCGGCGCCGCAGGCCTGGACCAAGGGTGACGGCAGCGAGTTCCAGGGCGGCGCCGGCGAGGGCGCCCAGAAGTCCTCGGGCGTCGTGCAGGCCGTGCAGGCCACGCCGGGTGCCATCGGCTACGTCGAGAAGGGCTTCGCCGAGCAGGCCGGTCTGCCGTTCGCGCAGATCGACAACGGCGGCGGCGCGGTCGAGCTGACCGACGAGTCGGCCGGTAAGGCCATCGACGCCGCCACGTTCGCCGGTGAGGGCGAGGACCTGGTGCTCAACCTCGACTCGCTGTACGCGACCAAGGAGGCGGGTGCCTACCCGCTGGTGCTGGCCACCTACGAGATCGTCTGCTCGAAGGGCTACGACGCCGAGACCGCCGAGGCCGTGAAGTCCTTCCTGACCGTCGCGGCCAACGACGGCCAGGCGGGTCTCTCCGACGCCGGCTACGTCCCGCTGCCGGACCGGTTCAAGGAGCGCCTGACGGGCTCGATCGACGCCATCGCGTCGACCGCCTAGTTCCCCTGGCGGAAAAGCAACACTGCGGCGAGGATGGGATGCGACAGCGATGACCGACAGGGTCGATGTGACAGAACCGAATCCAACTGAAGCGGGGTCGGGCGCGGCGATCTCTGCGCCCTTCCCCGAGCCGGAGCCCATCTCCACCGACCCCGGGCGGGGTGCCAAGGTCCGCCCGGGGGACCGCATCTTCCGGTGGTTGTCGGAGGGTTCGGGCCTCTTCGTCGTCGCCCTGATCGCCGCGATCGGGTTCTTCCTGGTGTGGCGCGCAGTTCCCGCCCTGATGCGCAACGAGGAGAACTTCTTCCTCTACGGCGGGAACTGGGTCACCACCGACACCTCCGCCATGCAGTTCGGCATCTTCGACCTGCTGCAGGTGACGGTGTTCGTCTCGGTGTTCGCGCTTGTGCTGGCCATGCCGGTCGCGCTGGGCATCGCGATCTTCCTCACGCAGTACGCGCCGCGGCGGGTGTCCGGTCCGCTGGGTTACATGGTGGACCTGCTCGCCGCGGTGCCGTCGATCATCTACGGCGTCTGGGGCCTGTACGTGCTGGCCCCGGTGCTGCGGCCGTTCGCGGTGTGGCTCAACGAGAACCTGAGCTGGCTGTTCCTGTTCCAGACCGGCACCGCGTCGGTGGCCGGCGGCGGCACCATCTTCACCGCAGGCATCGTGCTGGCGGTGATGATCCTCCCGATCATCACCGCGGTCACCCGCGAGGTGTTCGTCCAGACGCCGCGCGGCCAGATCGAGGCCGCGTTGGCGCTGGGCGCCACCCGCTGGGAGGTCGTGCGCACCACCGTGCTGCCGTTCGGTATGTCCGGCTACATCAGCGGCGCGATGCTCGGCCTGGGCCGCGCGCTCGGTGAGACCATCGCGCTGCTCATCATCCTGCGCGGTACGCAGGCCGCCTTCGGCTGGTCGCTCTTCGACGGCGGCTACACGTTCGCCAGCCTCATCGCGGCGGCGGCCTCCGAGTTCAACGACCAGTACAAGGCGGGCGCCTACATCGCGGCGGGCCTGGTGCTGTTCATCCTGACGTTCGTGGTGAACTCGCTGGCCCGTGCCGCGGTCGCCGGAAAGGACAGGTCTGCCTCATGACGACCTCAGCACTGGACCGTCCCGTCAAGGTCCCCACGTTCCAGGGCGTCAGCGGACGGCGGAAATTCACCAACAACCTCGCGACCGTGCTGGTGACGCTGTCGGTCCTGGTCGCCGTCATTCCGCTGGTGTGGGTGCTGGTCACGGTGCTCGTCAAGGGCTTCGGCGCGGTGACCTCGAGCACCTGGTGGTTCAACTCGCAGGCCGGCATGACCGCGTTCGCGGCCGGCGGCGGTGCCTACCACGCCATCATCGGCACCCTGCTGCAGGGGCTGGTGTGCGCGCTGATCTCGATCCCGATCGGTGTGTTCGTCGGCATCTACCTCGTCGAGTACGGCGGCGGCACCCGGCTGGGCAAGATCACGACGTTCATGGTCGACATCCTCACCGGTGTGCCGTCGATCGTGGCCGCGCTGTTCATCTACGCGCTGTGGGTGGCGACGCTGGGCTTCGAGCGTTCCGGCTTCGCGGTGTCGCTGGCGCTGGTGCTGCTGATGATCCCGGTGATCGTGCGCTCCACCGAGGAGATGCTGCGCATCGTCCCGATGGACCTGCGCGAGGCCAGTTACGCGCTGGGCGTGCCGAAGTGGAAGACCATCTCGGCCATCGTGATCCCGACGGCGCTGTCGGGCATCGTCACCGGCATCATGCTGGCGCTGGCCCGCGTGATGGGTGAGACGGCGCCGCTGCTGATCCTGGTGGGCTACGCCCAAGCCATGAACTTCGACATCTTCGGCGGCTTCATGGGTTCGCTGCCGGGCATGATGTACGACCAGGTCTCCGCAGGCGCCGGTGCCAACCCGGTGCCCACCGACCGCCTCTGGGGTGCGGCGTTCACCCTGATCGTCCTCATCGCGCTGCTCAACATCGGCGCGCGGTTCCTCGCGAAATTCTTCGCCCCCAAGAAGGTTTAGGAGACCTCCAGTGGCCAAGCGGCTCGACCTCAAAGACGTCAACATCTACTACGGTGCGTTCCACGCGGTTTCCGACGTGTCGCTGTCCGTGCCGCCGCGCAGCGTGACCGCGTTCATCGGTCCGTCCGGCTGCGGCAAGTCGACCGTGCTGCGCACCCTCAACCGCATGCACGAGGTCATCCCCGGCGCCTACGTCAAGGGTTCGGTCCTGCTCGACGGTGACGACATCTACGGCGCCGGCGTCGATCCGGTGGGCGTCCGCAAGACCATCGGCATGGTGTTCCAGCGGCCCAACCCGTTCCCCACGATGTCGATCCGCGACAACGTGGTGGCCGGGCTGAAGCTGCAGGGCGTGCGCGGCAAGAAGACCCTCGACGAGGTCACCGAGCGCTCGCTCAAGGGCGCGAACCTCTGGAACGAGGTCAAGGACCGGCTGGACAAGCCGGGTGGCGGCCTGTCCGGCGGTCAGCAGCAGCGTCTGTGCATCGCCCGGGCGATCGCCGTGCAGCCCGACGTGCTGCTCATGGACGAGCCGTGCTCGGCGCTGGACCCGATCTCGACGCTGGCGATCGAGGACCTGATCTCGGAGCTCAAGCAGGACTTCACGATCGTGATCGTCACGCACAACATGCAGCAGGCCGCGCGGGTGAGCGACCAGACCGCGTTCTTCAATCTCGAGGCCACCGGCAAGCCCGGCAAGCTGATCGAGATCGACGACACCGAGAAGATCTTCTCGAACCCGACGCAGAAGGCCACCGAGGACTACATCTCGGGCCGCTTCGGCTGATCACACCAACAGAAAATGGCCCCCGCCTCGGCGGGGGCCATTCTCGTGTTCGCGGGGTCAGCGCGGCGTCGCGATGACCTCCTCGGCCGGGTAACTGCCGGTGACCTGGAAGATCACCCGACGCGCGACCTCGACGGCGTGGTCGGCGAAGCGCTCGTAGAACCGGCTCAGCAGCGTCACGTCGACCGCCGCGGTCACGCCGTGCTTCCACTCCCGGTCCATCAGCACCGTGAACAGGTGGCGGTGCAGATCGTCCATCGCATCGTCTTCCTCCTGGATGCGGGCCGCCTTCTCGGGGTCGCGGGTCTCGAGCACCTCCTTGGCCGCGTTGCCCAGCTCGACCGCCACCCGGCCCATCTCGGCGAAGTAGCCGTTGACCTCTTCGGGCAGCACGTGCTGGGGGTGCCGGCGCCGGGCGATCTTGGCGACGTGCAGCGCCAGGGCGCCCATCCGGTCGACGTCGGCGACGATCTGGATGGAGCTGACGACCGACCGCAGGTCGCCGGCGACCGGCGCCTGCAGCGCCAGCAGCACGAACGCCGCCTCCTCGGCGCGCGCGCTCATCGCGGCGATCTGGTCGTGGTCGGAGATGACCTGCTCGGCCAGAACGAGGTCGGCCTGCAGCAGGGCCTGGGTCGCGCGTTCCATCGCGCCGCCCGCCAGGCCGCACATCTCACCGAGCTGTTCGGTGAGGGCCTCTAGTTGCTCGTGGTACGCGGTTCGCATGAACCAAGCCTAGAGGTAGCGGCGGGCGACGTCACGATGGCGCAGGTGAACTGACGGTGAATGCCACCTGCGGCAACGCTGCTGTGATGTTGCTGCGGGCTCACTCGCAGGTGGTGTCCGCGGCGTTGGTGACGTTGAGGTCCTCGGGCAGTGGTGCGGGCGTGCTGTCGGCGCCGTGTAACACGTTCACCTGCACCGGGGAACCGCTCGGGGTGGGGGCCGCGACGGACTGGAAATCACTGCCGAGCACCACCTGCACGACGTCACCCATCCCGGTCACGCTCTCGATGGTCGGGTTCGCGAACGACGACGCGACCGTCGCGGCGGCCTCCTCGTTACCGGGGGAGAAGAAGACCGTGGTGGTGTCGAGCGCGCTCGGATAGTCGTCGGGGGTGGTGACGTTGAAGCCGTGTTGCTGCAGCGCATCGGCGGTGGTCGCGCCGAGGCCGTCCTGCCCGGTGGAGTTCGACACCTGCACGGTCACGTCGCCCGGTGCGGTGGTGACGGCGTCGACCAGGTGCGCCGCGGCCTCGTCGGCCGGTGCGGGCGAAGTCTGCGGGGTGGACGTCTGCGAGGTCGACGACTCGGGCGTGCCGGGCACGGGGGTGTTGTCGGCGTTCTTCTCCCCGGGCAGCGGGCTGTCGGTGATGATCGCGCTGAACAGCGCCTTCATGTCGTCGGTGCGCGGCGTCTCGTTGCCCCACTCGTCGGCGTAGCCGGTGGTGGGGACGGTGACGAACGAGATCCGGCCCGCGTTCACGCCCTGGATCGACTGGCCGAGGGTGACCAGGTCGCGGGTGTCGATGTTGTCGACGTAGCTGTCGTCGATGAACATGTTGACCACGTTGTTCAACTTGGACAGCGAGAAGAACACCTCTTTGGAGATCAGCGAGCGCAGCAGCGACGACAGGAACAGCTGCTGGCGTTTGATGCGACCGTAGTCGCCGTTGATCTCCGTGGTGACCTGACGGGCGCGGACGTAGTTCAGCGCGGTGTGCCCGTCGACCATCTGGCGGCCGGCGGTGGGGAGGACCGTGCCCAGCTCGTAGTCCTCGAGCGGGGTGGTGCTGCACACCTCGACGCCGCCGAGCGCGTCCACCATCTTGGCGAAACCGGCGAAGTCGACGGCCATGAAGCGGTTGACCGACAGGCCGGACAGCTTCTGGACCACCTTCACCAGACACTTCGGCCCGCCCACCGCGTACGCGGAGTTCAGCTTGTACTCGGTGTAGACGGTCTCGCGCCCGTACATCGGGGATTCCGGATCGGTGATCGGCCCGTACGCCCCGGTCTGCGGGTCCCACGGTTCGCATTCCATCGGATCGATCGACAGGTCGCGCGGGAAGGACACCGCGACCACCCGTTTCCGGTTGGCGGGGATGTTCACCAGCATGACGGTGTCGGACCGGGCGCCCGCCGCGTCGTCGGTGGTGCCCGCACCCATGTCGCTGTTCTCGCCGATGCGGCTGTCGACGCCGACGATCAGGAAGTTCTCGTCCCCGAACTGCGCATTCGGGTCGACGATGTCGCGGGAGTCCTGGTCCAGCGCGGACACCTTGTTGAGGCTGTTGTTCTTCGACGACTGCCACTGCCAGGCGCCGCCGGTGAGGACCAGCGCGAGCACGGCCAGCAGCGCGGCGGCGGCACGGCCGACGACCATCGCGGTGCGGCGGCGGCGCCGGGGCGCCTCGTGAATGACCGGCGCGGGGTCGCCGAAACGCACCGGCAGCGGACGCTCGTCGCGGTACTCGACGGTCAGCGCGGGCAGATCGTCCCGGTAGGCCCCGACGGCGGCCGGGATGATCTCGGTGTCCTCCCGGTCCGGATTCGGGCCCGGCAATTCCCGCGGCTCCGGGATCGGATCGACGATCGCGTCGATGATCTCGGTCGGCGGCGCGGGCGGTTCGACGGCTTCCGGTTCGGCTTCCGGCTCGGGTTCGGGTTCGGCGCGCCGACGCCTGCCCGACTCGGGCTCCGGCTCGGCCCGGCGGCGTTTCCCGGTCTCGGGCGTCCCGCCTTCCCCGGCCATCTTCGCGATGAGATCAGCGACGGTCAGCCCGCCGTCGGTGTGGCTGCCCGTGGACGCGGCGTGCCCGGAGTCCGCAGCGTCCGCGGCGTCTTCGGGATCCGGCTGGCGCTCCCACGGCGCGGCGCCTGGAGTTCGCCGGGGGGATCGGGTAAGCCATTCGTTGTCCGAGTCGGGTCCCTGCGGTCGCCGACGGTCAGGAGTGGCGTTGTCGCCGTCACTCATGTCCTCGCGGCCTCCGACTCCGTCAAAGCTCTCCTCGCGCGCCGATGACTCGGCGCGGTGCGCACCGTTCTGCGCTCATAGTCTTGTAGCAGCACATAGACGGCTCCGCCACCGAAGCCTGCTGCGACGAGACCCATATCGTACTGAGACATCCTGTGAGACAGCCACCCGGCGAACGTCTCGAGAACGTCTCGGTCTGAGATACCTCAGCCGCCGGAATGCATCATGTCCGCACCGGCGGGCACGGTGCAGTCGTCGGGATCGGTCAGCCACCCCTCCGGGAGCGACACCGACGCCGCGGACCCCTGGCGCCCCCGGGGGCCGGTGGCCGCGGGCGGAAACGGCACGTCGGGGTCCAGCTCGCCGAGCAGGGCGTCGAGTTCGGCGCGGGTCTTGACCAGCGCGAGCGCACGCCGCAGATCGGAGCCGGCGGGGAAGCCGTGCAGGTACCAGGCGACGTGCTTGCGGATGTCGCGCATCCCCTTGTCCTCGCCGAAGTGCGCCGCGAGCAAGTCCCCGTGCCTGCGGATGATCTGCGCAACCTCACCGAGGGTCGGCGGCACCGGCATCGGGCGCCCGTTGAATCGTGCGGACAGTTCAGCGAACAGCCAGGGCCGGCCGAGGCAGCCACGTCCGATCACCACACCGTCACATCCGGTCGCGTCCATCATCGCCACCGCGTCGTCGGCGTCGAAGATGTCGCCGTTGCCCAGCACGGGCACGGTGGTCACATGCGCCTTGAGCGCGGCGATCTGCTCCCAGTCCGCGGTGCCCGAATAGCGCTGCGCCGCCGTGCGGGCGTGCAGCGCCACCGCCGCGGCGCCTTCCTCGGCGGCGATGCGGCCGGCGTCGAGGTGGGTCTGGTGGGCGTCGTCGATGCCGATGCGGAACTTCACCGTCACCGGAATGTCGGTGCCCTCGGTCGCGCGCACGGCGGCGGCCACGATGCGGCCGAACAGGCGCCGCTTGTAGGGCAGGGCCGCCCCGCCGCCGCGCTTGGTCACCTTGGGCACCGGGCAGCCGAAGTTCATGTCGATGTGGTCGGCCATACCGTCGTCGACGATCATTTTCGCCGCGGCGTACGTCGTGTCCGGGTCGACGGTGTAGAGCTGCAGCGACCGCGGCGACTCATCGGGCGCGAACGTGGTCATGTGCATGGTGACCGGATGCCGCTCGACGAGCGCGCGCGCGGTCACCATCTCGCACACGTACAGCCCGCTGACCGTCCCGGCCTTGGCGATCTCCAACTCCCGGCACAGGGTGCGGAACGCGACGTTGGTGACGCCGGCCATCGGGGCCAGGACGACCGGACTGGCCAACGCCAGCGGCCCGATCCGTAATCCGGATCGGGCCGTCTGGGCGGGCGGGGCTACGACGCTGATGACGCGAGCACCTTACTGGCCTTCTTCTCGGCCATCTTGCGCTCACGCTCGAGCCGGCGCTCCTTGGCCACCTCGAACTTCTCGCAGGCCTCCTGCAGCTCCTCGACCAGCACGCCGAGGTCGTCGCGCATGCGGGCGGCCTCGCCGGTGAAGTCCTCGCGCTCGAAGATGCGCCACTTCTTGAGCACCGGCATCACGACGTCGTCGAGGTGGATCCGCGGGTCGTAGACGCCGCCGACGGCGATGATGACGGCCTTGCGGCGGAACTCCGGCACCGTGAACCCGGGCATCTTGAAGTTGCGCAGCACCCGGTGCAGCGAGTGCATCGCCTGGTCGGGGGCGACGTCGAACCCGGCCTCGGACACATCGCGGTAGAAGATCATGTGCAGGTTCTCGTCGGCCGAGACGCGCTGCAGCAGCTGGTCGGCGACGGGCTCGGCGCACGCCTTACCGGTGTTGCGGTGCGACACGCGGGTGGCGAGCTCCTGGAACGTCACGTAGATGACCGAGTCGAACAGGCTCTCGGCGAACAGGTCGCCCTGCTGGTTCTGGCCGGGGGAGAAGCCGCGGGTCATCTGCTCGACCCGCAGCTCCTCGAGCTGCACCGGGTCGACGGACCGGGTGACGACGAGGTAGTCGCGCAGCGCGATGCCGTGGCGGTTCTCCTCGGCGGTCCACCGGTTGACCCACTGGCCCCACGCGCCGTCCATGCCCATGTTCATCGCGATCTCGCGGTGGTAGGCGGGCAGGTTGTCCTCGGTGAGGAGGTTCTGGACCATCGCGGTCTGGGCGACCTCGGACAGCTTGGACTGCTCCGGATCCCAGTCCTGACCGCCCAGCGCGTAGTAGTTCTTGCCGTCGGACCACGGGATGTAATCGTGCGGATTCCAGTCCTTGGTCATCTTCATGTGCCGATTCATCAGCGTTTCGACGACCGGCTCCAGCTCGTGGAGCAGGTGGAGGTCGGTGAGGTTCTCGTGCATGGGGCGGGGGTCCTCCTCGCGTGCGGGAAAGCCGTCGGAGTTATCTGTACCTGTTGGTTGCACTCAATATATCTGTGTATTCCGGTGACATTCAAGTCTGACCCAACCGGTGTCACGCGCGTCACGACACGCCGGACCAGCGCCGAAACAGCACGCGTACCGATGCGGATACCCGATCGCACCGGCTCCGACGCCCCGGTGGGGGTGGGGTCAGTGCGTGGAGACGCGGCTGATGAGCATGTCGACGCAGTAGTCGATGAACTGCTCCCGCGACGCGGCGAGCCGGCCGTCGAGGTAGGCGGTGAACAGCGCCGACAGCGCCCCGATCAGCCCGGTGGCCACCATCGCCTGGCGGGCGGGATCGGTGATGCGGGTCAGCTTGCGCTGCAGCAGCTCGATGAAGTTCGGCATCCACTCCGCGCCGGAGCGGGCGAGGACCGGCTCGGATTCCGGTGCCAGCAGCAGCACCCGGCCCCGGGCGGGATCGTCGACCATCAGCGCCACGAACCGCTCGACCGCGTCGCGCGGGGTCTCGGCGTGCAGCAGCGTCGACATCGCGCGGGTGCAGACGTCGTCGTACACGGCGGCGACGAACTCGTCGCGGTCGACGAAGCTCTCGTAGAAGTAGCGTTCGGTCAGCCCGGCCTCGCGGCACACCGCACGCACGGTCAGCGCCGGCCCGCCCGCGCTGCCGAGCAGGTTGACCCCGGCGGCGATCAACTCGTCCCGGCGCAGCGCCTGTCGGTCCTGCAGGGGGACGCCGGACCAGCGGCCGCGTCGTTGACCGGATGACACTTCTGCTCCTAAGCTGCGATGACAACGCACGTAGTCAGAATCGTTCCTGACGTCGACGGGGGAGTACGCCGTGAGCCAAGATATCTCCGCCATACCCGCGGCGACCAGTGAATCCACCCCGGTCGCCAGCGGCTGTCCGGTGTCCGCCGGCGGATACGACGGGCCGCCGCCGCTGGGGCCCGACTCGCTGACGTGGAAGTTGTTCGGCGACTGGCGGGGTCTGCTGCAGGGGCCGTGGGCCGGGTCGATGCAGAACATGCACCCCCAGCTCGGGGCGGCCGTCGAGCAGCACTCCATCTTCTTCATCGAGCGCCTACCCCGGCTGCTGCGCTCGCTGTACCCCATCGGCGGCGTGGTGTTCGACGGGGACCGTGCTCCGCAGACCGGCGCGGAGGTCCGCGACTACCACATCGGGATCAAGGGCGTCGACGACCAGGGCCGCCGGTACAGCGCGCTCAACCCCGACGTCTTCTACTGGGCGCACTCGACGTTCTTCATGGGCACGATCCTGACCGCCGAGCACTTCGGTGACGGCCTCACCGACGCGCAGAAGCGGCAGCTGTTCGACGAGCACCTCACCTGGTACCGCATGTACGGCATGAGCATGCGACCGGTGCCCGAGACCTGGGAGGCATTCCAGGAGTACTGGGATCACATGTGTCGCAACGTGCTGGAGAACAACTACGCCGCGCGCGAAGTCCTCAACCTGTCGACGATGCCGAAACACCCGTCGCTGCAGTGGGTTCCGGACTGGGCGTGGCGCCTGCACCTCAAGGTGCTCGGCCCGTTCGCGGTGTGGGTGACCGTCGGCCTCTACGACCCGCCGGTGCGGGAGTTGATGGGCTACAGCTGGTCTCGCCGTGACGAACGGCTGCACTGGCTGTTCGGGCGGCTGGTGAACCTGGCGTTCAAGGCGGTGCCGGTGCGGCGGCGCTACCACCCGCGGTCGCGCGCCGGGTGGGACCGGGCGACCGGACGTGGCGCGGCCGACGCCCCGCTGGTGCACACCCCGGCGCGCAACCTGCCGCCGGTCGAGCACCGCGGCAAACCGATTCACTACTGCCCGGAGGTCTGAGGCGGCTTACGATTCGGCGGTTCGCCGTCGAGTCGCAAAGGAGCACCGCAGATGCCCTGGGAAATCTTCGCCGCTGTCCTGTTGCTGATCGTGGTCGCCGCCGCACTGGCGGTGCGGTTCACCGCGCGCGCCGACGCCGCGAGGACCCGTGCCACCCGGATCGCGGCCGGCGCCGGGGCGCTGACGGTCTTGGTGCTGATCTCCGGGTGCACGACCATCGTCTCGACCCGCAACATCGGCGTCGTCACCACGTTCGGCAGGCCCGGCGGCACGCTGACCAACGGCCTGCACGTCAAGGCGCCGTGGCAGAAAGTCACCGAGATGAACGGCACCATCCAGATCGACAACCACGTCGGCGAGTACGCCACCACGGTGCGGCTGGGCAACAACTCGACGGCGTATGTGGACAACAGCGTGCGCTGGCGCATCCAGCCCGCGGCGGCCGATGAACTGTTCCTCGACTACCGCGACTTCGACAACGTGCGCGACAACCTGGTGACCCGCGAGCTGCGCGCCGCCCTCAACGAGGTGTTCGCCGACTTCGACCCGCTGGCCCCCGAGAACGCCGAGGGCGCCAACGTGCAGGTCCTCGGTGACGAGGTGGCCGACAAGCTGCGCGCCAAGGTGGGCGACCAGATCGAGGTGATCAACGTGATCGTGCCGCTGGTCAACTACGACGAGGCCACCCAGGAACGGATCAACGCGCTGAATGTGGAGAAGGCCAACACCCGCATCGCCGAACAGCGCGCCCAGACCGCCGAAGCCGAGGCGCGGGCCAACGAGATCCTGGCGGGCTCGGTGTCGGACAATCCGAACGTGTTGGTCAGCAAGTGCCTGGACGCCGCGCGTGAGGCCCGCATCAGCCCGCTGGGCTGCTGGCCCGCCACCCCGGCCGTGCCGACGGTGCCGGCGCGCTGATCGGATGCCGCGCTCGGCATGCGGCCAGACTGAAGCCGTGCAGGCCTCCACTCGCACGTCCGCTGCGCCAGTTCAGTCTCGCGGCCACAATTGCCCGACCTGAGGCGCTGGGGGCCGTCACGTCCGTGGCCGACGCATCCGGCGCCGGTACGGTGATCGGATGCCGCCGGAAGGTTTGCAACCGAAATATCCGGGGCACGCGTCAATAATGCAGGCGCCGGAAATACTGGGCGACCGCTACGAATTACGGGGAACCCTCGGTCGCGGCGGGATGGCCGTCGTGCGCGACGGATGGGACCGTCGGCTCGATCGGGCCGTCGCCGTCAAACTCATGCACCCGTCGATCGGTGCCGACTCCACGCAGCGGGAGCGCTTCGAATGCGAGGCACGCTCGGCGGCGGCGCTCAACCACCCCAACGTCGTCGCCGTACACGACTGCGGCGACCACGACGGGACGCCGTTCATCGTGATGGAGCGCCTGCCCGGCCGGACGCTGGCCGACGTGATCGCCCGCGGGCCGATGTCGCCCGGACAGGTGCGGGCGGTGCTGGACAACGTGCTGGCCGCGTTGGCCGCCGCGCACGCCGCCGGATTCCTGCACCGTGACATCAAACCGGCCAACATCCTGTTCACCGAACTCGGCGACACCAAGGTGGCCGACTTCGGCATCGCCAAGAGCGGGGACTCCGTCCAGACGATGTCGGGTCAGGTGTTCGGCACCATGGCCTACCTCAGCCCGGAGCGCATCGCCGGACGGCCCGCGACCGTCTCCGACGATCTGTACGCCGTCGGCGTCGTCGGCTACGAGGCGCTCACCGGTCGGCGGCTGTTCCCGCAGGACAACCTCGCCCAGCTGGCACGGGCGGTGTGCGAACAGCCGATCGTGCCGCTGACGCAGCTGCGGCCCGACGTCGACCCCGCGCTCGCGACGACCATCGAACGGGCGATGTCGCGGGATCCGCAGTGGCGCTTCACCGATGCGCGGGCCATGCGCGACGCGCTGGCCGGCCTGGTGCCCGTCGGCGCCGCACCGCTGGTGGCGGCCGCGGCGGCGCCGGTGCCGCCGATGCGTCCGCCCACCCGGGTGCTGACCGGTTCGGTGCCACCCGGGATGTTGTTCAGCGGCCCGCCTCCTCCGGTCGCTGGACCTCCGGTGCCGATGCGTCGCTACGGCGGCCTGCTGGCCGTCGCCGCGGTCCTGGTGGCGCTGGTTGCTGGGTTGGCGGTGCTGGTGGCACAGAGCAGCGCGGAATCGACCTCGCCGGCGCCCGCCCCGACGCCGGCGCGCACGTCGCTGCCCGCGCCGTCGGCCACGAGCCCGCCACCGCCCGTGACCAGCCAGCCCCCGCCGATCTTCGATCGGAACCCCGGCTGGGGGAACGGAAACGGGCCGCCGTGGCTGCGTGGCGGCGACGACGACGGGTGACCCCGTAGGGGAGAAGCGTGGTGCCCCCACCAGGGCTCGAACCTGGGACCTGCGGATTAAAAGTCCGTAGCTCTACCAACTGAGCTATAGGGGCAGTGTGGACTGCAATGTACTAGAGGGTACTGCGCGGGCCGCCGCACCCCCGTTTGGGGATTCGGGCGCGTGTGCCCTAAGCTATCGAAGCTCCCAACGGAAGCGTTGCGAGTACCCCGGAGAGATTCGGCCGGCCCCCTTCGTCTAGCGGCCTAGGACGCCGCCCTTTCAAGGCGGTAGCGCGGGTTCGAATCCCGTAGGGGGTACGAGCGACCTGTACGTTGGGTCGCACACAGTAAGGCCCTGTGGCGCAGTTGGTTAGCGCGCCGCCCTGTCACGGCGGAGGTCGCGGGTTCGAGTCCCGTCAGGGTCGCCACAGTGTGGCGAGGCATTCGGTGCACGACCGGCCGGTGCCTTCCGGCCAGGTAGCTCAGTTGGTACGAGCGTCCGCCTGAAAAGCGGAAGGTCGCCGGTTCGATCCCGGCCCTGGCCACCATGTGGGTGGACGACCCCTTGGTCAGCCGTACGATGACTGGCTGACATGAGAGGTATTGCGTGACAGTCCAGGCGCCTGCCGCCGATGAGGACAAGAACGGTTTCCGGCAGCGGCTGCTGGCCGCGCTGGAATCCTCGATCGCCGACGACGGCTACCAGAAGACGACGGTCGCCGACATCGTGCGGCGCGCGCGGACGTCTCGGCGCACCTTCTACGAACACTTCGACGGCCGCGAGGCCTGTTATCTCGCGCTGCTCGCCGAGGCCTACGCCGACCAGGTCCGCCAGATCTCGGCCGCCGTCGACGCCCAGTCGCCGTGGCGGGTGCAGGTGCGCCAGGCCATCGAGGCGTGGATCGCCTCGGCGGTGTCGCGGTCGCCGCTGATGGTCAGCGCGATCCGCGACCTGCCGTCGCTCGGTGAGTCCGCCCGGTCGCTCAAGCGCGACGTCACCGAGAACTTCATCACGATGGTGCAGGCGCTCGGCGACACCGACGAATTCCACTCCGCGGGCATCGGGCCCGTTTCGCGGCCGCGGGTCATCATGCTGCTCGGCGGCCTGCAGGAATTGACCGCGATCACCGTCGAGGACGGCGGCCAGATGAGCGACATCACCGATGAGGCCGTCGCGGCGTCGATCGCGCTGCTGCGCCCGGTGGAGTCCGGGCCGGCCTGAGACCGGTAATTTACGTCTATGGTCCGACCAGCGCAGACCGCGCGTAGCGAGCGCACCCGCGACGCCTTGCGCCAGGCCGCCCTGGTGCGATTCCTGGCCCAAGGCGTCGAGGACACCTCCGCCGAACAGATCGCCGCCGACGCCGGGGTCTCGTTGCGCACCTTCTACCGGCACTTCAACTCCAAGCACGATCTGCTGTTCGCCGACTACGACGCGGGCCTGCGGTGGTTTCGCACCGCGCTGGCCCACCGGTCGCCCGACGAATCGCTGATCGAGTCGGTGCACTCGGCGATCCTCGAGTTCCCCTACGACGTCGACGCCGTCACCAAGATCGCCGCCCTGCGGGCGCAGGAACTCGACCCCGGCCGCATCGTGCGCCACATCCGGCAGGTCGAGGCCGACTTCGCCGAGGCCGTCGAGGAGCACCTGACCCGGGACCGCGCGCCCGGCACCGACATCGACGCACGGCTGCGCACCACGGTGATGGCCCGGTGCATCGCCGCGGCGGTGTTCGGGGCGATGGAGGTGTGGATGCTCGGCGACCAACGGTCGCTGCCGGAGCTGTCACGGTTGTGCCGCACCGCGTTGGAGTCGCTCGAGTTTCGTCAATATTGACAAAACTCTGCGCCGGTGCCAGCCTCGGCTGATGACGGACTTCGACGCGATCGTCATCGGTGCCGGGCACAACGGGCTCACCGCGGCCGTGCTGCTGCAACAGGCCGGGCTGCGCACGATCTGCCTGGAGGCCAAGCGGTTCGCCGGCGGCATGGCCTCGACGGTCGAACTGTTCGACGGCTACCGCTTCGAGATCGCCGGCTCGCTGCAGTTCCCCACCTCGGCGCGGGTCAGCCGGGACCTCGGACTCGACGACCTGCCGACGGTCGACCTCGAGGTGATGTCGGTGTCACTGCGCGGCATCGGCGACCCGCCGGTGGTCTACCACACCGATCCGATGGCGATGCTCACCCACCTCGGCGAAGTGCACGGCGCCGACGCGGTCACCGGGATGGCCGGGCTGATGGCGTGGAGCCAGGCGCCCACCCGTGCGCTCGGCCGGTTCGACGCCGGGCAGCCCCCGAAGACGCTCGACGAGATGTATGCCTGTGCCGCAAGCGAATTCGACCGGGCGGCGATCTCCGATCTGCTGTTCGGCTCGGTCAGCGACGTGCTCGACCGGTATCTGCCCGACCGCGACAAACACGGCGCGCTGCGCGGCATGCTCGCCTTCCTCGCCGTCAACACCACCTACCGCGGCCCGGCCACCCCGGGCAGCGCCGCCGCGCTGGCCTTCGGGATGGCGGTGCCCGACGAGAACGCCGTGCTGATGCGGAAACTGCGCGGCGGCATCGGTGCGCTCACCGAGCACCTGTGCCGGCTGTTGATCGACGCCGGCGGGCAGCTGCGGCTGCGCAGCACGGTCACCGAGATCACCGTCGCCGACGGCCGGGTGACCGGGGTGCGGCTCGACGACGGGACGGTGCGCAGCGCGCCCGCGGTCGTCTCCGCCGTCGCCCCCGACCTGACCGTCACCGCGCTGCTCGACCCCGCGGCGGTGCCCGCCGACCTGCGTGAGCGCTACGGCCGCGTCGACCATCGCGGCAGCTATCTGCAGATGCACTTCGCGCTCGACGGCTGTCCCACGTTCGCCGAACCGTACGAAATGCTCAACGACCCCGCGATGCAGGCGGCCATCGGGCTGTTCAGCACGCCGGAGGAACTGCAGCAGCAGTGGGAGGACTGCCGGCGCGGCGTGGTGCCCGCCGATCCGGCCATCGCCCTGCAGATCCCGTCGGCGCACGACCCGTCCCTCGCGCCGCCGGGAAAGCATGCGGCGTCGGCGTTCTCGCTGTGGTTCCCGGTCGAGACCGACCACGCCCGCTACGGCGAGATGAAGACCGAGATGGGTCGCCGCGTGATCGACAAGATCACCCGCATCGCCCCGGACTTCGCGCGGCTGATCTCCCGGCACACCACCTTCACCCCGCGGCACATGGCCACGATGTTCGGCGCCCCCGGCGGGGACTACTGCCACGGCCTCATCCATCCCGAACAACTCGGGCCCCACCGGCCCGGGCCGAAAGGTCATGTCGACCAACCGCTTCCGATCGACGGCCTCTACCTCGGCAGCGCCGGCTGCCACGGCGGTCCCGGCATCACGTTCATCCCCGGCTACAACGCCGCCACCGCGGCGCTGGCCGACCTGGACTGACCGCTCACATCCCGACCGCGCGCTCCAGTTCCTTGAGCGAATCCTCGAGGTGGCCGAGGAGGCGCTGCAGGTGCGGGATGCTGCCGCGGGCGCCGACCAGCCCGAAGTCGAGGTTGTCGGCGTTGTTGGCCAGCGTGATGTTGAGCGCCTGACCGTCCAGCGCGATCGACAGCGGATAGTTGCCGTCCAACCGTGCCCCCTGCCAGTACAGCGGCACCCGGCTGCCCGGCACATTGGAGATCACGAGGTTGAACGGCGGCGGGGTGGCGGCGACGAAACCCGGGACGACGCCGAGGCCGAGCGGTCCGATCAGACCCGCCGACAGGGCGAGCTGCTGCACCCGCGGCAGCTGGGAGAACACCTGTTTGTTGTTGCGCATCGACAGGCTGATGGTGTCGAGCCGGCGAGCCGGGTCGGCGTCGTCGGTGGCCAGGTTGCACAGCACCACACCGGTCATGTTGCCGCCGGTGTCGGCTTCGGCCTCGGTGCGCAGGCTGACCGGCACCATCGCGATCAACGGCGCATCCGGCAGCGCGTTCTGCTCCTGGAGGTAGTACCGCAGCGCGCCCGCGCACATCGCGAGCACCACGTCGTTGACGGTCGCACCGGTGGCCTGCTTGACCGCCCGGATCCGGTCCAGCGGCCACGACTGCGCGGCCACCCGGCGGGCACCGCCGATCGGCACGTTGAACATCGTCTTGGGTGCGCCGAACGGCAGCTGCAGCTGCTGTTCGAGCAGCGCCGCCCGGGCCAGCCGCAGAGTCGAGGGCGCCAGCGCGGCCACCGATCCCACTCGCTCACCGACGCTGCGCAGTAGTGACTTCGACTCGTCCTCGCCCTGGTCGGCGCGCCTGCGCGGCTTGAGATTCCACGGCACCCGCAGCTCGGTGTCGTCCGGATCCGGCGACAGGGTGCGCTGGGTCAGCTTGAGCGCCGACACTCCGTCGATGAGGGCGTGGTGGAACTTGACGTATACCGCGAACCGGCCGTCGCTGAGCCCCTCCACCAGATGCGCCTCCCACAGCGGCCGGTGCCGGTCGAGCAGCGTGCCGTGCAGCCGCGAGGTGAGCTCCAGCAGTTCGCGAACCCGGCCGGGAGCGGGTAGCGCCGAGCGGCGCAGGTGGTAGTCGAGGTCCACCTCGTCGTCCTCGGCCCAGGCGATGTTCGCGACGCCACCGAGCACGGTCGCGGGATGCTTGCGGAACGTGGGCTGGAACTCGGTCTGGGTGACCATCTGCCGGTGTATCTCCCGCAGGAAGTCCGCACCGGAGACGCCGTCGGGCGGTTCGAACAGCTGCAGCCCGCCGACGTGCATCGGATGCTCTCGCGATTCGGCCAGCAGGAACATCGAGTCGGTCGGCGAGATCAGCTTCACTACGGCCCCCTTTACTTCGTGGAACTACTTTGTATTACCCCCGGACCGCCGCGGGCAACGTTTCGATAGGCACTCGGCGGGAACTTCACCGTCATGTCACTGCGCGTCGCCGTCACCGGCCCCACGGGTGAGATCGGCATTTCGACGATCGAAGCGCTCGAGGACCATCCGGACGTCACCGAGATCGTCGGGATGGCCCGCAGGCCGTTCGATCCGGCGGCGCGCGGCTGGACCAAGACCAGCTACCGGCAGGGCGACATCCTCGACCGCGACGCCGTCGACGCGCTCGTCGCCGACGCCGACGTGGTGGTGCACCTGGCGTTCATCATCATGGGGTCTCGCGAGGAGAGCGCGCGGATCAACCTCGCCGGGACCCGCAACGTCTTCGAAGCGACAGTGGCAGCGCAACGCCCGCGGCGGTTGGTCTACACCTCGTCGGTCGCCGCCTACGGCTACCACTCCGACAACCCGGTGCCGATCAACGAGGACGTGCCGCCGCGCGGTTCCGCCGCCCACTACTACTCGCAGCAGAAAGCCGAGTGCGAGGCCATGCTCGCCGAGGTCACCGCAGGCTCGTCGCTGGAGGTGTACGTGCTACGCCCCTGCATCGTCGCGGGTCCGAAGGCGACGGCCCTGTCCGACGCGATGCCCTGGAACCAGTTACCGGGCCCGGTGCGCCGGGTGACCCAGGCGCTGCCGCTGCTCAAGCCGCCGTTCCCCGATCCGGGCACCCCGCTGCAACTCGTCCACCACGACGACGTCGCCAGCGCCATCGCGCTGGCCGTCACCACGTCGGCGGCACCCGGCGCCTACAACATCGCCGGTGACGGGGTGCTGTCGATGTCGGATGTCGCCGAGGCGCTCGGCGCCCGGCCGGTTCGGGTGCCGCAGATCGCGGCGGTCGCCACCTCGGAGGTCATGGGCCGGCTACCGTATGTGCCGTCGGCGCTGGAGTGGCTGCACGCGGGGCGCACATCGGTGGTGATGGACATCAGCAAGGCCAAGAATGAGCTCGGCTGGTCGCCGAGATACACCGGCGCCGAGACGCTTTCGGCGCTGGCCTCGGTGGTGCGCTAAGGGGTCACTGCGTGTGGTCGCCGGTGTCCGCCGGACCGCTCGGCGTGGCACCGCCCTCGCTGGACCAGTCGGTGCGGTCGCCCGCGCCTTCCCCGGGATCGCTCATCACATCGTCCTCAGCGCCGGCGGGCGCATTGTCGGATTCGGTGGTCTTCGGCGTGTTGTCACTCACGGCGGCGGAATACCCTCACCGCGAGGCACAGAAACGACGGCGGGCTCAGTGCGCACCGCGGCGCAGTTGCGCCATCCAGTCGTGCGGGACCCGGCCGCGGGGTCCTGGCACCGGCTGGTCGGCCGGATGCGCCTGCGGCGGCGCGAGTTCGGGGCCGTCGGCGTAGCTGTCGGTGGCGTAGTCCCAGAACCAGTCCTCACCGGGTTCGAACGACCGGATGACGGGATGGCCGGATTCGCGCCAGTGCGCCGACGCATGCCTGGCCGGCGAATCGTCGCAGCAGCCGATGTGCCCGCAGGCCGCGCACCGGCGCAGGTGCACCCACCATCCGCCGTCGGCATCGCACTCCACGCATCCCGTCCCGCTCGGCGGCACGGCCGGATCGATCACCTCGGTCATAGTGCGGGAGCCTACGCCGGGCGTAGCGTCGACGCCGTGGCGATCAGGGAGTCCCGGGAAGTGGTGATCGAAGCGCCGGCGGACGAGATCCTCGCCGTGATGCTGGATCTCGAGTCGCTGCCCGAATGGTCCGATGCGCACCTGAGCTCGAGCATCCTCGAACGAGACGACGCGGGTCGGCCGTTGCGCAGCGTCGCCACGGTCAAAACGCCCGTCGGCGTGACCGACGAGGCGGAGATCGTGCTGCGCTATCACGACGACGGGTACAGCTGGACGCTCGTCCGCTCGACCTACCAGCGGTCGCAGGACGCGCGCTACACGCTGATCCCGGACGGCGACCGCACCCGCGTGCGGTTCGAGGTCACCGTCGACCCGATGATGCCGCTACCCGGGTTCCTGCTGCGGCGGGCCGCCAGGGGAGTGCTCGACACCGCCACTGTCGGGCTGCGCCGCCGCGTGCTGGACCTGCGCAAGCGCCCCACGTGACCGGCGTCTGCCGCTAGGGTCAGCCGCATGGCAGTCAGCGATTCACGTGAAGTCGTCATCGAGGCGACGCCGGAGGAGATCCTCGACGTCATCGCCGATGTCGAGTCGACGCCCAGCTGGTCGTCGCAGTACCAGAGCGCCGAGGTGCTCGAGACCCATCCCGACGGCCGCCCGCACCGGGTGAAGATGAAAGTCAAGGCGGCGGGCCTGACCGACGAGCAGGTGGTCGACTACAGCTGGACCGACACGTCGGCGAGCTGGACGTTGGTGAGCGCCGGGCAGCTCAAGAGCCAGGACGCCAGCTACACGCTCACCCCGGACGGCGGCAAGACCACGGTGCGGTTCGAGATCACCGTCGATCCGTCGGTGCCGCTGCCCGGTTTCGTGCTCAAGCGCGCGATGAAGGGCGCGATGGAGACCGCGACCGACGGCCTGCGCAAACAGGTTTTGAAGGTCAAGAAGAGTGGCACATAACTTGCCATGGCCATCACAGAATCCCGCGAGGTCGTCATCGAGGCGAGCCGCGACGACATCATGGACGTGCTGTTCGATCTCGAGTCGCTGACCGAGTGGTCCTCGGCGCACCAGGAGGTCGAGATCCTCACCCGCGACGACGACGGCCGCCCGAAGCGTTCGCGTCAGGTGGTCAAGATCGTCGGTGTCAGCGACGAGCAGGTGCTCGACTACACCGTCCACGACGACGGCGTCAGCTGGACTCTGGTCTCCTCCAAACAGCAACGGGCGCAGGAGGGTCGGTACACGCTGACCGCGGACGGCGACAGGACGCGCGTGCGGTTCGAGCTGACCGTCGACCCGACGGTGCCGCTGCCCGGCTTCCTGGTGAAGAAGGGCGCCAAGGGGCTGATGGAGACCGCGACCGACGGACTGCGCAAGCGGGTGCTCAAGGTCAAGGGCGGGTGAGGGCCGGGAAGACTCAGGTCATCTGGTCGACCCCGTCGAAGACCTGGATGGTGTAGTCGTACGAGGCGGGGGTGACTCCCAGCTGGCGGCCGAACGGGTGGTCGAGCCAGAAGATCAGGAACAGCAGCAACCCGAGCAGGACGGCGATCGCGGCCGCCAGGATCATGTGGTTGCGCCGGATGTCGAGCCTGCTGGACGCGGTCAGCGCAACCAACAGCACGGCGCCGAACAGCAGACCGCTCCACAGCAGCCCGGGGATGCGGGATTCGGCGTCGAGGATGCGGGTGTTGCGCTGGGTCGTAAGGGTGTTCAGCTGGTCCCGCATCTCGCCGGCGATCGGATTCGACGTCACCGACGGCTGGCCGCCCAGGACCCGGTACATCTCGGTGATTGAGGCCCGGGCGTCCGCACTGGCGGAGGCGTTGCCCTGGTGATCCCATTCGGCCACCACGGCGTCGGTATAGCTGCGCAGCAGACCGCGCATGGTCTCCTGTTGCGGCGCCGGCAGGCTGACGGTTTGCCGGTACATGGTGGCCAGCGTCGACGACTCGTTGGTGACGTTCTCCTCGGCCGACGAAAACTGTTCCCACGCCACCACGACCGTGAAGCCCAGCAGGGCGCCGTAGACCAGCGCCACCGTCGTCACGAAGGATGACAGCGAGCCCGTCTCCTTGCGCCCGCCCGGCCGGTTGACAGTTCTGTCCGCCAGCCAGACACTCAGCACCGCCAGTGCGATCGAGGCGGCGATCACCAACGCCAGGAACGCCGACAGTCCCGGAAGGTTCAGACCGCCCATGGATCACGGGGTGGCGGGCACGCCGCAGCGTTGGCGGAAGTCCACCGAGGGCTGCCGGATCCGTTGCAATTCGTCGCGGACCATCGGGTTGGCATCGAGGTAGACGCGGACCTGCTCCCCGATCTGATCCTTGGGCTGGCCCTTGAGGCTGGTGAAGAAGTTGTTGACGTCAGGATGGGTGGTCAGATAGTTAGAGGTGTCGAACGTGACGCCGGACATGACGCGCGCCAGTTCGGCTGCCGTGCACGGTGGCGGAACCGGGGGAGGCGGCAGCGGTTGGGCTCCCGCGCTCGCGGCGCCGAGGAGGACGGCTCCGGCGCCGATCGCCGCACTCAACACGCGCAGTCGTACTGGATGCACCATGGTGGCTCCTTCGTCCGGTGGGTGATGCCTCGAGGGGTCAACGTCGTCCGCCGCCGCCGCGGCCCCCTGGCCGGCCGGGCGCACCAGGACCGCCCGGTCCACCGGGACCGCCGGGACCGCCGATGCCGGGGCGGCCGGGGTCCCAGACGACGTCGAGGTCCCAGTCGGTGCCGCAGTACCAGTCGTAGTCGCACGGGTACGGCACCACCGGGGTAGCCGCCCTCGGCACCCCGTCGGATCCGCGCACCTCGCCCTGCGCGCACACGGTGGCGCCCCCGGCGCTGCTGCAGTCGGCCTGCGCGGTGGGTGCGGTGAACACCGATGAGATGGGTAGCAAAGCCGGAAGCAGAAGCGCGATGGCGAAGCGCTGTGTGGTGTGCATGGCTGCCCCCTTCGCGACCGGTGAGAGGAGCTCGCGACCGCTATGGCGGGAGAGTAGACCTGCGCGGACATCGTGTGCCGGATTCGGCAATTCCGGCGGAACCGATCCTCGGGCGCGGCGGATACGCTCCGCCGCCGGTCAACGAGTACGGCGCGGCTGCTCGTCGATGGTGGTTCCGACGGTGTGGACCACCGTCCGTCAGTGTTCGGGGCCTGAAGCCCTAGAGCCGCCTTAGCATTTCGAGTCGGCGGATCGCCTCGTCGAGGGTGTCCTGCTTCTTGCAGAACGTGAAGCGCACCAGGTGGTTGAGTTCACCGGCGTCGGGACGGCAGAACGCCGACATCGGGATCGCGGCCACGCCGACCGTGTGCGGCAACTGCGCGCAGAACGCGGTGCTGTCCTCGAAGCCCAGCGGCCGCGGGTCGGCGCACACGAAAAACGTGCCGGCGCTGTCGTGCACGCCGAAACCGATGTCGGCCAGCGCCGCGGCCAGCGTGTCTCGACGGGCCTGCAGCGACGCCCGCTGCTCATCCACCCAGGCGTCGTCGTTGTCCAGGGCGTGCGCCACCGCCGGCTGGAACGGCGCCCCACCCACGTAGGTCAGGTACTGCTTGGCCGCCCGCACTCCAGCGATCAGGTCCGCCGGTCCGCAGGCCCAGCCGATCTTCCAGCCGGTGACGTTGAACATCTTGGCCGCGCTCGAGAGGGTGACGGTGCGCTCGGCCATCCCGGGCAGCGCGGCCAGCGGCCGGTGGTGGCCGCCGTCGAACACGAGGTGCTCGTACACCTCGTCGGTGATCACCAGCAGATCGTGCGCGATCGCGACCTCCGCGATCGCCGCGAGGTCGTCCTCCGTGGCGACCATACCGGTGGGATTGTGCGGGGTGTTGAGGATCAGCGCCCGGGTGCGCGGGGTGACGGCGCGGCGCAGCGCGTCGGCGTCGATCGCGAATCCGCGCCCGTCGGCGACCATGGGTGCGGTGACGCGGTGGCACCCCGCCATGGCGATCACGGGTGAGTACGAGTCGTAGAACGGTTCGATGAGCAGGACGTCGGACCCGGGTTCGACCAGGCCGAGGACGGCCGCGGCGATGCCCTCGGTGGCCCCTGCGGTGACCAGCACCTCGGTGTCCGGGTCGTAGTCGACACCGTGCCGTCGTTTGCGTTGTGCCGCAATCGCTTCGCGCAGCGCTGGGATGCCCGGGCCCGGCGGGTACTGGTTGACGCCGTCGGCGATCGCCTTCCGCGCGAGCTCGAGCATGGCCGGTGGGCCGTCCTCGTCCGGGAAACCCTGACCGAGGTTCACCGCGCCGATGCGGGCCGCCAGCGCGGACATCTCGGCGAACACCGTCACCGCGTAGGGTCGCAGCCTCGAGACCGTCATGGTTGCGAGCGTAGGTGGACGCGCTCGGCGGGCGCACGGCGCGTGGCGAGCGCACCGGACGAGATCGGCGACGCGCACAACGAGGTCATGACCGCGCAGCTGCGCAAGTGGATGCCCGACCGGGCGCCGATCTGGACCGAGACCGGTGTCACCGCACTGGGAGCGCCGAAGATGCGGGTCGAGATCCGGGTGACGGCGATCGTCGGCGACTGCGAGCTCCCCGGGAATGAACCGCGTCGAAGCTGCGCTTAAGTCGAGCATGACCTTCTCCCTGGCCGACGAGTCCGCATTGCTGAAGCCCATCCAGATCGGTGACACCGCTGCCGAGAACCGAATCTTCATGGCTCCGTTGACCCGGTCCCGCGCCCATGCTGACGGCGCGCCGTCCGACCTCGCGGCGCTGTATTACTCGCAGCGCGCCGAAGCGGGCCTGATCATCAGCGAGGCCACCGCCATCTGCGAGCAGGCCAACGGCGCCTACATGAACACGCCCGGCATCTACACCGACCGGCATCAGGACAAGTGGGCCGAGATCGCCTCCGCGGTGCACAACGCCGGCAGCAAGATGTTCGTCCAGCTGTGGCACGTCGGCCGGATGGCGCACCCCGAGATCAGCGGATTCGAGACGGTGGGGCCGTCACCGATCGCCGCGGACATGTTGACCCACACGCCCACCGGCAAGCAGCCGCTCCCCGTGCCGCGCGCGCTGCGGATCGACGAGATCGAGTCGATCGTCGACCAGTTCCGGGTCGCCGCGCGCCGGGCGATCGACGCGGGGATGGACGGTGTCGAGATCCATGGGGCCAACGGCTACCTGCTGCACGAGTTCTCGTCCGATGTGGTCAATCAGCGCACCGACGCCTACGGCGGCTCGCCGCAGAACCGCGCCCGCCTGACCGCGGAGGTGGTCGAGGCCGTCGCCGCCGAGATCGGCGCCGGGCGCGTCGGCCTGCGGATCTCACCGGGAAACACCGCCGGGGACATGCGCGAGAACGACACCGTGAGCACCTACGACGCTCTGCTGGAGCGCATCGCCCCGCTCGGTCTGGCGTATCTGCACCTGCTGATCCACCCCGAGGACCCCGCCTTCGGCGCGCTGCGCGGAGCCTGGCCCGGCCCGGTGGTGCTCAACACCGGCCGCGATCGCGACGACAGCTTCTGCCAGCTGGAGGAACTCGCCGACTGGGGCGTGATCAGCGCCGCCGCGGTGGGCCGCCCGTTCCTGGCCAACCCTGACCTGATCGAGCGGCTGAGGGTCGGCGCCGACCTCAACGAACCGGACGTGGCGACGTTCTACGCGCCCGGTCCGGCCGGCTACATCGACTACCCGACGCTGGCTGAGCTGGCGGAGCCCAAGTCGGCCTGACCGGTTCCTGCTCGCGCGAGCAGACGCAGAAGTGCCCCGAAACGTCGCTTTCGGGGCATTTTTGCGTCTACTCGCGCGAGAGGCCTTCTTGACCTTCGCGTTACGGCAACTTCTAGCGTGAGACGCGGTCATCGTGGGAGGTTGTGGTCCGGTGAGTTGGTCGATTCAGCACGTGGCCCGGGTGTCGGGCGAACCCCGACAAGGCCGGCTATATCGGCCTGGCCGAAGCGCTCCAAGAGCCGTCGGAGCTGCGCTCGCACTACAACGCCGAGGATCCGCGGCTGGCCGACTATCTGCGGGAAGCGATGCTGGCCTACGCCGAGAGCCGACTCGCCTGACAGTCCTCACCGAGTGGCCAGTTATGCCGCGCCATCGTCGCGTAGGCGTCGGATGAGTGGCCACTCGGCGAACGCGGGGACCGCCCAACCATCTGGTTGGTTTAGCCTGTTACGCTCGCGGGCATGTCTGAAGAAGCCTTCATCTACGAGGCGATTCGTACGCCTCGCGGCAAGCAGAAGAACGGGTCGCTGCATGAGGTCAAACCCCTCAACCTGGTGACCGGTCTCATCGACGAGATCCGCCGTCGCCATCCCGACCTCGACGAGACCCTGATCAGCGACGTCATCCTCGGCGTCGTCTCGCCGGTCGGCGACCAGGGCGGCGACATCGCCCGCACCGCGGTGCTGGCCGCGGGGCTGCCCGACACCACCGGTGGCGTTCAGCTCAACCGCTTCTGCGCCTCGGGCCTCGAGGCCGTCAACACCGCTGCGCAAAAGGTCCGCTCCGGCTGGGACGACCTGGTGCTGGCCGGCGGCGTGGAGTCGATGAGCCGCGTGCCGATGGGTTCCGACGGCGGCGCTTGGGCCACCGATCCGGAGACCAACTACACCATCGGCTTCGTCCCGCAGGGCATCGGCGCCGACCTGATCGCCACCATCGAGGGCTTCTCCCGTGAGGACGTCGACGCCTACGCCGCGCGGTCGCAGGAGCGCGCCGCGGCAGCCTGGTCGGGCGGCTACTTCGCCAAGTCGGTGGTTCCGGTGCGTGACCAGAACGGCCTGGTGATCCTCGACCACGACGAGCACATGCGGCCCGGCACCACCGTCGAGAGCCTCGGCAAGCTCAAGACCGCGTTCGACGGCATCGGCGCGATGGGCGGCTTCGACGACGTGGCGCTGCAGAAGTACCACTACGTCGAGAAGATCAACCACGTCCACACCGGCGGCAACAGCTCCGGCATCGTCGACGGCGCCGCACTGGTGCTCGTCGGAAGTGAGCGGGCGGGCCAGTCGCAGGGCCTGACCCCGCGCGCTCGGATCGTCGCGACCGCCACGAGCGGCTCCGATCCGGTCATCATGCTCACCGGCCCGACGCCGGCCACCAAGAAGGTGCTCGACCGCGCCGGGCTGACCGTCGACGACATCGACCTGTTCGAACTGAACGAGGCGTTCGCCTCGGTGGTTCTGAAGTTCCAGAAGGACTTGAACATCCCCGACGAGAAGCTCAACGTCAACGGCGGCGCCATCGCGATGGGCCACCCGCTCGGCGCCACCGGCGCCATGATCACCGGCACCATGGTCGACGAGCTCGAGCGCCGCAACGCGCGGCGCGCGCTGATCACGCTGTGCGTGGGCGGCGGCATGGGCGTGGCCACCATCATCGAGCGCGTCTAGGAGAGAAGCCATGGCAGAGAACACCATCAAGTGGGACAAGGACGACGACGGCATCGTCACCCTCACGCTCGACGACCCGACCGGCTCGGCGAACGTGATGAACGAGCACTACAAGGAGTCGATGCACAAGACGGTCGAACGTCTTGTGGAGGAGAAGGATTCGATCACCGGCGTCGTCATCACCAGCGCGAAGAAGACCTTCTTCGCCGGCGGTGACCTCAAGGGCATGATGACCGTCGGCCCCGACAACGCGGCCGAGTCGTTCGCCGAGGTCGAGTACATCAAGGCGGACCTGCGCAAGCTGGAGACGCTCGGTAAGCCGGTCGTGGCCGCGATCAACGGCGCCGCGCTCGGCGGTGGGCTGGAGATCGCGTTGGCGTGTCACCACCGCATCGCCGCCGACGTCAAGGGTTCGGTGATCGGCCTGCCCGAGGTCACCCTGGGTCTGCTGCCCGGTGGCGGCGGCGTCACCCGCACCGTGCGCATGTTCGGCATCCAGAAGGCGTTCATGGAGGTGCTCAGCCAGGGCACCCGGTTCAAGCCCGCCAAGGCCAAGGACACCGGCCTGGTCGACGAGTTGGTCGGCAGCGTCGAGGAGCTCGTCCCCGCCGCGAAGGCCTGGATCAAGGCCAATCCCGAGGCCCACACCCAGCCGTGGGATCAGAAGGGCTACAAGATGCCCGGCGGCACGCCGAGCAGCCCCGGCCTGGCCAGCATCCTGCCGTCCTTCCCGGCGCTGCTGAAGAAGCAGCTCAAGGGTGCGCCGATGCCGGCGCCGCGGGCGATCCTCGACGCCGCCGTCGAGGGCGCGCAGGTCGACTTCGATTCGGCCAGCCGCATCGAGAGCCGCTACTTCACCCAGCTGGTGACGGGTCAGACCGCGAAGAACATGATCCAGGCGTTCTTCCTGGACCTGCAGGCCATCAACGGCGGCGCCTCGCGGCCCGACGGCATCGCCAAGCAGGAGATCCGCAAGATCGGCGTGCTCGGCGCGGGCATGATGGGCGCCGGCATCGCCTACGTGTCGGCCAAGGCCGGCTTCGAGGTGGTGCTCAAAGACGTCAGCTTGGAGGCCGCGCAGAAGGGCAAGGGCTACTCCGAGAAGCTGGAGGCCAAGGCGCTCGAGCGCGGACGCACCACGCAGGAGCGCTCCGACGCGCTGCTCGGCCGCATCACCCCGACCGGTGATCCGGCGGACCTCAAGGGCGTCGACTTCGTCGTCGAGGCGGTCTTCGAGGACCAGGACCTCAAGCACAAGGTCTTCCAGGAGATCGAGGACATCGTCGAACCCAACGCGCTGCTCGGGTCCAACACCTCCACACTGCCGATCACCGGTCTGGCGACCGGCGTGAAGCGCCAGGAGGACTTCATCGGCATCCACTTCTTCTCCCCGGTCGACAAGATGCCGCTGGTGGAGATCATCAAGGGCGAGAAGACGTCTGACGAGGCGCTGGCCCGGGTGTTCGACTACACGCTGGCCATCGGCAAGACCCCGATCGTCGTCAACGACAGCCGCGGCTTCTTCACCAGCCGCGTCATCGGCACCTTCGTCAACGAGGCGCTGGCCATGCTCGGCGAGGGCGTCGAGCCCGCCAGCATCGAGGCGGCGGGCGCGCAGGCCGGTTACCCGGCCGCGCCGCTGCAGCTGTCCGACGAGCTCAACCTCGAGCTGATGCACAAGATCGCCGTGGCCACCCGCAAGGGCGTCGAGTCGACGGGCGGCACCTACGAGCCGCATCCGGCCGAGGCGGTCGTCGAGAAGATGATCGAGATCGGCCGCCCGTCGCGCTTGAAGGGCGCCGGCTTCTACGAGTACGTCGACGGCAAACGCGCCGGCCTGTGGCCGGGCCTGCGCGAGACGTTCGGCTCCGGAAAGGCCGAGATCCCGCTGCAGGACATGATCGATCGCATGCTGTTCGCCGAGGCGCTCGAGACCCAGAAGTGCCTCGACGAGGGTGTGCTCACCTCGACCGCCGACGCGAACATCGGCTCGATCATGGGCATCGGCTTCCCGCCGTACACCGGTGGTTCGGCGCAGTTCATCGTCGGCTACCAGGGTGCGCTGGGTACGGGCAAGGAGGCCTTCGTGGCCCGCGCCAAGGAACTGGCCGAGCGCTACGGCGACCGGTTCACCCCGCCGGAGTCGCTCACCAAGTAGTCAACCGGCACACGAGCCCCCGCGACAACGGCGTCGCGGGGGCTTCGTGTATGCACCGGCGACTACGGACTTCCCGGGGTCCGCCGAAACGCCGCCGCTGCGAGAGTTCGTTGCGTGAACAACGAACGGAGGCGACAGATGAGGATCGTGATCGCAGGGGCGACGGGCAATGTGGGCCGGCACGCGACGGCGGAGCGCCTGACGCGGCGGCCTCAGAACGCGCCGAGGTCCGCCGACAGCCAGTGCTCCGGGCGCAGGTAGACCGCGACGTTGGCGCCGAGGTTGGCTCGGGCGAAGTCCAGGTATCGCTGCCCGGCCTCGCCCGGCAGGTACCGGTATGTCATCTCCTCGAGTTGGGCGTCGGTGGCCGGCTCGATGCGGCTGACCGGGCCGTCCACCGCGACGTAGCGCGTGGTGGGCTCGACCCGGTCGACCATCAGCGAGAAGAATCCCGCCGCCTCGATCAGCCCGTGCTTGCGGGAGCCGTCACCGGTGAGCACCCACGGCTCACCGCCGGGCGAGTACTGGTACCAGATGGGCACGGTGAGCGGGCCGCGGCCCGCGCCTGCGGACACCGACAGGGCAGCGACGTGGGGTTCGGCCAGGAACTGTTCGCGGTCGTCTTTCGAGAGCGCCATGGGCTCACGCTAACCCGGCCGACCGACACCGCGGGCTCACCGGACGGGCAGCGGATAGTCGGGCACCGCGATCGAGTCGTACAGGCCGATTCCCTTGTCATTGAGTCGGGCCAGCGCGCCGGACACCGAGGTGGGCAGGATCGAGACGAGCCGGCCGACGCCCAGCAGCGCCCGCACACCCAACCCGGAGGACGGCAGGATCGCCTTCGCCACGCCCTTGGCCAGTGCGCGGCTGCCCAGCACCGGCTCGCGCATCACCCGTTCGTAGGCCGCGAAACCGGCAGCGGGGTCGCCGCCGGCGCGTTCCAACTCGCCGGCCAGGACGTAGGCACCGATGACGGCGAGGCTGGTGCTGCCGCCGACCGCCGGACCGGGGCAGTAGCCGGCATCGCCGGCCAGCGCCACCCGGCCGCGCGTCCAGGTGTTCAGCTGCAACTGGGTCACCGCATCGAAGTAGAACGCCGGCGTGCGGTCCAGCTCGCCGAGCCACCGGTCGACGGTCGGTGACAACCCGGCGAAGCGGTCCCGCAGAAGCGCCTGGTGCGCAGCGGTGTCGCGGTGGTCGTGGTGGTCTACGGCGGCGGAGCGGTACGCCGCGGCGGGCCGGAAGATGAACACCGCCCGCGCGTCGTCGAGGTGGTCGGCGGTGTAGATCATCGCCATCCGGTCGACGTCGACGAAGCCGCTCATCTCGCCGTCGCGGGCCAGCGCCTTGGGCACCGACACCACCGAAAGGTATGCACCGAGAAACTCGGTGTACCCGGCGTCCTCGCCGAACACCAGGCGCCGGACCCCGGAGTGCAGGCCGTCCGCGCCGACCACGATGTCGAACCGGCGGGCCGGGGAGTGGGCGAAGCTGACGCCTCCGTCGTCGTCGATCGCGGTGATGTGGTCACCGAACACGTACTCGACGTCGTCGCGGCCGGCGTCGTAGAAGATCTCGCTGAGGTCGTCGCGCATGATCTCGACGTGCCGGTCGGAGATGGCGGTCGACAGTTTGCGGTAGTCGATGCGAGTCGGGCGAGTTGCGCCGGCCCGATGCATCACGAGTGCAGAGGTGCCGGTGGCGCGGGCCAACACCCGGTCTCTCACGCCCATCTGTTCGGCGATGGCCATGGCCGGTCCGAACAGGTCGATGGCGTGACCGCCGGTCTTGCGCAGCGCCGGCGCCTTCTCCACGACGGTCACCTCGTCACCACGGCGGCTCAGCCAGTACGCGGCGACGGGACCGGCGACGCTCGCACCGGAAACCAGGACCTTCATGACGGACTCCTTACTTAACGATCGGTAAGCGACACCGCCAGCTTACTTAACGATCGGTCAGTTATGGTGGCTTCGTGACCATGCCTCGTTCGGACACCCGCCAGCGGATCCAGGAGGTGGCACGCGAGCTCTTCGCCGTCAAGGGAGTGCAACGCACCAGCCTGCAGGACATCGCCGCGCGGCTCGGCATCACCA
Source organism: Mycobacterium sp. PS03-16 (assembly GCF_004570325.1). Taxonomy (GTDB): domain Bacteria; phylum Actinomycetota; class Actinomycetes; order Mycobacteriales; family Mycobacteriaceae; genus Mycobacterium. Next base: position 11,666 of record NZ_SPQO01000018.1, on the reverse strand, counting down.
AACCCGCGCTCTACTACCACTTCTCCTCGCGCGAAGACCTGGTGCGCAGCATCGTGCAGCCGCTGATCGACGCCGGTGAGCGCTATGTGCGCGACTGCGAGAAGCGGCGGGATCTCACGCCCCGGGAACTGCTCGAGGGCTACTTCGACTACCACTACCGCCACCGCGCCGATCTCGTCCTGGTGGTCTCCGAGCTGAGCACGCTCGCCGACCTCGGCCTCATCGACAGCATGCTGGCGTGGCGGGAGCGCCTGTGCGCGTTGCTCTTCGGGCCCGACCCGTCGCTCGACGAGGCGGCGCGCGCCGTGATCGCCCTGGGCGGCCTGCAGGACTGCTGCCTGCAGTTCCCGGACGCCCCCGCCGATGCGCTGCGTGCCGCGGTCGTCACCGGCGCACTGGCCGCCCTCGGAATGTGAGTCGCTGCCCATCCGCGCGGGCTAGAGTCGGGTGCCATGCGCTTCGGTCTGTTCATCCCGCAAGGCTGGCGGCTCGACCTCGTCGGCATTCCCGCCGAGGAGCACTGGCAGGTGATGTCCGATCTGGTCGCCTACGCCGACGACAGCGCGTGGGACTCGCTGTGGGTGTACGACCATTTCCACACCGTCCCGGTGCCCACCACGGAGGCCACCCACGAGGCGTGGTCGCTGATGTCGGCGTACGCGGCGATTACGTCGCGGATCAAACTCGGCCAGATGTGCACGGCGATGAGTTATCGCAACCCGGCCTATCTCGCGAAGGTCGCCGCCACCGTCGACATCATCTCCGGTGGCCGCGTGCAGATGGGCATCGGTGGCGGATGGTACGAACACGAATGGCGCGCTTACGGTTACGGCTTCCCGACGGCGGGCGTGCGGTTGGGCCGGCTCGACGAGGGCGTGCGGATCATGCGCGACGCCTGGCGCGACGGCCGGGTCAGCCTCAACGGCAGCCACTATCAGGTGGACAACGCGATCGTGCAGCCGAAGCCACTGCAGGACGGCGGTATTCCGCTGTGGATCGCCGGCGGAGGCGAGAAGGTCACGCTGCGGATCGCCGCGAAGTACGCGCAGTACACCAACTACACGTCCGATCCCGAGGGCTTCGAGCACAAGTCGACCGTGTTGGCCGGCCACTGTCGCGACGTGGGCACCGACTTCGACGCGATCGTGCGGTCGGCCAACTTCAACGTCGTGATCGGTGACTCCGAGGCCGACGTCGCCGACCGGGTCAAGCGGGTGCGTGAGCGGCTGGTCGCGGTGGCCGACGAGGGCGCCGTCGACGGCATGCTGTCGGGCGTGACCACGCCGTCGTCGGCCAGCGGTACTCCCGAACGGGCGATCGAACAGTTGACCCGGATGCGCGACCTCGGCTGCGAGTACGCGATTCTGTACTTCCCCGAGGCGGCTTACGACCGCTCCGGGATCGAGATGTTCGAGAAGCAGGTCATCCCGGCACTGAGCTAGCCTGGTACGACACAATCCGCCAGCCCCGCGCGGTGCGCAGCACCACCACGGCCACGTGCAGCGGCAGCGGATCCCGGTCGGCGAAGGAGAAGTCGGCGGCCAGGTAACCGAGGACCACGTCAGCGCTGGGGCGGCGGGTCTCGAGAATCCGGTACCGCACCGCCAATCCCGATGGCTGCGCGTCGTAGTACCGCGCGACACCGGCCGTGCCGACGGTGTACGGGCGCAGACCCTGGAAGATCGCGTCGTCGGTGAACAGCGCCGACACCCGGGCGGGGTCGTGCGCATCGATTCCGGCTCTCCACTCGTCGAGCACACCGCCGAGGATGCGGGTGCTGTCCTCAGCGCCCGGCACTCTGACCACCGTCCACATGCAGGATGTCACCGGTCACGAACGTCGCGGACTGCAGGTAGAGCACCGCCGCGACGACGTCGTCGACCGTGCCGAGCCGTCCCATCGGGTTGAGTCCGGCCAGGGCGGCATGGGTGGACGGGTCGTGCATCGGGGTGTCGATGACGCCGAGCGCCACCGTGTTGACCCGGATGTCGCGGGATGCGTACTCGACGGCCAGCGCCGTCGTCGCCGCATTGAGCCCGCCCTTCGTCAGCGAGGCCAGTGCCGAGGGCGCGTGGGAATCGGCGTGATCCACCAGGCTGGTCGAGATGTTGACGACGAGACCCCCGGCGGTCATCGCCGCCAGCGCCGCCCGGGTCAACTCGAAGAACCCGCGTACGTTCACACCGCTCACCGCGTCGAAATCGTCGTCGGTGTAGTCGGTGAACGCTTTCGGGACGAAGATGCCCGCGTTGTTCACCACGGTGTCGATGCGGCCGAATCGCTCGAGTGCGGCGTCGGCGATGCGTTGTCCGACACCGGGTTCTCCGATGTCGCCCGCCACGGTCAGCACCATGGGGTCGTCGCTGTCACCGATGCTTCGCGAGTTGGCGACCACGGCGTAGCCCAGCCCGCGGTAGGCCGCGACCAGGCCGGCGCCGATGCCCTGGGAGGCGCCGGTGATGATGGCAACGGGTGTCGAAGCGTTCATGGGATCCCTTTCGTCGGAAGTGGTACCCGACTCAACCGCGCGGCCGGGGCCGGCCATGTCCGCGCGCCGGGACGAAACACCTCCCTGGTGGAAGGCTTCGCCTACTACGCTGCACCGGTGGAGCTGCGTCAGCTGCGCTACTTCGTGGCCGTCGCCGAGGAGCTGAACTTCGGCCGGGCGGCCGAACGGCTGCGCATCGCCGGCCCGTCGCTGTCCCAGCAGATCAAGGCGCTCGAGCGAGATCTGAAGGTGACGCTGTTCGACCGGGACCGCCGATCGGTCACCCTGACCGCCGCCGGGACCGCGCTGCTGCCCGACGCCCGCGCGCTCATCGCGCAGGCGGACCAGCTACGCAGGCGCGCAACGGGTCTGGCGGTGTCGGAGCCGGTGCGGATCGGCTACGTCAACTGGTGCCCGACCGACTGGGCCGAGCGGGCGGCCGGTGTCGCGCAGGTCCGGGTCGACACCTGGGTCATGCCCTCGCACGCACAGGCCGCCCGCGTCGCCGACGGCACCCTCGACCTCGCGATCTGCTGGGTGCAGAAGGCCGACATCGAGGCGCTGTCGCTGGGCGCCCGGCTGCTCGGCGCCGACCGGTTGTACGCCGTCGACGTCGACGGCGGGGAACAGCCGGTCGACGCCGCCGAGGTCCTGGTGCTGGTGGACGCCGACGCCGCCAGCTGGTCGTCGTGGAATCGGTACGGCAAGCAGTTCGCCTCGGCCACCGGAGCGCGCGTCATGCGCACCGACGACGGCGGGGTCACCGGGCCGACCTTCTTCGAGCACGTCCGCCAATTGCGCCGCCCCGTCCTCAACAACCCGAAGGGGCAGACCGATCCGCTGCCGCGCGGGCTGGTGCGCCGCCCGGTGGTGAATCCGTCACCGGTGTGGACCTGGTCTCTGGTGTGGCGGCGTGCGGAGACCAATCCCGCGGTACACGCCGTGATCGACGAATTCACCTCCGGTGTCGGCGATCTGGGCCTGGGCGACGAATCGGTGTGGCTGCCCGCCGACGATCCGTACCGCACCGGCGGCCACCGCGGCGGCTGACAGCACCGGCCACGACCACTGCGCTCGCAGCTGCGAGGAAGCGGCTCACACCGGTCGGGACGCGAAACGCCGTCCGCGCTGTTGTCGCGAAACAGGAGAGCGTGATCGGAAGAAGAGGAGCACTCCCATGACCGACAACACCATCGTCGCCCTGGTGACCGGGGCCAATCGCGGGCTCGGGCGCCAACTCGCCGCCGAACTCGTCGCCCGCGGCGCCAAGGTCTACGCCGCGGCCAGGAAGCCGGAGACCATCGACCTGCCCGGTGTGGTGCCGATCCAGCTCGACATCACCGACCCCGAATCGGTGCGGCGCGCCGCCGAGACGGCGAAAGACGTCACCGTGCTGGTGAACAACGCGGGCGTCTCCACCCGCGCGGGCCTGCTGACCGGGACGGTCGAGGAGATCCGCCTGGAGATGGACACCCACTTCTTCGGCACGCTGGCCATGGCGCGGGCGTTCGTACCGATCATCGAGGGCAACGGCGGCGGTGCGATCCTCAACGTCCTGTCGGTGCTGGCCTGGGTTCATCCGCCCACCTCCGGCGCGTACTCCGCCGCCAAGGCCGCCGCGTGGGCGCTCACCGACGCGCTGCGCGCCGAACTGGCGCCGCGCAACATCCACGTCGCGGCGCTGCACGTCGGATACATGGACACCGACATGGTCAGCTACATTCCGGCCGATCAGAAGATCGATCCGGCGCTGGTCGCCAAGCAGGCGGTCGCCGGGCTGCTCGCCGGCGCACCGGAGATCCTCGCCGACGACCTGTCCCGCACGGTCAAGGCGCAGCTGTCCACCGCGAACGTCTGATTGCGATTGCATCGGCCCGGAGTGGGAAATCATCCACCCATGGAGAAAATCTCCCTCACCGCATTGGCCCGCGAACACCTCGAACTGGCTCGGTCGCACAACAGCGGCCGCAGCGCGCACACGGTGTACGGCGGGCACGAACACTCGCTGCGGCAGACGCTGATCGCGCTGGCCGGGGGCAACGGGCTCGACGAGCACGAAGCGCCGGAGGAGGCCACGCTCTACGTGGTGCAGGGCCGGGTCCGGCTGGGCGACGGCACGTCGCACTGGGAAGGCTCGGCCGGCGACCTCATCGTCATCCCGAAAGCCCGGCACGACCTGGCCGCGCTCGAGGACTCGGTGGTGCTGCTGACCGTCGTGAAGGCCGTCGGCCCCTACACCTGACGCGCGATCAGCGCCCGGCGATGATCTTCGGCGGTGCGGGTGGTGCCGGCGGGGCGGCCGGAGCCGGCGGCGCGTCGAAGTAACCGGGCGGCGGCGGCCCGTCGAGCGGGTAGTAGCCCCGGGGCAGCGGCGGTCCGGCCGGCTCTGCCCCCGGCTCCGGCGCGAGAGCCGGAGTGGACGACTCCGGCGCGGTGAACGACGTGTACCCGGGCGGCAGCGGCGGCGGGGGACCGGCGCCCGGCGGGGGAGGCGTGATCACCGGCGTTCCGCCGGGCATGCCCATCCCGTACGGGTCGCGGGCCTGATGCCACGCGTCGCGCAGGAAGCCCAGCGGGCCGTCGCCGGACCCGTAGACCGGGTTCTGCACCTGCGGCACCGGCGGCGGACCCACCGGCGGCGGGGCCGGCGGGGGCACCGGCCCCTCGGCGGCCACCGCGACCGGCTGGCCCGGGACCGGGGGCGGTCCCGGCGGGGGCGCGGGCTGGGCGGCGGCAGTGGCTGCCAGCGCGAGCGCACCCGCACCGGCGGCCACACCGGCGAGCACCACGTGGCGCAGTCGTCCGATCATGGTTGTCGAGGCTAGCGCCTCACGGCTCCGCGCGTGAACTAGATGGCCGGGCCCAGCAGATCGTCGGCGTCCTTGATGACGTACCCGTAGCCCTGTTCGGCCAGGAACCGCTGCCGGTGCGCGGCGTACTCGGCGTCGAGGCTGTCGCGCGACACCACCGAGTAGAACACCGCCCCGCCGCCGTCGTGCTTGGGCCGCAGCAGCCGGCCCAGCCGCTGCGCCTCCTCCTGACGCGACCCGAAGGTGCCAGAGACCTGCACGGCCACAGACGCTTCCGGCAGATCGATGGAGAAGTTCGCGACCTTGGACACCACCAGGGTGGAGATCTCCCCGCGGCGGAACTGGTCGAACAGCACCTCGCGGTCGGCGTTCTTCGTCGACCCCTGGATGACCGGGGCGTCGAGCGCCTGACCGAGTTCCTCGAGCTGGTCGAGGTACGCGCCGATCACCAGCGTCTGCTCACCCCGGTGCTTCTCGAGAATCGAGCGCACCACCGCGATCTTGGTGTGCGCGGTGGAGCACAGCTTGTAGCGCTCCTCCGGTTCGGCCGTCGCGTAGAGCATCCGCTCGTTGTCGGTCATCGTCACCCGGACCTCGATGCACTCGGCCGGTGCGATCCAACCCTGGGCCTCGATGTCCTTCCACGGCGCGTCGTAGCGCTTCGGCCCGATCAGCGAAAACACGTCACCTTCGCGGCCGTCCTCGCGGATCAGCGTCGCGGTCAGCCCGAGCCGGCGCCGCGACTGCAGATCGGCGGTCATCCGGAACACCGGCGCGGGCAGCAGGTGCACCTCGTCGTAGATGATCAGACCCCAGTCGCGGCTGTCGAACAGCTCGAGGTGGCGGTACTCGCCCTTGGTGCGGCGGGTGATCACCTGGTAGGTCGCGATGGTGACCGGGCGGATCTCCTTGCGCTCACCGGAGTACTCGCCGATCTCCTCCTCGGTCAGCGACGTGCGCGCCACCAGTTCGCGCTTCCACTGCCGGCCCGCCACGGTGTTGGTGACCAGGATCAGCGTGGTGGCCCCGGCCTTGGCCATCGCCGCCGCACCGACCAGCGTCTTACCGGCCCCGCACGGCAGCACCACCACACCGGACCCGCCCGACCAGAACGAGTCGGCCGCCATCTCCTGGTAGTCGCGCAAATGCCAGCCGTCCTGCTGCAGATCGATCGGGTGCTTCTCGCCGTCGACGTAGCCGGCGAGGTCCTCGGCCGGCCAGCCGATCTTGAGCAGCATCTGCTTGACGCGGCCGCGTTCGCTGTTGTGCACCACCACGGTGTCGTCGTCGATGCGCGCGCCCAGCATCGGGGCGATCTTCTTGTTGCGCAGCACCTCCTCGAGCACGGCGCGGTCCAGGCTGATCAGCGTCAACCCGTGCGCCGGGTGCTTGACCAGCTGCAGCCGGCCGTAGCGCCCCATGGTGTCGACGATGTCGACGAGCAGCGGTTGGGGCACCGCGTAGCGGGAGAAGCTGACCAGCGCGTCGACCACCTGCTCGGCGTCGTGCCCCGCCGCGCGGGCGTTCCACAGCGCCAGCGGCGTGATGCGGTAGGTGTGCACGTGCTCGGGCGCGCGCTCGAGTTCGGCGAACGGGGCGATGGCCGCGCGGGCCGCACCGGCCTGTTCGTGGTCGACCTCGAGCAGCACCGTCTTGTCGGACTGCACGATCAGGGGGCCGTCAGTCATGCGCGATCCGCCCCGGTTCCTCGCTGAAAGGTCATGCTTCTCCCTCGGAGCTCATCGCCCCATTATTCCGAGTCAATCGGCGTCGGCCGACACCACCGAGGTCACGCGGTGAATGGCGAATTCGCGCACGCGCCCGGATGCCGGGTCATAGGCCGTCAGCTGCCCGCCGCGGACGTTGACCGGGGCCACGACCCGCTGGGTGGCCACTCCGGCCGGGTCGACGTAGCCGATCACCACCGATGTCTGCCGCTGGGCCGCTTCCTGCAGCTGCGTTATCGCAACGCCCGGATCGAGCCGCATGTTCCCGGTCGGCGCGGCGGCCACCCGACGCAGCACCGCGACGATCGCGCTGAGCGTCTGGCCCGTCGGGGCCGCGGCCTGCCGGTAGACCCGCCGCCGGGGCGGGGCCGCCACCCGCGCGCCGCGCGCCCGGATGTCGACGATCGCGCCCGAGGAGTCCTCGGCGGCGGGGGCCAGCCCGGCGGCGCGCAACGCGGCCAGCACATCGGCGATCGGGGCCTGCGACACCGCGACCGTCGGGGCCAGCAGGCGCAGCTCGACGGCCTCGGTGGCCGGGGCGCCCACCGCTTGGGCCAGCAGTGCCGGATCCTCGCACCGCACGAACGCGGCGGCGATCCCGACGCGCAGCTGCCCGTGGCGCCGGGCCACGTCGTCGATCAGGTACGTCAACCCCTGCGGGACCGGCGTCTTCGAATGCCTCCCGAAGAACGCGTGCAGCTCGCTGGCGGTCTTGCCGGTGTCCAGGGCCCGGCGGATCGAGGCCTCGCTGACCCGGTACACCATTGCCGCCCCGGCGGATTCGACGGCGGCCACCGCCGAGAGCTGTTCGGCGAGGTCGCGTTCGAGCGGGCCCGGGACGACAACGGTCAGGTCGGCCTGTACGAGGAAGTGGTCGATGGGCGCGGGCAGCACCTTGGCCATCGCCGCGACCACGTCCTCGACGGGCTCGCCGGCGAGCATCCGGCGGGCCGGCGAGGCGATGGCGCCGCGGCCGACCAGGCCCAGCGCGTGGGCCTCGGTGAGCAGGCCGGCGACCGGTTCGGGCTGCAGCCGCACCGCCCACCGCGGCCGGCGCCAGATCATCGCCCGCGACGCGGTCGCCGCGTCGGCGCCCGCACCCGGCGGCAGGTCGGCCAGCACGCCGAGCAGCAGCCGGCGATCCAGCGGCGCGGCCGTGGAGTACAGCGAATCCGACAGCGCTGCATAAGGCTTCCCGTCGGGTCCGCGGCTGCCGATGAGACCGGGGCGGCCGGGCAGGTCCAGCCATGTCGACGCCATCAGGTGCCAGCGCACCGAGGTCGGGGACTCGATGAACCGGTCGGCAGCCACCGTCGGCGCCCAGAACGTGCCCGTGCCGTCACCCGGGTCGGGTTCGGGGACGCCGGCCGCGATCAGGCCGCCGGCCGCGGCGATCTCGAGGATCAGGCCGAGCCGGGCATCGTCGATGCCGGTGGCCTTGGTGAGTCTCTTGACGTCGCGGACGCCGAGGCCGCCGCTGCGCAACTCGGGCACCGGCGCGCTCGACAGCGTCTCGAGCAGCACGTCGACCTCGCGCAGCAGATCGATCGCTGCGCCGGCCGCCACCGCGTCGACGTCGGCCTGCGCGGTGGTCGACGCGACAGCGTCGGGCGGGGTGAGCTCGACCGGCCCCGGCGTCTCGCCGCGCATCACCTGCCCGACGATCCGGGGGAGGATCACGGTGTCGGTGTCGAGGTGGCGTAACAGCCCCGCGGCCAGCAGCCGCTGCACGGGACGGTCGGCGGGGGTTCCGGGTGCGGCGTCGCGGGTGCGCCCCACCGGGGATCCCTCCAGCAGCCGGTCCAGCAGATCCCGCTGGGCGGTGTCCAGGCCGGCCAGCGCTCCGGCGACTTCCTCAGAGGTCAGCGTCGGGATCTCCACCACCGCCTGGCCGGGGTACCACGGCAGCCCGGACGCCGCTTCCGCGGCCACCCGCACCGCGTCGTCGTCCCCCCACACCAGCGCTCGCGCCCGCAGGTCGTCGACAGCCACCGCCACGTCCGCCTCGGCCGCGCGCTCGCCGAGCAGTTCGACCAGCTTGGTCAGCGGCACCGCGGTGGTGTCGGCGTGCAGCACCAGCAGCGCGTCGAGCACCGCCAGCCGCAGGAAGTCCAGCTCGTCGGTGGCGGCCTTGACCGATTGCCGCGACGTGGCGCGCGCCGCCAGCGCGGCGATGGTGCCCGGCGGCGGCTGCGTCAGGTCGGGCCGCACCTCCAGCAGCCGGATGAGCCGCTCGTCGGGGAGGTGGGCCAACCAGGCGGCCAACGGGACGCCTGACGGGCCCCGGGTCGCGTCGCTCCGGCCCGCGGGCGGAGTGTGTTCGGTCATTGCTGACCAGCGTAAAGCAGCCGCCCAACCGCACCATCGGGCGCGGCATTTGCCACAATGAGGGCGTGGCTGACAAGAAATCGAAGAAGCACTACGTCGACAACGGGTGGCCCGTGCACCTCGACGGCGACGAGCACGCCGTCAGCGAGCTCGCCGCCGACCGCACCGGCGCACTGTCCCCCTTCGGTGACATCACGTTCCCGCTGCCGGCCGATGAGCTTCCGTACACGCACCCCGTCACGGTCGTCAACAAGTAAGTGACCGCCGGGCACTCGCCTGATCTGCCACGACTCTCCCACGTCGACGAGTCGGGTGCCGCACACATGGTCGACGTCAGCGCCAAGGACGTCACCAAACGGACCGCCGTGGCGGCGGGCACGCTGCACACCCGCCCGGACGTCGTCGCGCTGATCGCTTCGGCCGGGCTGCCCAAGGGCGATGCGCTGGCGACGGCCCGGGTGGCGGGCATCATGGCCGCCAAACGCACCAGTGAGCTCATCCCGCTGTGCCACCAGCTCGCGCTGACCGGGGTCGACGTCGATTTCGAGATCGGCGACCAGCAGGTGCGCATCACCGCCGCCGTGCGGACCACCGACCGCACCGGCGTGGAGATGGAAGCGCTGACCGCGGTGAGCGTGGCCGCGCTGACCGTCTACGACATGATCAAGGCCGTCGATCCGGCCGCCCGCATCGACGGCATCGCGGTGCTGCGCAAAGAGGGCGGTAAGACCGGCACCTGGACCCCGACGTGAGCACCCGCACCGGCCGGGTCGTCATCGCCTCCACCCGCGCCGCGGCCGGGATCTACGAGGACCGCACCGGCCCGCTCATCGTCGCCTGGCTCACCGACCGGGGAATCGCCACGCCGGCCCCGGTCGTCGTCGCTGACGGTGACCCGGTCGGGCCGGCGCTGCGCACCGCGGTCGCCGACGGCGTCGACATCCTCATCACCTCCGGCGGCACCGGCATCTCGCCCACCGACGCCACCCCGCAGGCCACCGCCGCGGTGCTCGACTACGAGATCCCGGGACTGGCCGAGGCCATCCGGCGGGCCGGGCTGCCGAGGGTGCCGACCGCCGTCCTGTCCCGGGGGCTCTGCGGCGTGGCCGGACGGACGCTGATCGTGAACCTGCCGGGATCGCCCGGCGGGGTCAAGGACGGGCTGTCCGTGCTCGCCGGCATCCTCGACCATGCCCTCGACCAACTGGCCGGAAAGGATCACCCGCGATGAACCCCGTCGTGCTGCGCGCCGCCGTCACCGAGGATCCGATCGACCTGGCCGAGCACGAAGAGTTGGTGGCCCACCAGTCCGCCGGCGCGGTGGTCGGCTTCTCGGGAGTGGTGCGCGACCACGACGGCGGCCGCGGCGTCACCCGGCTGGAGTACTCGGCGCATCCGAGCGCCGAGGCGGTGCTAGCCGAGGTGGCCGCGGAGGTCGCGGCCGAGGCCGACGGTGTGCGGGCCATCGCGGTCAGCCACCGCGTCGGGCCCTTGGAGATAGGCGACGCCGCCCTGGTGGCCGCTGTGGCAGCGGACCATCGCAGGGCGGCGTTCGACACCTGTGCCCGTCTCGTCGACGTCGTCAAGGACCGGATTCCGGTGTGGAAGCACCAGTTCTTCGGTGACGGCTCCGACGAGTGGGTGAACTCGGCCTGAGCCCGATCAGGCGGGCGGCAGGACCGGAGCGGGCGCCGGCACCGGTGCGCCCGGGGCGGGCGCCGGGGCCGGCGGCGTGCCGACGGGGATCGGCGCCGCGCCACCCGGGGTGTCCGGGGTGGTGAGCGGACGCTGGGTCAGCGCCAGCAGCGCATCCGCACCCGAGACCTCCTGGGTCTGGATCGCGTGCCACAGCTCCTTGAGGTAGGTGACGTTCGGGCTCTGGCCGGGGACCTGAGCCGGGTTGACCGTCGTGCCGGGCGGCAGGTTCTCCGGGCTTGCGAGGTGCGGAATCTCGGCGGGCACCGGCGGCAGGCCGGCCGGCATCGCCGGGACCTCACCGCTGACCGCCTGGTTGGCGGCGTCGAAGACCGGCTGCGGGACGTTGACCGCGTTGAGCGGGGCCAGCGGATCCGGGGCGGCGACCGGGGCCGGAGCCGGAGCCGGCGCGGGAGCCGGAGCCGGCGCGGGAGCCGGAGCTGGCGGCACGGGCGCCGGCTGCATCGGAAGCGGAGCGCCGTTCAACGACCAGGTCTGCGGTGCGTCGGGTGCCGGCGGGGCCGCGACGTCCCAGTTCTCGGCGGCGACGACCGCGCCGTCGGCCGGCGGGGCCGGGGGGACCGGCGCGGGCGGAGCCAGCGGTGCCGGAGCGAGATC